>JACRJZ010000048.1 GCA_016219875.1 Verrucomicrobiota bacterium | reverse complement strand
GCGCAAGCAGGACGGGCTGCCCGGCTGGCAAACGATCTGGCGCGGCTGGCAGCGTCTGATGTGGATGAGTGAAGGCGTCCAGCTAATGGGAGACTGAAAAGATGTGGGTAATGACAAGGGTTGAAAACCTGCGCTACCCGGTCTGCCAGGCGAGAGCTTGATGCAGTCTTGGGCCGCTGATTACCCGCCATGTTTAGGCTGGAAAGCCGTCCAGCGTCTGGCTAGCGTCGCCCCGGCAAACAAGACACATGTTCACCACTTTGAGATCGTTGCGGGTGCTGGCGGACCCGACCCGCCTGCGCATCCTGGCGGCGCTGGAGCGCGACGAGTTGAGCGTGCATGAGTTGCAGGAGATCACACGGCTGGGCCAGTCGCGCATCTCCACGCACCTGGGGCTGATGCAGGATGCCGGCTTGCTGCAATCCCGCCGCGAGGGCAAGCGCATCTTTTACCGGCTCAACGCCGAGGCCGACAGCACGGCGCGCGAACTCGTCCAACTCGCCATCCGCGGCGCGCGGGAGTTGCCCGACCACGCCGCGGACCAGGTGAACCTCAAGCGCATCCTCGCTTTGCGCCAGGCGCAGGAGCAGGTCTATTTCAACCAAGTGGCGGGCCGGTTCGACCGCAGCTACGGACCGGGGCGGTCCTGGCAGGCCTTCGGGCAATTGCTGCTGCGCCTCCTCCCGCCGCTGGTCGTGGCCGACCTCGGCTCGGGCGAGGGCCTGCTCAGCGAGTTGCTCGCGCGGCGCTGCAAGAAAGTGATCGCCGTCGATAATTCAGAGAAGATGGTCGCGTTCGGCGCCAAGAAGGCGAAGAAGAACGGATTGAAGAACCTGGAGTTCCGCCTCGGCAATTTGCAGGAGCCGCCCATCGAGCCGGAGAGCATCGACCTCGTGGTGTTGAGCCAGGCACTGCATCACGCGGCCGATCCCGCCAAGGCCATCCGCAGCGCGCATCGCCTCCTCAAGCCCGGCGGACAGGTCATGGTCCTCGATCTGCTCCGGCACCAGTTCAAGAAGGCCCGCGAGCTGTACGGCGACCACTGGCTGGGCTTTGCCGAGAGCGACCTGCAACACTGGCTGGAGGCGGCGGGCTTCAAGCGCATCGAGATCACGGTCGTGGCCCGCGAGGAACAACCGCCGCATTTCCAGACCGTGCTGGCCGGAGGCGTGAAGTGAAGCTGCTGGTCATCGCCCTGGCCGGCATCGGCGACTGCCTGATCGCCACGCCGTTGATGCACGAACTGCGGCTCCACTACCCGGACGCGCGACTGGACGCCTTCGTCTTCTGGCCCGGCTCAAGAGACTTGCTGCAAGGCAATCCGCACTTGAACACGGTTTTCCAGAAGAACCTGATCAAGGAAGGCCGGATCAGGGCGTTGTCCTACCTGCTGAAGCTGCGGCGGGAGCACTACGACATCACCCTCAACACGCACACGCAAGGGCCGATCCACTACCGCGTGGTGGCGCGGCTGCTCGGCGCGCCGTTGCGGCTGAGCCATCGCTACGAGTGCCACGGCCCGCTCGACAACCTGCTCGTCAACCGCACGATCCCGCAGGACTACGAAGTCCATTGCGTCGAGAACAACAACCGCCTGCTCGGCTTGCTCGGCAAGCAGCCGCTGCTGCCCGCGCCTGAGATGGAAGTGTTCCTGTCGCCCGCGGAAACCGCCTGGGCCGGGGAGTTCGTTCACCGGCATCGCCTGGAGGATCGCCCGCGTCTGGGCCTCCACGTCGGTTCCGGCGGGACGAAAAACCTGACGCTCAAACGCTGGCCGCTGGAGCATTACGTGGCGCTGCTCAAGGAACTGAACCGCTCCCATCCCCAACTCGCCGTGCTGTTGTTCGGCGGCCCGGAGGAGGAGAAGGCCCACGCCCAGATCCTCGCCACCATCGGCGGCCAGTCGATCTACCCGGTGGCCAGCAAGGACCTGCGCCAGGCGGCGGCGTTGATGAAGCACTGCCACGCTTTCCTGAGCGTCGATACCGCGCTGATGCACCTGGCCGCGGCCATGAAGGTGCCAAACCAGATCGTCATCGAAGCGCCGACGCTGAACAAAACCAACCTGCCGTGGCGCACGAACTACCGCGTAGTCCCCAACCCGATGGTCCACGGCCGCAACCTCGATTACTACCGTTACGACGGCCGCCCCATCAAAGGCACCACGGAACACCTGCTCGCCTGCATGGCGTCCGTCAAGGTGGACGCGGTCTATGCCGCGGTGGTCCAGGCGCTCGGCGGTGGGGCACTGCCGTTGAATTAAGCAGCGGCGGTAGGCTCTTCATCGTACTCATAATCTTACTCTTACTCGCTGAAGTGCTGGGGAGATGAAGATGACGATCAAGATTAAGAGCAGGAACCTGTCGGCTTGGCTGTGCCGCTGGCCTTAATTCAACGGCGGTGCGGCGGCGTATTCCCTCACTTTGACTTTTGCGCGGCGTTCCTCTAGCGTCGGCCCCGCGCATGAAGATTCTTCGCCACACCGACACGCGTTTTGCCGAACAACTCAGCCAGCTTGCCGCAGCTTCGAGCCTCTTCGACCGGACGATCGAGGAGCGCACCCGCGCCATCATCGATGCCGTGGCCACGCGCGGGGATGAGGCGCTGCTGGAATTTACGGAGCGGTTCGATGGCGCCAAGCTCCGCGCCGAACAACTCGCCGTCACCCAGGCCGAATGGCTTTCCGCCTCCGTGCAGGCCGACGATCGGCTGCGCGCCGCCGTGGCCGCCGCGGACAAGAACGTCTCCGAGTTCGCGCAGCGCTCCCTGCGCCGGAATTGGTCCGCGCGCAACGCCCAAGGCGCGAGCGTGGGCGAGAAGTTCGATGCCTTCCAGCGCGTCGGCCTCTACATTCCCGGCGGCACCGCGCCGCTGGTTTCGACCGCGTTGATGACTGTCTCGCTGGCGCGCGTGGCGGGCTGCCGCGAGATCGTGGTTGGCACGCCGTGCGGGAAGGACGGCGCGATCAACCCCGCGCTCCTCTACGCGGTGCGCGCGGCGGGCGCCACAGAGACTTACCGGCTGGGTGGGGCGCAGGCCATCGCCGCGCTGGCGCTGGGCACGAAGACGATTCGTCCGGTGCAAAAAGTGTTCGGGCCGGGCAACGCCTACGTCGTCATGGCCAAACGCCTGCTCGTCGGGCGGGTGGCCATCGACCTCCTGCCGGGCCCGAGCGAGTTGCTCGTGCTGGCGGACGACACGGCCAACCCGGCGTTCGTCGCCGCGGATTTGCTGGCGCAAGCCGAACACGGCTCCGGCCACGAGCGCGTGTGGCTGGTGACGCCGTCGGCGCGATTGGTCCGCGGCGTGGAGAAGGAACTGGCCCGCCAACTGCCGACGCTCGCGCGCCGCGATTTCGTCCAGCGCGTCCTCGATCAGAACGGCTGGCTGATCCGGGTGAAGGACCTCGCGCAAGGCCTCGAACTGGCCAATCGCCTCGCGCCGGAACATTGCGAGGTGATGACCCGCCAAGCGCGGCAGCTCTCGGAGCAGATTCGCACGGCGGGCGCGATTTTCCTGGGGCCGTGGTCGCCCACGGTGCTGGGCGATTACATGGCCGGGCCGAGCCACACGCTGCCGACCGGCGGGGCGGGCGCGTCGTTCGCCGGCCTGACAGTGGACCAGTTCCAGCGCCGCACCAGCGTGGTGGAATACGACCGCGCGGCGTTGAAGAAATCGCTGGCCACGCTGGCGGCGTTTGCCGACGTGGAGGGCCTGGAAGCCCACGGACGCTCGGCCCGCATCCGGGTGGAGAAATGGTAAACTTCGAGTCCACCGCGCTTTGGGTCTGGGTCTTCGGCATTCTCTTCGTGCTGGGCGCCGGCTTCACGATTTTTTCGCGCTGGTGCTACAACAGCCCCGCCGCTCCCGTCGAGAAAGTGAACAAGCTCCGCCTGGGCATGCACATGGCCGACGTGCGGCGCCTGCTGGGCGACCCGGTGCGGGAGCGGGCTTACGAGGACCTCCCGGAATGGCAATTCGGACACCGGCTGAAGAACTTCGTGCTGATCGTGCGCTTCAACGAAGATGGCCACGTCCGCGAGTTCTATCATTTCCGCCCCGGCGATCCCGGCAAACCCGTGGGCAATTGACTCCCATGACTCCTTCACGTCTCATCCGTCCCCTTGTTCGGGAACTGCACGCCTATGTCCCCGGCGAGCAGCCCAAGATCAAGGGTCTGGTCAAACTCAACACGAACGAGAATCCGTATCCGCCGTCGCCCAAAGTGCTGGCCGCCGTGAAAGGGGCCTGCGACCAGCGGCTGCGACTTTATCCGAACCCGACCGCCGATGCGCTCCGCGCCAAGCTCGCCCGGCTCCACGGCTGCGCGGTCGAGAACCTGATCGTGGGCAACGGCTCGGATGAATTGCTCGCCCTGGCCACGCGGGCGTTTGTGGAACCGGCGGAAGCCAGGTGTGCGCAGTGCGGTCCGCCGCGTGCCGGCCAGCCTTGCGTTTGGGACGCCAAAACGACGGCCCGCTTTGTGGAGCAGGGGCTATCGGCCCGCACGGTCCAGTACTTCAATCCGAGCTACTCGCTTTACCCGGTGCTGGCGGACATCACGGGCGCGGTGCGCAACGCGGTGCCGTTGGCCGCGGGATTCACCTTGCCCGGCTTGGCGGACTTGCGCCGGGGCGGCCAATGGGACTTCCGCGCCGCGTTGTCGTTCATCACCACGCCGAACGCCCCGAGCGGACGCGGCTACTGCACGGCGGAACTGGAGGCGCTGTGCCGCGCGCAAAAGGGCGTGGTGGTGCTGGACGAGGCTTACGTGGATTTCGCACGGGAAAACGCGCTGGCGTTGGCGCTGAGCCATCCGCACGTCCTGGTGGCGCGCACGTTCTCGAAGGCTTACTCGCTCTGCTTCCAGCGCGTGGGCTACTTCATCGGCCACCCGGCACTCATCGGCGCGCTGCACAAGATTCGCGACAGCTACAATGTGAACGGCCTGGGCCAGGTCGCTGCCGTCGCCACGCTGGACGACCTGCCTTACTACCGCCGCAATTTCCGGAAGGTGATCGCCACCCGCGAGCGCCTCGGCGGCGAGTTGACGGCGCTGGGCTTCGAGGTCTTCCCCAGCCAGACGAATTTCGTCATGGCGAAGCCGCCGCGGTTCCCGGCGCAGGCGTGGCTGGAGAAGTGGCGCGCGCGCAAAATCCTGGTCCGCTGGTGGCCCCATCCTGAAGTGAAGGATTTCGTCCGCATCAGCATCGGCACGGACGCGGAGATCGACGCCTTGGTGCGCGCGGCGAAACGGATTCTGGCGGGCCGGTGAGGTCCCCGGCCGTGCGGTCTTGCGATGAACCACAAAGAGCTTTGGGCCGTCCTGATTTTCTCGTTCACCTATCTGCTGATCAGCGGACGGCGATTGAAAATCCTGCCCTTGAACCGGCCCGCCGCCGCGCTGCTGGGCACGGTCCTCATGGTCGCCACGGGCGTGCTGACGCCGGAGCAGGCGTATCGCGCCGTGGATTACGACACGCTCGTGCTGCTGCTGGGCATGATGCTGATCTCGGCGTATCTCTGCTTGGCCGGGTTCTTCGACTGGGCGGCGGATTGGGTGTTGCGCGTGGGCCGGACGCCGGAGCGGTTGTTGCTCTATCTCATTCTGACCTCCGGCGTCCTGAGCGCGTTGCTGGTGAATGACACCGTCTGCCTCATGCTCACGCCGCTGGTCGTGACGGTCATGGTGCGCGGCCGTCTGCCGTTGCCGCCGTATCTTCTGGGCCTGGCCATGAGCGCGAACATCGGCAGCGTCGGCACCCTCGTCGGCAATCCCCAGAACATGATCATCGGCCATCTCGGCAAGGAGCACCTCACCTTCGCCAACTTCTCGGCGTCGCTGCTGCCGGTCGCGGCCGTGGGTCTGGGCATTCAATACGCCGTGCTGCGGCTGGGATTCCGCAAGCTGCTGGCGGGCGCCGTCATTCACCGGGACGACGCCCCGCCGCGCACGCTGGATCGGCGGTTGATCGCGGTGTCGTTTGCCGTGCTGGCCTTGGTGTTCGTGGGTTTCTTGTGCGGGCTACGCCTGGCGTGGACGGCGCTGGCGGGCGGCGCGCTGGTGATGGTGCTGGCGCGGCGCGATACGCACGAGGTGCTCAAGCTGGTGGACTGGCACCTGTTGGTGTTCTTCGCCGCGTTGTTCGTCGTGGTGGAAGGACTGAACGGGACCGGCCTGCCGGACCAGGTTTACGGGCAAGTCCGTAGCGTCTTCGGCACCACCGCTGCGTCGCAAGCCTGGAACCTTGCCTGGTTCTCCGCGCTTGGCTCGAACATTTTCTCCAATGTCCCCTTCGTGCTGGTGGCGGGGAAGTGGATCGCCGGCTTCACGCGTCCGGACCTCATGTGGAAAGTGATGGCGCTGGCCACGACGTTTGCCGGCAATCTCACCCTGCTCGGCTCGGTGGCAAACCTCATCGTGGTGGAATCGGCGCGCCGCCACTGCGAGGTGGGCTTTTGGGACTACGCGAAATTCGGCATCCCCGTGACGCTGCTGACGGCACTGGCGGGAATGGCGATCTTGCTCGCGCTCGGGTGAGTGGGCCGGCGGCTACTCCGGCTTCAAGTCCGCCCGTGCCTTTACCGCTTGGAGGACCTTTTCCCAATGAGAGCGCAGGAACGGCGGGTCGTTCAAGCTGTCGAGCACGTAGCTGCGGTCAGCACGATGAAGGTCCAGCACGGCGGTAATCATCTCCTCCTGGTACCAGCCCGCTTCGGCGAGCGGCATACCGTTCGGCTCGCGGATGAACGATTGGCCGCTGGAGGTTTGCCGGCCATCCGGCGACTGGCCGACGGTGTTG
This sequence comes from Verrucomicrobiota bacterium, assembly GCA_016219875.1. Classification (GTDB taxonomy): domain Bacteria; phylum Verrucomicrobiota; class Verrucomicrobiia; order Limisphaerales; family JACRJZ01; genus JACRJZ01. Next base: position 9,378 of record JACRJZ010000048.1, on the reverse strand, counting down.
GCCACGCAATGGAAGATGCGGCTGTTCGGCCCCACCGGCTGTTGCGCGCGGCCGGAAGTGCGCTTCCAGATCACGGCCTCGATCTCATCCGAACTGCAGGACGGGTGAAACAGGACTTGCGCGCCGAGCATGGCCGGCAGCCGGTAGAGTTCAGGATGCCGTCCGTCGCGGCAGATCACCAGGGTGCAGGGAACGCCGTCAATCTCGAAGAGCGAGAGCTTGTCGCCGCCGCGGCAGTGCTTCTTCTCGTCAAAGCCGGCCAGATGGACCTTCGCGTATTCGTGGACGATGTCGCCGCGCGGCGAGATGACGTGGGCCAGGTTCAGGAATTTGTCGGCGGTCTTGCGGATGCTCCCAGCGATCACCCACACGCCGGCATCGGACGCCGCTTGGCAGGTCTGGTCGAGCGCCCGCTGCACGGCGTCAGAGGACAGCTTGATCAGTTCAGGGAAGTAGTAGCCGGTGAGGCTGGCTTCGGGAAACAGCACCACGCGGCTGCCCTCCATCGCCGCCTGCCGGATGAAGTGGAAGGTCCGCTCCAGGTTCCGCTCCAGCTTCGTTCCCCAGTGGAGTTGGACGCAGGAAACTTGCAGGGTCTTGGGCGCAGGAGCCGTCACTTCTTCGGGGCCGCCCACGGCACGGCGTTGAGGAAAATCTGCCGCACTTCGGGACGGTAATAGTCGTCGTAGGTTTCGTGCCCCGGCGTGAAATAAAACACGCGACCCTTGCCGATCGTCCAGCACATGCCCATGTCGCCGGGAGCCGTCGAGCCATCAGGCTTGGTGTAAATGCCGTCGAAGATCAGCGATTCCGGCTTGGGCACGGCGAAGGGGTTGCCGTAGCGCTCGATCTTCGGCAGGCTGAAATCCTTCACGCCTTTGGCGATCGGGTGGGTGGGATCCTTGACGATGATCTTCACCGAGGTGCCGTCGGCCTTGTATTCGCGCCAACTGCACGGGGTCCCCAGGAGCCGCTTGAGCGGCTTGGCGAAGTGCGAGGAATGGGTGGCGATGTAGCCCATGCCTTCTTCCTTCACGCGCTTGACGATCTTGTTGACCAGCTCGTCCTTCACGTCGCCGTGTTTCTTGTGGCCCCACCAGATCAGCACGTCGGTGCTGTTCAACAGGTCATCGCTGATCCCCTGGTTCGGCTGCGTGAGGCTGGCGGTGACGATCTCCCAACCGTCGGCTTCCAACGGCTTGAGGCCGTCCGCGATGGCGGTGTTGATGTCGTTCGGATAGACCTTCTTCGATCCTGGATCGACGTTGGCGGTGCCTTCGGACCACACCACGACTTTGCGTTTGGCGGCGGCGGCAAATACGCTGGGTGCGAGGATCACCCCCGCCGTGGCGGCGACGCCCCAGCCGAGCGCAGCGCGACGGGGAAGGCGAGAGACGGAGAGATTCGGACGGAAAGAGTTATTGTTCATGGCGCGGAGTGTCTGGATTCAGCGCACGGGAGGCAAGCGAATTGCAGAGCCCCAGGGCTGATTCAAGAAGGAGCACGGGCAGCCTGCCCGCGTGTTTTTCGCTCCCATTTTCGACGGAACGCGCGGGCAGGCTGCCCGCGCTCCTCTCCGCATGATTCTTGAATCAGCCCTGACCGCAAGCCCTGGTCGGTGGAAGAGGGTTTGACGCGCCCGGCGCGCTCTGCTTGCTTCTCGCCATGAACGACGCCCTCGCGCGCTATCAGAGCATGGTCGAGCAGAATCCCGACAACGAACTCGCCCGGTTTAGTCTGGGCAAAGCGCTGTTCGACCAGGCCGACTACGCTGCAGCCAAAGCGCATTTTGCCGTCGCCGCGGCCAACAAGCCGGACTGGATGGCCGTGCAAATCCTGCTGGGGCGTTGCGAACTCTTCCTGGGCGACAAGGCCGCCGCGAAACCGATTCTGGAAAAGGCCCGTGCGCTGGCGAAGCAGCAAGGCCACGTCGGGCCGCTGGAACAGGTGGAGGAGTTGCTGAGGCAGATGCAGTGAAGAGCCTGCATTTTTTACGTTTTACGTTTTACGCATCACGTCATCCCACGCCTGAATCTCGCGGTGCGTAAAACGTAAAACGTAAACCACCCGCTCATCTTCCCAGCAACAACTTCACCGTGATGGCCAGCACCACCGTGATGAAGATCGGGCGGATGAGCTTTGCGCCCTGGCGAATCACCAGCCGCGAACCCAGCCGCGCACCGGTCCATTGCCCCACGCCCATCAGCAGGCCAGGGAAGATTTCCACCTGGCCGCCAACCAGGAAGACCAGCAGCGACCCCACGTTGCTGGCGAAGTTCACGGCCTTGGTGTAGGCGGTGGCTTTGGTGAGGTTGAAGCCCATCACCACCACGCACGCCATGGCCCAGAAGGTGCCCGTGCCCGGACCGAAGAAGCCGTCGTAGAAACCGATCAGGCCGCCGAGCGCGATGGCAAAGACGTGCGGGCGAAGGCGCGGCGGCCGTTCGCGCGTTCCGAATCCGGGCTGGACCAGCGAATAGACGGCGATGCCGATCAACAGCACGGGAATGAGCCGGCGCAGGAAGTCGGGCCTCACTTGCTGGACGGCGAAGGCGCCGAGCATCGACGCGAAGAAGGTGACGATCACCCCGAGCCGCAGTTCCGCCCATCCGATCAGACCCGCGCGGGCAAAATGCAGCGTGGCGCTGCCAGAGCCGAAGGTGGCTTGGAGCTTGTTCGTCCCCAGCGCCACTTGCGGCGGCAGACCGGCGCTCAGCAAGACCGGCACCGTGATCAATCCTCCTCCCCCGGCGATGGAATCCACAAACCCAGCCGCAAAGCTGGCGAGGAAAAGCACTGGATACCACCCCGACGACATAGCTCAGCCCAGGCGAAAGGAGATGCGCGCAATCAGCGTCTTGCCGAAGCTGTGCTGCAATCGCTCCAGGATTTCGCGCCGGCGATAGCGGACGATTTCCGAGAGCCACACGCTGGTGTCCACGGAGACGAAGAGCGTGCCCTTGTGCAAGCCGGTGGGGCGGGCGTGGGCCACGATGTTCGGGTCGATGAGCGCATTCCACACGCGGACGATTTCCGCCTCGGCGCGGCGCTGGTCGATGCGGAGTTTCTCGTGCAGCACCTTGCCGACGAGTTGCTCGACGGACTGGGCGGGGCTTTCGCGCGCCAACTCCAGCGGCTTCAAATCCACGCCGCGCCACTCGGCCAGCACCCGCTGGCGCGCGGTCTTCTTCGGCGGACCCAAGGGCGGAATTCGATGGGGCGGTCGCAACATGGCTTCTGGCTCGTGCTCTTAATCCGGCTCGCAGACTGCCGCCCAAGCGGCGGCGAGGATTAAGCGCCAACGCCCGGCCCCGTGCAAGATCAAGCAGCGGGAGCCGGCCTTCTCCAGCCCAGTCCTGCGGACAAGGCGATCACGAATCCCCGCAGTTCCTGTCTCGCTCGCCTTCGTCGGGCGATTGCCGCAAGCGGCGAGGCCAGTCGCGCGCACCGTGCAGTACGCGCTCTGCCCACAGGGTGCAATCGTCGAACCCGAGGGCCAGCCTCATGGGCGAGCCGGCTTGCGCCGAGCACGGAGCCGCAGTTGGCCGAAATGTTTCGCGGTCAGAGGCCGGTGCGGGCCGCGCACAGCAGGCAGGAGCAAGTCGGCCAATTCCCGCGAGTCCAATTCCGCGGGATCGTCCTGGGTCCGAAAATGCCGCAAGGCTTCGCGCACCACTTCGCTGGAGTCAGCGTATCCCCCGGCGCGAACTTTTTGAGCGATGAAGCTCTCGAGATCCCTAGTCAGTGTCACTTGCATGGCCGCATGTTCTCGCGTGGTCCGGTCGATGTCAACCGGGTCAATGAACATGGACATGGAAGGCGCGCCAGAAGAGACGGCTATCTCCACAGCCTGTCGGTGAACGTGGATCACGCGGTCAAGCCTCGCATTCAGGGTGCGCTTACGGTTCCACCGGCAGGCGAACGCACGCCGCTTCCCGGTCGTTGCGCACCAGCAGCAGATCGCCGGCGAGCGCGGGCGGGTTCCAGGTCTTGCTCGTGAACACCGGCAGCTTCGCCAGTTCCCGCCGGCCGGTCGGCACGGGATCGAGCAACACGACCTCGCCGTTCTCCGCCGTGAGCAGCAGCGTGTCGCGCACGAGGAGAAACTGTCCGTGTCCGTAGCGGCCTTCCTTCCACTTGATCTCTCCGGTCGCGATTTCCAGGCAGACCAGGATGCCGTCGTCGAGGCCGTACACGAAGCCGTCGCGCGTGACCGGGTTGTTGAACTTGGCTTTGAGGCGCGTGTTCTTCCAGAGGCGGCTGGCGGAGAACGCGCCTGCCCCGTCGCGTGTGACTTGCAGCAGTGCCGCGCCCGCGCCGTAGCCGCTGCTGATCAGCACGCGGTCGCCGCTGACGACGACGGGCAGCGCCACTTTGGGGTGCGCGCCCGGCCAGGAGTGTTGCCAAAGCACCCGGCCCGTGGCCGCATCATGGCCGAAGAGGGCATGCTGGTTGAGGATCAGAATCTGCCGCGCCCCGCACAGCGTCGTGGCGAACGGCGCGGAATAGCTGGCCTCGTCATCGCCTCCAGCCCAGACCAATTCTCCGTCGGACAGCCGGTAAGCCACGAGCGAGCGGCCCTGGCACCCGCCGGGGTTCACCATCACGCGGTCCTCGAACACCAGCGGCGCGCCCGTCACGCCCCACTCGCCGGCCTTGCTCTGGTTCTCCGTGATGATCTGCCGCGACCACAGCAAGCGTCCCGTCGCGAGGTCGAGGCAGTTCAGCAAGCCCGTCGCCCCCAGCGTCAGAACGCGGTCGCCGGCGATGGTCGGGGTCGCGCGCGGGCCGACCCCGGCGATGGTGCTGGCGTAGCGCGTCTTGTCCGCGTGGGTCCAGAGCGGCTGGCCGGTGCGCAATTCATAGCACGCCACCGTCTCTTCGGCGCCGCGCTGCTCGTGGGTCACGGCGCGCTGGCCCGCCACGACAAACCCGGACCACGCCGCGCCGACGGGCCGACGCCAGAGTTCTTGCGGCGGGCGCGTGGTCCAATTCCGCGCCAGCCGTGGACCGTCGGGCAGAGTGGCGTTGCGGTGCGGCCCCAGGAATTGGGGAAAGCTGTTGGTTTCGCTGGGAGCCGGGGCGGGAACGGTCGGTGGCGCTTGGGTGGTGGCCACGGGAATCGGCGCGGGCCGTTGCCAGCGGAACCGCAGGATGGGCAGCAGATCGCCGCTGACGCCTTCAATCTTGAACAACGCGGCGCTCATTCCAGCCACGCCCAGCGCGCAGCCGAGAACGGCCCATTTGACCCGGCGGCGGAAACGAGAAAAGGCCAGCGCCCACACGAGCAGCAGCAAGGTGGCGAGGAAGCCCACCCCCATCGAGCGGAGATTGCGCTCTTGGTGGGAACTGTCGCCGGCCCAGCGGATCGCGATCACGGCCACGCCGGCCAAGACGAGGACCAGCACCGCGGGCCACCAGCGAAGGGGCGGTTGGTTGGTGGCGCGGGCGTCGGTGGCGGGAGTGACTTCGGATTGCATCGGCTATTCCCCTTGGACTCCTTCGATTTGCCGGCGCTGCTTCTTCGTGGGTCGGCCCCAGCCTTTGGGATAGACGAGGAGCGGCGGCTGGTATTCCTCACGGGCGCGGGCGTATTCCTCCGCCGGCGTGAGGTCTTCGAGAAACTGCGGAACGAGCTTGGCCCCCACGCGCTGTTCCAGCAGCGACAGCACCCGGATCGTCCGGTGGATCCGTCCCGTCAGCGCGATAATGGTTTCGCCGACACGGACGTCGCGGGACGGCTTCACGTTGTTCCCGCCAATCTTCACGTGGCCGGCATGGCAGGCTTCCGTGGCCAGCGAGCGGCTGCGGTAAAGCCGCACGGCCCAGAGCCATTTGTCAATGCGCACGCGGTCGGGTGTTTGCACGCGGTCGAGAGTACAGTCGAAGTTGGAAGGACGGAATGTGAAAGAAGTGGGAACGGGGCGGCCTCATTCCTGGAGCGGCGATTCTGCCGCGGCGACGGCGAGGTGTTCCTGCAACCTGGCCCGCACCGACGGAGTCAGCGGCAATTGCGGTTGGGCAAAGACCCACTCCAGCGCGCCGAGCAGGTCGGTGAACTTCCCTTCCAGTTGCGCCTCGAAGGCTTCGCGGACGATCACGCCGACGGGCTTGCCGGGCTTCAGGCCGAGTTCGAGCAAATGCCGGCCCAGCAGGATCGGGTGCGGCGCGCGGGCGTGGACTTCGAGTTCGGCAGCCTTCGCCTGAAGATTCAAGAGCGACTCCGACGGCGCGGCGGGCTTGGGAGGACGGCCAGCTTGGTCGGCGGCAATCACGACGCACAGACCTTCGATCGTCTCCGGCGCCAGGCGGCGCGCGAGCCGGCGCACGGCGCGGTCCGTCAGGCTCTGCTGGTGGGCCAGGTGGTTCGTCACCAACGGCAACACGCGTTCGCGGACGGCGTTGGGGGCGTTGATGCGCGTCAGGAATTGCTCGGCGAGCGGGCCGCCCGCTTCTTCGTGGCCCGGCGAGACGACGCACAGCCGACCGTGCTTCAGTTCCTCGCGCGTGGTCTGTGGCTTGGCGAAGTCATGCGCCAGCACCGCCAGCATGTACACGACGCGGGACTCCTCCTCCACCGCCGGCCACGCCGGCAGTTTCACCAACGCGTCGCAGCAATGGCAGGTGTGGACGAAGACGTCGCCCTCCGGATGCCATTCGGCGTCTTGCGGCGTACCAATGAGCGCCCGCACTTCGGGGAAATGTTCGACCCATTCCGTCTCGACGAGGAAGCGCAGGCCGCGCGAGGGCACGACGCTCTTGGACGCCCACTTGAACCATTCCTCGCGCACGCGCTCAACCGGAAGCTCGCGGTAGCTCGATTTGATCCGGCGGCACAGAGCCACCGTGTCCGCCGCGGCGTGGAGATCGAACCGCGCGGCGAACTGCATCCCGCGCAGCACGCGCAACGGGTCTTCGGCGAAAGCCTCGCTTGTGTGGCGCAGGATTTTGTTCTCCAAGTCGCGCCGGCCGCCGAAGAAGTCCAACACCTCGTTCCGGCGCGGATCGAACATGAGCGCGTTCAGCGTGTAGTCGCGCCGCGCCGCCGCTTCTTCCAGCGTGATCGTCGGATCGAAGGCCACGTCGAAGCCGCGATGGCCGGACGCCACTTTGCGGTCGCGACGCGGGATGCTGAAGTCGAAGGTGGCCCCGCCGTGCAGCGTCAGCTTGATCACGCCGAAGGAACGGCCCACGAGATCCGTGCGGCCCCAGCGGGAGAGCGTCTTGGTGAGGTCCTCGTAGCCCAGGCCGAAGACCTCAATGTCGTAGTCCTTGACGGCGATGCCAAGCAGACTGTCGCGCACGCAACCTCCGACGAGGTAGGCGCGGTCGAGTCCGGGGGTGTCGCTCAACACCCGGGCGAGTTCTGGTGGCAGCCGCAGTTGCACGGAGGGACTCTGACGTGGACCGAGTCGGACTGCAATCCGATCCAAAGTGGAAATCACGGAAGACTTGGGATCGGAAAGCCGCGAATCAAGTCGCTGAAACGTTGAAGCGATGAAGCGTTGGAGCGGAACAGAATCATCTTGAACCTTGGAATCCCACTCCTCGAAATCCGAGGAGAAGCGGCTTCCATCGGATTCAGGAAGGAATCGGATGGTCTTGCGCCGAGGCCGGAACCGCCTAATCGCTTCAACGCTGTGACGCTTCAACGACTTCGGCTCCACGCCTGCCGCATCAAGGCTTTCACAACTCCTCCTCCCGGAATTCAGGTCCACTCCTCACTCAGCCAAACACTCGCTTGAGATACTCCAGGCTCTTGGAAGCGATGACTTCCGCGCCTTCCTCAAACTTGAAGACTTCCACGGACACGGTGCCGTCGTAGCCCACATCTTTGAGCGCGGCGGCGATGGGCTTGAAATCCACGTCACCGAAGCCGGGGCCTTTCATGTTCACATCGTTCGCGTGGACGTAACCGAAGTGGGGCCACGACTCGCGGATGATTTGCGGAATGGGTTTCGATTCGGAGCACATCGCCTTCACGTCGAGAATGATCTTGAAGTTCGGCGACTGCAGTTGCTGCACGAAGCGGATGGCGTCGGTGGCGGTGTTGATGAAGTTGGTTTCGACCGGTGCCAGCGGCTCAAAGCAGATCGTGATCCCGCGCTGCTCCGCCAACTTCACGGCCTCGCGGAACGTGGCCGTGGCCCAATCCCAGGCCTGTTGAAAGCTGACGCCGTCCATGACGTTACGTTGCTTGGGCGAGCCGACGACGATGATCCGCCCGCCGAGATCCGCGCAGAAGTCCACCAAGTCGCAGAAGTAACGCGCCGTGCGCTGGCGCGTGGCGGCGTCGGGATGGTTGAGGTACATGCCTTCCGCCTGGACCAGCACCCAGTGAATGCCGGAGATCGCGATGCCGACGCGGGCCGCGGCGTCCCGGATGCGCTGGCGCTCGGCGGGCGGGATGTCGGTGACGTACTTGGCGAGGGTGAAAGGCGCGATTTCGATGGCGTCGTAGCCGGTCTTCTTGGCAAAGGCCATCGCGTCTTCGAGTTTCCAATTCTGGAAGATTTCGTTGCAGATGCCGAATTTCATGGCGGCAGCGTTTGCCTTTGCCAGGCAAAACTCAAGGAGGATCTAGGGGGAAACCAAGCACCAGAGGGCGAGTCGGAATTACGATCTTTTGACTTCGTTATCGCCTGGTTTCCACAGCGGCCTGAAGCCTATGTCGTGCTCTGCCTCCGCGATCACAAATGTGATTGGGGCAGATGGGTTCAACTACCGTAGTGCGATCCGTAGAGTGGTTGACGGCTGCTACTATTTAAGTTGAATCCAAACGGTGTGTTCGCTGCCATCCGACAGCGTGGCGACGAGTTGCCAAATGCCGACGCTCATGCCGGTAGCTTTGGTGTCCAGGTTGAAGTGCCACTGGCCGTCCGCCAGCCGGAACTGGTTGCCGCTCGTGGCCCCGTCGCGAGGAGAGGCGTCAATCGCCTCGCCAGCCGTGTTGGCATCGGAGTACTGGATCGCCTGCAAACGGTGAACGCCGCTGAGCACCGCCGCCCCGCCGCACGAAGCCGTGAACTTTACAGGAATGGTGCTGCCGTTCTTGAAGGTGCGCACCGGGTTCGCGAAGCTGCCGCCAGTCGTGTCCGCTCCACCGATGGGCGGCAGAAAGCCAGCGAAACTCAGCGGGGCGCGGGTGACGCTGAACGAGCAGGAGGAGACATTGCCGCTGGCATCAGTCGCCGTGCAAATCACCGTGGTCGTGCGAACCGGGAAGCCTGAGCCGGTTTGCACCGAGTACGTGATCGTCGGCGAGGGATCGCACACGTCGGTCGCGCTGGCGGCGAAGCTGACGGGCACCAACAGATCAACCGCACAAGGCACCAGGATGTCTGACGGGCACTGGATTATAGGGGCCATCGTGTCCCT
>JACRJZ010000045.1 GCA_016219875.1 Verrucomicrobiota bacterium | reverse complement strand
CGAGGGAGGCCGGACTGCCACCGTGCCCCGGCTTCCTTCGCTTCCAATTTCCAGGGGCATTTGGGTAACACCACTTTTGAGTCAACCGGAGCATTTTCCGGCCTCATCTTGGGTAACACCCCCTTTTGAGTTACGGCGACCACAAGACCACCGACCACAGGACCACGGGACCACAAGACTACGGACCACAAGTCTCAGGACTCCTGAGCCTGTGGAGATGAGGTGGTCCGCCCGGTGAGGGCACCGGGCCTACAAGGCGCGCGAGAGCTGTGGGCCGGGTCCCCTGACCCGGCGATTGGGAACCAGAGTTGTTCCACGCCACCTCTACTCCCAGACTTGTGATCAAGAGTCCGAAGTCTTGTGGTCCCGTGGTCTGTGGTCCTGTGGTCCTGTGGTCTTCTCTTCCTCCCCAGTTTCCCCTTTCCGAATCCGACGGCCGCAGCTACAACCAGCCCATGACACACCCGCAACGCAGTCTTGCGCGCCGCAGTTTCCTCAAGGCGGGCGCGACGGTGCTCGGAGCCGGCGCCTTTGGCCTCCCGACCCTGATTCCCTCCCGCGTCCTCGGCGCGCCCGGCCAGCCCGGCGCCAACGCTCGCTTCGTCATTGCCCACATCGGCGTCGGCGGCATGGGCGGGACACACCTGCAAAACATGCTGCGCTTTCAGGAAGAGGGGAAGGTGAAGATCGCCGCCGTGTGCGATTGCGATGACAACCGCCTTGAAGCCGCCCAGCAACGGGCCGGCGGCGCCGCGGCCTATCGCGACTACCGCTACGTGCTCGAACGAAAAGACATCGACTGCGTGCTCATCGCCACGCCGGACCACTGGCACGCGGTGCAGACCGTTCACGCGTGTCAGACCGGCAAGCATGTCTATGTCGAGAAGCCGGCGTCCGTCACGGTGCGCGAGGGCCAGGCGATGGTGGCGGCGGCGCGCGCGAACAAGGTCGCCGTGCAGGTCGGCGCGCAGGCCCGCACCGCCAAGGGCGGCTGGCACACTTGCCGCGCCATCCGCAACGGCATCGTGGGCCGCGTCCGCAAAGTCACTTGCTGGCATTACGCGAGTCCCGCCGACGACAATCCGGTGCCGGACAGCGCGCCGCCCGACGGGTTGGATTGGGACTTGTGGCTCGGCCCGCTGCCGTGGCGGCCCTACAACCGCCGCTACCAGCCCGCCAACTTCCGCTGGCTCATGGAATCGGGCGGCGGGCAGATTCGCGACCGCGGCGCGCACCAGTTCAGCACGATCCTCTGGTGCATGGACGCGGATCGGCAGACCTCGTTCACCGTCGAGGCGACGGGCACCGTGCCGACGAAGGGCCTATGGGACACGGCGGTTGACATGCACGTGGTCTATCAATTCAAGAATCCCGACTGGACGCTCGAGTGGGGCCAGCCCGGCAACAAGGTCGGCAAGACCGAATTCGGCAACGTCTTCTGGGGCGACAACGGCCAGCTCGTCCTCGAATGGGAAGGCGGCTACCGGCCGGCGAATCCCGAAGCGGTCAACTTCCAGATGCCGCCCGGCGGAAAGGAAGTTTATCGCACCGACGAATACGAGGACTTCAACATGAACCACAAGGCCGACTGGTTTAAGTCGATCCGCGAAGGCCACCTGCGGCCGGCGGTCGATATCGAGATCGCCCATCGCACCGCGACGCTCTGCAACCTGGGCAACCTCTCGATGCTGCTCGGACGAAAACTCGTGTGGAATGGCGACAAACAGGAAATCGTCGGTGACGAACAGGCCAACCGGATGTTGAGCCGGCCGCAGCGGCATCCGTATGGTCTGTGATTCTATAGAACTTCTGGCGTGAAGCGACGCTCGTTCTCCTGCCACCAGCCGGACTTGATGTCCTCCGACAACTTCCAGGCGGCGTCCGGCGTGAGGCGACTGCGGCGAACCACGCTCTCCACGCGCAGCCGGGAGACGAAGTCATTGACCTCCTCTGGTGTCATGCCCGCGGTAGGGATGGTCACGTGCAGGCGGTCATGCTCGGCTTTCACTGCAATCATGGGCGGACGATACACCGGCCCCACAGCGACAGGCAAGGCTCTGCTGCACGGTTTCTCGGTGCCCGTGCTGACATGCTTTTCGATCACGAACGATTCGCACGCTTTTCCTCTCGACACCCGCATGTTGGGCCGGCCGCAGCGGCGTCATGCGCGGCGCACTTTCCGCAGGGCGCGTTCCACGATGGCGGCGGCTTCCTCGGGCGATTGCGGGCCGGCGGGGGGCTGGCGCAGGAGTTTGGCCACTTCCCGGGAGGACGGCGCTTTGAGCGGGCGGAGGAGCAGGCCGGTTTCGCCCAGGTCAAACGCGTTCACCAGCCCGCCCTGGGCCAGTCCCTCGCGCTGGCACCATTCCCGAGGCAAGATGGACAGACTCTTCTTGGACAGCATGATGGTCGTCGCTTTCATGGGGCACATTCTATGACGGAACCCGGCGTGAGCAAGCGATTGTTCCAGCCTCGCGGCTGGCGCGGGCGATTCGCGCTTGGGGGCTGGAGCTTGCTTCGGAAATTGCTTGAATGGAACCGCAGTTCAATGAATCCAACTTCCGTTTCAACAACACAGCGAAGACAACTATGACCGACTCAACCCAGCGCCTCGCCCGGCGCGATTTCCTCAAGTCCAGCGGCCTCGCTCTCGGGGCCGCGGCCATTGGCTTCCCTACAATCATCCCCGCCAGCGCCATTGGCGCGGACGGCTCCGTCAGCCCGAGCGAACGGCTTACGCTCGGCCACATCGGCGTGGGCGGCATGGGCGGGTTCCACCTGGACCGCATGGTCGCGTTCGCGGAGCGGGGCCGGACCAACGTGGCCGCGGTCTGCGACGTGGACGAGAAGCGCCTTGCAGGTGCCGCCAAGAAGACCGGCGACAAAGCCAAGCCTTACCGCGACTACCGCTATTTGCTGGAACGAAAAGACCTCGACGCCGTCGTAATCGGCACGCCCGACCATTGGCACGCCGTGCAGACGGTCCACGCCGCCCAATGCGGCAAGCACGTCTATGTGGAGAAACCCGCCTGCTGCACCATCGAGGAAGGCAAGGCGATGGTGAAGGCCGCGAACGACAACAAGATCGTCGTGCAGCTCGGCTCGCAAGGCCGGTCGCAGCGCGAGTGCTATTACGCCCACCGCTACATCGCCAACGGCAACATCGGCAAAGTCCGCAAGGTGACCTGCTGGCATTACGAAAGCCCAGCTGACAACAATCCCATCCCCGACAGCGAGCCGCCGCCGGGCTTGGACTGGGACCTTTGGCTTGGCCCGCTGCCGTGGCGGCCCTACAACGCGCGCTATTGTCCGGGCAGCTTCCGCTGGATGATGGAGTCGGGCGGCGGCCAGATTCGCGACCGCGGCGCGCACGTCATGGCCAACGCGCTTTGGATCATGGGCGCCGACCACACCGGGCCGGTGTCCGTCGAAGCCACCGGCACGCTGCCCACCAAAGGCGCCTGGGACGTGGCGCTGAAGATGGAGGTCGTCTATCAGTTCATGAATCCGGACTGGACGCTCACGTGGAACCAGCCCGGCGAGATGGTTCCCTATTTCGATCGCGAGCGCCAGAAGGCGCTCGGCATCCGCGAGGGCTACGGCGCGGTGTATCACGGCGACAAGGACAAGCTCGTCCTCTGGGTCGGCGACAGCCAGGCGTTCACTGAGGAGAAAGCCATCCAGTGGAACAAGCAACCGCCCGCCGGCGCGAAGGATGTTCACAAAAGCCCGAACTGGGACCACCACGAGGACTGGTTCCAGGCGATCAAGAACGGCACCAAGCCCGTCTCGAACGTCGAGGCCGGCGTGGCCACGGCCTTCCTCACGATCCTCGGCAACCTCTCGCTCATCCTGGGTCGCAAGCTCAACTGGGACCCGGTGAAACAGGAGATCGTCGGCGACGACGAGGCGCGGCGGATGATGAGCCGGCCGCAACGCTTCCCTTACGTTCTTTGAGTCGCTTTCCGTAAAACGTGAAACGTGAAGCGTAAAACCGGATGAACACTTCAACCCGATTTCAAACCATGAACACCACCGAAAACAGAACTGCCACTCTACTCGCCGGAGCCGCGCTCGGCCTCGCCGCAGCCACGCGTGCCGCTGACGCCATCTCTGTGGACGACCTCATCGCCAAAATCAAAAGCACGGACGACAAAGTCCGCGGGCCCGCCTGGCAAAGCGCCGGTCCCGCCGGTGCTCCGGCGGTCAAGCCGCTCGCCGCGTTGATGACCGATCCCAACTTTGAAATCGCCCGCTCCGCCAAGCGTGCGCTTTACAAAATCGTCCGCCATGCCGGGCGTCCGGGCGCGAAGAAAGAAGCACTGGCCGTGGAGAAAGAACTCATCCCGCTCCTCAAGAGCGACGCCGTGCCTGTGCGCCGCGAAGTGTTGTGGATGCTTTCCGAAATCGGCACCGACGACGCCATCGCGCCGATGGCCGCGCTGCTCACGGATGCGGAAGTCCGCGAGGACGCCCGCTGTGCGCTCATGCGGTTCCCAAGCAAGAAAGCCACGGACGCACTGAAGTCGGCGTTTGCCATCGCGCCGGAGGATTTCAAATTCGCCTTGGCCGAATCCTTGCGCAAGCGCGGCCAGAAGGTGGACGGCTACCCCAGCCAGAAGCTGGTACCGACCAAACAGACCACCGTGGGCCAGGCCAAAACGAGCTGACAACGTCGTAGCGGTGTCTCGAAATCGCCTCACGCAGCGCGTTGACAAGGCTGTATCCAGTTCGGTTCGGGAGCACTCGTAGCGCAGACTTTCCAGTCTGCCGTCTCGCAGGTTTTCTAACCTGCAGACGTTGGAAACGGCAAGCGGGCCGGGAGTGCCAGCGCCCTGCCGACTAGAAAGTCGGCGCTACGGCAGGTTGGAAAACCTGCGCTACCCGGTGCGCCGGGCAGGAGCTTGATGCAGCCTTGGCGTGTTGACAAAAGCCGGATAAAAGCCTTGCCAATTCCGCCGGCAGTGCTTCAATCGCATCCGGCGTCCGAAAATCACCAGTTCACATGAAGCTTCTGAGAAGGATCGAAGCGTGGACCGTTTCGGCCGGGATCGTCTTGGCGACCGCCGCGTCGGCCCAGCAGGAGCAATGGCTCCAGTATCACACCACACGCGAGGGCCGGGGTTACACCTGGCTCGACCTCACCACCAACCCGCCGCCCAATGTCGTCTTGCCCAAGTTCACCGCCGCGCCCTACTTCGCGCGCTGGGCCACGCCGCTGGACGCCACCGGGGGCCGCTGGCTGTGCTTCGACCGGTCGCGCCGGAGCGGCCCTTACGATCGTGTGATCTACGACCGTAACAACAATGGACGCCTCGACGATGAAGCGCCCATCGACGCCGCGCGCTTGGAAAGCACTTCTGCCTACTTCGACCCGCTCCGCTTTGTGTTCAAAGGCGAAGACGGGCCGATCACGTATCATCTGGGGCTTCGCTTCATGGCGTACAGCGACGGCGAGGTGCGTCTGCTGGCGCAAGGCGGCGGCTGGTACGAAGGCATGGTCAACCTGGCCGGCAAGAAACGCCGCGTCGCACTCATCGATGGCAACGTGAACGGGGTGTTCAACGACCTGGCCCTGAAATCGCATGACTGCGATCGTATCAGGATCGGCGAGGACAAAGACGAAAACGCCGACGAGCGTTACCTGGGGCGGCTCCTGGAAGTGGACGGCCAGTTCTACCAGATCGAAGTCGCCCGCGACGGTGCGTTCATCAAGGTCAAGAAGGCGGAGAACCTGGCGCTCGGCCCAGTCCGCGTGCCAACGACCATCAGTCAACTCACCGCTGTCGGCGAGAACGGCCAGTTCCTCCGCAAGCCCGCCAACGGCGAATTCTCTCTCCCCGCCGGGCGATACACCGTTCACAACTGGGCCATCGACCGCAAGGACAGCAAAGGCGCGGCCTGGAAACTCTCCGGCTCCGCGTCCAGCGACTCGGCGGAGTTTGAAGTGGCCGCGGCCCAAGCCACGCCGTTGCAGGTCGGCGAACCGGTGCTGGCTTCCTTGTCCGCCACTGAGTCGAAGAGCGCCGTCGCGTTCGGCCTGCGGCTCAAAGGCAGCCTGGGCGAGTCGATTGAAATCTTGAAAGGCACCCAGCGTCCGCGCGCGCCGCAATTGCTCGTGGCCAGCGCCGGCAGCTCCTTCCGCGCCACCAATACCTTCGAGTATGGTTGAGGCGGGCTTTGTTCGCTCTCATGGCGAGAGCCTCGCTTGGCGCAACGTCCCCTCACTGTCACCGTCGATGTCCTCGGTCCGTTCGAGGTGCTCAAGCGACCCTTGACGCTCCGGCCCAAGGACACCAAACCGCCCGCGCCCGGCGATCCGGCGCGCGGCCCGGTGGCGTGGTGGAAGTTCGACGAAACCGACGGCGCGGAGGCGGCGGACGCTTCCGGGCACCGCCTCGCTGGCCGCGTCCAGAGCGCTGCGCGATGGATGCCGGGACAGGGGCGGGTCGGCGGCGCGTTGGACCTGGACGGGGCAAAGAACTTCGTGGATTGCGGCGACCGCGCGGACTTCGATTTCCGCGACGGCGTGACCGTCTCGTTCTGGCTGAAGCCGCGCAGCTTCAAGAAATCGTCACAGACGGTCGCAGCCAAAGGGGGCGACACTTGGCGCTTTCATTCCCAAGGCGACAAAGGCCAGATGGTCTTTTCGCTCACCGGTCCGCAGACCACGGGCAAGGACAAGAACAAGGCCCCGCGCATCACCTCGAAACGCTCCGTGGACGACGGGCAATGGCACCATGTCGTGGGCGTGTACGACGGCCAGCGCGTGGCGTTGTATGTGGACGGTGCTTTGGAAGGCTCCGTGACCGCGGCAGGCGCACTGGCGTTGAACACCGAGCCGCTCTGGCTGGGCAACACTTCCGCTTCGCGCAACGGTTACTTCAATGGCCTGTTGGACGACGTGCGGCTTTATGGCTGCGGTCTGACTGAAGATGAAATCACCGCGCTCTGGCGGAGCGGCGCCAAGGGCGAGCGGGCGGCCAAATAATCTCAGAACAGGAAACTCTTCCGCCTGCCTCCGCTTCGGCGCCTGCGCGCGAAGATGGAGGCAGGCGCAGCGCCCGTCCTGCACAGAGGCGGAACTCGAATCTCAACAAGAACCAGTAGCGACTTATGAACCCATTGCAGAACCTCGCGGACGTAGCGGCGTCTCGGCAGAGCGCCGCCATTACTTTCTTTGCCTTTTGCCTTTTGCCTTTTGCCTTGCCGTGCGGCGCTCTCCCGAGACGCCGCTACGTTTCGTTCGCTCTGGCATTGGCTGCTGCCCTGGCGGTCAGCGCGTTGGCAGCCACCGACACGACAGGAACCTTTCCGTTGAAGGGCAAGGTCGTGGACGGCCTCGGCAAACCGGTGGCCGGCGCAGTCGTGGAGCGCTACCAGTACGACCGGAGTCAGCCCCAGGGTCCGACGGAAATGAAGATGCAGCAAAGCGCGACCACCGACGCCGACGGCAACTTCGAGTTGCTCGCCGCACGGACTTCGAGGACCTCGACCTTGCTGCTCGCGCGCAAGTCGGGGCTGGCGCTGGCATGGAAACAGTTCATACCCACACCGACTCGGGCCGATGCGAGTCTGGTCCTCACCCCGTCCGCCGTTCTCGCCGGCACGCTCGTGGACGAAGCCGATAAGCCGGTCGCAGGCGCGGAAGTGTTTGTCGCGATGGCCTGCAGTGAAACCACCACCGAGGGTGGCGGACGGAGCTACAATTACCTCAGCGGCAAACTCGCCCGCCAATGCTACACTGCCCGCACAGCGGCGGACGGACGGTTCCGCATGGAGAACTTTCCGACCAACGCGGCGTGCGAGCTGGCCGCGCGAGCGTCCGGCAAAGTTTTGCGCCCGACCACTCGCGAATACCGAGGCCCCGACAGCATGCAGTGCCGAGCCGGCCAGGAGGACATCCGCTTGGTCGCGGAGCCTGCCGGCAGCATTGAGGGGAAGATTGTCGCTGAGGAAACCGGAGCGTCGTTGCCTGTGGCGCAGCTTTGGCTCCAGGCTGACGGCCCTGGCTCCTACGTTGCGGCCTTCTTCGAGCCGGTTCAGTCCGCCGCCGATGGGACATTTCGCATCGGCGATGTCGCTGCTGGCTCGTACCGTCTCCGCGCTGTCTTCGGCACGAATCAGCCTCATGAGTGGGTCGCAGACACCGTGCCTGTGTCCGTGGAAGCCGGCCAAGCGACGCGCGACGTGAAGATCACAGCCGTTCGGGGCGGCTTCCTGGAAGTGGCGACGGTCGAGAAGAAAGACCGCAAGCCGCTGGAGCAAGTGAGCATCAGCGCCTATCGGCAGTCCTTCTCGGGCGGCGGCGTCTCAGGCCGCAACGGCCTCGCGCTGCTCCGATTGCTTCCCGGCGATTACCAGGTCAACGCCTTCAAAGAGAACTGGCGCGCGGAAAACTCCTCCGCGACTGTGGAAGCCGGCAAAACGAACCGCCTCGAGATCGAGGTCGCGTCGCCGCCGAAGCTCTCCGGCGTGGTCCGCCGGCCCGATGGCCAGCCTGCGACCAACCTGCCGGTGCGCATCATCGGTGATTACTCCTCCAGCGAAGGCGCCACGACCACCGACGCCGACGGCAAGTTTGAAACGGAGTGGAATCCGCAGCGCTACGGTTCCAGCGGCCGGACCTTCTGCCTGCTCATCCGCGACGCCGAACGCAACCTGGCCGTGGCCCAGGACGTGGACGAGGACACCGGCCCGCTCGACCTCAAGCTCAGTCCGGGTCTGACCATCGCCGGCCGCGCCGAATGCGACGGCAAGCCCCTCACCAACACCAGCGCCGCGCTCGTTTTCTGGACCGGCAACAGCGGTATGCACCTCAATGGCCTGAGCACCGGCACCAACGTCCCGGGCCGCTTCGAGATTCCCGCCCTCCCGCTCGACCGCCGCTACGGCCTCTACGTCTCGGCACCTGGATACGGAACGAAGTACGTCAGCGAAGTCGATTCCAGCGAAGCCCGGCGGGTCGAGATCGACCTTGTTGAGCTGGCGCCTGCAAACCTGAAGCTGGCCGGCCAAGTGCTCGACCAGGACGAGAAACCGGTGGCCAACGTCTATGTGAGCCTCTCCGGCGACGGGCAACCGTCTTCCAACGCCCGCACCGATCGTGAAGGGCGGTTTACCTTCGAGCGCGTCTGCGCCGGCACGGCCCGGCTCTACGCCAGTGCCCAGAATTCCTACGGCAACATCACTGCGGAGGGCGGTGAGACGAATGTTGTTTTGCGACTGGGCCAGACTTACAGCGGCGGCAGCAGTTCGAAACGGCAGAAAGTCAAAGGCACCGTGACCGGTCCCGACGGCAAGCCCGCCGCCGGCGTGGCGGTGGAGGTGTTCCCGTCCGGTTCCGCCAGCCGCGTCAAGACCGGCCCCAACGGTGCGTTCAACCTCACCTACACCATCGAGTCGTGGCGTTCTTCTGAGTCGTCTCGTCTCGTGGTTCGCGACCTGGCCCGCAACCTTGCGGCAGCCGAAGAGTTGTCCGAAGAAACGACGAACCTGACCGTGCAGTTGAAGCCAGCATTGACTCTGGCCGGCCGCGTGGAAGGCACCAACGGCGCCCCGCTCACCAACGCCGAAGTCGGCGTATGGTTGTCGGCCGGCCGCACCTCCAGCCAGATCGGCGAGCAGCTCGCCCGCGCCGATGCGCGCGGCCGATTCGAGATCAAGGGGCTGCCGGTGGGAGAGGATTACCGCGTCTTCGCCAAAGCGAAGGACTACGGCCAAAGCCAGCAGAAGGTTCAGGAGAACGCCGACACGAACCGCGTCGAGTTGGACCCGTTCGTCCTCAAGCTCGCGGACAAAGTCCTGGCCGGCCAAGTCGTGAACAGCGACGACAAGCCGCAGTCCGGCGTCCATGTCGGCGTGTCGGGAAACGACCAGCCGTCTATCTCCGCGACGACTGACAGCAAGGGCCGCTTCAAGCTCCAAGTTTGCGAAGGCACGGTCCAGTTCTATGCCAGTTCCCAAAACGGCTACGCCAACGGCACCGCCGAAGCCGGTGACACGAACGTCGTCATTCAACTCGCGCCCAGCGGTTCCGCCAGCCGCTCCGTCGTCAGGCGCGCTTCCCTCAAGGGAAAACCCTTGCCCGACTTGACGGCGCTGGGCTTCGCCGCCGCCGACATGCCCGCGGGCAAACCGCTGGTGCTTTGCCTGCTCGACATCGAACAACGGCCGTCGCGGCGGGTGGCGCGCTTGCTGGCCGAACAACACGACGCGCTGCGCCAGAAAGGCGTGACCGTGCTGGCCGCACAAGCGAGTGTGACGACCGCTGACTCGCTGAAGGAATGGAAGGAGGCCAGCCCCGTGCCGTTTTCCGTGGGGCGCGTGGCGGACAAATCGGAGAAAGTGCGCTGGGCCTCCGGCGTGGAGTCGCTCCCGTGGCTGATCCTGAGCGACGCGCAAGGCAAGGTGGCCGCCGAAGGCTTCCCGTTCGACGAACTGGAGGCGCAACTCAAAGCCCTGCCCAAGTAGCCCCGGAACAAGGCTGCATCAAACTTCCGCCCGGCGCACCGGGTAGCGCAGGTTTTCAACCTTGTAGCGCCGACTTGCAGTCGGCCAGGCCGTGAAACTTCCAGCCGGCTTGCCTTTTCCTACGCTCGCCGGTTGGAAAACTGGCGCTGCGGCAGGCTGGAAGGCGCGCTACTTGGATGGCGGCTGGGCCACACTGCGCCGTCTCGCGGGTTTCCCAACCCGGGGGCCGCAAACCCTCGCCGGTCCCGCCGATTTGAAAAACGGCGATCCAGCCAGTTGGAAAATTTGCGCTCTGTGGCAGCACACCTTGTCGGTGGACGGCAGTGTCAAGGGGCGCCCTGCGTCCGCCCGATCCCGGACATCCTCATTGACACGCTCGGGACGGACTTCTAGCCTCCGTCAGCAACAAAACAACGCGCGGACAGGCCCCGAATCTGGTTCGGGGATTTTTCTTGTCGGCGCCGGAAACAACGAACTATGGCCAACACAATTCTGGTGGGCGCCCAGTGGGGCGACGAAGGCAAAGGCAAGATCATCGACGTGCTGACGGAGGAGGCGGACGTCATTGTCCGCAGTCAGGGCGGCAACAACGCGGGGCACACGGTCTTCATCGGCCAGCAGAAGTTCGTCCTGCACCTCGTGCCGTCGGGCATTCTGCACAAGGGCAAGACCTGCATCATCGGCAACGGCGTGGTCGTCGATCCCGTCAGCCTGGTTGAGGAGATCGAAGGCTTGCTCAAGCTGGGCGTCAAGGTGTCCGGCCATCTCTTTCTGAGCGAGACGGCGCACGTCGTTTTCCCGTATCACCGCGAGTTGGACGCCCAGCGCGAAGTGCTCAAGGGCCGCCACAAGATCGGCACTACCAAGCGCGGCATCGGTCCGTGTTACGGCGACAAGGCGGCGCGCGTCGGGATGCGGGTCATCGACCTCGTCAACCCGCCGCGTTTCGAAGAGCGGCTCAAGCAGCGCCTCAAGGAGAACAACGAAGTCCTCAAGGCCTTCGGGGCCAAGCCGCTTTCCTTCCAGAAAGTCCATGCCGCCTACCGGGCCGCGGGCGATTACCTCAAGCCGTTCGTGGCGAACACGGTCATCATGCTGCACAAGGCTTGTGGGCGTGGGCAGAACATCCTCTTCGAAGGCGCGCAAGGCACGTTCCTGGACATCGACCACGGCACGTATCCGTTCGTGACGTCGTCCAACACCACGGCGGGCGGCGCTTGCACCGGTTCCGGCGTGCCGCCGAACCGCATCGACCGCGTGGTCGGCGTGATGAAGGCCTACACCACCCGCGTCGGCGAAGGCCCGCTGCCGACCGAAAACGCCGAGATCGCCGACATGCTGCACGCGATGGGCCGGGAGTTCGGCGCCACCACCGGCCGCCCGCGCCGCTGCGGGTGGTTCGATTCCGTAGCTACGCGCCACGCTGCCATGGTCAACGGCCTCGACGATCTCGCCATCACCAACATCGACGGCCTCGACACAATGGAGACGATCAAGGTCTGCATCGGCTACCGGCACGCCGGGAAAAAATACGACTACGTGCCGAACGACATCGAAGTGCTCTCGCAGTGCCAGCCGGTCTATGCGGAATTCCCCGGATGGAAAACGCCCACGACCGCCGCCAAAGAGTTCAAGCAACTCCCGGTGGCCTGCCGCAACTACCTCAAGGCAATTTCGGACCTGACGGGGGCGAAGCTGTTCATCGCGTCAGTCGGTCCGGCGCGCGACCAGACCATCTTCGTCTGATCCGCAATCTGAAATCGGCAATCGGCAATCGGCAATTCCCCGTGACCGCCCACGCCGTCCAACTGAGTCCCCAGGCCAAAGCTGCGATCCCCGTTCACGTGGCGATCATCATGGATGGGAACGGACGCTGGGCCAAACAGCGCGGGTTGCCGCGGGTGGAAGGCCATCGCAACGGCGTCGAGTCGGTGCGCGCCGTCGTGCGGTCGGCCGGCGAGGTGGGCGTCAAGTATCTCACCCTCTACGCCTTCTCCGTCGAGAACTGGAATCGGCCCAAGGACGAAGTGGACACGTTGATGAAGTATCTCGCGCGGTTCCTCAAGAACGAGATCGGCGAACTCACCCGCAACAACGTCCGGCTGGAAGTCATCGGTCAGATCTATCGCCTGCCGGAGTTCGTGCAGGAGCAACTCGCCAAGACCCGCGAGGCGTTGTCGAAGCACAACGGCCTGACCCTGATTCTGGCGCTCAGTTACGGCGGGCGGCAGGAGATCGTCGAAGCCGTCCGCAGCATCGCCAAGAAGGCGAAGGAAGGCCGGCTTGATCCGGCGGAGATCAACGAGTTGGCCATCGCCCAGCACCTCTACACGCAGCAGTTTCCCGATCCCGATCTGCTCATCCGCACGAGCGGCGAGATGCGCGTGAGCAACTTCCTGCTCTGGCAGATTTCCTACGCCGAATTCGTGGTCACGCCCACGCTCTGGCCCGACTTCCGCCGGGCCGAGTTCTTCGGGGCGCTGGAGGAATACACGCGGCGGCACCGGCGCTTCGGGGCGCTGTGAGGATTTCCGCGTCGGACCGGCTTCGATCGGCTTGGCCCGCGCTGCTCGTGTGAGGCTCGGACTTCCTGATCCGGCAGGGGAGATTGCACAGGCTCATGGAATCGGGGTGGATCGAGGGACGCCGGGTCAGGGGACCCGGCCTACAGCCGCGACGTCGCTTGTAGGCCCGGTGCCCTCACCGGGAGGCCCAAGCCAATTCCACGGCTCAGGAGTTCTGAGGCTCGCCACCTCTCTTCCGAATGAAGGAGAGGCCATTACCGATCGCCTCCGGCAGCAATTCAGATGGAGAAATCCCGCGCCTCGTGCCACAGTCCGCCCACGCATGAACCGCCCGGAGAAAGGCGATGGCTTCCCTGGCCAGCGGATTGTGGTGTTGCCGCGCGAGGTGGTGGCCCGCGCCCGGCAGCACCCGCTGCTGGCCGGATGGTTGCCCACGGACATCGGCTATTTTCCCAAGGCCGCCGGCCACCTGCGCGAGCGGGCCGCAGGCGTGGACCAAGCCATTTTCATCTACTGCACCCAAGGCGCCGGCTGGTGCGAGATGGCCGGGCAGCGGAAAGACGTTCGTGCGGGTGATCTGCTCGTCGTGCCGCCGGACACACCGCATCTCTACGGCGCGGACGAGAAGAAGCCGTGGACGCTCGCGTGGTTTCACGTCACCGGCGACCATGTCCTGCCCCTGCTCGCGGAACTGGGCGTCAGCCGGGAGGCGCCGGCGCTCTACCTTGGCGAAGACCCGCAGCTCCTCGCGTTGTTTGAGGAGGCGCTCGACGTGCTCGAACACGGCTACGCGCCGGCGCAACTGCTTTACGCCGCGCGGACCCTGGCCCACTTGGCTGGGGCGATGATCTGGCATCGGCGCGGCCACTGGCGCGGTGAACCGGACGCGCGGCAACGGATCGCCCAGAGTATTGACTACATGAAGCAACACCTCGCCCAGCCGCTGCGGGTGTCCGCCCTCGCGGCGATGGCCCATCTCTCGCCCTCCCACTACAGCGCACTCTTCCGCGCGCAGACCGGGTATTCGCCCATCGACTACCTGATCCGCCTGCGGATGCACTTGGCCTGCCAGCTTCTCGACACCACGGCCCTCAGCGTGAAAGACATCGCCGCGCGCCTCGGCTACGACGACCAGCTCTATTTCTCCCGCGTCTTCAAAGCCGTCAACGAGGTCGCGCCCAGCGACTATCGGCAAACGCACAAGGGATGAGCCTCTGACGTCCTGAGTCGTCCGCACGGTTTTGTGGAGGCCAGGAATCGAGATGAAGCGGCGTTCACCGGGTCAGGGGACCCGGCCTACAGGAAAGGCGTGCCTTGTAGGCCCGGTGCCCTCACCGGGCGGCCCAGGCGCGTTCCACGGCTCAGGATGTCTGAGCCT
>JACRJZ010000044.1 GCA_016219875.1 Verrucomicrobiota bacterium | reverse complement strand
CATCTTTTTGCCTTTTGCCTTCTGCCTTGCAGGGCGGCGCTCTGCCGAGACGCCGCTACGCCCGCGAGGTTTTGACAGGGCCTCCCTTGAGTCTGGAAACTGGGAGCGCGGACACGATCTTCTGCGCTCCTGTTTCCTGTGCCGTCCAGTTCAAAGTGGTTGTCATTTGGGCGCGCCGCCGTATCCTCGCGCCCGTTCATGAACTTGGTTGAAAAAGTCAGGGCCGCGGGCGTGGTCGGCGCGGGCGGTGGCGGATTTCCCACGCATGTCAAACTCGCCGCCAAAGCCGACACCGTCATCGCCAACGGCGCCGAGTGCGAACCGCTGCTGCACAAGGACGCGGTCGTGATGGAACGCGCCGCCGCCCAAATCGTCCGTGGCGTGGAACTCGTCATGGACGCGGTCGGCGCGAAAGACGGCGTCGTCGGCATCAAGGCCAAGAAGCAGGCCGCTGTCGAGGCCGTCCAAGAAGCCTGCCGGGGCACCCGCGTGCGCGTGCAACTGCTGGGCGATTACTACCCTGCCGGCGACGAGTATGACTTGGTTTATTCCGTGACGGGCCGGTTGATCCCGCCCACGGGCATTCCGATCCAGGTGGGCGTGGTCGTGAACAATGTCGAAACCCTGGTCAACGTGGCCGCTGCCGCGGCGGGCCGGCCCGTCACGCACAAGACGCTCACCATCGCCGGCGCGGTGCAACGTCCGGTGACCCTCACGGTGCCCATCGGGACCAGTTACCGCGAATGCCTCGCCGCCGCCGGCGGCCTGACGACGCGCGATCCGGTGCTCTGCATTGGCGGCCTGATGATGGGCCAGACCACGGACAACCTCGACACGCCCATCACCAAGACGGCCACCGGCGTGATCATCCTGCCGCGCGATCACCACGTCATCGAGCGCAAGCTCAAGCCCAACCCGACCCAGGCCAAGATCGGCAAGTCCGCGTGCGACCAATGCCGCTATTGCACGGAGTACTGCCCGCGGTTCCTCCTCGGCTACGCGGTCGAACCCCACCAAGTCATGCGCAGCCTGGCCTTCACGGCGACGGGCGCGGACTACTGGAACCATTGGGCCGCACTCTGCTGCTCGTGCGGGCTTTGCACTCTGTTCGCCTGCCCAGAGGAACTTTACCCCAAGGAAGCTTGCGACGACTCCAAGGCCGCGATGCGCCAAGCCAACTTGAAATGGACCGGTCACACCGAAGTCCGGGTCCATCCCATGCGCGACGGACGGCGCGTGCCGATCAAGTCGCTGACGCGCCGACTCCACGTCGAGCAATACGACCTGCCCGCGCCGTTCCACGATGCCGTCATCGAGCCGAAGCAAGTCGTCCTGCCGCTCCGGCAAGGCGCCGGCGCGCTCAACAAGCCCCTCGTCAAAACGGGCGAGCGCGTGCGTGCCGGCCAGCAAATCGGCGAAATACCGGAGAAGGCGCTGGGCGCGATCCTGCACGCGCCGTTCGACGCCGTGGTGTCCGCCGTGACCGAATCCAGCCTCCACCTTTCGCGACCATGAACAAATCCATCGGACTCATTGAACTCTCCAGCGTCGCCGCCGGATTCGCCGTGGCGGACACCATGCTCAAGGCCGGCAACGTCCATCTGCTCCTGTCGCGCTCGATCTGCTCCGGGAAATACATGGTCCTGATCGGAGGCGAAACGGCCGCCGTGCAAAGCGCCGTGACCGCGGGTGCCGAAGCCGCGGGCGGCTGCCTCATCGACCAGACCTACATTCCGAACGTCCACCCGGACGTGTTCATCGCGCTGGGCCGCACGCAAGCGCCGCCGATGGATGGCGGCGCACTCGGCATCCTGGAATCCTTCAACGTCGCCACACTCATCCTGGCGGCAGACGCGGCGGCGAAAGCGGCGCCGGTCACCCTGATGGAAGTCCGCCTGGCGATGGCGCTGGGAGGAAAGGCCTTTTGCACCATGACCGGCGACGTAGGTTCGGTGAACTCGGCCGTGGCCGCCGGTCGCCGCGTCATTGCGGACGCCGGCGTGCTGGTGAACGCCGTGGTCATTACCCGCCCGCACCCGGACGTGTACCGCGAGGTCATCTGAACCTGAAATCCGAAGTGGGCACCACGAAACACACGAAAGCAGAACCGGAACCGTCCTGCTGGCCCTGCCCAAGAGTCGCGCGATGGAAAATGATGAAATGGGGCCAGCCTTTTCGTGTGTTTCGTATGTTTCGTGGTGATTCAAAATCGGGGTTCAAGCTGAACGGGAGTCGCTCCATCCGCCCGCGCTGGACACCGATTCGCGGCTTGGCCGCACGATGAAGAACATTGTCTATTTCGACTTGGAAACGCAGAAGTCCGCCGAAGAAGTCGGGGGCTGGAACAACATTCGCGCCATGCGCATGAGCGTAGGCGTGACCTTCAGCACCGCCCGCGGCGACTACCGGATTTACAGCGAGCGCCAAGTCGGCGACCTGATTGAGGAGCTGCGCCGGGCCGATCTGGTGGTGGGCTTTAACAACCTGCGGTTCGATTACGAAGTGCTGGCCGGCCACAACGACTTCTTCGACCCGGAGCAACTCCGCACGCTCGACATGTTGGTGGAATTGCAGAAAGCCCTGCCGCACCGGCTCTCGCTCGACACCATCGCCACGGCCACGCTGGGGGTCGAGAAAACGAGCGAGGGCTTGCAAGCCATCCGCTGGTTCCGCGAGGGCAAGATGCTGGAGATCGCCGAGTACTGCTGCTACGACGTAAAAATCACGAAACTGGTCCACGAGTACGGCCTGGCCCAGCGGCAGATTTTCTACACGAACAAGTTCGGGAAGAAGATCGCCGTGCCAGTGAATTGGTGAGCATGGGTTACGAACCGAATCCGTGGATGATCCTGCCGTTCGGCGCGCTGTTGGCGCTGATTGCGCTGGCGCCACTCTTCTTCGCCGACTGGTGGGGGAAGCATTACCCCAAAGCGGCGCTCGCGCTCGCCGCCGTCACGCTGAACTACTACCTGCTGGTCCTGCCCCAGCCCGCGAGCGGCACCGTGCTCCACGTCGCGCATGAATATGTGAGCTTCATCGCCCTCATCGGCTCGCTGTTCATCGTGTCCGGCGGAATTCACATCAACGTGAAGGGCGAAGCCACGCCGTTGGTCAACGTTGTCTTCCTTGCCGTGGGCGCGATCGTGGCCAACCTGCTCGGCACGACCGGCGCGTCGATGCTGCTCATCCGGCCCTGGTTGCGGATGAACAAATACCGCATCACCGCCCACCACGTCGTCTTCTTCATTTTCATCGTGTCCAACGTAGGTGGGTGCCTCACGCCCATCGGCGACCCACCGCTCTTCCTCGGCTACCTGAAAGGCATTCCGTTCTGGTGGGTGGCGGAGCATTGCTGGCCGATGTGGGCCGTGGGCGTGGGCGTGTTGCTGGTGATGTTCTACGTCCTCGACCTGCGGAACTATCGCCGCGCGCCCGTGGCGGTGCGGGTGATGGAGACGTTGCACGAGGAGTGGCGGTTCCAGGGTCTGGGCAACTTGGTGTTTCTGGCCGCCATCCTGGGGGCCGTGTTCATCGAAGACCCGCCGTTCTTGCGCGAAGGCATCATGGTCGCGGCGTCGCTTGGTTCCTACTTCACCACCAAGAAGCAGGTCCACGAAGCCAACCACTTCACCTTCCACCCCATCAAGGAGGTGGCGATCCTCTTCATTGGCATCTTCGCCACGATGATGCCCGCGCTCGATTGGCTGCAGCTCCACGCCGGCCAAATGGGCAGTCCCACCGCGGGCTTCTTCTACTGGGGCGCGGGCACGCTCTCGAGCGTGCTCGACAACGCGCCCACCTACCTGAGTTTCCTCAAGGCCATCTTCGGCGCCTTCATTCATCAGGACACCATCGCCGCGGTGCAGCATCTCATCCAGAACGGCGGCGCCGACCTCGCGCAACAGACCGACGCGGTGCAACAAACCTTCCTGGCTCTGAAGAAGTATCACTCCGGTCATCTGGCCAAAGGCGCCGTGACCGTGGAGCAAATCGAAATCGCCTTCCTGCTGGGCAACGCGGCCTTCAACAAGTACGTCCTGGCCGTGAGCGTGGGCGCGGTCTTCTTCGGCGCGAACACCTACATCGGCAACGGCCCGAACTTCATGGTCAAGTCCATCGCGGACCACGCGAAGGTCCACACGCCGGGCTTCCTCGGCTTCGTGTTCCGGTTCACCCTGCCGTTCATGGCGCCGATGCTGGTGCTGGTGTGGCTGGTGTTCTTCCGCGGCTGAAGCGGCCACCACGCGCAAAGCTGCATCAAGCTCGGTTCGGGGGCACTCGTAGCGCAGACTTCCCAGTCTGCCGTAGCGCAGGTTTTCCAACCTGCAGACGTTGGAAACGGCAAGCGATCCGGGAGGTCGAGCGCCCTGCCGACTAGAAAGTCGGCGCTACGGCAGGTTGGAAAACCTGCGCTACCCGATGCACCATGCGGGGGTCTTCAGAGTTTTTCTTGAACGAACGGTCGGAAACCGGCTCAGAATAGGCAGCGATGAGCAACCAACAGAATTCAGGCTCCGAGAAACCGCCGGCCTTCACCGACGAATTGCGGCAGGTGCTGGCGCAACTCCCCGGACAGGGCTGGTTCGTGCTCCTGCTGCTGGCCTGGCTGGCGCTGTTCCATTTCCTGGGCAACTCCACCCTCGGCTACGTCAGCACGCCCAGCCTCTTTTCGTGGCTGGACTACTGCTACGAGAAGCGGGAGGACGACCAGCTTGGCTACCTGATCCCGTTCATCGTTCTGGCGTTGATGTGGTGGAACCGCCGCGAGTGGGCCGCGGTGCAGAAGCGCGTTTGGTGGCCGGCCCTCGCGCTGGTGGCGTTGGGACTCGTCTTTCACGTCCTGGGATTTCTGGTCCAGCAGGCGCGGATTTCGGTCGTCGGCTTCTTCGTCGGCCTCTACGGGTTGACCGGCGTGATCTGGGGGCCGCAGTGGCTGCGGGCCACGTTCTTCCCGTTCGTTCTCTTTGCGTTTTGTCTCCCGCTGGGCAACACCGCCGAGCGCATCACCTTCCCGCTGCGCCTGCTCTCCACCAAGATCAGCGTGGCCATTTCGCACGGCGCGCTCGGGATCAACGTCATCCGGCAGGGCACCATGCTCTGGGAGCCGACCGGGAAGTTCCAATACGAGATCGCGGCGGCGTGCAGCGGCATTCGCAGCCTGACGGCCTTCCTGGCCTTCACGATCATTCTCGGTTTTGTTTCCCTGAGGTCGCCGTGGCGGCGCGCGCTGGTCGTCGCGACGGCGTTTCCGCTGGCGGTGTTGAGCAACGTGATCCGCCTGCTGTGCATCATCATCGCGGCGGAAGCCTTCGGTCAGCAGACCGGCAACTGGGTGCATGAAAGCGCGTGGTTCAGTCTGCTGCCTTACGTGCCATCGCTCATCGCCGTGGTCGTGCTCAGCCATTGGCTGGCGGAGAAACCCGCGGCCCCGCCGGAGGACGGCAAGTCCGGTGGTCCACTGATTGGGAGTTCCCCGCTGGATGCAGCCCTGGCGTTTCCGGTGAGCCGCCGCGTGTGGAGCGTGCTCATCACCACTGTGCTGCTGGTGGGGCTGACCGGAGGTTTCCTCGCGCACGCGCGGTCCAACCAGCGGCTGGGCAAGCCGGGCGTGAAGGTGGTTCCCGTCCTGATGCCGGGCCAGGAAGACGGCTCCAACGGCGCCACCAACGCCGGCGGCACGTTTCTCGCCGGCAGCAACAGCGTGTTCCTGCCGGAGCAAGTGCTGCACTACACCTCCACCAACCTGCCGGTCGCGCGCGTGGTTTATGAGTGGCTGCCCAAGGACACGGTGTACGGGCAGCGGCTGTATCGCGGAACCAACGGCCTGCAATTCCTGAACAACGTGGTGCTGATGGGCGGCGACCGCACCAGCATTCACCAGCCGCAATACTGCCTCACGGGGCAAGGCTTCCAGATCATGAAGACGGAGACGGACACCCTGCGGATCACCCGCCCGCAGCCGTACGATTTGACCGTGGTGAAGCTGACCGCGAAAGGCACCGTCCGCGGCGCCAACGGCCAGCCGGTGCTTTCGCACGCCGTGTACGTCTATTGGTTCGTGGCGGACAACCAGTTGACCGCCGACCACGCGCAACGCATGTGGTGGATGGCGCGCGACCTCGTCCGCACCGGCGTCCTGCAACGCTGGGCCTTCGTGGCCTATCTCGGCCTGTGCCCGCCGGGCGGCGAAGACCTCGTTTACGAACAGATGAAGGAACTCATCGTCGCCGGCGTGCCGGAGTTTCAGACCACGGTGGGGAAGGCGGGGAAGTAGAACTGCGCGCGGCCGTCTCCGTAGGCGTTTGCCACGGACAACGCGCACTCTTGAGGCAATTGCAGAACCCCGTAGCAGCCGACGTGAGGAGGCTCAAACTTCAATGGAAACAGAGCCTCCTCACGTCGGCTGCTACAGTTCTGAAAGAGGCTCTCTTGAACCCGCTTTCCAGTGGGACTCTCTGCCGGGATGGTTGCGCCGCGCAAGACACTCGTTTGCGGTGTTTCCCGCCTACTGCTTCGGCGTGACGATGCGGTAGAAGCGGTGCGTCACGGACATCGGCGCGGGGAGGGCGATCACCCGATCCATCCCGGCGGCGTCAACGTCCGTCAGCCGCTGCCAGTTCATCGGATTGATCTGGTCGGAGTACTGGATGGTGTAGCTCTGGCCCGCCATGGCGCGGAAGACGAGTTCCACGCCGTTGGTCGCGGGCACGGGGTTGATGGTTTGGAAGCGCAGCACGCTGAGCGGGTCGCGCGGATCGGTGCCGGCCTGATATTCCTGGAAGTTGCTCAAGCCGTCGCCGTCGGCATCGGTGTTGCGATCCGTCGGACTGTTCGGATTCAACTGGTGCGCCAGTTCCCAAGCGTCAGGCATCCCGTCGCCGTCGGTGTCTTCGCCCGCGCTGGGCTGGTGGCCGGGCGTGGGTGTGGCGGCGGTCCAGTTGGCCGGGTCGTTGCCGAACTGCGTGAGGCTCGTGCGTTGGAGTGCGGAGCCCCCGCCGTCCGGGCCAATCGGCCAGAAGCCGCTGTCGTAATAGTGAATGCGCTCGACCAAGATGTAAGGCACTTGGCCGGCGTCGGGATCGGGCGGCAAGACCGGCGCGTCGGGCTTGTAGAGTTCCACTTTGGCGTCGCTGTTGGCGAGCTTGACCGAGTAAGGGCCAAGGATCGCGACGTCGGCGCCGAGACTGAAGTTGGTGCGGAAGACGGCGAGCGTCGCGGGGTCGTTGACTGGATCGAAGCTGACGATGACGAGGTCGCCCCCCGCCGGCAGCACCACGTTGGTGGGGAAATTGAAATCCACCGCGTCGCGCAAGCGCCAAGTGTTGGTCGGATACGCCGGATGATAAAGCGCGACGGGCACCGTGCCGGTGTTGTGAAGTTCGATGAACTCGTCGCGCGGGTTGTCGTTCGTCCCCATGTCCGGCGGGTGGTACATGATCTCGCTGATGACGATGGGGCCGACTTTCGGATAGGCGTTCGACGCGCCGGTGCCGAGGCGGAATTGCTCCAGGCTGCCCGGATCGTCCTGGCCGAAGCTGCGCGCGCTCAAGGCCACGAATTCCTCGCGGGCATCGCTCGTGACATAGCGGCCAAAGGACACGCCGTTTTCCGCCGCACCGAACTTCGCCGTGGCACGGTAGCCGGTGAGGACGCCATTGCTGGAGGCGGAGAGCGTGACTTCGTCGCCCTTGGAGCCGAGCGAGAACGGCATCGCCGCCAGGACGCGGTTGCTGAAGACGTTTTCGTAGAAGACCGCGTAGCCGTTGGCGGGCAGGGTGGTGCCGAACGGAATTTGGTACTTCCGCAGGAAGCCCTTGTCGTCGCTTAGCCACCAGCCGCCGAGGTCGATGGCCTGCGCGGAGAAGTTGCGCAACTCGATGGCGTCTTCGAGTGGCGGGTCGGTGTGCGTGAGGACTTCGTTGACGACGACCGAATCCAGCAGCCGCCAATTCGAGTCGCCGGGCGAATCCGTGCCGGGGAAGCGCACGATGACCGCGCCGCCGTCCGGGAAGCGCCCTTCCGAAACGCCTTTGTCTTGGCTGGTGAAGGCATAGCCGTCGATCAGCGTGCCCGCCGGCGTGGACAGACCCACGGCCTCGCCGCTGGCCTTGAGAGAGAAGCTGACATGGTCGGCGCCCGCGCCGGTGTTACCGTCGGCGCGGAACATCTGGTAGCCGTTCGTGCTGACGCCGATGAAGGAGAGCGGCGCGATCAGTTGCTTAGTGCGGTTGTTCAAATCGTCGGTCAGGCAATAGCCGCCAAGGGAGACGGGGAGCGATTCTGGATTGAAGAGTTCAAACCAGTCGTCACCGGAGGAAGGATCGGCCATCCACTCGTTGACTTTCAAATTGAGCGCGTTGCCGAGCGGGGCGGCGACGTTCGCGGCAGAGGAACTTGGATAGGTCAGCGCCCAGGCGCCGGTGCCGTTCGGGATGCGGCCCACGGAGAAGTCGGCGGCCTGCAAACCGAACGCCACCGCGTCCAGCAGACTGCCGCCGTTGGCGGGCGCGTCGAACAGGTAGATGGCATCGCCGGTGATCTTGAGTCCGAAGCCGGTGTTGTTGTTCGTGGCCGGCTTGTCGGCGTCGCAGAAGAGGCGCAGGTAGCCGCCGCCAGCGATGACGCTGCCGGGCGGGAAGACCCAGCGACGCGGGAGAGTGCTGTCGTCAGTCAGGCTGAGGTCGCTCAGATCGACGGGGCCGGCGGATTGGTTATACAACTCGACCCAGTCCGGAGTGGTGCCATCGAGTTCCGCGAAGCCGGCGTTGTTGGCCAACACTTCGTTGAGCACGACAGAGGCCGGCGTGGCTTGGTTGGTCGTGATGAGCGCGGTGACGGCCAGGCCGAACATGATGTCGCTGGCGGAACTGAGGGTGCTCTGGTGGACTTCAACGGCGAGGACGTTGTCGCCCTGGACGAGGTTTGTCGGGGTGACGGTGGCCTCCGCCAACGCCGCTTCCGAGTTCACGCTGGCGATCGTGCCAAAGTCAATCGGGCCGGACGGCAGGTTCTGGCGAAACAGCTCGGCGCCGTTCAGATAGATGACCTCGGCGTCGTCCAGCAGGTTCGTCAACACGAATGTGACGGAGGCCGCGACGTTGGTGAACGTGAAGTGCGTGCGGAAGTAGAACGTGGGGATGTTCGTGCCGAACTGATTGGCCAGGTTCAGCACGGTGTTGGTGAGCGACTGCGAGAGCGCATTGTTGCCGTTCTCGTAGCCCAGCGCGCCCGCGCCGGACGGCCAGTTGGTGTCGTCGTAGCCCACCGCGCGCCAAGCCGTGCCGAGGTCGAAGCCGTCCTGGTTGTAGCGCCAGACCTGGTTGAGCAGGACGAGCGGCACGACTTGCTGGCCGGCCGTGGCGCTGCGGATGAGCGGGTTCGGCCCGCCCGGTGTCGGCTGGATGAAAGAGTAGATGGGGCTGGAGCCATTCGGGCTGCGGCCTTGCGAGAGGTCCGGCCACTGCGCCTGGTACACGACGGAGTCGATCACGGTCAAATCCGGCAAGCTGAGGGCGATGGATCCTTGGTCCGGGCTGAGTTGGAAGTTCAGATGATCCGGGCCTTGCCCCGCGTCGGCGTCGGCGAAGAACCGCAAGTAGCCGTAGGCAGGAATGAAACTGAGCGCCGCGATCTGGTGCTGATCCGGCCAGCCCAACGG
The DNA here is from genome assembly GCA_016219875.1 of Verrucomicrobiota bacterium. GTDB lineage: Bacteria > Verrucomicrobiota > Verrucomicrobiia > Limisphaerales > JACRJZ01 > JACRJZ01. The sequence continues at coordinate 35,283 of JACRJZ010000044.1, read as the reverse complement.
ATTGTCAGTGAGGTAAAGGCCGCCCAGGCTCACAGGCTGCGGGTCGGGGTTGTAAAGTTCGATGAAGTCGTTCGCGAAGAGCGATTGCCCAGCCGCGAGCCACTCGTTGATCTTGAGCCGGGTGCGATCGCCTTGCGTCATGGCTTGATTCGGGGCGCCGAACGTCGGTCGCGTCAAGGCCCAACCCTCACCCCCGGCCCCGCTCCCATCCGATGGGAGAGGGGAGGCAAGGCGGCCGATGGAGAGGTCGGGAATTTGCGGGCCGAAACTCACGGAGTCGATCAACGCTCCGCCGTTGGCCGCGCTGTCATAGAGGTAAAAGGTGTCGCCCTCTTGGCTGAGGTTGAAGCCAAGGTGGAATCCAGGCGTGCCGTCCGGGTCGTTGGCGTAGAGCACGAGATAGCCTCCGGCGGCCAGCGTGGTCCCGGGCGGGAAGAGGAACAGGTCCGGGTCCGCCGTGGTGTCGGTCAGCCGCACGCCGCTCAAGTCGAGCGTAGTGGGACCGGCGTTGTAGAGTTCGATCATATCCGGCGTGGTGCCATTATGGTTCACTGCCGAGTCGTTGGCGGCGAGGACTTCATTGATGCGCAGCGGCGACGCGGCGGGATTCACCGTCCAAGTGCGCGAGCGGGAGATCACGGCATCGACGCCGAAGGCCGCGTCGTCCTGGTAGAAGCCGGCGTCGTTCTTGCCCACGACCTCGACGTAGTGCGGGCCGCTGGAGAGGCCAGTGAGCGTGATGGGCGTGGCGATGGGCGTTTCCACGCTCCACCCGCCGCCGTCGCGCCGCCATCGGTAGTGTGTGAAGCCGGAGCCATTGGCCCAGCTTCCCGCGGGGATGCCGCTGCCGGTGCGGTTCAAGCCGACCTTCAGCGTGGCGCTGGTCAGCGGCGTCGTGCCAATGGGTTCGCCGGAGATCGAGGCGCCCCTCACCCCAGCCCTCTCCCCTCCGAGGGGCGAGGGAGCAGACGCTACTGCGCCCTGATCGCGTCCGTTCGGCCCGGCGCCCACGGCAGGCGAACCTGTGCGCAGGCTGAACCAATCCCACAACACTTGCGCCGAGGCCCAACTCGTGAAATTGCTCGTCTCCGTCACCGCCGGCACGTACTTGAACAACGGATCGTTCGTCCCGTTGTTCCCGCCTGGGCCGGTCCACGCCGCGCCCGCCAGCCGGCTGATGAGGTTGTTCGTGAACGTCACCACCGCGTTCGTCCGCCCATACACCAACTGCTCCGCGTCGTCGATGATGTTGCCCTCGAAATGCAGACCGGCCCCTTCCGCCGTATTCACGTCTGCCAGCAAGCCGACGCAACTCACCGTGTCCGTGCCGCCCCGCTTGGTCGTGCGCACAATCGTGTTGTTGTAGAAGGTGTAGAAGTTGCCTTCCTTCGCGTTGGCCGCCTGGTCGCAGTCGTAGATCAGGTTGCCGACGATCGTGATCTCCGAGCGGTCGCTGCCGGTCAGGCCGCCGCTGATCGCACTCGACGAATCGGGCGAGCCGTTCTTGTGCGCGTGGAGGAAGATGTTGCCTTCGATCCAGGCGTCAGTGCCATCGAGGTCGAGCAGGTCGTCGCCGGAACCGATGAAGACGTTGTCGAGGAATTGCAGGATGGGGCCGGGGCGGTTGCCGCCGGTGAAATCGACCACGTCGTTGAAGTTGCCCGACACGCTGTTGGCCACGCCGAAGAAGTTGCGCAGGAAGAGACCGCGCCCGCCCGCCTTGAGGCCGCCGTTGCCGTGGACCAGTTCAAACAGGCCCGTGGCGCTGGGGAAGACGCAGTCCTGCACCACGAACGACGAGCCGTCGAGAGAGAGGTACTGGACGGCGGTGTTACCGAAGGTGAGGTGGTCGAGGAAGACGGTGCCGCCGGAGGAGTGAATGGCGGTGGAGCCGTTAGCCTCGAAGTCGGCGTAGGCAATGCGCGTCTCCGGAGAGCCGGCGCCGCCGTTGACCGTAATGCCGCCCCAGTTGCCGCCGCCCGGCACGCGACTGAAGCGAATGTGGGCGGTGTCCGCGCCCTCCGCCAGCAGGCGACCGCCGTTGGCGACGGTGAGGTTCACGCCGGCGGCGAGATAGACGGTTGTGCCGGCCTGAATGGTGAGCGTCGCGCCATTGTTGATCGTGAGGTTGGCCGTGACTTGATAAGGCCCGTTGGCGGCGGTCCAAATGGTGTTTGCGGCGATGGCGCCGGAGACAGTTTGCACCGAGGCGTCATCGTACCAGATGTCGAGCGCGACGCGGGCGAACTCCACATTGTTGCTGTCGAGGGACTGGATGTGGACGCGATTGATGCCGGGTGCGAGCGCGACGGTGTTAGTCCAGCGCGCGTTGAAGGCGTTCCAGTTTGCTTGCGCCCCAGCAACGAGCACGCGTCGCGTGTCGATGGCGTTGGCCGAACCGAAGAGCGTGACGTTTGGTGTCGTGGTGTAAGGCAGGCCGCCCGACGTGCCAAGGGTGTGACCCACGGTGAGTGTGAGCGGAATTTGCGAGAGCGCGACGGCACGACGGCAAGCGGCGTAGCTCTTGATGTTGGCGATGGTGGTGGCATCGGGACCGATCCCGCCCCACGTGCCGAGCAGTTGGTCCACCAGCGGGTCCAGGTTGGCCGGGTTAAACGTCGTGTCGCACATCTTTTTCAACTCCGCGTAGAAAACCGGCGCGAAGGCAGCATTGGTGAAGAAGCGCCGCAACTGCGTCTGCAGGGTGCCCGGCGCGCCGTTCGGGTTGGGCGGATTGAGCATCACGAAGATCGACGAGTTCGTGTTGATCGGATAGGAGCCGGCGCCGGTGTCGCCCTGGCCGAAGATGGTGTCGAAGTCGTGCCCGATGAGGACGAACCGCGGGTCCGCCAGTCCACGGTACATGGCACTGTCGTCGCCGATGCCGTTGAAGAGGGCGGTTTCGCCGTAATTCATGAGCGAACCGAGGGCGAAGTAACGCATCCATTCACCGACGTTCACGTTTGTGCTCACGGCCTGGATGTAGTCGGCGTTCACCGTGACTTGGCTCATGGCGACGTCGAGCCGCTCCAGGTCGGACCAGTCGTTCTCGGTGCGGTTGGAGGTCTTGTAGATGCCGCGTGAGAGGTAGGCGTTGAGGTTGCCGTTCTGGTAGGTGAAATCGAAAGCGTGGCCGCCGGACGAAACACGGTAGTAATTGCCGCCGCCGTTGAGGGGGTAAATGTCGCTGGCCAGATCGCCATTCGGCGGCTCCAGCAACACGAACGCGCCCCAGCCCGCGCCCTGACCGCTGCCGTTGACCGGCGCCGTGATGGGCGCGGGGTTCGAGCCGTTGATGCGATACTGCACGACGCGCGCCTTTTCGGCGGCGACGCCGGATTTCAGAGCGAGGACGCCGCCGAGCAACTGGGCGTGGACGAACTGCGAATTCAGATTGATCGCCGCCAGGTTGTTCCAACGGTTGTCATTCGGGATGTCGATGCGGTTGTTGGGCGGGTTGCGGCCGCGGGTGCCGGCGCCGCGAACGCGCGTGACGCAACGGTAGCGGACTTTCACGCCGTCGCCGTCGGTGCTGAGGAGCGTGCAGTTCATGGCGGCGTCGCTGTTGCGGTTGTTGGGCGGGAAGATGGCCCGCTCGGTGCCTGACAAAACCAAGCGGAGCGCCGGCATGGTGTTGGTGATGATTTCGTTATCGACCTGGTAGAGCGCGTTGGCGAACTGGCCGGGCGTGCCGTAGGTGGCGCTGGGACCGTTGGTGTCCGTCGCGGGGGCCGGCCAGGTGCGCACGAGGCCGGCGGTGTCGGTGGCCTGCACGTAGAACTCGATCACGGTGCCGTTGCCCATCGCCGGCAAGACCGCGCCATAGAGGCCGTCGCGCGCCACGCCGTCGCTGTGCGCGCCGTCATCGAACATGCCCGTGCCGGTGAACGCGCCGGGCGACGTGCCGGTGTGGTTGCGATAGAAGAGCGTGACCGCGGTAACGCCGTTGGTGAGTTCGTCCTGCACGCGGGCGGTGATGCCCACGGGGTCGGTGGATTTCGGCACGGGCGGGAAGTGGGTCACGTCCTCGACGAGCGGGGCGACGTTGTTGGTCGCAACGGAGTTCGCGCGTCCGGGCGTGCCGCCCACGGCTGCGCTGGTCAACCAATTCTGGCCGGAGCCGTTCGGCAGGGCCGGGTTGATCAGTTCGAGCGAATTGCCAAAGCCGGCGGCGGCGCAGAACCACGTCCAACCAGAGAACGCGTCGTCGAGGACGTGGTGGCAGGCGATGTTCCCGGTGGCGGGTGTGGCGGGCGTGCCGCTGACGGTGATGTTGAACGCGCTGGGACCGGACAGGCTGGCAATCGCAAAGCGACCGTTGTACTCCGGCTGCGTGGCGCCGGTGATGATGACGTGGTCGCCGCCGGTATAGCCGTGGCCGAAGACCGTGACGGTGGCCGTGCTGCCGTTGCGCGTGATGCTGAGGACCTGGTCCGATCCGATCCCGCGTTCCCGTCGCGCCCAGTCGCCTTCGCTGGCGTAGTGGACGGAGTTCACTTTCTCGCCGAGGACCGTCTCCAACTCGAGGTTCTCGTCGGAGTTCGCCAGCGAGCCGAGCCAGCCGCCCACGACGTTGGTGACGGTGGGGAACCGCACTCGGAACGCAGCCGGGTCGGCCGCGACGACGAGGTAGCCGCCCGCGGGCAGAGTGACGTTGGAGAAGGTGAAATCGACGCCCTTGGTGAAGCGCCAGCCAGCGAGGTTGACGGGATCGGCGGCGATGTTGTGCAACTCGATCCACTCGTTGCTCCGCGCGCCACCAGCCGGGTCGAACATGATTTCGTTAATGAGCACCTTGCCGGCGAAGCTGGCGTTGGGATCCAGCGTGTAAGTCCACTCCCCGCCCGCGAAAGCGTTGGACGGCGAGGCCAGATCGTGAATGCCGTGGCCCAGCGTCCAGCGGACTTCGACCGCGCCATTGGGCGGCGTGGGGAACAAGAACGTGTAGGGCCCCGCGCCGGAGCCGCCCACGGCCTGGGCCGGCGCGCTATTGATCAAGAGGTCGCCGGCGTCCACTCCGGTCACCGCTTCGGTGAAGGTGATCGTGAGGTCCGCGAGCGCGCGCACGGTGGCGAACGGTGTGGGCGTGATCGCGACCACGGTGGGCGCGACGGTGTCGGGCGTCTGGTACTGCCACGTGGCGCCCGGCCCTTGTGCGTCGAAAGCATTGGGGGTGGTCGCGAGGTCGGCGATGCCGTGATTGGCCGCCCAGGTGACGGTGATGACGGTGGCGTTGGGTTGCGGGAAAGAGAAGGTGTAGTTCGACCCGGAGCCGCTCAAGCTGGTGGCGGCCACACCGTTGATCAGAAGGTCCGAGGCGTTCACGCCCGCGACCGGCTCGCTGAAGGTGACCTGGACTTGCGTGAGGTTGGTGACGCCCGCGCCAGCCGGCGGGTCCTTGGCCGCGACGGCGGGCGGCGCCAAGTCCAACAGCGTGTACGACCAAGTGCTGCTGGGACGCGTGGCATCGAAGGCATTGGCCGGCACCTCGGTATCGGCGATGCCGTGGTTGGCCGCCCACGCGACGGTGACATTGCCGAGCGGTGGTTGCGGGAAGGTGAAGGCGTACGTCGAAGCGTTGAAGGGTTGAAGCGTTGAAGCGGGCGCGCCGTTCACGAGCAGGTCGGACGCGTTCACGCCGGTGACGGGCTTGTTGAAGGTGACGGTGATCTGCGTGAGGCCGCCGACCGTGGCGCCGGCGAGCGGGTCCTGCGCGGCGACGACGGGCGCGTTCGGATTCAGCAGCGTGTATTGCCAAGTGGAGCCGAGCGCCGCGCCGTCGAAGGGCTTGGGCGTGGTGTCGAAGTCGGTGATGCCGTGACCCGTGGCCCAAGTGATGGCGACTGGGCCATAGGCCGGCTGCGCGAACGTGAAGACGTAGTCCGCATCGCCGCCGGTCAAGCCCGTGGCCGGGACGCCGTTCACGAGCAAGTCCGATGCTTCGACCCCTTGCACGGGTTCCGTGAAGGTGACCGTGACGCTGCTCAGCGAGAAGAGGCTGCCGGCGGCGGGACTGACGCCGAGGAGACGCGGCGCGACCAAGCCGGCGTCGGCGGCGTAGCCGAAGAGCTGGGCGTTGATGCCGAAGTCGCTGCTCGTGAGCGGCTGGTTGTTGAAGGCGTGGATCGCGAGGACGTTGGTGCCATCGACCAGGGCAGCGGGACCGTTGGTCAAAGGGTAGAGGATGTAGGCCGCACCGTTACCGCCCGGTTCGTTAATGGGGCCGGGGGCGGAGCCGTTGTAAGGAATGTCGCCGGCCCCCATGTTGTAGCGGACCACTTCGACGCCGTTGAGCCAGGCGATGAAGCCGTCGTCGCTCTGGGCGCGCAGTTGCAGGTTCGTGACGGCGGCAGCGTTGGCCACGGTGAATGTTTTTCGGCCGTAGAGGCTGCTGTAAGCGCCGCCCTGCATGTCGTTCACCGCCGTGCCGGGGTTCTGCGCGTTGGTGTAGGCGGTGTCGCCGTAGAAGAACGGCATCGGGGCGTTGGACCAGATCGCATCGTCGAAGCCGGGTTGCCGCCAGGCGTCGATTGGCGTGGAGGCTTCCGCGAACGCTTTGACGAAGCCCCAGACGCTGTTCGATTGAACGAAGATCGTCCGCGAATCCAGGGTGTATTGCCACATCGCGCCCGCGCCGGCGGCGTCGAAAGCGTTGGGGGGCGACGCCAGGTCGGTGATGCCGTGGGCGGCGTCCCACGTCACGGAAATGGTCCCGGCGGCGGGTTGCGAGAACGCGAAGGTGTAGGTGTCGTTGCCGCCAACGAGGCCAAAGGCCGGGCTGCCGTTGATGAGCAGGTCGCTGGCGTTCACGCCGGTGACGGCTTCGGAGAACGTGACAGTGAGCTGCGCCAAGTTGCTGACGACCGAGCCGGCCAGCGGGTCTTGGGAAACCACCGTCGGCGCCGCGCGGTCCACCAGGTTGTAGCTCCAGGTGTTGGTGACCGCCGCACCGTCGAACGACAGCGGGGGCACGCCGCGATCGGCGATGCCGTGGCTTGCAGCCCAGGTCACCTGCACGGGGCCGTACGGCGGCGAGGCGACGGTGAAAGTGTAGGTCGCGTTGGAGCCACTCACGCCCAACGCCGGCGCGCTGTTCACGAGGAGGTCGCCTGACGTCACGCCGGTGACGGATTCGCTGAACGTGACCTGGATTGAGGTGAGGGTGTTGGGAACGGTCGCCCCGGCCACTGGAACCTGGCTGAGAACAAAAGGCGCTGTCGAGTTGGTGGGCGGAGGGTTGACGGTGATGCTGACCACGCTCGACGTGCCGCGTCCGCCGAGGGAGTCAAAGGCCACGGCCGTCAGCGGATGCACGCCCACCGGTGCGTCCGTCCACGTAAAGCTGAACGGCGCGGTGGCATCCTGGCCCAGCAAGCTGGCGCCGCCGAAGAACTGCACGTTGGTGACGCCGCCGAAACCGCTGGCTGTCGCGCTGAGCGCAACGTTGGTGGGCGCTTGGAACACGGCGCCATTGGTGGGCGCAGTGAGGGCGATTTGCGGGACGGGAGCGAAGGCTTCCACGCGCAGGGCGCTGAGGGCGTAGGCCACGTTGGTGGTGGCCATGGAACTTCTCAATTCAATCGTGCCATCCGCTCCCGGAGCGATGTCCGTCCAAGCCACGTATTCGCCGGTAGGGTTGTAGCAAATCAAGTCGGCCTGGTTGACGGCCAAGCCGCTCGCGACGACGCCCGCGGTGTGCGCGGGAACCAGCGCGTCCGCGCCCAACAATTCCACGCGCGTGATGCGGTTGGTGTAGGCGGCGTTGTTGCGGTTCACCGTGCCGACGAGGCGGTAGCGGAATAGCGGATTGAGGTTGTTCAAAAGGATCGAGCACGACTGGCCCGGCGTGTTCATGTAGGCGGCGCAGATGCCGCTCAGGTCGCAGTGGCCGTTGAACACGTCGTACGCGGGCGTGCCGGCGGGCAGGGCTTCAACGACATTGCCGCCAGTCGGGCTGCCGACGGTCGTCAGGGTCAGCGACTCTGCCAGCGTCTCGCCGGTCGCGCGGTTGGTCAGTGGACCGGCGGCGTTGTTCACGTCGAAGGAAAGCACATTCGGGCCGGTGCCGGCGCCGCGGCCGTAATCGAAGAACGCCACCGCGCGGCTGCCGGTCGCGCCCCAGACCGTGACGGTGGCGGTGGCGGACGTGTTGGTCACGCCCAGGCCATCGGTCACGACGGCTTTCACCGAGTAGGTGCCGGCGGAGACATTGCTCAAAGTGAGATCGTACGGAGGCGTCGTCACCGTGCCGACGAGGGCGCCGTTGGAGAAGAACTCTACTGAAGCCACCGTGCTGTTGGTGGAAGAGGCCGTGGCGCTCAGGAAAAGGTTGTGAGGAGCGACGACGGCCGCGCCGTTGGCGGGCGCGGTCAAGGTGACGAAGGGCCGGATGGTGTAAGCGGGGTCGATGAGGGCCACCAGTTCGAGATCGAAGCTGAGGTCGGAACTGTTGAGGGTGCTTTGGTGGACCTCCACGGCCAAGACGTTGGTGCCTTCGACCAGCAGGGTCGGATTAATGTTGGTGGGGAAGAACAGGGCGCCGTCGTCGGTGGCGTTGTTAACCAGGGTCAGGTAATTCACCGTTCCGGCCGCGACATTGAACCGGGCGGCTTCAACGCCGTTCAAATGCACCACGGCGCCGTCATCGCGCAGCACCCGCAGCACGAGGTTCGTGCAGGCCGCGATGTTGGTGGCCACGAACGCGCGGCGGTAGTAGGTGGTGATGTACTTGTTGGCGGAGTCCGGCCCGAAACTGTTGGTCGTTGCTTCCGGCCGGCCATCCACGCCGTCGCCGTAGCCGAGTTCCGCCGGCCCGGCCGCCCATCCGCTGTCGTCGAAGCCCGGAGCGGCCCACGCCGTGCCTTGGTCGCTGCCATTGTCGAGGTACTTCCAAACCGAGCCGGTCAACACGAGGCTTTGGCCGGTGACGGTGATGTTGACCGGGGCGGAGGTGACCAGGAGTCCGGTGGTGTCGGTCATGACCGCGCTGAGGCGGTTGCTCCCTGGGACGGCGGTGTTCCAAAACAATCCATACGGGCTGGCCGTATCCTCGCCGATCTTGCCGCCGTGGTTGAAGAACTCCACCTTCGCCACCGAGGTGGTGCTGCTGGAGACGGCGCTGGCCGTGATGGGAATGGGCGCGGTGCCGAAGAAGGATGCGCCGTTGGCAGGGAAAGTGATGGCCACGCCGGGGATGAGGGCGATGACGTTCGCCACCGCCGAGGTCCACACCTGGCTGGCGATGTCCCTGGCTACGACATAAAACACATTCGTGCCCGCGGGGAGGTTGGTGTAGGTGATCTCGTACGGGGAGGCGGTGGTGTTATGGAACAGGATGCTGTTGCGATAGAACGCCACGTTGGTGACGGCCCCGTTGGGCGAACTGGCCTCCGCCCGTATGTAGAGATTCGTACCGGCATAGACAGTCGTTGATTTAGCGGGCGTAGTAATGTAGGCGAACGGCAGCATCTGCAGGTTGAGGTTGTACGGCCCCGATCGGGCTTGGCCACCACTGTTGTTCCGGCCATCCACCGCGACCCGGTACAGCGTTCCCTGTTCCGCCATGAAATAGACCCGGCTGGAGATCAGGACGCCGGAAATGTTGTCGTTCGACACCACCAAGCCCAACGCCGACACTACGCTGCCGGTATAGACCCCCAGCATCGTGTTGAAGCCGCTGCCCAGGGTGTCGATGCAGGTCACACCACCGGTCGGGGCCAGCCATTGGTACCAGACCGAGCGTCCGCCCACGAAGCCACCGTGATTCGGCTCGCCCGTTTCCTTGGTAGCATAGGTCGTGGTCGTGGTCCCGCTGTTGCCGTTGGTGGCAACGGCGTGGCCCGCGATCAGCCAAGCGTCAGCGAAGTTGTCGTTGGCGGGCGCTTGGGCCGGGGAGGTGAAGGGGGTCAGGAAGGCAAAGTTGAGGACACTCAGGAGACCGATCAGTCGCTTCATACGCATTGTTTCACTGCTCAAACTAGACGCCACCGCCGGGCGGTTGGTCACAGTACTCGTTATCGGCACAAGCCCCAGGAAGCTGTTGCGCTTTTTGAGGCCCGGCCAAAGTCCGATCGCTGCCGCGAAACACAGTGCGCGCGCCCGAGGCGGAAGACCGCTGGCGGTTCCGCGGGCGCGCCCAAACCTTTGCTGGTCGTGCGCGGCACTTCGTCATGACCCCACGCGAACTCTTTCAGGAGCCGGTGGCGTGACGCGGGACAATCGGGGCGGCCCCTCCGCTTGACAAGAGAACACTTGCAGGGCTTCCCGAAAGGAGAATGAGTTTGGTCAATAGCCGTTTTCGCCCGCGTCTCCGCGGTGACTACGGAACGCGCGGTGTTGAACCTAGACGGAGCCGTTGACGCAAAGGCGCAGAGACGCAGAGACCCAGAGGGAAAGGGCACTTTCGGTGGAGGGAAGGAGTGGTCACTTCTTGGGTGAAATCTGCTGGTTCTCAAAGCCTCTGCGCCTTTGCGGCTTTGCGCCTTTGCGTTAAGGGCAACGGCTCCGTTTAGGTTGAATCGTTGCAGCCGCAGGCGGACCTCACGCCGCCCTTCCCCGTCAACAAATCCGGGGCAATTGCTCGCCGCTCAATACGTCGAGGATTCGGCTGGCGCCAATGCGGCTCTTCATCGTGACCAGCCCGGTGGACGCTGCCGTGGCCGAACCGATGCGCGCCGCGTTCTCGCCGCCGGGCTGGGCGCGGAGAAGTGCCAGCGCCCGTTCCGCGTCACCCGCGGCGACGAACGCCACGAAGCGGCCTTCGTTGGCCACGTAGAGCGGATCGAACCCCAGGATTTCACACGCGCCGCGCACCGGTTCTTCCACTGGGATGGCGTTTTCCTCCACGCTCACTTGCACGCGGGCGACGTCGGCGATTTCGTTCAAGGCTGACACCAGGCCGCCGCGAGTGAGATCGCGGAGACAATGGACCTCCACGCCCGCTTCCAGCAGAGCCATGACCGGCGCGACCAGCGGCGCGCAGTCACTCTCGATGGCGGCCTCAAATTGCAGCCCTTCACGCACCGACATGATGGCCATGCCGTGCCGGCCCACGTCGCCGCTGATCAGCACGGCGTCTCCGGGCCGGACGCGCCCCGGCGCAATGGTGATCGGGTGCTCCACCACGCCGATGCCGGCCGTGTTAATGAACAGGCCGTGCCCGCGGCCGCGGTCCACGACTTTGGTGTCGCCCGTCACGAGCTGCACTCCCGCGATGGCCACAGCTTTCTGCATCGACTGAACGACGCGCCAGAGCGTGTCCATGGGCAGCCCTTCTTCGATGATGAGGCCGCAGCTCAGCCAGCGCGCCCGCGCGCCGCACATGGCGAGGTCGTTTACCGTGCCGTTCACGGCCAGCGCCCCGATGTCGCCGCCAGGGAAGAACAACGGATGAACAACATACGAGTCGGTGGTGAACGCGATGCGGTGCGCACCGAGGTCGATGACTGCGCCATCGTGCTTCTGGTCGAGGAGCGGGTTCTTGAAGGCCGGCGCAATCAGCTTGTCGATGAGTTGCTGCATCAGCTTCCCGCCGCCGCCGTGGGCAAGCTGGATGGACGGATAATCCTGGATCGGGATGGGGCAGCTCAGGTTGAAGTCGGTGGGCATGAAGAATAGGGAAGAGCGGTTGAAATCCGAAACTCGAAATCCGAAATCCGAAACAAACCCGAGCTTCTTTCAAAACCGTAGCAGCCGACGTGAGGAGGCTCTGTTTTCATTGAAGTTTGAGCCTCCTCACGTCGGCTGCCACGGGGTTTTGCATTTGGCTCTCGAGTTTCGAGTTTCACGCCGGGCGTCTCCGATACCGGTAGTAAGCCGCGCACGCGCCTTCGCTCGACACCATCGTTGCGCCCAGCGGATGCTCCGGTGTGCAACGGGTGCCGAAGGCCGAACACTCGTGCGGCTTCTTCACGCCTTGGAGGATCAGCCCGCTGATGCACTCGGTGGATTCCTCCGTCCGGTAGTCCGCCACACCGAAGCGCTTTTCGGCGTCGTAGGCGTCGTAAGGCGGGCGCAGCCCCAGCCCGCTCTGCGGGATTTCGCCGATGCCGCGCCACTTGCGCGGGACGATCTCGAAAACTTCGCGCAGGATTTGCCGCGCGGGAAGGTTGCCTTCGCGCCGGACGGAGCGGGCGTATTGGTTCTCCACCTCGGCCCGGCCGGATTCAAGTTGCTGCAACACCATGAAGACGCCTTGCAGGATGTCCACCGGTTCAAAGCCCGTCACCACAATGGGCACGCGATGCCGGCGCGCCAGCGGTTCGTATTCCTCGTAACCCATCACGGTGCAGACGTGGCCGGCAGCGAGGAAACCTTGGACGCGATTGGTGGGCGACGACAGGATCGCCTCCATCGCCGGCGGCACCAGCACGTGCGAGACGAGCATGGAGAAATTCTTCAAGCCGAGCCGGTGCGCCTGGAAGACGGCCATCGCGTTCGGCGGGGCGGTCGTTTCAAAACCAACTCCGAAGAACACGACCTGCTGGTCGGGATGCTCCTGCGCCAGCTTCACCGCGTCGGTGGGCGAATACACGATGCGCACGTCGCCGCCAGCGGACTTCACGGTGAAGAGGTCGCATTTCGAGCCGGGCACGCGGAGCATGTCGCCGAAGGAGCAGAACATCACGCCGGGCCGCGCCGCGATCTCGATGGCCTTGTCGATGATCTCCAGTGGCGTGACGCAAACCGGGCAGCCGGGGCCGTGAACGAGCGTGACGGCCTTGGGCAGCAACTCGTCGATGCCGAACTTGACGATGGCATGGGTCTGGCCGCCGCACACCTCCATGACGGTCCAGGGCCGCGTCACCAGCCGCGCCAAAGCACGGGCATAGTGGCTCGCCTGTTCCGCGTCCCGGTATTCGTCGATGAACTTCATGCGTCGGCGCCGCCGTGGCAACGCCTTGTTCCTGTACCCCGATTCTCCGGCAGCGGCAACCCGGAAAATCAGCGCGGGCGGCTCACGCAGGGCAGATTCAAAAGCCCCTGCTTCGTAGCAGCCAACGTGAGGAGGCTCCATTCAGAGGTCAGTGGTCAGTCAAAAGCACGGAGCCTCCTCACGAACCTTGTCCCCGTAGCGGCGTCTCGGCAGAGCGCCGCCATTCTACACGTGCTGGAGACAGCGGCGCTCGGCCGAGACGCCGCTACGCCGAGGCCCATGGCCGCGCGGCCTGGCGGATGTAATGAAACAGGTATTGCTGCGCATAGCCGGCGTGGGGGCCGAAGTGTGTGGTGGCGAACTCGTGCAACCGCCGCGGCGTGGGCCGGCGCTTGGAAAAATAGAGCCGCACCAGCGCCTTCCTTACCCACACGTCCACCGGAAAGGCCGACTGAAACCCGTAGGCAAACAGCAGAACGCAGTCCGCAATCTTGGGGCCGACGCCTCGCAGCCGGAGCAGTTCGCGACGCGCGTCGTCCGCGGACCACTCACGCAGTTCTTTCAGATCGACTTCGCCGTCCGCCACTCGGCGCGCGGCCTGAAGCAAGTGCGGCGCACGGAAGCCCATCTTGCACTCGCGCAATTCCGTTTCGGCGCAAGCGGCCAGTCGCGCCGCGGAGGGAAAAGCATAGGCCGGCGCTGGCCCCAGCGGCACGGCCATCGGCTCGCCATAGCGCGCACAGAGCGCCGAGACGATCTGCTGGATTTGCACGATCTGTTTCGTGGACGAGAGGATGAAGGAGGCGAGACACTCCCACGGTTCCTGCCGCAACAAACGCAGACCCCGGCAGGCCGCCACCGCCGCGCGCATCGGCTCGTCGTCGGGAAAGCTCGCCAGGACATGCTCCAGATCAACTTCGGTTTGAAGGTAGCGCGTGAGCCAGCGCCAGTCGTCGGGATCGGCGGCATCAACCAGCGGCGTCTCGGCTTGAATGCCGCCCTCCACCTGCCGAAGCCTCACCCAGCGCGAGCCGATCACGCCCTCCCACGCGCCGGCCCGGGGCGTCCAGCGGAAGGCTTGTCCGCTGGTCAGCGTGGCGGCCAAGTCGTACTCGCGAACCGCGAAGATCGTTTTGCGTAGCGCGAGGGGCATCTCAGCCTGAACGCCAAAATGGATGAACCACGAAACACACGAAACACACGAAAGCAAAAACGACCCCGGGTCCAGCAGCCACCGCGGGCCTGGCGCAGATCGATAGGTCGAGAAAGCTGGTTCCTTTTGTGTATTTCGTGTGTTTCGTGGTTTCCATTTCAGAAAACGGGTCAGCGGAGGTTGCGGCAAACGAAGATCTCAATGCTCCGTGTCACTTGCTCGCGTTGCTTCAACTCGCGAACCGCGAAGATCGTTTGGCGTAGCGCGAGGGGCATCTCAGCCTAAACGCCAAAATGGATGAACCGCGAAAGACACGAAACACACGAAAGCAAAAACAACCCCGGTTCCAGCAGCCACCGCGGGTCTGGCGCAGATCAATAGGTCGAGAAAGCTGGTTTCTTTCGTGTATTTCGTGTGTTTCGTGGTTTCCATTTCAGAAAACGGGTCAGCGGAGGTTGCGGCAAACGAAGATCTCAATGCTCCGTGTCACTTGCTCCCGATGCTTCAACTCGAACAGACCGAGGCTGGTGACGGACTCGAACTCCTTCGTGATGCTTCCTCCGGGCGGACGGGGTTCGTCGTTCTCCATCACATAGACGGCGTTTTGCCCCCGGCGTGTCTCGCGGTAGCGGTACTCCGGCCAGAACCAGAGCTGGTTGTCCGGCTGGGCCGTAGTCTGGTAATAGACGAGCGGCAAGGCTGTCTTCAGGGCGGCGCGCGCCTCCGGCAAGTAAAACGTGATCTGCCCCGTCAGCCCGTAGTGGTCGCAGATGATGAACGCCGGTTTGCCTTCCGCGGCGAGCTTCCGGCGCTCGGCTTCCACCGTGTCCGCCAGCACCCGCCAGCCTTGCACGCGGCGCAGGGGGTCTTTCCGCGGAGGCAGGCGGTAGCCGGCGATCTTGCGCGTGAGTTCGGGATAGAACGCCACCGCTTCGACCACCAGCCCGACGATCACCGCGGCCACCAGCCATCGCTTGACCGCGCGCGCGCCCGCCTGCCAGCGGCCCTCCCAATACACCGCCATGAGACAGAACAGTGGCAGCACGGCCGCCGCAATCCAGTTGGGCAACACGCGCGAGTGCAGGGTGAACAGCAGGTAGATCACATAAACCGGCGCGCCCATGCAGAAGAAGTACAGCGGCAGCGCCTGGCCGCGCATCTTCTTCCAGAACGCCACCGCGGCCCAAACGGCCGCAAGGAAGAAGAACGGATGGAGCAGCCCGCCGGTCACGGCCAGGAATTCCAGCAAGTGGCCGAGGTTGAGCTGCCAGCCTTGCTCCACCTGCGCGTTCTCGGCGACGTGCGACACCGTGATCCAACTGTGCTGCGCATTCCAGACGAACACCGGGATCGCGCAGGCGGCGTTCACCAAGACGGCCAGCCACGGGCCGGGCCGGCGCAGATGCGCGCGCGCGGGCCGCCACAACAGGAAGAACCACGCCCAACTCAGCCAGAGAAATAGCGCCGTGTACTTGCTCAGAAACGACAGCCCGGTCCACAGCCCAACCCAAAGCCAATGTTGCGTCGTGCCGTCCGGCTGCGCCGCGCGCCAGCCCGCCACCATCGCCGCGATCCAGAAAAGCACCAGCAGCGGATCAACGGTCATCAGCGTGGAGCCGAGCGCCAGCAATGGGGTGACGACCGTCGCCAGCACGAGCAGGAAGCCGGTCCGCGCATTCACCTCTCGCGCGAAGAAGCGCAGCAGCAGCAGGCTCATGAGCGCCGCCGCGACCGGTGAGAAGAACCGCACGCCCAATTCCGTGTCGCCCCACAGATGCGTGCCGAGCCATTGCGTCCAGGCGATCATCGGCGGTTTGCTGTAGTAGGAGAGCGCGAGGTGCTTCGACCAGAGCCACTGGTAAGCCTCGTCTTTGCTCAGGTCGATCTTGCCGCTGGCGATGTAGCCCAGGCGGAAGAGCAACACGGCAGCGATCAGGACGTAGCCGAGGCGGAGCCAGTGCCGGTTGAGTTCAAAGTTCAAGGTTCCAAGTTCAACGTTCTGCGGGGCGGGCGCGGGGGCTTCGTTTTGATCTGGGAACATGAGTGAAGGGAACTTCGCCCACCACGATGGCCACCACCGGCGGCCTGCCCAACGCCACAACGCATCCGCCGTCCAGACGGTCGCTGCGGCGTAACCCGCGCCGAGGATCGCGCCGGCCAGAATGTCGCCCGGATAATGCACGCCGTCGTACACGCGCGAAAACGCCACCGTGCCCGCCGCCGGCACCATGAAGCGCCAACTGCGGCGATAAAAAATGAACGCGACCATCGCGCCCGCGAACCAGTTGGCGGCGTGCGACGACGGCATCGCGCCGCTGTCCGTCTTGCCGATCAACACGCGGGCGTCTTCGAGCGCAATGCACGGCCGGGTGCGCCCCACGGCTTCCTTGAGCGTTTTGCAGACGAACGTGTCGCCGAGAATCACGACCACCGCGAGGAAGAGCACGAATACTCGTCCGCGACGGCCGCCCTGCCACAGGAGAATCACCCCCACCACGATCAGCAGGGGCACGAACATGGAATGCCCGGCCAGCTTCGGCATGAGCCAGTCGAACACTGGGTTGACCAGCGACTGGTTCAGGAAGCGGAACAACGCGGTGTCGATTGATTGCAGCCAGGCCATGACGCAAATGCCGCGTCAGCATGGCGGGGAAGGAAGGGCGGCGCAAGGGGACTTCGGGCCAACTCTGAAGCGGCCCGCCTGCGAGGCGATTTCAAGACCTCGTAGCAGCCGAGGTGACGAGGCTCACTCTGATTGCGGAATGCAGATTGCAGAATGCGGATTGAAAACAGAGCCGGCCAAGGAACGGAGCGCGGCTGTGCCCGCAGGACCAGCCGCAGCACCAACCCAGGCGCGGCGCGGCGAGCGATTCTCTTGGGAGTTCCTTTCGTGTGTTTCGTGTATTTCGTGGTTCCACTGAATCGTTCCGGCTGAGGATGGGCTCCCGCGGCCATTTTTCTGGTTCCTGAATTCGGCGCCGGGCTTATCTTGGCCCCGTGATCAACGGACTTCGCATTGCTTTGTTCATCGCCGGCTGCTGTCTGGCGAGCGTGCCCGCCCGTGCCGGCCACAAACTCGTTGCCGACCTCACGTTCGCCGGCATGTGCGACGCTTCGGCGGGAGTGACCCTCGGCTCGAACCTGATCGCTGTGGCCAACGACGAGGACAACCTGCTCCGCGTCTATCGGGCGGAGGAAGGCGGCGCGCCGATCCAGAACATGGACGTGTCGCGGTTTGTCGCCGCGGCCGGCAAATCACCGGAAACCGATTTGGAAGGAGCGGCGTGGCTGGGCGACCGGATTTACTGGATCGGGTCGCACAGCCGGAACCGCGAAGGCAAGTATCGCGAGCCGCGCCACGTGTTCTTCGCCACCAAAGTCGAGCCGGCCGCCTCGGGGCCGCGCCTGGTCCTGGCCGGAGCCTGTTACCGGGACTTGCTGCTGGACTTGGTTTCCGATGCGCGGCTCCAACCATTCGGGCTGCTGGCCGCCTCGACCCGTCCGCCCAAAACGCGCGACGCTTTGAACATCGAAGGACTCAGTGCCACGCCCGACGGACACCTGCTGCTGGGCTTTCGCAATCCGATCCCCAAAGGCCGCGCGCTGCTCGTGCCGTTGCTGAATCCGGCGGAGGTGGTCGCAGGCCGGCGCGCCCGGCTCGGCGATCCTGTGTTGCTCGACCTCGGTGGACTCGGCGTGCGCGATCTCGGACTGTGGAGCGACCGCAACTACATCCTGGCCGGCCCGTGGGACAGCGAGAAGAAGTTCCGGCTCTTCACCTGGAAGGGCGGCGGCGACAAGCCAAAGAAAGTCACGGACCTCGACTTCCCGAAACACTTCACGCCCGAGGCGCTGGTCTTTCACCCAGGCCGCGAGGAATTCCAAATCCTCAGCGACGACGGCACGCTCAAGATACAAGGCCTCGACTGCAAGCGGTCGCCGCCGGAGCAACGGCGGTTTCGCGGCATGTGGGTGAAGCCGTGAACTGAAACCAGGCAGTGGGAGGCGTCGCGCCTGTCTCCGTTATCAGCGGCGGCTCCAATGCGCCCATGAGGCGTGACCTGAAGCGATCACCGAACGGTGAGGGAAACCCTCGATAATGGAGACCGGCGCGACGCCTGTCCCACAGGCTCGCTGGCACTCTCGTTGAAGGTTTCGACTGCATTGTTACGGCTGAGTTGAAACCAAAGTTTTGCCAACGCCGTTCTTTCCGCTATGGTCCGGCCCGGAAAGAAATGACTGACTTGAAACCATGAAAGCCGACACCATTTGCCTCCACGCCGGACAGGTCCCCGACCCCACCACGCACTCGCGCGCCGTTCCCATCTACCAGACCACCTCCTACACCTTCGACTCGACGGAGCACGCCGCGCGGCTCTTTGCGCTCCAGGAGTTCGGCAACATCTACACCCGCCTCATGAACCCCACCACCGACGTGCTGGAGAAGCGCGTCGCGGCCCTCGAAGGCGGCGTGGCGGGACTGGCGATGGCTTCCGGCTCGTCCGCAGTCACCTTCTCCGTGCTCAACCTCTGCGAAGCCGGCGACGAGATCATCTCCACCAGCTCCCTCTACGGCGGCACCTACAACCTCTTCCATTATTCCCTGCCGAAGATGGGCATCACCGTGAAGTTCGTCGATGCCTCCAAGCCGGAGAACTTCAAGAAAGCCATCACCGCCAAGACCCGCGCCCTCTTCGGCGAAACCTTCGGCAATCCCAAGCTCGACATCTTCCCCTTCGCGGAAGTCGCGTCCATCGCGCACGCCGAGGGCCTGCCGCTCATCATTGACAACACCACCGGCCCTTACATCTGCCAGCCGCTGGCGCACGGGGCGGACATCGTGGTCCACTCCGCGACCAAGTTCATCGGCGGACACGGGACCAGCATCGGCGGCACCATCGTGGACGGCGGCAAATTCGCCTGGAACCAGGGCCGGCACGCCATGTTCACCACGCCCGACCCCAGCTATCACGGTCTGAACTACTGGGACGTCTTCGGCAACTTCGCGCCCTTCGGCGGGGCGAACATCGCCTACATCATCAAGGCTCGCGTGCAATGGCTGCGTGACACCGGCGCCTGCCTCTCGCCCTTCAACGCCTTCCTGCTCCTCCAGGGACTGGAGACACTCCACCTGCGCATGGCCCGGCACAGCGAGAACGCGCTGCGGGTCGCGCGCTTCCTGCAAAGCCATCCCAAGGTTTCGTGGGTGAACTATCCCGGCCTGGAGAACCACCCCACCTACGCGCTGGGCAAGAAATACATGAAGAACGGCTGGTGCAGCGCCATCATGGGCTTCGGCATCAAGGGCGGCGCGGCGGCGGGCAAGAAATTCATCGAGAGCGTGCAACTCTTCTCCCACCTGGCGAACATCGGCGACGCCCGGAGCCTGGCCATCCATCCGGCCTCCACCACGCACTCGCAACTCACGCCGGAGGAGAAGCTAGCCTCGGCCGTGACCGACGATTTCGTGCGTCTCTCCATCGGCATCGAAGACTACGAAGACATCGAGGCCGATTTGAAACAGGCGCTGGAGAAGGTGTAGGGGAAGTTCCGTTGGAAGGACGAGCCTAGGCAATCGTGAAACAGCCCAACATCCTCGCGAACGCAATCGAGAGGACCATTCTTGCGGTGCCCAGACAATCACTGCGCTGGAACTCAAGAAAGAAGCTTCGTGCGTTGCTTGGTGCAATGGAGACATGTATTGCAACTCGAGCCAAGGTTTCAAAACTCAACCTGCCCGACATCGAACGCTTGTTCGATGCGTCACTCTTTTGCTTGATCTATGAAGCTGATCTCACGGTTTTGAGTCGCGATATGACGTGTCGTTCAGCTTGGTGGGACAGTCGGCTCTATGCTCGTTTGCTTGCAATGACGATGCTGGAGTGTGTGGAAGACATCCCTGCGGTGCTGGGGAAGTCTTTTCGACAGGCCCTGACCAACGTAGTTACCGATCGCGTCCATCTGCAGCAAATTTCCAAGATGACCGGAGCCCTTTCTGATTTTCGCAAGAATCACGAACACGAGCTGAGGGAGATCAGACAAATCGCAGCAGCGCATCGAGATCATGACTCTAGGCTAGTGGCATCATCGATTGAACGTCTTGATCTTCGCAAACTCACCGTTTTGAGTCAGGAATTGGGCAGCTCCCTTATGGCTTTCTATCCGACCATGACTGAAGTTCTTCTGGAGCTAAACATTCTTCGTGAGATACTGAGAAGCCGCTCGAACAAATAGCCAGCACCTCGACGACTGGCCCCGTGAAATTATGTGCATCCAGCGCGCCCTGTGACCGCCTGGGGTGAAGCGAGCGCCGCGCCGGATCGGGCCGCAGCGCGTGGCCAGGCATTTGTAGCGGCGTTTCGGGAGAGCGCCGCCATCTTTCCCCCAGTTGGCGGCGGTCTGCCGACGCGCCGCTACGCCAAGACCGGTTCCATCATCGGGCGAGTGCGAGGCGGAGGAAGTTTGATGCCTTCGGCTTCGGCGGTGGCCACGGTGTCGGCCACGATTTCGCAGAGGGCCTTGTAGGCGGCAAGGGAGGTTTTGCCGTGGCACGCGCCGCCCGCCGGGAACAGGTCGGGACAGAAGCCGACGTAGAGGCCGTCCTCTTCACTCCACTGGACTAACTCGTGGTAGCGGTCTTCGGTTTTCACCCGGTGTCATGCCGCTGACGCCAAGCTGTCCATCAAGGCGCCGTTACGGGCCTTCTCATGGCGCGTGACAATTCGTTCAAACAACTCCTGCAGCGTCCGCTCCGGGGCCTCGGTGGTTCCCCCGCCGGGCGTGGACCATTGGAGCGCGCTGTCATCGGTGGGAAGCAGGCTCTTGGCGATGATCTCGGCGGAGAGGGACTCGCGCTCCGGGGTCCGCGCGTAGCGTTCTTCGAGTCCGGTGCAACGAGTTTCGAGAAACCGAAGCGATTCGCCGAGCGGTGCGGTTTCGAGGCCGGGGAACAGGGCTTGCGCCCGCTCCAGGCTGGCCACGCGGCGCAGCCTCAGAAAGCCCGCGCCAGGGGCATAGAGGAGCACGCCCACGTTCACAAACTCGCGGGTGAACCCATCATGCATGTAGCGCAACACCACAAAACTGAACGGCGTTTTCATGTGAGCCTTTCTCGGATCAGCCTGCAAACCTGGTCGCGGTGTTCCAGCACCCAAACCAAGTGTTCGCGGACTCTCGCCCAACCGGCTTCAACCTGCCACGGCGGCGGAATCTGGCCAAGGGTTTCCTCCAGTCGCGCCGCGGAGAAACTCTGCATGGCCGCGAGCAGTTCCTCAAAGCCGGCGTCCTGGGGAGAGATCGCCGGATAGAAGACGTGGTCGTAGAACCGGTCGAGTTCCAGCGCGCTGAAGGAAGGCTTTCGTTCCTGGAGCATCGGGCCAAACGCGCTCTCGTGGTCGATCAGGAGAATCGTCCGCCGGTCCCAAAGGAGGTTGGGGTTGTCGGCTTTGCGGTCGTAGTTCTGCACGATCACGTCGAAAGCGAAGATTCGGGCCGCCTCTGAACGCAGTTCGTGTGGAACCTGCGGCTCCGGCGGCACAACACTGAATCCAACGGGTGCGCTCTGGCTGCCATAATTCAGACCACGGCTGCGCCCGACCAAGTCACGGGCCGGCGCGGGAATGCCCGCCAGAAACTCCTTCGAGACGGTGACGAGAAACGGGGTTGGCGTGTGGAGACCGAAAGCCCGCGCCAGAAGGTTGCAGAGCAACTCCGACGAGAGGCCAAACTCGCGGTGGCGCACCCCACCCGCGAATTTCACGAATACATCCACCTTCGTTCCATCCTGACGGGAACAAGTCACACGAGCAGGGCGGCTGTAGCCCGTGGCGGTGAACGAGTGAAATTGCTCGGCTTCGATGTGCTCAACCATGTGCGTGGCAGTATTTAGAGCCGGTCGGTCAGACTAGATCAAGCCGATGTTCACCCGATGTTCACTCCACCTTGGGCTATCCCATCGCGGCCCTGCTTGCGCCGGTGGTGGCGCTGCGGGCCTACTGCGATTTCACCCGGTAAAACCGCCGCGGCAGATTGGTCGCCTGCGGGTCAAAGAAATGGACCGGTCCGTTGCTGTTGCCCGCCAGCGTGGCCACCGTGGTCCACTGCGACAAGTTGGAGGAGGCTTGCACCACCCAGAGAAAGCGGGGGTCGAGGAACAGGCTCGCCGTCACCCCCGTTGACGTGATGGCCGGAGTGCTCGTGAACACCGCTTGTGAGGCCACGGGCACCGGCCTGACCGCCAGGCTGAACTCGCTCGTGTCGCCGGTCAGCAGATCGGTCGCGGTGCCCGCGAAGTAATCCGTGTCCGCCGAGCCTGCCGCCACGAACGCGAAGGTCGCCTTGCCGGCCGCGTCCGTGCTGATGTTCACCGTGCCCAGGTGGAAATCTGCCTCCCCGCTCCCGGAGGGATCGGGGGTGGCGAACCGATAGAAATCCAGAGCGAAGCTGTGGAGCGGCGTGCTTTGCAGCGTGCCGCGCAGCGTCGTCATGTCCACGGTGATGGAGGCGTTGGTGATCACGGGGTAATTCTGCGCGCGGTTGGGGCCGGAGGCGGGATTACTGGCGCTGTTGGCCGTCACGCCGGCGGCGTCCTCGACTCCGCCCACGAGGTTGAGGCCCAGCCGCCCGTTCTCGAACAGAGCGTTGCCCCGAAGGGTGTTGCCCACGGTGGCGTTGGCCAGGAGCGCGATTCCCTCGAGCGCGTTAAAGGCAATCCGGTTGCCCACCCCGGTGCCGTCGGGCTTCAGGCCGATCACGTTGTCGTGGGCGCCGGCCAAGACCAGGACTCCTTCGGAAGCGTTGCCCAGCGGCGCGACACCGTCTGCCGCCAGGCCGATGAAATTGCCGTGGACCCAATTCCGCGTGGTGCCCGCACCGGAAATCCACACGCCGCGCGCGCGATTGCCGGAGAGCACGTTTCGCGCGCGGGCGCCGGGGCCGCCGATCAGGTTGTCGCGCGCGCCTTCCATCAGACTGAGGCCCTCGAAACCGTTGCCGATCGCGGCCTGGCCTGAGGCGTCCGGGCCAATGAAGTTCCCCTGGATCACGTTGCCCGCGGTGTCTTCGCCCGCGACGAACACGCCGCGGTAAGCGTTGCCGGAAATCACGTTGCCGGAGCCAGTCACCGCGCCGCCGACGTAGTTGCTTTGGGCCGCGTGGGCCAGCACGATTCCTTCCGTGCCGTTGCCCAGCGCGCGGCGGCCGCCCGCGTCCACGCCGATGAAGTTGCCTTGGACACGATTGCCCTGCGTGCCGGGATCGCCCATCCACAGGCCCGGACCGGAGTTGCCGGAAAACACGTTGCGCGCGGCGGCGACGGTACCGCCCAGGAGATTGCTCTGTGCGCCGTTGGCAACCAACGCGCCGGTGCCGTTGCCCAAAGCGGTGGCCCCGCCCTGGCTCGTGCCCACCAAGTTTCCCTGGACTGAATTGCCCACGGTGCCGGCGTCGGTGATGAGCAGGCCCAGGGTCGTGTTGCCGGAGATCAAATTGCCCGCGCCCTCGTTGGTGCCGCCCACGAAGTTGAACGCCGCCGCGCCGATGACGCCGACGCCGATGTTGTTCGGGACGGAGATGGCGCCCGATGGGTCCGTGCCGAGGAAGTTGCCGAGGACCAGGTTGCTCACGGAGCCTTCGTTGGCGATCACCACGCCGTAGTCAATGTTGCCGGAAATGACGTTGCGGGCGGCGGGCACGGTGCCGCCCAGCACGTTCCCAAACGCGCCGGAGAACAGGCCGACGCCGCTGGCGTTGGGCACGAGGTTGGTGCCCGTCGCATCGGTGCCAATGAAATTGCCCAGCACCACGTTCCGCGTGGTGTTCGGGTCCGTGAGGGCAATGCCGTACTGCGCGTTGCCGGAAATGACGTTCCGCGCGCCGGGCAGCAGACCGCCCACGAGGTTGTCTTGGGCCTGGTTGAAGATGCCGACGCCGCTGAGTTGGTTGGCGAGGCCATTCACGCCGTTCGCATCGGTGCCAATGAAGTTGCCGACGATGCTGTTGCCGGACGTGCCTGAGTCAGTGAGCAGCACGCCGTATTGGCCGTTGGCGGAGATGACGTTTCGCGCGCCGGCGCCGGCGCCGCCCACGGTGTTGTCGCGCGCGCCGCCCCACACCGCCACGCCGCTGAGGCCATTGGGCAACTCCGCCTGCCCGGAGGCGTCCAGCCCGATGAAGTTCCCGAGCACGACGTTGCCCTGGGTGTTGGTGTCGATGATCAGCACGCCATACTGCGCGTTGCCGGAAATGACGTTGCGGCTCGCCGCGTTGGGGCCGCCCACGGTGTTGTGCCGCGCGCCGCCCCAGATGCTCACGCCGTGGAAACCGTTCGGCTTGGCGACCGCGCCGCTGGCCTCGGTGCCGATGTGACAGCCGGCGACGAGATTGCTGACGGCGCCGTCATAGAGGAGGTAGATCGCGCCGTTGCTGAAGCCGTTGAAGGCGAGGCCCCGCACTTCGCAGTTCGCTGCGTAGATATAGAGGCCGCTGACGAAGCCCGCTTCCGGCAAGGCCATGTCGCCGCTGATCTCGATCACTGGCCGGCCGGAAAAACCCGGTTGCGTGCGCCCGTCAAGGCGCGTGCCGTCGGCCACCAGTGGCGGCAGGAACCCGCTCAGGTGGACGTGGAAGACGCCGTTGCTGTAGCCGGGATTGGAGGTGGGAATGTTAAAGGTGACGACCGTGCCGGGATGGTCGTTCGCGAAGTAGATCGCCGCGCGCAGACTGCCGATACCGCCGTCCGCCGTGGTGGTGACGACGCTGCCCAAGGCCGGCCCCGGCCCGTAGAGATAAGCCGCGCCCGCCCGGTCGCCGCGGCTCAACGCCACATTGCCGAGGCGATTGAGGAAGCGGCGGTAAGCCGGTTGGGGCGTGAGCGTGTCCAAGTTCGCCGGGTCGAGGGAGAAAAAGTTCCGCGGCGGATGCATGATGGACTCGAAGTCATAGGCGCCATAGGCGGTGGAAGCGGAGTCGATGGCCAGGAACGGCTCGCTGCCGGGAAAGGCGTTCTCTGGGAAGACCGCGATGTAGGCGTCGCGATCCGCCCGTTGATGTTCTTGTTGGAAGCCGAGCGCGTGGCCGGTTTCATGGCAAACCTGGGCGCGGGAAAGGCTGTTCACGGTCATGACCATCGGCGTGCCCGCCATCACGCCGCTTTCCGGGGCGTTGGCGTCGTATCGGGCCAGCAGGTATTGGGTTTGGTTGGTGCGCGCGACGAAGCGGATGTTCCCCGCCAGTTCCCACTCGCGCATCCCCAACAAGTACAGAGCCTGCTGGGCGGACGTCATTTCAGCATCGAAGACATACGGCACCACGCCGCCGGGCCACGGCAGGGCGGAGGGCGCAACGTCGCCGAAGAAGCAGGCGGCCCCAAGACGGCCCGCCCCGGTCAGGGCGACCACAAAGGTCAGGCCACGCCGCCAAACGGAACGGCTGCCGACAGCAAAGTCTGCACAAGGTGATGGTTTGCGTCTCATACCACAGGATTCTTATCGGCTTCCTGGCGGGGCCGCCTAAGCCTTCCCTCCGCCCGCTACAGCCTCGCCAGCCCTTCCTCAATCGCGCCCGCCTCCAAGACGTGGAACTGCTGCGGTTGGTCCTGCATCGGCCCGGCTTCGAAACTCTCCTTCGCCCCGGCTTCCGTGACCACCAGCACAAGCACCGGCAAGCCGAGCATCTTCAGCCGCTCGATGAAGCTCCTCCGGCGCGCGTCCCAGTCCAGCAGCACGACCACGCAGCCGCTCACCAAACTGACATGGTCAATCACGAGGTTCTCCAGCGCCTGGAAGCCTTGGCCGCGGCACACGCGCACGGACGCCAGGATTTCCAGGATTTGCTCCGTGTGCGCCAAGCCGCGCCCGCTCGTGAAGCAATACGCTTCCGGCCCCACGAAGAGCAGGTCGAGCAGCGATTCCTGCGTGAGGATCGTGCAGGCGAACGAGGCCGCGACCGACACCGCCTCCTCGAACACCTCGCTGTTCGGATGGTCCGTGAACGTGTCCAGAATCAACGCGTGCCGGACGAAGAATTCATCCTGAAACTCCTTCACCACCGGCTTGCCCACACGCGCCCAACTCCGCCAGTGAATGTGCCGCAGCGGATCGCCCTGCCGGTAGTCGCGCAGTGAGACAAACTCCTCTGACTCGCCCACGCTCGACGCCATAGCCACGCCGCCTTGCTGGTACTTCATCGTGCCCGGCAGCGCGATGGGCGGGAGCGGATACCGCCGCGGCAGCACGAGCACGGACTGCGGCAGGGGGAACTTGGCGAAGGCCTTCACCAGTCCCAGCGGATCGGGTCGCGCCACGGTCAAGCCGGTGAAGCGCACATGGCCGCGCCGCAGCGGCGTGAGTTGCAGACGGACTTCGGCCTCCTGGCCCGGCAACAGCGGCGGCACCGGCGCTTCGCTCACGCGCACAAGCTCGAAGCCCAGTCGCTTCTTCCGCTTGGCCACGCTGAACGAGCGCATCCGCCGCTCCTCGGCGCGATGGATGGCGATGAATTCATCGAAGCTCGGCCGCGGATCAGCGAGGTTCTCCAGCACCACCAGGCCGTTTTGCGGAACGCGCGTTGCGTTGCGCAGCGTCACGCGGTAGTGCAACGGGCTGCCCACGGTGCCGAAGCACGGCAGCAGGCGCTCGGCCGTAAACCTCGCCCGGTAAAACCAGCACGACGCCCACGCCGCGAGCAGCAAGCTCAGCAAAACGAGGAAGACCTGGTAGGCCAGACTTTGCGTGATGTCCAAACCCACCAGTCCCGCCGCGAACACGCCGCCCAGCACCGCCAAGCCTGGGCGCGTCAGCCGCCGTTGAGCGCGGAACCGCGCCGAGGAGCCGAGGCGGTACAGGCGATACAGAATTTTCCGAACGGCCGTCATGCCGCGAAAGGATGGAACAACGATCACGGCGGCGAAAGCGGGAATTCATCTCGGCAGCAATGCCTCAGTCTTGTCGGGCGTAGCGCAGATTTTCAATCTGCTGTATCGCCGAATTGCATTCGGCAGGGCCTCGCCGAGCACAAGGGCCTGCGCTTTTCAAATCCGCGATACGGCAGAGTGCAACTTTGCGCTACGCAGCAAAGCCGCACCTCCCGGACAAGACTGAAGCCTTTCTCTCCGCATCCCGCTCGTTGCGCACTTGGCCCGCCGCCGCGCCGCCCGCTCACTTCTTCGCCGCGTCTGCGCCCTTCATGTGCCGGTGGACAAGAAAGTAGTAGAGCGCGCCGACCACGACGAGGAAGCCAATCAGCCAGTACGTGACGCGGTGCATCTCGCCCTTGGTGATGTCCGCGCCCACCTTCACGCCCAGCCAGCAGAGCACGGCGCACCACAACGCCGAGCCGGCCAGCGTGTAGAGCGAGTAAAGCCAGAAATCCATCCGCACGATGCCGGCGGGGATGCCGATCAAGTGCCGCACCACCGGCAAGAGCCGCGCCGCGAAGATCCCAAACGGCCCGAAACGCGCGGCCCAGCGTTCCGCTCCCTCCACCTTGGCCGGCGGGATGAAGAAGTACTTTCCGTAGCGCAGCACGAACGGCCGCCCCGCCAGGCGCGACACCCAGTACATCACCGCCGCGCCCACCCATGATCCAACCGTGCCCGCGACGACGATCCAGACCATGCTGAACTTCCCGGTCGTGTGCGCGATGTGCGCCGCGGGCGGAATCACCACCTCGCTGGGCAGCGGGAAGATCGAGCTTTCAATGGCCATGAGCAGCGCGATGAGCGGATAGCCGCCCGTGTCGAGGGCGGCCTTGTACCAATCGGCAAGCTGGTTCAGCCAAACGTGAAGTTGGTGCAACACGGCGGGTGTTGTAGCGGGATTCCGCGGGAGCGCAAGCTCGCGGACGGCGAAACTGGGCTGAGTGATTCTGCCTGCGGCGAAATGCCGGAACGAAACCGGGCGCGCTACGGTTTTCGCCGACGAACGAAGCAGAGGCTGAGCAAAGCCAATCCGGCGAGGAGCGTGGTGGCTGGTTCGGGAACACAAGGAGGGGCATACCAGTAGAGCACCGGCACCACCAAAGGGTTTTGGCCGGTGGAATCCGGCGCCCACAGGATTTGTGGTGGCGGTTCCAAGGAGTCAACCGTAGGCGTGGCAGCAACGATCGGAGGCGCACAAACGCTTGCGACTCTCGTGTATGCAGTCTGGCTGTCACCGTTGTGATAGGCATCCGCCCAAGTGGCGTATCCAGCCCTCCACACCCGCAGTTGGAAGTAAGTCAACTGGCCGGCTCTCTCGGGAATCCATCTCACACCGCCAAAGGTCAAGCTGGAGATGAACCCAGGAACACTGGTGGTGAAAACCGCGAGGCCAGTATTGTTGGTCCCGCCGGAGCTGACAAGGGTTCCCCCTCCAGCACTGAGCGTTGCCGGATTGTCCGCCCAGTACAGGCCCGCCCGATACAAGCTCCCGGAGCACCATTCAAAGGTGGTGCTTTGCGGATCAGAAGTAAGGCCGAATCGCATGTAGGCTCCGGCGGCGGCCGTGTTGATGCTCACCTGGCCTTGGCCAAAGGCCAGGGTGTCCAGCAGCACCAAGCACGAGAGCAGGAGGAAGTTCTTCACGGTGAAACTGGTTGTGGAGGTTGTGGCTGCGCCGAGCGTGAAGCACCGCAGTTTACTGTCTTCGTCTTCGGACCACGCAAAGACCGAGCAGCGACAACCCAACGAGGAGCGTGGTGGCTGGTTCGGGAATACACATGCCCCCGTAGGTCACCTGCACGACCAAAGGATTTTGGCCGGTGGAACCGGGCGCCCAGAGGATTTGTGGCGGCAGTTGCAGAGAGTCAACCGCAGGCGTGGCCGACACAATCGGAGGCGCGCACTCTCCCATGACTGGGCTGAGTTCAACTGGGATGCCGCTGGCACTGGCATCCGCATAGGTGGCGAATCCCGCCGTCCACACTCTCAGTTGAAAGTATGTCAACTGACCGGCTCTCGAGCGAATGTATCTCACGCCACCAAAGGTCTGGCTGGAAATGAACCCTGGAACACTGGTGGTAAAAATCGCGAGGCCAGTATTGTTGGTTCCGCCGGAACTGACAAGGGTTCCCCCTCCGGCACTGAGCGTTGCCGGATTATCCGCCCAGTACAGACCTGCACGGTACTGGCTTCCAGAGCACCAATTTGAAAAGGGGTCACCAAATCGCATGTAGGCTCCGGCGGCGGCCGTGTTGATGACCACCTGTCCTTGGCCGAAAGCCGTCCATCTCGCCAGAGCTAGCGAAAAGAGAAGGGCTGCCTTTTTCATGGGGCCGTGTGTAGCTCAGACTCCAACGAAAGACAAGGCAAAAGCCCGACACGCCTTACACTCCGTCATCGACAAGCGCGTGTCCTACCTCTATCCATTCGCCCATGAATTCATCCTGCTCTTCAGCTTCCTCCTGCGGCTGCGTGGACCGCCGCAGCTTCCTCAAGCTCTCCGGAGCTGCCGCACTCTCCCTGACGCTCACAGACCAGTTCGCCGCCATCGCCGGGCCGTTCGAGCCGAAAGACACCGCCGATCATTTCGTACCCGTGGACAAAAAGCTCCGGAAGGAATGGCTCGCCGCGCTTTTCGCCAAAGGCGAGCCGACCTGGTACGCGGGCGACGATCTCAAGCAGATCGCCATGCCCGTGGGCGGCATCGGCGCGGGGCAGCTCTACCTCGCCGGCGACGGGCGGTTGATTCACTGGGACATCTTCAATGACTCGCGCGAAGGCGCGAACTCCGGCACGCACTACCAGCGGCTGCCCACGCCCGTCGCGCCGCTGAAGCAAGGCTTCGCCATCCGCGCGCGCGCCGGCGGCAAGACGCTTGTGCGCTCGCTCGATCGCGAGGGTTTTCCCGGCGTGCGCTTCCGCGGCGAGTATCCCATCGCCACGGTGCAATACGCGGATGCCGAATTCCCGGTGAGCGTCACGATGGAAGCCTTCTCGCCGTTCATCCCACTCAACGCGGCGGATTCCGCGCTGCCGGCGACGGTCCTGCACTTCACGATCAAGAACACTTCCAGTGCTCCGGCGGAGGTGGTCCTTGCCGGTCGCCTGGAAAACGGTGTGTGCTGCCACAGCGGCGACATGTTTGAGGGCGTGCGGCAGAACAAAGCCGTGAAGGGAAACAAGCTCACCATGATGCTCGGTTCCGCCCGCGCCGTGAAAACTCCTGAACAGCCGAAGCGCCCGCCGGTCGTGCTCGCGGACTTCGAAGGCGCAAACTACGGCGACTGGAAAGCGGAAGGCGAGGCGTTCGGCGCCGCCCCGGCGAAAGGAACGCTGCAAAGCCAACAGCCAGTGAGCGGATTCGCGGGCAAGGGACTTGTGAATACATTCCTTGGCGGCGATCAACCGCACGGCAAGCTGACCTCGCCCAAGTTCACTGTGGAACGTGCGTTCCTGAACTTCCTCATCGGCGGCGGCAATCATCGGGGGCGCACGTGCATCAACCTGCTCGTCGGCGGCAAGCAGGTCCGCACCGCGACCGGTCCGGCCCGCGAGCAACTCGCCTGGCAAAGCTGGAACGCGAAGGAGTTCCTCGGCCAGCAAGCGCAGATCGAAATCGTGGACCGCGAGTCCGGCCCGTGGGGACACATCAACATCGACCAGGTCGAATTGAGCGATGCCCCGCGCCGCGGCCTCGAAGGCCCGCTCGAGACTCAGCGCGACTTTGGCACGATGGGCCTGGCGCTGCTCGGCGACGCCGCTGGAGTCACATCGATGGTGGACTTGCCCGACAACGCCCTGGCCGCGCTGCTGAACAGCGGCGTTGATCTGGATCGTCCAGCGAGCGAAGAGAAACCGCTCGGCCAGTCGATGGTCGGCGCGCTGAGCAAGACGGTCGTGATTCCCGCCGGCTTCGAGGCCAGGGTGAGCTTCGTCATTGCGTGGTGTTTCCCGAATCTCCCGCAGCACGGCAACCGCTATGCCACGCGCTTCGCCGACGCGCAGGCCGTGGCCCAATACGTCGCGGACAACTTCGACCGCCTCGCCGGCCAGACGCGGCTGTGGCGCGACACTTGGTACGACTCCACGCTGCCCTGGTGGCTGCTCGACCGGCTCTTCATGCCGGTGTCCATTCTCGCCAGTTCCACCTGCCAGTGGCGCGCGAACGGCCGCTTCTGGGCCTGGGAAGGCGTGCGTTGCTGCGCCGGCACTTGCGCCCACGTCTGGAACTACGAGCACTCGATGGCCCGGCTGTTCCCCGAACTGGAGCGCTCCGTCCGCGAAATGCAGGACTTCGGCCCCGGCTTCGTCGAGGCCACTGGCGCGATCAATTTCCGCGGCGAGAGCAATAACTTCTGGGCCGGCGACAGCCAGGGCGGCACGGTGATGAAGTGCCTGCGCGAACACCAGATGTCCGCCAACGGCGACTTCCTCAAGCGCAACTGGCCGCGCATTCGCAAGACCGCCGAGTTCCTGCTCAACGAAGACAAGGACGACGACGGCTTGATCGAAGGTTCGCAGCACAACACCTACGACATCAATTTCCACGGCCCGAACACGATGATCGGCTCGCTCTACCTCGGCGCCTTGCGCGCGGCAGAAGAGATGGCGAAGGAAGTCGGCGACGTGGAGTTCGCCGTGCGTTGCCGCAAAGTTTTTGAGGCCGGCAGCAAGAACACCGTCGAGCGCCTCTTCAACGGCGAGTATTTCATCCAGCAAGTCGATCTGAAGAAATACCCGCGGCACCAATACGGCGAAGGCTGTCTCGCGGACCAACTCTTCGGCCAGGGCTGGGCGCATCAGGTCGGCCTCGGCTACATCTATCCGAAGGACAAGGTGCTCTCCGCGCTCAAAGCGATCTGGACCTACGACTGGGCGCCGGACATCGGGCCGCAGAATGCCGCGCATCCGCCGCAACGCTGGTTCGCGCGTCCGGGCGAGGCGGGGCTCTTCACCTGCACCTGGCCCAAGAGCAAACACCTCGGCCCCGAGTCCGTGCTCTACCGCGACGAAATCTGGACGGGCATCGAGTATCAAGTCGCCGGCCACATGGCCTGGGAAGGCATGACCACCGAGGCGCTCGCCATCTGCCGCGGCGTCCATGAGCGCTACCATCCGCTCAAACAGAACCCGTGGAACGAAGTCGAGTGCGGCGACCACTACGCCCGCGCGATGGCGAGCCACGGCGTGTTCCTCAGCCTTTGCGGCTTCGAGTGTCACGGGCCGCACGGACACATCGGCTTTGCGCCGCGCCTGACGCCGGAGAACTTCCGCGCCGCGTTCACGTCGGCGGAGGGTTGGGGAACGATTTCCCAAAAATCTGAAATCCGAAATCTGAAATCTGAAATCCTCGTTAAGTGGGGCACGCTGCGGGTGCGGACGCTGGCTCTTGGGTTGCCGAAAGGCGTGATGCTGGACGCGGCAACCGTGACCATCGCTGGCCAGAAGATCGAAGCAACGGCGAAGCAGGAAGGTGATCGCGTGACGCTGAGTTTGGCTGGCGAGAGCGTGGCCGAAGCAGGGAAGACTGTCGAAGTCAGCCTCACCTGGCAGACGTAACTCGGGGACACGAGAGGCGATTTCAAAACTCGGTAGCAGCCGACGTGAGGAGGCTCAAACTCCAAGGGAAACAGAGCCTCCTCACGTCGGCTGCTACGGTTATAAAAGAGGCTCACGAGAGATTTCTTGAGGCAGAACACCACCCAGACTACGGTTTCGCCATGAGCAAAACTGCGACCATCCGCGCTCAGATCGAACTCGGCCTCAAAGAGGAGGTGGACAAGATTCTTTCCGATTTGGGTCTGACCACGACCCAGACGATCCAACTCCTCTACAACCGGATTCGGGAAGACCGCCGGCTGCCCTTTCCCGTCGAAACCCCGAACAAACTCACCGCTCGGACGCTCCGAGAAAGCAAGGTGGGACGCAACGTGCGGCGATTTGCCAGCAAGCAAGAACTCTATACGGACCTGGGGCTGTGAGGACGTTCAGCCGCTCGAACCAATTCAAGAAGGACGTGAAGCGCCTGGCCAGCCGCGGCAAGGACATGGCCAGGCTCAAAGCGGTGATGGACCTGCTCATTGAGGATGACCCACTGCCGCCTCAATTGAAGGACCATTCGCTGCGCGGCGAGTGGACGGGCAGCAGGGATTGCCACGTAGAGGCGGACTGGGTGTTGATCTACACACTGGAAGTGAACCATGTCCGCTTTGAGCGCACCGGCACCCACAGCGACTTGTTTGAGTGACGACGTCCCATGAGCACCGCAGAACTCATTTACGAAAAAGCCAAGGAGCTGCCGGCCCCGCTGTAATCTGAAGCCTTGCACTACCTCGACTTCTTCCGATGAAACCACTCGATCTTTGCCTGCGGTTCCAATTGGGCTTCACCCTGCTCGTTGCTGGCGTGAGCCTCACCGAGACCGGCCTGGCCACGGCTGCGATGGCTTCCCCGACCAACGCCGTCGCCTATCTCGCCGCGGTGCGTCAGTTTGCGGACCAAGTCCTCATGCAAGGCCGGGACGTTTATGGGAAACCTACGCCGCTGTTTGTGGATGGCCTCCACGTGGACACACGCGAGCCGGTGAAATGGAAGTGGGCCGACGGCAAGGAATGGGTGCTGTGCAACCTGGCCAACCAGCAGGGACTGTTTCGCACGCTCGACGGGCTGTCGCAGTTGACGGGCGACCGGCGCTATAAGACCGCCGCGCTCGAAGCTACACGCTACGCCTTCGACCACTTGCGCTACGGCACGCAGAACCACGGCGGGTTGCTGGGCTGGGGCGGGCACCTGGCCTACAACGCCACGGATGACGTGCTGGCCGGCAATCCGGGCGGCACCGGCCGCATTCACGAGCTGAAGTGTTTCTTTCCCCACTACGCGCTGATGTGGGAGGCCAATCCCAAGGCGACGCAGGAACTCATCGAGAACATCTGGAACGGGCACGTCCTCGACTGGGCGACGCTGGATTTCAATCGGCACGGCAGCCCGACCAAACGCGGCCAGCTTTGGGCGAACGAGTATCGGGGCGGCGAGGTGTTCTTCTGGGGCAAGGGCCTGACCTTCCATAACGCGGGCAGCGACTTCTACTTTGCCGCAGGCATGTTGACCAAGCTCGCGGGCGCGCCGGAGCCGGTGGTCTGGGCGAAGCGGCTGTCGCAACGTTACGTCGAGACGCGCGATCCCAAGACCGGCCTCGAAGGCTACCAGTTCAGCCAATGCGCGACGGCGTGGTGCGATGATGCGGGCAAGATTCGCGGCGACCGGGCGCAGTACCAGTATGGAGACGATTTCAAAGGGCACCGCGTCGTCGAGGGCACGCTCTTCCCGACCTACGGCAACACGCCGCAAACCGAGCCGCAGGTGGGCCGGCTGTTGCTCGGCGAGGCCTTGGGCGAGCCTGGACGCGACTTCACGCGCCAAGCCGTCGAGGAACTGACCGCGTGGGGCAAGTCCGCCTATCGCGCAAAGGACAACGCTTTCATCCCTATGCTCACCGACGGCACCAGCATGGAAGGCTACGTGTGCAAGAAGGACGGGTATTTCGGCCCCAAGGGCAACGTGCTCCGCGCCGGACATCCGGGGCCGTCGCATCTCTGGGTCTATGCGCTTGGGTTCCGCTTGTCGGGCGACGAATTCCTCTGGGAGATGGCGCGGAACATCGCGCGCGGCAACGGCTGGGGCGACATCGGCGATGGCGTCTCCCTCTCCCATCAAATGGGAAAGGGCCGGGGTGAAGATAAAGCGACTCCCAAGCTCCGGTTTTCAGACAACCTCTCCGACCCGCGCCTGGTCTTTGCCTTGCTGGAACTACACCGGGCCAGCGGGAACGCCGCGTTCCTCGCACACGCCGAGGCCGTTGGCCGAAACATTCTGAAGCAGCGCGTCCGCAACGGCTGGTTCGTTCCGAGCCAACGCCACGTCTTCTGCCGCATGGCCAATGATGAATCGCAAGCCCTCCTGCACCTGGCGGCAGCGCTCCTGGGCCAGCCGGAAGCTGTCCCTGCGTTCACGGGCGCGCAGCCGTTCTTTCATGCGGAGTACGGCACGTCCACAGGCCGGGTGTACGACTCGGCGGACATTTACGGAAAGACGCGGTAACGGAACCAATCGCAGCACCTCGCGGGGTGATGGGGCTGTCGTCGTAGAGGCCGTAACACGTGTCGCCCATCGAGAAGAAGGCCATGCCGTCGTAGAAGCCTCAGACATCCAGAGCCGTGGAACGCGCCTGGGCCGCCCGGTGAGGGCACCGGGCCTACAAGGCACGCCTTTCCTGTAGGCCGGGTCCCCTGACCCGGTGAACGCCGCTTCATCTCGATTCCTGGCCTCCACAAAACCGTG
>JACRJZ010000046.1 GCA_016219875.1 Verrucomicrobiota bacterium | reverse complement strand
TCAGGGCCGCGGGGGCGGTGGGAATGGGGCAGGTCTGCCCCAAAGCGCTTTGGCAGGTGGAAACTGGGGAAAATGGGGCGATTTGCAGGATCGATGCCCCGGAAAAAATCAGAAAACGGGTTGAGTTGCGAAAGTTGGGTTTCCCTCGCCCGGATGCCGCAGTGGCCGCCGCGTCCCTCCTTCCGCCGGAAGAGAGCTATTCCTGCACCAGAACGCCCTTGTTCTGCTTCAGGTATTCTTCCAGGTCACGTTTGGCCGCGAGGGAGGAGGGCACGCCGCGGGCTTTGCCCTTGTATCGCTTGTAATGCACCAGGGTCTTGCCCACCTCCGCGATTTGAAGGTGAGAGTCGGCAACTTCCCAGACCTGACCCGGTGCGACAGGCTTCAGGGCGAATCGGCTTTTCTTTCTCATGCGCTTTTGGACAGTCAGTAAGATCAAATATTCAAAGACAGCAGCGCCGGTGAAGCTCGTTCGGGCGTCGGGACTGCCGCGCTGCGGGAACCTCTGGCGAGTGCGGCTCGACGTTTGTTCGTCCAGCCATCAACTGCCGTCCGTTTCCCGACGCAGAATAAACGATCTCTTCGCCACAAAGTCAATGCAGCGTTCACGTGGCTGCCTGAATTGTTGGCGAACCGGAGGAACCTGCACTTCCGGGTGAGCGCCGGGTCAGGGGACCCGGCCTACCCATCCGGCTTGTAGGCCGCGTGCCCTCACGCGGTGGTTCGGGGTTTCCGCACGCATTGAGGTGTGGTTGTGGCAGGACGCGCCCGAGCCGAG
Source organism: Verrucomicrobiota bacterium (assembly GCA_016219875.1). Classification (GTDB taxonomy): domain Bacteria; phylum Verrucomicrobiota; class Verrucomicrobiia; order Limisphaerales; family JACRJZ01; genus JACRJZ01. Next base: position 7,009 of record JACRJZ010000046.1, on the reverse strand, counting down.
GAGGCCAAACCAATTTCCTTGAAACTCTCCCGGCGCTGCGCCGATCATCCGCCCACGTTTCGACAACACAACAAAGCGATCTGACTTTATGACGACAACTCCAGTCCCTTCCTCCTCTCTCGCCCGCCGCGATTTCCTCAAGACGGTCGGCCTCGCTACCGCTTCGGCGGCGGTGGCCGCGCCGGCGCTCTCCTTCGCCCAGGAAAGCGGCCAGACCCTGACCGTGGCCTTCGTGGGCTGCGCGCACATTCACACCCCGCAGTTCGTCGGTATGCTCAAGCGCCGGCCCGACGTGAAAGTCAAAGGCGTCTGGGACCACGACCAAGCCCGCGCCGAGAAGCGCGCCCGCGAACTCGGCACGCAAACCATCCCCGACGCCAAGTCCGTGTGGGACGACCCGGCCATCAACGCTGTCGTGATCTGCTCGGAAACCAACCGCCACCGCGACCTGGTGCTCCCGGCCGCCGCTGCCAAGAAGCACATGTTCGTGGAAAAGCCGCTCGGCATCACCGCCGCGGAGAGCTACGAGATGGCCGAAGCCATCGCGAAGAACAACTTGCTGTTCACCACCGGCTACTTCATGCGCACCCAGCCGCAGAACCTGTTCCTCAAGGAGCAGATCGCGGCCGGCGCGTTCGGCAAGATCACGCGCGTCCGCGGCTCGAACTGCCACAGCGGCTCGCTGGGCGGCTGGTTCGATACCGAGTGGCGCTGGATGGCCGATCCCAAAATCGCCGGCGTCGGCGGCTTTGGCGATCTCGGCACCCACTCGCTCGACATTCTCATGTGGCTCCTGGGCGACGTGGAGGCGATCACCGCGGACATCAAGGTCGTCACAGGCCGCTACGGCGACTGCGACGAAAGCGGCGAGGCGCTGATCAAGTTCAAGAGCGGCGTCACGGCCACGCTCGCCGCCGGCTGGGTCGATGTGCTGGACCCGGTCACGATCCAAATCAGCGGCACCGAGGGCCATGCGGTGAAGTTCGGGAACGACCTTTACTTCAAGAGCAAGAAAGTCGAAGGCGCGGACGGTGGCGATCCGTGGCGCAAGCTGCCCAAAGCACCAAAGCTCCCGCTGGATCAATTCCTCAATGCGGTCGCCGGCCAGAAGGACCAGCCTCTGGTCACGCCGCGCGAAGCCGCCGCTCGCGTCGCCGTGATGGAAGCGGCCTACAAGGCAGCCAAGACCGGAACGTGGGCCAAGCCGGCGTAGCTGTGCCGGTCGCCTAAATGTTAGGCGTCATTACGCGTATGGCACAAATTTGGTCAGAGCTTCTCGACTGGACTAAGCATCAGAACCAGATGGACGGGGTTGTGTCATCCACGACGGACCATCATCGCGCTCCCACTTTGCTTCAGCGGCAGGTGTATTTTGTTCGCGTGTGTTCATTCACTTTTCAGTTCCACTCGATACACCAGATCCAGGCATGCTTGGATTATTACGACCGGAAGATTCAGCCGAGTTCACGTGTGGACATCGGCGCTGCTGACCATTGGGAGTGCGAGCGTTGGTTTGAGCGCCTCCCGCTTTTTCTCCGCGAGGAGTCCAAGCGCCAGAGAGTGCTCAAGGCGTTGCGAGACGCTTTGAAGAAGTTTGAGAGGGAGACACGACCATGACGGCTAACCACCTGCGCTGCAGGCAACGCGGGATGGTGCTCTCAGTTCCGCTTCGCGGTTAACGCTGGTTGGTCCCGCGTGCCTGAGCTCTGGTCGTTAGGTGTCATCGCACGCATGAAGCAACCGGTTACTTCCAAGGGATTACGGATCATCGCCATTATCACGATTCTCGGCGTTGCTACGGTGCTGCTCATTCAGCGTTTCGGCCCATATCCCAGACAGATGCAAAACATGGCGGCAGCGGGGCAACATATTCAGATTTTGCGCCCCATGCTTCAGCAGGATTCGCGTTTCACCAACATCGCGCTGCATGCCTTCACTGGAGTAGGTGGTTCGCTGTCTCTTTCTGGCGAATTGTATTCCGATCGTGACTTGGCACACCTCAAGCAGCTAGTTCAGGCCAGCAAGCCGCCAGTCGAGGTTGTTTATCACGTTTTCGTCGTTCCGCCAGAGTTGCTAGAGGATTGGAAGAAGAGTAAGAGTGAGACACCAAATTGACACCATGCACTGCAGCGCCCAACCAGAGTGTTGCATCGAACCGCCGGGCAGTCGGACGGTTCAGGAAACTCTCAACGCGACGGCTGCAACCGGAGCGCGTCCCCCGCAGCGGTCGTTGCTGAACTTGGTCTAGGAGGCTTCCGCCTTGGAGGGAGGCCTGATTTCCGCTGAACCACCACGTACCACCGAAGACCCAGCGCACCCTGAAAGGGTGCGGGTTGCAGGAGGCAATGTGGGTATCCAACGTGCCGTCCGGCTCACCCGCACCCATTCAGGGTGCTTCCCTGCTTTCGCGCTCGTTCCCCAGGGCGACGCTCGCAAACTCGCTTGCCCTGGGCTGATTCACCGCTACCCCGTTGGGGTGCAAGACGCGCTCCGCGCGCTTACGGCTTCATCTCTTCATGCTCCGTGCTCACCGCGCAATCGCGGTCGTCGAACAGATTCAGGTAATAGACGGTGACGCCCGCCGGCAGCGTGGCAGTGACTTTGCCGGCGTTGACGTGCGCGGGCAGGGCTTCCCACTTGCGGTCCTGCCAGCGGCCCAGGTCGCGGGTGATGTTCAGTTCCGCCTTCACCACGGGCCGCGGACTCTTGAACGTGGCCCAGACGTTGGTTCCCTTGCGGCCTTGCCGCGTGATGCGCGCGAGCGGCTCGCCGCCTTTCACCAAGCTGTCGGCGAAGACGTGGATTTCCTCCGGCTTCTCGCCTGCGCCGCCGTGGCCGTGCGGCATCCGCAACCGGATGGCCAGCGTCCGCGCACCCCGTGGCACGCGATACGACTTCTGCAAGGCCTCGATTGGGTAGGCGAAGTCGTTGCTGCCCGTGACCCAAAGGAACGGCATCGACGCGTCGTCCAGGTACTCCGACGGCTCCCACCAACCCAGCCAGCGGCCGCGTTGTTCCGGGGAGAGCTTGCCGAGGTTTGAGGCGAAGACCGTGTCGAGGTAGAACCCGCAGCCGTACACCGGCACGGCGAACTTGAAGCGCCGGTCCACGCCCGCGATGAGGCACGTGAGATAGCCGCCCCACGAAATGCCCGTCAGCCCGACGCGCTTGGCCTCGACCTCCGGCTGGGCGCGCAGGAGCGAGTGCGCGAGGATCGCCGCGGCGACGGCGTGGTAGCTCCACTGGTCTTCGCGCGGTTCGTCGATCTGATTGAAACCGCCCCAGCCCGCCGGGCCGCCGTGTTCGTGGCGTTGCCAGTTTGCGTATTTGCCCACGGGCACGCAGCCGCAGGTGTCCATCGCGATGGCCGCGTAGCCGCGCTCGTTCCACAGCCGCACCCATTCGGCAAAGGCCGTGCCGCCGCCGCCGTGAACCAGCACCATGCCGGGGACTTTCCGGCCTTTCTCGACCGGTGGAATGCCCAGCCAGGCGAACACGCGCGTGGGCCGGCCTCTGAACGGGACGCTCTCGAAGAACGAACCCTGGATGTGGTTCGTTTGGAAACCGTAGGCGGGGAACGTCCTGGGGGCCTTGGCCAGGTGTTTCATGTTCCAAATAGGCCCAGCCGCTTCCGCAGTCGGAGTCGCGGCAATAGCGTGGAGAACAAAGCCGCCCAGCAAGGACAGGGCAGCGATGAGCAGGCGTAGCAACGGCGTCATTGTTAGCATCCGGTTGAAGTCGCTTACGGCACGACCCGTTTAAAATGCCGGTCGGCGAAGTTCAGGTATTGCGTCCAGTCGTAGTCCGTCACGTCGTGTTTGCCCGTGCGGATGTGGTAGCCGATGAAGTCGCCGACGGGCTGATCGATCTTCGGCATGTCCTCGACGCCCAGGCCCGGCTTGCCGAACAGCCGATAGACCGGCTCCGCATTCTTCGCCGCCAGGAACTCGCCGCGCGGATCGGCCCACGAATCTTCTGCGGCGCTGGCCACGTACACCGGACGCGGCGCCACCAACGCGATCAGCTCGTGCTGGTCGAACGGCAGCTTGGTCTCATTCCCGCCGTACTGCTTGAAGTTGCCGCAGAACCAGTGCGGAAAGCTCTTGTTGATGATGGCCGTGGTTTCGCCAATGTTCCGCCGCGCCAGCGCCGCACCGCCTTCGCCGGAGTCGTTGGAGATCACGATGGCGAACCGCTCGTCCTGCGCGCCGGCCCAGAGCGAGGTCTTGCCAAGACGCGAATGACCCAGCACCGCCACGCGGCCAGCATCGATGCTGGAATCCTTTTCCAGGTAATCCATCGCCCGCCGCAAGCCCCAGGCCCAGGCGCTGATCGCGCCCCAGTCGTCCGGCTTCCACTCCGTCTGCGCGCCGGCTGGACCGAGCGCCGCGCGCACGCCCGTCTTCCAGCCCTCGGCGAAGTCGGGTTCGAGATCGCCGTAATAGACCGTGGCGATGGCGTAGCCGCGTGAGAGGACCATGTCCACAGCCCAGCGCTTCGCTTCGCTGCCGCGCGAGGCCTCGGTGGCGCGGTTGTTGACCACGCTGGCGTCCCGGCCTCCCCGCATCCAGCGCTCGGAGAGTTTGATGCCGGGATCGGTGGAGATGGCGTGGTTGCCGCTGAAGTTCATGCCGAGGAAGGCGGGCGCGGGCTTTGGCGCGTCGTTCGGCACATAGAGAAGGATGTCCATCCACGGGCCGTCCTTCTTGCCGGTCAGCCAGACGCGGACTTCTTTGCGCGTAGCTTTGCCGCCGAGGGTGTCGGTGGCCAAAGAAGTCACCTCGAATTTCATCCCGCTCGGACGGCCCGGGCTGCGGCCATACATTTGCGTGGCGAAAAGGTCCAGCAGTTCGGGCCGGCGTTTTGTCGTCCAGGTCTTCGCATCGCGAACCGTAGCACCGCCGGCGGTCACCAACGGATCGGGCAAGGCGACGGTGCCGACTTTCGTCTCATCGTAGTTCGCGCCCGCGGGCTGGGCTGACGAGGGGAGAGTTGGAGTCAACGCCAAGAGAGAAACCAACAGGCTCACTGGCCGGAGCAGAGAGGATCGAGCTTTCATGGCGCGAAAGGTAGCGGGCTGCCAAGCGGGAAGCAACACCTGGCCACAGCTTGGGCGTAACCCGACACCCCCACCGTAGCGCAGGCTTTCCAGCCTGCCGTAGCGCCGACATTTTTGTCGGCCGTCCGCCACGATGCGGACGGCCGTATCGCTCGCATGCCCCGCAGGCGGGAAAGCCTGCGCTACGGCGGCAGTGCCAAGTTACGTCCCGCCGCTTGCTTTGGGCGCGAGTGGTGCTAGCTTCGGCGCAAATTCGGACATTGGTAAACAATTATCGGAAGAACATCACTATGCTCATCAGCAAGAAAATGAACGCCGCGCTCAACGAACAAGTCGGCCACGAGTTCGGCGCGTCCCTGCAATACGTGGAAATCGCCGCCTACTTTTCGGGCGAGGGCCTGAACCGGCTGGCCGGTCACTTCTTCAAGCAATCCGCCGAGGAGCGCGACCACGCCTTGCGGCTCGTGAAATACGTCCTCGACGCCGGTGGCGAGGTGCAAATCCCCGCCCTCCCCGCGCCGCGAAGCCAGTTCAAGACTCCCGTGGACGCCGTGCAAGCCGCGATCGATTGGGAGTTGGAGGTCACAAAGCAGATTTCGGCGCTGACCGACCTCGCCATCAAGGAGTCCGACCATCTCACTCGCGAGACACTGGGCTGGTTCTTGACGGAGCAGGTCGAGGAAGTCTCCAGCATGGAGAACTTGCTCAAGCTCGTGCAGCGCGCCGGCAACAACTTGCTCTACGTCGAGAACACGCTGAGCGGCGAGAAGAAGGAGAGCAGCGCGTCCTGATCAGAACTTTGGTGAAGTTGAACAGGCTGGCGGTTGAGCCACGCAGCACCGCCGGCCTTTTTTATGTTTCTGGCCCGTCGCTGCCCTCGGCTCACTTGAAGAACCTCCCGAGGTCGAAATTGAAAACCAATTGCAGCCCCGTCAGGAACGTCAGCACATAGACGGCCCGAAGGAAGGCCGTCTCCGAAAACTTGCGGTTCAGCCACACGCCCAGCCAGACGCCGACCGGCACAAGCGGCAGAAACAGGAGGCTCATCCGCAACGTCGCGGATGTGATCATGGCGTGCGGTGAGAAGATCGGGAGGTCCACGATCGTGCGGTCGAGGCAGAAGAACGGCAGCTTGATCCAGTTGATCCAGGTGAACACGAGCACGGTGGTGCCGACGTAGATTTCCTTGGGCAGACGCTGCGGGATCAGGAACATGCTCACCACCGGTCCCGCGCCGTGGGCGAAGGTGGACGTGATCCCGGAAGCGACGCCGCACGGGACGCCGACACGGTGGTTCGGAGCAAAGGCGCCTTCAGCGCGGAAGATGGTTTCTTTCACGAGTTGGAACACGACGAACGCAACCGCGAGAAGGCCGATGGCCAGGTTCGTTTGACGGTTCGAAAACCGCCCGATCAGTTGCACGCCGGCGAACACGCCCACCACCACGCCGGGCAGGAGGTACTTCAAGTTCTTCGCCTCCCACTTGCGCCAGTAGTAATACAGCGAGAACAGGTCGCCCGCGCACAGCAGCGGCAAAATCGTGCCGACGGCGAACGTGGGTGGGTTCCCGCCCGCGCCGAAGGCCACCACGCACAACGGGGTCGTGAGCATGCCCAAACCGCCGCCAAAGCCGGCCTTCGACAGGCCGATGAACAGCACGCCCGCCGCAGCCAGCAGATGGATTGTCAAATCGGACACGGGCGGAAACTAGGAGTTCAAGGTTCCAAGTTCAAAGTTCAAAGTGCTCCGCGCAGGCCGCGGCAGGGCTGCATCAAGCTCCCGCCCGGCGCACTGGGTAGCGCAGGTTTTCAACCCTTGTCATTACCCACATCTTTTTTCTGCTTTCGTGAGGACATCTGATCGTTCAAGTCATTGTACTTATGGTTGTTATGGCTGGACCTGGAATCCAGCCTGTCGGCGAACGCTCTCCAGCGAATTCGTTCCGAGCCT
>JACRJZ010000043.1 GCA_016219875.1 Verrucomicrobiota bacterium | reverse complement strand
GGGCCGGTGCGATCAGGGTCGTGTTCATAAAACCGACCGGAGAGGAACCGACACGGCGGGCCGCAGCCACGCCCACGCGCTCAAGAAACCATCATCAGAAGACTAAAACAAGCATCGAAAAGATGTGGGTAATGACAAGGGTTTCAACCTGCCGTAGCGCCGACTTGCAGTCGGCAAGGCCCTGACATTTCCAGCCGGCTGGCCTCTTCCCACGCTCGCCGGTTGGAAAACCGGCGCTACGGCAGACAGAAAGTCTGCGCTACGAGTGCTCCCAAACCGAGCTTGATGCAGCCTCGCGACGCTGACGGCTTTCCGACAAAAAGCTCGTCAAGACGCCGAGCTTCCGCTATCCCTTCGTCACCCCATGAAAACGAATTGGAGACAGCGAAGGGCGCAACGGAATGATTTTCCGTGCGCGGCACTACCGACTTTCCCGGCGAAGACCCTGAAGGCAGCCGCGCCCAGGACTCCGAGCCAAACCCGCGCCCGGCTCCGGTGCGCTCTGCTCTGCCTCTCGGTCCTCGTCTTCAGCGCCGCAGCGTGGGCCGACCCGGTCCAGCTTCGTCCCGCCCGCTCGCTCATGGTTGGCGGAGTCGCGATGGATGTCGGCGACTATGCGATCCCCTGCGCCACCGACTGGAATGGCGACGGCAGGAAGGACCTCATCGTGGGCTATCGCTACGCCGACAAGCTGGCGCTGTTCCTCAACTCGGGCACGGACGCGCAGCCCGTCTTCACGAGTTGGAGCAATCTTCAGGTGGCCGGGGCGGACATCTACGTGGCGGGCAGCGGCTGCGGAGCGCCGGCACCCTGGGTCTGCGATTACGACGCCGACGGCAAACGCGATCTGCTCGTCGGCTCGGGAGCCGATGGCCGCGTCCACTTCTTCCGCAACACGAACTCCGACGCACAGCCCGTTCTTGCCGCGGGCGTTCCGCTCAAGGTTGGCGCGGCCGATCTGAGCGTAAGCTCGCGCGCGACGCCGCACGTTCACGACTGGGACGAAGACGGACGGAACGATCTGCTGTGCGGGGCGGGCGACGGCCTTGTTTATCTCTTCAGAAACGTCGGCACGCCGCAAGCCCCGGCCTACCCCGCCGCGGTGCAGCTTCAAGCCGGCGGCCTTGCGCTCAACCTCGGCATCCGCTCCGTGGTCCGTGTGTTCGATTGGGATGGCGACGGCCGCAAGGACCTCGTGGCCAGTTCGACGGCGGGTGTGTATTGGTGCCGGAACACGGGATCGAACTCTGCGCCGGTCTTGCAGGCGGCGGTGGCGTTGCGCTCGCCGGTTTCAGGCAGCGGCCTCGTGCCCATCAACACCGGCCCGCGGATGAGACTCGACCTCTCGGACTGGAACAACGACGGCGTGATCGATCTGCTGCTGGGCAACGCCGACGGCAGGGTGTTCCTCTATGAAGGCTATCGGCTGGCGTTCTCGGAAAGCCGGTGCTTGGCGGGCGGGATGATTTCGCTGCGCTGGGACAGTGCCGACTACTTGAAGTTCCACGTCTTGGCCGGCCCAACGCTGACGAACATTCAAAGCATCGTCGCGACGAACCTGCCGTCGGAAGGCCAGACGACTTGCTGGAGCAATTCCATCATCGGAGGGCAGCAGTTTTATCGCGTGCAGATCGCGCCGTAGTTCGACGCAGAGCACCCGCTTGAAGCAGACGCCAGCGGCGCAGTGGAACGTTGAAGGGTTGAGGCGTTGAAGCGTTGAAAAGGTCCTGGCAGGGAAAACCCGCCCCGTCCCGTTTCCTCTTTGCCACTCTTCATCCCCTTGACCTCCGCAGTGCGAGGAGTGGGTCAGGAACGGGTGGGCGGATTTCTTCGCCGCCGCCGAGCGCAACGAGGTCAGACCGGCCCCCAAGGCGTCACCCTCACGCGCCAGGCGTGAAGGCCACGCCTTGAACCACCCGGTTGCCAGGGGTTCCCCCTCATTTTCCGAGCGATTTCGCCCTTCGCGCCGCGCGGCACAGCCAGTGCTGGGTTGATTCCAGAATCTGACGGCCACCAGTACAGGCCGCGGACAGCGACCGGGCGGCCTTCAGATCAACAACGCAGAAGACAGATGGAGGCCGTTATGAAACTGTGGAACCAGACTCTCGCTCCGGGAATCTCCCGAACTCACCGCCCCGCGTTCACGCTCATCGAATTGCTGGTCGTGATCGCGATCATCGCCATCCTGGCCGGCTTGTTGTTGCCCGTGCTGGCCGGCGCCAGGGAACGCGCCCGGCGCATCCAATGCTTGAACAACCTCCGCCAAACGATGCTCGCCTGCCGGATGTGGAGTGACGATTACAGCGACGCTTGGCCTTGGCTCGTCGAGCCAACGGCGGGCGGCACGAAGGGCTTGCCGCGCGCGGCGGACCACTTCCTCGTCCTGTCGAACGAACTCAACTCGCCGCGCATTCTGGTTTGCCCCTCGGACACCGGAAAGAGTGTGATCGCCAACTTCGCCGGCTTCAGCGATGCAAACCTGTCCTTCCTGGCCGGGCTGGACGCGCGCGGCGAGGAACCGGCCGCCATCCTCTTCGGCGACCGCGGCATCGTCCTGGCCAGCGGCGATGATGAGGAACCGCCGAAGGAGATGTGCTCGACGGCCCGCGTGGAGGCCAGCACCGTGAACGGCGCTTCGGCGGACAACTACCGCTGGAGCACACGGTCCCATCGCAAGGGCGGCAACACCGCGACCGTTGATGGCAGCGCGCATGAAGACAACGACCGCGCGCTCCGGACGCGGCTGGCGCTCACGAGCGAGTCAAGCGGAGTCAGCCACTTCTTGAAGCCGTGAAGCCAACCGGCCTCTGCCCGCACTGCACCAGAAGAACAGAGTTCTGGTGGAGTGCGGGCGGTTTCGTTGGACCACGTCGATGTCGGCCGCCAAGCAAGAGCAGCCAGGCGCGACGTCTGTCCTACGTGCTCGGCGGCGTTTCCGTGAAGATTTCGACGGCATCGTTACGGCTAAGACGACATGGAGTCAGGTGAGCGCGATGGCCAATGGTCTCGCGCTACCGCTGCAAGTCGCCGTTCTCTGCGCTGCCTGGCTCGTCGAGCAGCAGGATGCAAGAGGCCGGGCCGAGATCGGGATTCTCCCATTCGCGGAAAGCCCATACGACTTTCTTCTCCGGCGTGACTTCGATGACTTGCACGATGGCCGGCCAGTCCGGTTGTTTCACGCCGGCCGTCCAGTTGCAGAAGACGGTGTGGCCGTTGGCCAGGCGGGTCGCTTGATGGACGCCGTTGATCGTGATGCCGGGCAGGTCGCCCTTCTTGACCTCCCAGACGATCTCGCCCTTGGGATTGATCTCGCGCACGAAGCCGTGCTGGTTGCCGCTGATCAGCGTGTTGCCGTTCTTCAGCCGCGTCGCGTGCCAGACGGACGGCGCGTCGCAAGACCAGATTGCTTTCCAGTCCTTGTCGTACTCGATGACCTTGCCGAGGTTCATGTGCGCAATCAGGTAAGTGCCGGCCTGGGTCATGCGCACGTTGCGGAACTGGCCGTGGACCGACTTCTGGTCAACCGGCTCTTTCGTCCGCATTACGTGCTCCATTTCGATCTGGCGAGTTCGGAGGTTGTAGAGGAAGAGCCGGGCGGGCGTGCCGTTCCGCATGAAGAGCACTTTGTCCGGGCCGATGGGCTGCGCCGAGTGGCATTCGGTCCAGCCGTTCTCCGTCTTCGGGCACCTGTAATCGTAGAGGGTCTTGCCGTCCTGATCGATCTTGCGCCAGCCCGTTTTGTAGGCGAAGACGATGTCGCCATTGGAGAGCCGGTGCAGGTCGGAGAATTCGCTCTCCTGGCCGTTCTGTTCGTCCTTCCTCGGAATCTGGTAAGTCCACGCCACTTTGCCGCCGCGGATGAGGAACATCGTTGCGACCGGCTTGCGGGTGTCCCACTCGCCGGTGAAGAGAAAGTCGTGCTGGGCCAGCCCTCGGCCGGGCAACGGCGTGACGTTCTTCGGCGGTGCCTTCGTCGAGTCCTGCGCTGTGTTCGCACGCTCTTGTTCGCCGCCCAGCGGATGCTTTGCGCGACGAGCCGGCGGTAGTTCGGATTCTCGTACGCCGCGTGGTCGTGGCCCAGCGCGAGATAAACCACACGCGACTTGCCTTGCGTGCGCGTCCAGCCCAGTGGCTTGCCGCTCTTCGGATGCGTGGTGGTGATGAGCGGTGTCACGTCGGGCGCCACCCGGAAGCCCCAGTAAATCTCGTCGTGGATCGTGAAGTCTTTCAGGCCGGCCGTGACGGGATGGTCCTTGGCCACGATCGTGACGGGCAGGTCCACGTCGTGCTGGTAACCCACCTCGACCGTGACGGCACCGCTCTTGCCGTCTGACTCCGGGTAGCGTCCGCCGATGATGCGCTCGTAGTCCGGCCAATGTTGAAATGGCACCAGCGCGTGATGCAGCACGACCAGCCCGACGCCTCTGTCGAAAAGTGAAAGGAACTTCGCCTTCTGCGCGTCGGTGATGTCCTTGGGCATGTCGTAGAGCACGACGGCATCGTAGGTGAGCAAGTCGTCGCGCTCGTAGGCAGAAGCGTTCGTCTTGCTGTGCGACGCGTGGGTGAAGGTGATCTCCGGATGGTCCCGGAAGACCTGGAGGAACGGCTCCTTCTCGAAGCCGTGTCCGCCGGTGACGACAAGCACTTTGAGTTTCGCGGCGTCGGCTGCGGCAGCGCCAGTGACGCCGCCGAGGATTATCGTCAGGAGCAAGGTTGAGCACAGGAGGGTCTTCATCGTTGCTGACTTTCTTTCTGCTGTGTTCGTGAGCCGCTATTTCACCGGCCCAACCTTGGGCGCCGCCACACCGGCTGGGTTGGCCTCGGAGGCTCTGGGCGGGCGGTCCACCGGCTGGGTTTTGCCGCTGTGGATGTCGAACAGGCGTCCGTGCGTGAGCTTCGCGGCGGCGACCATTTCGGGGTAGGGCTGGTCGGCGACGTCGATGAACCCGATGTTGTAATTCTCGCCGTCGTTGCGGCCCGTGGCCGGCTGATCGAGCCACTGGAACCAGTGCGTGCCGATCAAGGCGGGATGCGCGGCGCACTGCTCGACATAGTAGCGGTAGCCGGCGGCGCGCTCTTCCTGGTTCATCGCCTGGACCAGACCCGGCGCGAGGCCACGGCCCGGCACGCCAATGTGGAATTCACCGATGAGGATCGGCCGCTGCACAAGCGCGGAAAGGCGGTCGAGCGTCGCGCGATCCGGCGCGGTGCGATAGATGTTCACGCTGAAGACATCGAAGCCGCGCGCGGCCTTGGTCACGTCTTCGTGCGGCTGGCCGCCGAAGCGGATGCCGAGATTGAGGTGATTGGGATCGTGTTTGCGCACGGCGGCGTTGATCGTGTCCAGGTAGTGCTGAAACGCCGCCAGCACGAAAGCCTTTCGCCGTGCCGGCGTGTCTTTGTCTCCAACGTACGCCATGAGCCGCTTCTGCATTTCACTCGGCGGGCCGGCGAGGATCGCATCGCACAACTGGCTCTCCCGGCCCGGCCACGGCGGCTCGTTGCCGATGAAGTAACCGAGCATGTAGGGATCGTCTCGGTGCGGCCCAAGCTGGCTGGCCGCGGCCTCGTCCACGCGCCGCGCGAAGTCCTCCGCATAGACATCGGGCAGGCCCATGATGGAGCGGCCGGTCTGCCAACCGCGCATCATCAGCGCGTACGGCACGCGCGGTTCCGCCTGGGTCCGGCTCGGCACGCCCCAGTTGTGGACCGTGTTGAAGCCCCAGGCCGCCAGCCGCTGCGTGGTGAACTCCGCCCACTTCGGACGCCAGTCGTCACCGAAGCGGCGCTGCAGGTTCCACGTGTAGAAAGAACCGCCGAAAGACCGTCCGCCACGAGCGCTGGGCGCAAGGTTGGCCGGCGGCAATGCGGCGAACAAATCCTCGCGGCCTTGCACCCGCGTGCCCGCGCCCGTGCCGACGCCGTTCAAGCCGGTGGAGTAGAAGCGATGCCCGTCCGGGCACACGAACCACCAGCGACCATCGCGCTGCTCGACGCGGAAGAAGCCAGTGGCCTTCGCTTGGGTCTTCAGAAAGCCGCCGTAGCGACAGCGGTCGGACGATGCCGTCTTCAACGCCACCTCTTCGGCGGCCCAAGCCTGCTTCAGGTCATCGATTGAGTGCGCTTTGCCCGGCCACTCAGCGTACGTGTATTGGCCGAACTCGTCGATCAGCGGCTTGCCTTCGAGCACGGCGTCGCCGGGATCGGTCTTGGCCAACGCGACCGAGCGGATTTCCAGCGTGGGTCCGCCGACCGGATGATCCATCGCGACGGTGATTCCGGTTACGTTAGTGAGCGGCCCGTAGGCGCTGGAATGGATGTTGATCCAGTAAGAGTTGCGCGGCTGGTTGTACGTGGCAGCCATGTCGATGCCATCTCCCGCCGGCTGCCGGTAGTAACGCAGCGGAATCGCCGCGCGCACCCACACGCCGGCGAAAGGCCCGATGCGTTTCGCGAAACGGCCCTTCGGCGTCTCGAGTCCGAGATCGAACCGCTGCGACGACGAGGCCCTGAACTCGAGCACGAGAAACTCGTAGCCCGTCCAGTCGGCGGGCAGGTCGGCATTGAGTTCCTTGAGCGGCCAGGTGCGCTCGGACTTCGCGCCAGTGAACGTGGTTTGCACGGGCAGCGCCGCGTGGGCGGCGACGACGGCAAGGACAGAAGCGAGGATGAGGATGAGCGTGCGTTTCATAGAGCTGTCACGGATTTCTGCGAGGGTTGTCGAATTGGCTGAGAGATAACATGTCTGACGGCGGTTTCATTTTGGCTCCTTGGTCTTCCGCTCCGGGAGGCGGATTTCCCGGATGCGCTGGAGCAGTTCGTCGAAATACTCGTTCTTCGTGCCGCCCTGTTTCAACCGCTCGTCGTCGAGGGTGAAACCCTTCACCAAATATTCGCGCAATCGCTCCGTAGCCCAGCGCCGGAACTGCGTACCGCGGTGCGAGCGGACCCGGTAGCCGACAGCCAGGATGGCGTCGAGGCTGTAGTGCTCGATCTCTCGCGCCACCTCTCTCGTGCCCTCTTGGCCGACTATTCGGAATTTCCGAATAGTTGCCTCCGGCGCAAGCTCACCTTCCGCGTAGATGCCTTTCAAATGCTCATTCACCGTGGGCACAGTGACCTGGAACAACTCCGCCAAGAGCGCATGCGACAGCCACACTGTCTCGTTCTCGAAGCGGCATTCGATGCGCGTCCGACCGTCCTCAGTTTGGTAGAGGATCACCTGTGACTCTTCCACAAAGTTCCGTAAGGCCGGACGCTATTAAACGATGCGGTCGGATCGTTTAACAAGAGGTTTCCCAATTAAACTTTGGTGAATTCGGACCAAGGCCGCAGGCCGGAGCGGCGGACTTCGTTCATCGCTTTTCGGTGAAGCGGGCGATGAAGCCGCCGCCGGCGCTTAGCTCGACGGCCAGCGAGACGGAGCGCCGCGCCTCTTGCGTTTCGACTTGCACGGCGGCCGGGTTCTCCTTGTTGTCCCGCACCAACGCGGCGCGGTAGGCGCCTGCGCTCAGGAACGTCAGCGGAATGCGAATCGTTCTGGCGTCAGGGCCATTCAGGATCGCCAGGAACCACCGCTGGCCGCTGCGCCGCGCGAACACGGCCACTTCGCCGATGTCCGATGGCGGCAGCACGATCGTCTCGTCCCACACCGCGGGGATGCTCTTGATCATGTCCACGCCGGGGTTGTTGAGGAGGTTCGTGGGGTGTGCGCCGTAGGTGAGCAGGGGCGAGGTGAAGACGGCGGCGCTGGCGATTTGGTGCGCCCAGGTCGTGTCGCCACGCCGCGCGCCGAAGTGGACCGGCGTGTAATCGGCGTGCCCGGCGAGGAAGCGGGTGAAGGGCAGGGTCGCGTTGTGCTGCGCCCGCTCGCGCAACCGGCTGGCCTCCATGCCGCGGACGGCTTCGCGGGTCAGTTCGTTGGGCCAGGGGCGCGGTTCGCCGGTGGGTTTGTTGCTGCCGTGGAAATTCACCAGCAGCTTGTTCTCGGCGGTTTCCCGCAGCAGCACTTGGTAGAAGTCGATGATCTCCTTGGCCTCGTGGTCCAGGAAATCGAGCTTCACGCCGGCGACACCCAGCTTCCGGCACAGTTGGAAGAACTCGCGGCGCGTGTCCGGGTCGCGCAGTTCTTTGGTGTGCCGCCACAACCAGATGCCCACGCCGCGCTGCTGGGCGTAGTTGATGAGTTCCTGAAGTTCCGCGTCGCTCCACCGCCGCCAGAAGCCCTCGATGACGTGATGCTCGAAGCCCAGTTCCCCGGCCCAGCGGCAGAACTCCTTCATTCCCTCGAACGTACTCGGGCCGCCGTCCAGATACTTCCACACCGCGCGGCCAGGCTTGATCCAATCGGTGGCCATCCCTTTCGGGAAGAGCTTCGGGTCCGGCGGCGCACAGAGATTGTGGACCACGTCGGCATTCACGAGCGCGTTCAGGTCCGCGCCCACCAGCACGACGCGCCAGGGGGTGGTGATTGCGCCGGCGATGGCGGCGGGTTGGGACACGCGCGCGACGTCGTTGCTGTAGCGCAACCGGTAAGGGTAGGAAATGGGATGCTGGTGGCCGAGGACCAGGTTGAATCCGCGATGGCCGTCAGCCTGGAGCGCCATGCCGGGATAATTTACCAACGCCGCCTCGGTGAGGGATGCGAAGCCGGCACCGCCCGGCAGCTTGAAAGTCACAGGCGGCGCAGCCCACTCGCCCGCTGTCACGTCGGCAACGTTTTTGCGCTTGTGAACGGCTTCGTAATGCCCGCCCAGGTCGTGAAACCACACCGTGCTGCCGGCCGGCAGGGTGAAGGCCGTGGACTCGTCCGGCACCCGCGGCCGGTCGCCCGCCGGAATGACGCAGCGGAAGGCCACACCGTCGTTGAAGGCGCGCACCTCCAGCGTGAACGCTGTGCCGCTCCGGGTGGGCTTGATGGGAATCACTGCGACTCGGCAGCGATTGGTGGCGCGGGCATGGACGCCCCGCCAGGGATAGACCTCATCCACTTCGGATCGCTTGGCCTCGCCGAACTCGACGCCCTCCGTCAGCGCCGTGCCGTCCACGGTGAAGCGCAGCGGGGAGGGTTCGATCACCGGTTGGCCGCGGAAACTCACGGCGTAGGCCAGGCGACCGTCGCCGGCGACCAGCTTGAAGTGGACGGAAGCGTCCGGGCTGAGGACTTGCGTCTCGGTGGCGGCAGCGGCTTGGTCTGTGGCCAGAAGAAAGACCTGGCAACCCACGGCCGCGACACAGAAAGAAACGATGGGATTCATTTGCTGGCGCCGAGCATAGCACGCCGCACGGGAAATCAAGCCTGAACCTCAAGGACGTGGTTGGTGCCGGGCGCAACCAGACACCCCCGCCGTAGCGCAGGCTTCCCAGCTTGCCGTAGCCCCGACATTCCTGCCGGCAGGCCGTCCGCCACGATGCGGGCGTCCGAATCGCTCGCGTGCCCCGCAGGCCCAGACTTCCTGATTCGGCAGGAGAGATGGCACAGGCTCATGGGATCGAGGTGAATCGTGGGACGCCGGGTCAGGGGACCCGGCCTGCAGCCGCGACCTCTCTTGTAGGCCCGGTGCCCTCACCGGGCGACCCAGACCAATTCCACGGCTCAGGAGACTCCTGCAAAACCGTACCCGCCGACGTTAGGAGGCTCTGTTTCCGTTGGAGTTTGAGCCTCCTCACGTCGGCGGCCACGGGGTTTTGAAATCGCCTCAGGAGTTCTGAGGCCCTGATTTTCTTTCTGATCTCCGACTTCCGCCCTCTGACCTCGGGATGGAACCTCCTCACGGCGGCGGCTACAGTCTTGCAGGAGGCTTGGCCGATAGGACTTTGTCCTATGCCCGAATCAGGGCAACACCTGATAGACTTTTGCACCGGAAATGCCTACAAACGTGCCCGTGTAAATGTGAAACACACGATAAACACGACACAAAAAACTGAAGCGAACCTATGAAGCGAAAATCTGTTCTCCGTAATTTCTTTGGCGTGGCCTCCCTGGCGATCGGCTTGGGCGCGCTTTCCGCCGGCGCAACGATCATCGTTGACGAGTCGTTCAACTACAGCATTGGGAACATCAGCGGAAACAACGGTGGGACTGGGTGGAATACTGATTCTGGACAGGGCGGGGTTGCTTGGGCAGGCGCGGATAGTACGGTGGCGTCACCAGGTCTCGGCTTTTACGGCATCGGTGCTGGCAATAGCGTGACTATAGGTCAAGCGTTCGAAATTGGATCCATCAGTCGCGACATCGCTGTGCAGACCTTGTCGTCTGGGACGTTGTGGATGCGAGCGCTCTACAGCCCTGGAACGGCTAATCCTGATCCGGGGGCTAATCCGAATTATCTCTTCACGTTTCAGATGAATTTCGCTAACGGCGGGGCGATCACTGTGCAACGCGAACAAGACGACACGTTTGGCTTGAACACGGCGGCAGCAGGAGCACAGGGCGATTTCTCTCTGGGAGCGTTCCTTTCAGGTCAAAACAGCCACTTGTTGCTGTGGAGGCTGGGGCTGAGTACAACGGGCGGTGACACGCTGGATATGTGGGTGGATCCGACGGTTACCAGCCAGGGGGCGTTGGAGTCGCTGACTCCAACCGTGCAACTGACCGGCCTGAACCTTGTTTCAGGCACCGACGACTATTTCACGTCATTCCAGGCCGAAGGCATGGTTGACAAGCTGGACGAAATCCGTATCGGCAACGACTTCGCCGATGTGACACCCGTGCCTGAAGTGGGTTCGTTCCTCTGGGGCGGCTTGCTCGTCGCGGGCGTGGGTTTGCGCGAATGGCGTCGCCGCGCGAAGATGGCGAAATCATAATTTCCAAGCCCGCGCTGCTCAGAAGCGCACAAGCGCCGGGTTCCGCTTGGCGCGACAACCTCCCCTCTCGTGTGTGGGGAGGTTTTTCTTTTTGGTGGGAGCTGCTTTCAATCCGAAAACCGAGATTGACCACCAAGAACGCAAAGAGACGCCAAGAGGGGCCACCGTTTTGGTCGCTTCATCATCGAACAGAAACCGATTCCGCCTCCGCTTTCTGAACGGCTCTTTGTGGTCTTTGCGGTGATTCAACTTCGGACTTCGAGTTTAACCTTCCCAGGACCGTTCCTGGGCTGACTCTGTTTTCAATCTGCAATCTGCAATTTGCCTTCCGCAATCAGAGTGAGCCTCCTCACGTCGGCTGCTACCGAGTTTTGAAATTGCCTCTGGAGTTCCGCGTTGACGCGGTTCGTGTTGCGCGCCCCCGTTAAACCCGAAAACCGAAATTGGCCACAAAGAACTCAAGGAAACGCAAAGAGAGACAACGGGAGTGCCAAAAGCAGGGACGCATGAAAACGAATTCGACCCAGATCGGCCTGAAGCCCTTGGCTTTTTGTGATCTTTGAGTTCTTTGCGGCGATTCAACTTCGGCGTTCGGTTTAAACCCGAACTCCGAAGTGGGCACCACGAAACACACGAACCACACGAAAGCAGAACCGGAACCGTCATGCTGGCCCTGCAAAGCAGTCGCGCGATGGAAAATGATGAAATGGGGCCAGCCTTTTCGTGTGTTTCGTGTGTTTCGTGGTGATTCAAAATCGGGGTTCAGGTTAAACCGCGTCAACGCGGAACTCCCAACTTCGATTCGTCGTGGCTCAAGGGAGTTTTCTAACAGGCTCTCAAGAAATCCGTGGCCGCATCCGGGCGGCCGGAAGCGCGTCCTTGGCGGCCAGCGGGAGGCCCGCGGCCACGGTTGTTCAGGCACCCCTCAGGCGGCGTCCGATGCCTCCGTAGGACTTTGTCCGATGCCGTGTTAGGGCGCTGTCCCATACCATTTTCAGGCTCCCTCCCGATTCCCAGCGTCTCCGACCAGGACTATTCTCGCCCCTGTAAAACGCGATTGCCGAGCGTTACGAGACAAACAAAATGACAAACCATGACGGAACAAAGAACGAGAGAAACACTATGAAAATGCAGAAACTTACCCTCCTTGCGAGTTTGGCCGCCGCTTCCCTTTGGGGAGTAGGCCAGGTCAGCGCCCAAGGCGTGTACGGACCGTTGTCCACGGTCGATTACAACGTACCCAACTACAACTACAGCCCGCCTCTGACGAAATTCGTCAACCAACTGCCGGGATTAACGGCTGCCGGGGCCAACAACCTTGGTCAGTACATCCCCTTGGGTCAGGCCATGGGCGCAGAAACTCCGACGGGCGTTCCCCAAGACGGCGCCTACTACGAAATTGCGCTCGTGGATTACCGCGAGCAAATGCACTCGGACCTGCCGGCGATCCAGTACGATCCCAACTTCCCCGGCAACAGGACGAAAGCGCTCTACGGCGGCACCCGCATGCGCGGTTACGTGCAGATCGAGCCGCCGGGCTACTACGAAACCCACAACAACACTCCGCCGACCGGCAGTGCCCACGTCCCTCTGTATTACGCGGACGGCAATCCGATCATGTCGGGTGGCTTCCAGGTGTTTGGCTACGACAATCCGCACTATCTGGGGCCGCTGATTCTCGCCGTGAAGAACGTGCCCGTGCGCATCAAGTTCTACAACCTCCTGGGCACCGGCGCCGCCGGCAACCTCTACATCCCGGTGGATACCACGGTGGAGGGCGCGGGCGATGGTCCGGTGCTGGATGGCCAGGGCAATCCCATTCCCTACACCCAGAACCGCGCCACCCTCCATCTTCACGGCGGCCTTCCGTCGTGGGTCAGTGACGGCACGGCCCACCAATGGATCACTCCTGCGGGAGAAAACACCCCGTACAAATATGGCGCCAGCGCGCGGAACGTCCCCGACATGCCGGGTGGGACCGAGATGCCCTCGAACGGGTTTCTCACGTTCCACTGGCCCAACCAGCAGAGCGGTCGGTTGATGTTCTACCATGACCATGCCTGGGGCATGACGGGTGTCGATGCCTATTACGGCGAGGCCGCGGGCTACCTGTTGGTTGATCCAGCGGGCGAAGAGGACAAGTTGTTTGATCTGGGCGTCCCCGGCACCGTTGGTTCCACCGGTGCGAAAACAGATTTGGCCCATCTGGTTCCCCTGGTTGTCCAAGACAAGGGCTTCGTCTGGGGCACTCCCTCCGCGTACAATCCGGCCACGGGCTTCTACGAAGGGGGCACGGGCACTTACGCCGTCGATCCCTTGTGGGCCAAGCACTGTCCCGACGGCGGACAGCCGGGCGACCTCTGGTACCCGCACATCTATGTGCCGGTCCAGGATCCCTTTGCCGTGGACGGCTTGAACCCGTTTGGCCGGTGGCACTATGGCCCGTGGTGGTGGCCCATCTTCGAGGCCACCCAGCCGCTGCCTGAATTGTCCCACACGCCGGAAACGTTCGTGGACACCATGATGGTCAACGGCACGGCCTACCCGTACCTCGACGTGCAGCCGACGAAGTACCGTTTCCGCATCCTGAACGCCTGCAATGACCGGTTCCTCAATCTTCAGTGGCATGTGGCCACCCCTGGCATTGTGAGCAACATCGTGGTGCAGGTCGGCGGCACCGGCTATGCGGCCCCGTTGGTCACGTTCGTTGGCGGTGGTGGCAGGGGCGCGAGCGCGTCCGCCACCGTGGATGCGAATGGCGTCATCACTGGCATCACCCTGGACAGCGTCGGCAGCGGTTACACCACCGCGCCGACCATCGTGATCGAAGATTTGCTTGGCGCCGGCACCGGCGCCGCCGCCACGGCGGAAATCTATACCGCGCCGACCGAAGTGGGCATGATCCCGTTTGTGGCTCCTCAGACCCGCTGGCCCGCCGGTTGGGGAGAGCCGGATTCCCGCGTTGAAGGCGTCCCCGATCCGAAGTTGCTCGGCCCGGCTTGGCTCCAGATTGGCACCGAAGGCGGCCTCTTGCCCAATCCGACCGTGATCAGCAACAAACCGATTGACTATGTGTATGACAAGGGCGCGGCGAACGTGTTGAACGTCGAGTTGCACACGGTCTATCTGGGACCAGCCGAACGGGCCGACATGGTTGTTGATTTCTCCAACTTCGCCGGCAAGACGATCATTCTCTATAACGACTGCCCCGCGCCCAATCCGGCAGGCGCTCCGTACTATGACAACTACACGTGTGATCCGGATAACACGGGCAGCGGCGGTGCCCCCTCGACCATCCCTGGCCGCGGCCCGAACACGCGGACCATCATGCAAATCCGGGTTTCCGGCGCGGGTGGCACGGCGCCGCCCGACGACTACGATCGGGCCCTGTTCGCCCGCCTGGCCGCTCCCTACCCGGCCAACGGCCTGCCGAGGCTCTTCCGCGAGGGCCAAGACGCCCCCATCGTGCCGGAGTCTCTGTTTGGGGCCGCTTATCCCGAGTATGCCCCCATACCGAACATGTATTCGACGATCTCGAACAACACCCTGACCTTCACCCCGCTTGGCGCGCCGGCGGCCATTACCGCGGAACTGAAGCCCAAGGCCATCGCGGAAGAAATGGACTTCATCTATGCCCGCATGAACGCCACGCTGGGTGTCGAACTGCCGTTTACGAAGGCTTGGAACCAGACCACGCTCTGGTACGGCTTCGTGGATCCGCCCACGGAAATCTTCAACGACGGCGAAACCCAACTCTGGAAGCTGACGCACAACGGCGTCGATAGCCATGCCATCCACTTCCACTTGGTGAACGTCCAGATCGTCAATCGTATTGACTGGAACAACCGGATCATGCCACCCGATCCCGAAGAGTCCGGCTGGAAGGACACCATCAAGATGAACCCGCTGGAAGACATCGTTTTTGCCATGAAGGCCAAGATGGCCACGGTGCCGTTCGGCGTGCCTCACAGCGTCCGCCTCTTGAATCCGGCGAAGCCAACGAACTCCTTGGTCGGGTTCATGAACACCGACCCGCTCACTGGGAACCCCGTTATCGTCAGCAACGCCGTGACCGACTTTGGCCACGAATACACTTGGCACTGCCATCTGCTGGGCCATGAGGAATACGACATGATGCGCCCGGTGATTGTGAACGTGGCCGAAGCCGTTCCGTCCGCCCCGAGTGGCTTGGCCGCCAACTACGTGCCCTCGCCCGCCCCGGCCCGGATCGACCTGACCTGGGTGGACAACTCCGCCAACGAAACCGGATTCAGGGTCGAGCGGTCCCTGAACAACTTCACGTCGATCGAAACGACCTTCTCGATCCCGGCGAACGCAACCTCGTTCAGCGACACCAGCATTGGGGCTGGCCCGACGTACTACTACCGGGTCATTGCCGTCAACTCGCAGGGTGATTCACTGCCGTCGAACGTGGCCTCCGCGACGGTTGGGCCTTCGAGTCCACAAGCTCCGAGCGGTCTGACAGCCACGCCTTCGGCCCTGAGCGTGAACGCGCCCACCGTGGTGCTGCGGTGGACGGACAATTCCGCCCCGCCAACGAGTGAAACCAGCTTCACGGTCCAGAGAGACACGAATCCTGGCTTCACAGCGCCCACGACCTTGAACCGGGCAGCCAATGCCGGCACTGGCACCATCAGCCTCACCGACAATACGGTGGCCGAAGCCACCACGTATTATTACCGCGTGCGCGCGAACGATGGTCCCGGAATTTTCTCGCCGTGGTCCAACATCGCGGGACCGGTCACCACCGCAGGCCGGCTGCCCGTGGCCCCGCAGAACCTGACCTCGCCTTCTCGGACGCGCAACAGCATCAGCCTGTCCTGGTCGGATCGCTCGAACAACGAGCAGGGCTTCCACATTTGGATGAGCTTGACGCAAAACGGCCCGTATTCGCTGGCAGGATCGACCCTGCCGAACGCACGGTCGTTCACGGTCAACTCGCTCAACCGAAACACCGTCTATTACTTCCGGGTGACATCCTTCAACGCCTACGGAGACTCGACGCCGCAGAACGCGGCCTCGACTTCGAGGCGGACACTCAACTAGAGGTTGGCGATGGTTTGAACACACGGGGGAGGGGATACTCCCCTCCCCCTCTTCTTCCTACTCCGATCAATCCTGTATGCTGATTCAGACGACAACTTCGATTGATAACCTCCTCCAGACCCGCAGCAGCCGACGTGAGGAGGCTCCATCTTCCACCACCCCAATTTTCCTCGGAGCGGCGTCCCGGCAGAGCGCCGCAAATCAAGGCAGAAGGCAAAAGGCAGGAGGCAAAAAGAACTGCGGCGTTCTGCCGAGACGCCGCTCCGGCTGCGCAGTTCTGAAATTGGCCCTCGGATTTCAGATTTCATGTTTGCTACCGTGGCTCGCGATGTGCGCCGTGGCGCTGGGGACCGCGCCGCTCGGCGCGGAGAATCCTCCCGCTCCCGTTCTCAGCACGGAGAAGGACAAGGCCAGCTACAGCCTCGGCGTCAACATGGGCCGGGACTTCCGGCGCCAGGAGATTGTCTTCGATCTGGACCTTCTCATCAAGGGACTGAAGGACGGTCACTCGGGCCAGAAGCTCCTGATCACAGAGAAAGAGCTCCATGCCGTTCTGAACCGCATCCAGGCGGAAACGCGGCGGAAAGCGGGACAGTTCCGCGGCAAGCCCGCCGAGAACAACAAGCGTCGCGGTGAGGAATTCCTGGCGGAGAACCAGAAGAAGCCCGGGGTGGTTGTGCTCCCCAGCGGCCTGCAGTACAAGGTTCTCCAGGCGGGGTCTGGACGGAAACCCTCCGCCACGGACACGGTGCAGTGCCAGTACCGAATCACCCATCTGGACGGGAAGGAGATTTTTGCGACCGGCTCCAAGAAGCCGGCAGACTTCCAGGTCAAGAAGACGATTGTCCCTGGCTTTGCCGAGGTCCTGCCGCTTATGGCGGTCGGCGCGAAGTGGCAACTGTTCCTCCCCCCGCAACTCGGCTACGGAGAGATGGGCGTGGGCCGCACCATTGAGCCGAACGAGACGCTCATCGCGGAGTTGGAACTTCTCGAGGTGAAATGACTCGCCGCGCACACCTCGTTACCGTAGCGCAGGCTTTCCAGCCTGCCGTGAGCTTCCTGCAAAACTGTAGCAGCCGACGTGAGGAGGCTCAAACTTCGATGACAACAGAGCCTCCTCACGTCGGCTGCTACGGGGTTTTGCATTTGGCCCCAAGAAGATGATTTCCGCGCCGTAGTCCGTCGCCCATCACTCAAACCCGTCACCCGAAACCACCATGAAAAAGCTCTTGTTCGTTGCGCTGTTGCCGTTCCTGTCCCTTCATCTCCACGCCGCCGTGCTGTTCTCCCAGCCGCACGACCTCAGCGGCGGGTTCATTCAGTCCTCCTGGTGGGAGCCAAACGGCAGCGACTTTGATCAGTATGTCTGGGATAGTTTCGCGTCGGGGACGGATCGGGCGGTGACCGAGATCACCTGGCGCGGTGGGTTCGACCCGAACAAGAGCGGTTCGGGTGGCCCGGTGATTGACTTCGCCCTGAAAATTTTTGCCTCCACGGCCGGCGGAACGATACCGGACATCGTGGCCGGTGCGTTGGTCGAGTACTCGACCGGTGGAAACGCCAACCAGACGTTGGCCGGAGTCTTCGCGGGCGTGACGAATTACAACTACCGGTTCACTCTACCCACGTCGTTCCAAGCCGCCGCTGGCGTGAAGTATTGGGTGCAGATCACCGCGGCCCAACACGGTATTCCAGACTGGGGCGTTGCCGTCGGTGTCGGGGCTGACGGAAAGCATGTTATCCTGACTCCAGGCACGCACCAGTATCTGCCCGCGGCCAATGATTTCGCGTTCGCCTTGGTGGCCCCGGGCGCCGGCCACACGATCACCACCAGTGCGTCGCCCGGCAACAGCGGCGCCACCAGCGGGGACGACACCTTCGCCAGCAACGCCGTGGCCACGGTGGTGGCGGTGCCCAACGCGGGTTACTCGTTTGTGAACTGGACGGAAAACGGCACCCCGGTCAGCACGGCGGCCGCTTACAGCTTCACCGTCACCAGCAATCGAACGCTCGTCGCCAACTTCACGTCCACTTGCACCATCCAGGTCAGCGCGACCACGGGCGGGACCGCCAGCGGCAGCGGCACCTACTCCATCGGGACGAACGTGACGGTGCGGGCCACGCCCAATGCCGGCTACGGCTTTGTGAACTGGACCCAGGGCGGCGTCGAGGTCAGCACGGCGACCAACTACACTTTCATCGCGAGCAGCAACCGGACGCTGGTGGCCAACTTCGTGCGGGTCTGGACGATCACGACCCAAGCCTCGCCCCCCGAGGGCGGGATGACTAGCGGAGACGGCATCTATCGCCAAGGATCCAACTTCACGATCGTGGCGACGGCCAACCCCGGCTATGCGTTCGTGAATTGGACCATCAGCGGCACGCCGATCAGCACCAACGCCAGCTTCACCACAACCGCCATTGGGAATCGGACGTTCGTGGCGAACTTCTCGCCGCTCCCTTACACGATCACGGTGAGCGCGCTCCCGGCCAACGGGGGCACGGTGAGCGGCGGCGGCACCTTTCCCAGCGGAACGAGCGTGACGCTGACGGCGACGACGAACGCCGGGTTTGCCTTTGTGAACTGGACGGAGAACGGGACGCCGGTGAGCACGTCAGCCAGCTTCAGCTTCCCGGCGACGGCGGACCGGACATTGGTAGCCAACTTCACGCCGCTCTACACCATCACGGCCAGCGCGCTCCCGGCCAACGGGGGCACGGTGAGCGGCGGGGGAACGTTTCCCAGCGGGACGAGCGTGACGCTGACAGCGACGACGAACGCTGGGTTTGCCTTTGTGAACTGGACGGAGAACGGGACACCGGTGAGCAGTTCGGTCAGCTTCAGCTTCGCGGCGGCGGCGGACCGGACGTTGGTGGCGAATTTCACGTCGCTCTACACGATCACGGCCAGCGCGCTTCCGGCCAACGGGGGCACGGTGAGCGGCGGGGGCACGTTTACCAGCGGGACGATGGTAACGCTGACGGCGACGACGAACGCCGGTTTCGCCTTTGTGGACTGGACGGAGAACGGGACACCGGTGAGCAGTTCAGCCAGCTTCAGCTTCCCGGCGACGGCAGACCGGACGTTGGTGGCGAATTTCACGCCGCTCTACACCATCACGACCAGCGCGCTTCCGCCCAACGGGGGCACGGTGAGTGGAGGAGGCACGTTTACCAGCGGGACGAGCGTGACGCTGACAGCGGCGACGAACGCCGGGTTTGCTTTCGTGAACTGGACGGAGAACGGGACGCCGGTGAGCACATCGGCCAGCTTCAGCATCCCCGCGACGGCGGACCGGACGCTGGTGGCCAACTTCACGCCGCTCTACACCATCGCGGTCAGCGCGCTCCCGGCCAACGGG
>JACRJZ010000041.1 GCA_016219875.1 Verrucomicrobiota bacterium | reverse complement strand
GTCGTGTTCATAAAACCGACCGGAGAGGAACCGACACGGCGGGCCGCAGCCACGCCCACGCGCTCAAGAAACCATCATCAGAAGACTAAAACAAGCATCGAAAAGATGTGGGTAATGACAAGGGTTGAAAACCTGCGCTACCAAGTGCACCGCGTGGGAGTTCGAGGCAGCCCCGTGATGGCGGCTGCGGTTGGCGACGGCAGGCGAGGGAGCGGAACGCCGGATTCATCCGACGGAAAGACTCGGCGCAGGTTTCCTCGCGGACGAAGCGGGCGATCCTGATCCTCGCATGTTGACGGCGGCGCCGTTTCCATTCCGCGGAAGAGGCGTGCCGTTCCCATGGCCGTTGCCGGAAGCCGTCCGCCTTGGAGCGGCCTCGGCAGACGCGCCGGTGTCGATCTTGAACTGGGCCACCAGGCGATTCAATTCGGTCGCCAGGCGCGCCAGTTCATCGGCAGCCCCCGCGGTGCTCACGGTCGCTTCATTGCTGCTGCGGACGGCTTGCGAAACGGTGGAAATATTCTGCGCGATCTCCGCGCTCCCGCGGGCGGCTTCCGTCGCGTTCCGGGAAATCTCGCTGGTGGTCGCGGCCTGCTCCTCCACCGCGCTGGCAACCAGGGTTTGAATCTCGTTGATCCGCTGAATCACGCCGCTGATCTGCTGCATGGAACCGACGGCGGTCTGCGTGTCCGTTTGGATGGTCGCGATCTTCCGTCCGATCTCGTCGGTGGCGAGGGCCGTCTGCCGGGCCAGTTCCTTGACCTCGTTGGCCACGACGGCGAAGCCCTTGCCCGCGTCGCCGGCGCGAGCGGCCTCGATGGTGGCGTTGAGGGCCAGGAGGTTGGTCTGTTCGGCGATGGAGGTGATGACTTTCGTGACGTTGCCGATCTCGGCGCTGCTGCGCCCCAGTTGGGCGATTGCGTTCTGGGTCTGATCGGCCGCGCGCGCCGCTTGACCGGCCACCCGCGCCGCCTCGCCCGTTTCCCGGGCGATTTCTTTCACGCTGGCGGTGAGTTCCTCGGCGGCCGTCGCCACCATGGCGACATTGCCGCTGACCTGCTGGGCGGCGGCGGCGACCACATCGGCCTGGGCGGAAACCTGCTGGGCGCTGCCGCTGACTTGCGCGCTGTTCTGGCTGAGTTCCTGGGAAGTGGCCGCGAGGGTCCGCGAGTTGTCCAGGACGGACTTCAGCGAGTGGCGGAGTCTGCCCACCATGCGGTTGAGCGCGTTCCCGATCCGGCCCACTTCGTCGTTGGAGCGGACTTCGATCTCGGCGGTGAGATCGCCCGTGGCCACCTGTTCCACCCGGCCGACGGTGGCGTTGAGCGGACGGGCCACGTAGCGCAAGATCAGCCACACCATCGCGCCGGTCATGACCGCCACGGTGGCCAGGGTCAAAAGGAAATTCTCCAGGATGGCGCTCCGCTTGGCCGCCAGGTGCCGGGCGATGGGAAGCTGCACTTCCATGACCCCCGTGAGTTGTCCCGACTGACGGGTCTTGAGCATGTCCTTGTCGTTCTCTTCGTGGCACTCCAGGCAGGACTGGGTCACCATCTTGTCGGCCACGGCCACGCGGATCGTCGGCGACGCGGCGTGCTCCGAGGTGCGCACGTAGTGCTCGCCGGGTTTGAGCACCAAGAAGTCCGCCGCCTCTTTGCAGAACGGGTCAGGCTTGCCGTCCTTCCCCTTCGGCAGGTGATTGGAGCTGTAAATCTGGACATGGACTCCGTTGCTGTCGCCCAATCCTAACCGGCGGCTCACGTCCCGGAGCAAGATGGTGGGCGAAGGCAGCACGTCCACCTTTCCCTGGTGGTCCGCGTCCACCTTGAGGCCGCTCTTGGGTTGAATCTTCTTCACGACGGCCTCTGTGTAGTAGGAGCGGAGTGTCTCCAACTCCTTCACGGTGGCCAACGCCGCGTCCAGCGAGGCCGTCTCCATTTGCTCGCTGGCGTGCCGGTAGGCCTCCAGGCAAAGGAAGGAGTTACCGAGAAGCAGGACGGCAATGGCTGGCAAAGTGATGCGGCGGGCCAGTTTGCCCTGACGGATTCGTTTCTCAGGTTTCGGCATGGGAAGGTCCTTATGAGAGTCGGTTGGCGTGAAGGTGGCCAAGGCAGAATGAAGGACCGCACCACGCCCCGCGGCGCCCTGGCACGGCCAGAACGAACCGGGATTCGAGCTCAGGTGAATGATCTCGTTGCAGCAGAGGCCCCAGCCAGGCGAATTCGGTTCTCCACCTGCCAAGGCACCGCTCTCGGTGTGCTTCCATTGTCATCCAGTCACAGGCCGCTTCGGACTGGGATACCCAAAGCTCCGCCTCTGCATGGCGGTGCCGTCACAATGCCCCTCCTGCCAGGGCCGTGTCCGGTCCAGCGCACATACGCCGACTGGTCGATGCGACCTCTGCCAGGACTTGTTCCCTTGTCCTGTTTGGCAGCTTGGCTATCGGAGCAAAGGGACGGGACTTGAGCAGAAAATGCGAGGCCGGACGGTTCGGTTCAACTAGGGCAAACCCTTAATCATCGGCTGACGATGCCCCAACACATACACGCCCATTGGCACTAACTACTTTGGAGCCGAATGGAACTAGCCGATCTGCTTTAAGCAACGGCGAACCTGAGCACCAGCGCCATCGCGGTGACGGCGAGCATCAGTCCGCTGGGGATGAACTTCTTCGTTTTGCCCAGCCGGATGCCGAAGACCGCGATCAGCAGGAGGAGGAAGCCCTCCGCCAGCCAAGCCACGTTGAGCAGATGCGCCGCGCACAAGCCGAGCAACACGGCGAAGACGACCGCGCTGATCAGCGAAACCTTGCTCTGGGCCTTCAGGAAACCCATCAGCCCGCCCACCAGCAACAACCCGATGTAAACCCACAAGACAACATCTTTCATGGTGCGCCGAGTTTACTACAGGTTGGGCGATCTGTCCTCTGCGCTCGCTGAACTCGGCGGAGGCGATTTCATTGCTCCGCAGCGGCGTTTCGGCAGAACGCCGCCATCTCCTTTCGCTTTGCGCCAGGGCGCCACGGCTGGGGCGGGCGGGTCATTCTTCAGGCATGACTATCCGGCATGACTTACGGCACATCACACCGCCCAACCCGCTGGCTACAGTCGGGCAGAAAACGATATGAAACGACCCTGGCGTGTGCTGGTCTTGCTCCTGGTTGGCTCGGCGACAACCTATGGCGTGTTCGCCGCGCTCCGCGCCCGCTCCAATCTCGTCTCACTCGAGGTGCGCGACGCCGACGTGCGCCAGGTCGTGCGTCAAATCGAATGGCAGACGTGGGAAGACATCCACGTCGCGCCGGAGGTCAAGGGGCGGGTCACTCTGAACGTCAAGAAGGCGCCCCTCGAAGACGTGTTGCGCATCATCGGGCAACAGACTCTCTCCCGCTCCATGACGGTTTATCCTCTCTACAGTTCCGGCGCCTCCCTCCGGCAACTGGAGCAGGTGGTGCGCGGGGCCTTGCCGGTCACGCAAAGCCGCTGGAAAGCCTGGCAGAATCACGCTTTCCCGGACTTCGGCCGTTTCGCCAATGCGTTGCGGGACCAGAACCAACTGGTCAATGCGCAATTCCAGGGGAAAGACACCGAGTTTGCCGCGCTGGCGCTGAGCCGCTTCTCGCGCGCCCAGGTCGTGCCGGAAGACGGCATCACCCGGACGGTCAGCCTGAAAATCACCCAAGCCACCGTGCCGGACGCCGTCGCGCAGGTGGCCAAACAGGTGCATCGCAAATGGACCGTCTTCTACGTGTTGTCGCCGGGATTGTTCGGAATGCGCGCCCGTTCGCCGGACGCCCCGGATTCCAACGCGGTGAATCTGAGCCTTGGGTTGGTGCCGGGCGGCTTGCCTACCAATTTCACGCCTGAAGCCAAAGCCGCCTGGGACCAACAATTCGAGGCGCGCTTGGCCACCATGAACCCAGCCGAAAGCAATCGGGCGGTGCAGGTGCGGGAACGAACCGAACAACTCCGCAGC
Organism: Verrucomicrobiota bacterium; assembly: GCA_016219875.1. GTDB lineage: Bacteria > Verrucomicrobiota > Verrucomicrobiia > Limisphaerales > JACRJZ01 > JACRJZ01. The sequence goes on along the minus strand of JACRJZ010000041.1, from coordinate 257,185 downwards.
CTGCCGCTCGATCAGCGGCTTCAGGCCATCCAACAGTTGATGGGCAATTCGGAGGCCCAAAACCGGGTGCGGGATCGGGTGATGGATCGGATCAACTCCGGCATCAGGGACGCCACACCCGACCAACGCGTTCAGGGCACGCGCGCCCTGAAAGAGCTGCAACGACAATTCCAGACTCCCCAAAACACCACCCGCTGATGAGGCCACTTCAACAGTTCCACGTTGCGCAGGGGCCACCCGGAGAAGCCCCCGATTCCCCTCAGGAATTCCGGGTCCGGGGATCGCCTGGCCTGCTGGCCTTCACGCTCATCGAACTGCTCGTCGTCATCGCCATCATCGCGGTCTTGGCCGGGCTGCTGCTGCCGGCGCTGGGCCGGGCCAAAGGCAAGGCGCATGACATCAACTGCGTCAGCAACCTGAGGCAACTCGGCATCGCGGTGTCTCTGCATGCTGACGACCAAGAGGGCCGGCTGCCGTCCGCGGAACAACGGCCCACCACGCCCATTGATCCCGCCAACCCGCTGCCTCGCATCTGCGACGTGCTGGCGCCCCAACTCGCCTCGAGCAATTCGCCGGTGTTCCGATGCCCGCAGGACCGACCGGACTATTTCCAGAAAGAAGGCTCCAGCTTCGAGTGGGCCTATCTCCTCAATGGAAAGTTGCTCCACCAGATCGAGGTCGGCCCGGAGTGGGCGCGGTTTACCCTTCCCTCCGACCAGGCGCCGCTGTTGTTCGATTACGAGAATTTCCACCTCGGCAGCACCAACGGCCGAAAAAACGTCTTGTATGCCGATGGCCATGTGGCTCCATTCTAATTCGCACCAGAACTAAACAACCGGCGCGACGATGAAATCCTCCATCGCGAATCACGTGCAAAACCTCCGCGCACTTTGGCTCGTTGCCGTGGTCCCGTCCGGCCGCAAGGGAAGGATTTACCTCGGCAGAAACGCGCGCTTCTTTGGTAGCCGCGTGGAGCGGACCAAGCTAGCGTAGCCGTCGTTCAGCACGGTATTATGCCAACGATCATGGCCAGAACGATAGCCCTCCTGGGCGCCCTCGACACCAAAGGCACCGAATACGGTTTCATCAAACGCTGCCTCGAACAGCGCGGGCACCGGACGCTGGTCATTGATGTGGGCGTGCTCGAACCGCCCGCAATTCCTCCCGACATCTCCCGTGAAGAAGTGGCGCGTGCGGCGGGGGTGGACTTCGGCGAGTTGCGCGCGAAGAAAGATCGCGGTGAAGCTGTCGCGGTGATGAGCCGGGGTGCGGCGACGCTGCTGCCAAAGCTTTACGCCGAACGCCGCTTTGACGGCGTGCTCGCGATGGGCGGTAGCGGCGGGACATCGGTGGCGTGCGCGGCCATGCGAGCGCTGCCTCTCGGCGTGCCCAAGGTGATGGTCTCCACAGTCGCCAGTGGTGATGTCTCGGCCTACGTCGGCGTGAAGGACATCGTGATGATTCCCAGCATCGTGGATGTCGCCGGCATCAACCGCATCAGCCGCGAAGTGTTCGCGCGGGCGGCCGGCGCCATCTGTGGCATGGTCGAGGCGGAGGTGCCGCGCGGCGAGGACAAGCCGCTTATCGTCGCCTCGATGTTCGGCAACACCACACCAGCGGTCGAGCGGGCCAAGGCTGTCCTTGAAAAAGAAGGCTACGAAGTTCTCGTGTTCCACGCCACCGGCACCGGCGGACGCACCATGGAAAGTCTGGTCGAGACCGGTCTCATTACCGGAGTGCTCGACATCACCACGACCGAGTGGGCCGACGAACTTGTGGGCGGCGTGTTCATCGCCGGCCCAACGCGTCTCGAAGCCGCTGCGAAACACGGCGTGCCCGCCATCGTGGTTCCCGGGTGCCTCGACATGGTGAACTTCTGGGCGCCGGCGACCATCCCGCCGCAATTCAAGGACCGGAAGTTTTATCCGCACAATCCGAACGTCACGCTGATGCGAACGAACGTGGAAGAGAACCGCCAGCTTGGCCGCATCCTTGCCGAGAAGCTCAATCAAAGCACCGGCCCGGTCACGGTGCTCCTGCCGCTAAAAGGCGTGAGCATGATTGATTCGCCGGGCGGCGCGTTCTGGTGGCCGGAAGCCGATCAGGCTTTGTTCGATGCGTTGAAGTCCGCATTGCGCCCGGACATCTCGGTGATCGAAATGGACTGCAACATCAACGACCCGGCCTTCGCCGAGCGGTGTGCGCAGTGTCTATTGGAGAACGTGCGCAAAGGAAAACCATGAACCTCGTAGCAGCCGACGTAAGGAGGCTCATTCTCCTTCACGTTTTACGTTTCACGCATTACGCAAAAAACAGAGCCTCCTCACGTCGGCTGCCACACAACTTGAATCCCCATGCCTGAATCTAGAACCGACATCCTGAAACGTTTCCGCAAGAAGATCGCGCAAGGCCAGCCCATCATCGGCGGCGGCGCCGGCACTGGCATCAGCGCCAAGTGCGAAGAGGCGGGCGGTATCGACCTCATCGTCATCTACAACTCCGGCCGCTTCCGCATGGCCGGGCACGGCTCGCTCGCGGGGCTGATGCCGTTCGGAGATGCGAATGCCATCGTGCTCGAAATGGCGAACGAAGTTTTGCCCGTGGTGAAGAAGACGCCCGTGCTGGCCGGAGTTTGCGGCACGGACCCGATGCGCATCATGGGGCGCTTCCTCGAACAGGTGAAAGCTGTCGGTTTCGCGGGTGTGCAAAACTTCCCCACCGTCGGCCTCATCGACGGCACTTTCCGCGCGAACCTCGAAGAAACGAACATGGGCTACGACAAGGAAGTGGAGATGATTCGTCTCGCCCACGAGATGGATCTGCTCACGACGCCCTACGTCTTCAATCCTGGCGAAGCCACGCGCATGACGAAGGCCGGCGCCGACATTCTTGTCGCGCACATGGGCCTCACGACCAAAGGCTCCATCGGCGCGAAGTCGGCCAAGACCTTGGACCAGTGCGTGCCGCTGATTGAAGCCATCGCCAAAGCCGCTCGCGCCGTGCGCAAGGAGATTATCCTGCTCTGTCACGGTGGCCCGATTGCCGAACCGGAAGACGCGGCTTACATCCTGAAGCATTGCCCTGGCATCCACGGTTTTTACGGCGCGAGTTCGATGGAGCGTTTGCCTACCGAGCGCGCCATCAAGGAGCAGACCGAGAAGTTCACTAAGATTCGGGTCGGCCAATGAAACTGAGTACCTCCGTCTCGAAGGAAGCGGCAGGCCGCACTGGCTTGCCAACTCTCTCGATTTCTGCAAGCGCGCTTGCTCTGCTCGCTCTCGCCTTTGCCGCCATCCCCACCCACGCCGGTTTCGCGCTGCGCGACGGTGATACGGTCGTGTTCCTCGGCGACAGCATCACCGCGGCGCGCGGTTACACCAAAATCGTCGAGCACTACACGCTCATGCGCTTTCCCGAACGCAAGGTGCGTTTCGTCAATGCCGGCCAGGGCGGCGACACCGCGTCCGGCTGCTTGCAGCGGCTTGAGCGCGATGTCTTCAGCAAAGGCGCAACGGTCGTGACAGTGGCGTTTGGCGTGAACGACATCGGCTGGGGCATGAAGGCCGATGCCGAACACAAGCAGCGTTACCTCGACGGCATCCGCGCCATCGTTGAGCAGTGCCAAGCGCGGAAGGTCCGCCCTTTCATCTGCTCGGCGGCCATCACCGCGGAAGCTCCGGACAAAGCGGAGAAGGGTTTCTTGCAGCAAATGACTGACGAAGGTCTCGCGCTGGCCAAGTCGCTCGGCGCGGGAACCATTGACCTCCAGCGCGGCATGAGAGAAGTGCAGCGTCGCATCGTCGCCGCGAACGAAAAGGAGCCGGACACGAAGAAGCACACGCGCCTCCACGCCGACGACAGCGTGCATCTCAACGACCTCGGCCAACTCGCGATGGCTTACGCGATGTTGAAGGGCCTCGGCGCACCGGAGGATGTTTCATCGGCGGTGCTCAATGCGAACAGCGCTTCCCTCATTGGCGCCAGGGGCTGCCGGATTTCTGAAATCAAGAAACGCGACGATGGCTTGGACTTCGTGCGCCGCGACGAAGGGTTGCCGCTGAGCCTCGGCATCCTGAGCGGTCTCAACTACCGCTGGGTTCCTATTCCCGAGGGTATCAACCGCTACATGCTCACGGTGAAGAACCTCCCGGCGGGCGACTACGAGATTCGCGCTGAGGGACGCCGTCTCGGCAAGGCCAGCGCGAACCGTCTCGCCCGTGGACTGAACATCTCCTCGATGACCTCCGATGGCTGGGAGCCCGGCGGCCCGTGGGACGCGCAGTCGGGCATCGTGAAGGAGTTGGTGGATGCGCGCGACAAGCTCTGGATGAGCGCGCTCTTGCGGTCCCGTTTTCTCACGAATCATCCCGCGCACGCCGAACTGGAGAAACGCACGAGGGACCTCGACGACCAACTCGTCGCCCTGCAACGCGCCACAGCAAAGCCCTACCCGTATCACTTCGAAATCCGGAGAGCGACGTCAACCGCTTCTTCCGCCGATGAACCTCGTAGCAGCCGACGTGAGGAGGCTCATTCTTCTTCCCGTGTAACGATTCACGCATCACGAGGAAATCAGAGCCTCCTCACGTCGGCTGCTACGGTTTGGAAAGACGCCCCGCAATGAAACACGCTTCCCTCGCTCTCGGTACATTTCTTCTGTTCGGACTCGCCCAAGCTGGCTTCGGTGCGCAGGCGGCGACCGATGCCGCCGCGCTCGACCAGGCTTTTGTCCGGCTGTCATCCTACGATTGGAGCGACAGCCGCGAGGCGCTGGGCGCGATTGAACAAGCGGTCATCGAGGCGCACGGCGATTCTGCGCGTCGCCAGGAACTGGAGAAGCGACTCGCCGTCGTCCTGACCACCTCAGCGCCGCGCGCGGCGAAAGATTTCGCGTGCCGCCAGTTGAGCGTCATCGGCACGGCGCAATCGGTGCCAGCACTGGCCGCGCTGCTGCTGGACCCGGAGTTGTCGCATGTCGCGCGTCTTGCGCTGGAGCGAATTCCTGGCGATGCCTCTGCGGCAGCCTTGCGCGAGGCTCTGCCGAAGGCGGAAGGGAACACGAAAGTCGGCATCATCAACTCGCTCGGTGTGCTGGCCGACCCGCAAGCGGCGAGCCTCTTGGCCAAACTGCTCGCTGACTCAGACCCAGCCATCGCGAGCGCGGCGACCTCGGCTCTCGGTAAAATCGGAACGCTGGAAGCCACCCGCGCCTTGGAGCGCTTCCGCGCTGTGGCGCCCCCGACGCTGCAACCGCTGGTCAACGAGGCTTGCATCGAAGCCGCCGAGAACCTCGTGCGTCGCGGCGCGCGCGCGGAAGCCGCACGCCTATTTCGTTCGCTCTACTCGGACAAAAGCAACGAGTCCCTGCGCCTGGCGGGCTTTCGCGGGCTGCTGCTGGCCGAGCCAGAACCGGAGCCTGCAATTGCGCTGGTGGCTCGCGCGCTGGCCAGTGACGACGCATCGCTGCGGAATCTGGCTGGCCGCATTCTTGCGGAGCCGCCCGGCGAACGCGTGCTGGACCCGTTTCTCCGTCTGCTCCCGTCGCTACCGCCCGCGGGACAGGTCGCACTGTTGGGAGCCATTCACGCCAAGCCACACGCCTCGGCGCGGTCGGCGGTCCTGGCGGCGTGCGACAGCCGCGAGTCGAGCGTGCGACTGGCGGCGTTGCGCGCGCTGGGCCTGATGGGGAACGCGGAGGATGTGCCACGGCTCGCCCGACTGGCGGCGACTGGCACCAGCGACGAGAGCGCCACCGCTCGTCTGGCTCTGGCCAATCTGCCAGGGCGAGAAGTCAGCAGCGCCATGCTCGCTCAATTGCTCGATGCTCAACCGTCAATCCGCATTGAACTGATGAAAGCCCTGGCCGCTCGGTTTGCGACCGAAGCCGCGTCGCCGCTGGCGAATCAACTCAAGGACGCCAACGACTCGGTGCGCTCTGCCGCGCTGGAAGCGCTCGGCGTGCTCGGCGACGCGCAACAAGCGCCGACCGTTATCGCGTTTCTGAAGAGTGCTTCCGACGACGACGCGCGTGGCAATGCCGAGCAAACGCTCGAAGCCCTGGTGACTCGCGCCGGCGGGAACGCTCGCGAGGCGCTGCTTTCCGGATTGAAGGACGCCACCGCCTCACCTCGGATTGTTTTGCTCCAGCAGTTGGGCCGACTCGGCGGTCGTCAGGCCCTGGAAGCCGTGCGTGCCGAACTTCGCAGCGACGACGCCCAGGTGCGCGATGCCGCATTTCGAGTGCTGACCGCCTGGCCCGATGCCGAAGCCGCACCGGACTTGTTGAAGTTCGCGCAACAAGCCGACCCGCCGTCGCGTCGTGCCCTGGCTTTCCGCGGCTACGTGCGTCTCTGCCGCGAAGCGCCGATGTCGCCAACCGAGCGGCTCGCGCAACTGAGCGAAGCCGCGAAACTTGCTGCCGACACTGATGAGAAGGTGCTGATGGTGTCGGCTCTGGCGGACGTGCCGGAGCCGGGCGCGCTGAAGTTGCTGGCGGCATACTTGGACGATGCGGCGTTGGTGGACACGGCCAGCTTGGCCGCAGTCAAAGTGGCGTCGGCGCTGGAAGCCAAACATAAAGACACCGTCGCCCCCGTCCTTCAACAAGTGCTCAAGGTCTGCAAAAACGCTGACGTGCAGAGGCGAGCGCGAGAAGTCTTGACGAAACTGGGCGCGCAGAGGGAATGAATTGTCGATACCTGCCATGAGCGAACTCCAGGTGCGCGTTGAACGGTTGGCGCCGATGCGGGTGGCCCGCTTCCGAGCCTTCGGTCGCAGCCCGGAACCCGAGGCCTGGGCGAGGCTACGCACTTGGGCGGAACCGTGCGGCCTGCTGAAGGACAACGCCGCCCATCCGGTGTTTGGATTCAACAATCCGAGTCCATCGCCTGGACTCGAGGAGTACGGCTACGAGTTCTGGATTCGCATCGCCCCGGAAGCCCAGGTCGAACGCGGCATTGAAACGCTGGACTATCCCGGCGGCTGGCATGCCGTGACGACCCAGCACGGCTTCCCCAACCCGGACGTTTGGATGCAACTGCTGGAGTGGGTCCGCCGCAGCCCGCATCGTCACCGCCGGACACACGAGTTGGAGCGTCCGCACAACCCGCTCGCTGCGGAAGCGGAGATGGTCTTTGACCTCTACTTGCCGGTCGAGAAACCAGCGTCGGCGCTGGCCGGTCCTGCGACCGGAGGAACGTCATGAAACCCCGACGATCAAGGCTCTTCGCCGCTGTCGCGTTGAGCCTGGCCCTGTCCTCGTGTTCCACACCCATGAAGACGACCACCGAAGCGAAACGCCCCATGTTCAATCCTCCGCCGCTGGATGACGATTGGAGCCGGTGGATCGTCGGCGAATGGGAAGGGTCCGGCGAATCCGACACCGGACAAGGGAAGGGCGTCGAGAGAATCGAGTTCGCCTTGCACGGCCAGTTCCTGATTTGCCGCGGCGAGGCGCAGATCACCGAAATCACGCCCGAGCACGCCGACTACCTCCGGCGGAACATGCACGCGTCGGACGAGGAGATCGAACGGTTCAAACGCACCGGCTACCAGTCCCTGCAACTGTTCACGATTGACCAAACCACCGGCGAGGTCGTCGGCTATCTGTTCGACAGTCTGCGCTGCATCGCCACAGGCCGAGGCAAGCGCGAAGGCAACCGAGAAACCATGAATTGGGAATGGGCCACCGGCCACAAGAGCACTCGCATCACGGAGAAGGTGAGTGATGACAAAATGGTGGTCATCCAGCGCACTCCCATGCCGGACGGCAGCGTGATGGAGGAAAAAGGCGAAAGTGTCCGCAGGAAAGCGACGTTCTCACCTTCAGCCAAAACCGTGAACCCCCCATCCACTTCTCAACCCACGATCATTCGGCGGGAGAAATTCCTTGTTATGGGACTCCTGACGCGCATGACGCCGGGCACCGAGAGCGGCGAGAAGTTTACCTCCATCTGGAGCGAGTTCGAGACGCACCGCGAGCAGATCAAACTTCAGAGCACCGACCAAAAGTATTACGGGGTCAGCTTTCCCACCGCTGCCGACGGCCGCTTTGATTACCTTGCGGGCATGGCGATCACGCCGGTCCAGCCGATCCCGGCTGGCCTCGTGGTGCGCGAAGTGCCCGCCGCCACTTACGCGGTCTTTGCGTGTCCCGTGCCCGCCATCGGACAGACGAAACGCTACATTTTCGGCGAGTGGCGTGCCAAGTCGGGCTATCAGGTGGACAACTCGGCGCCGGCCTTCGAACAATACCCACCGGCGGAGGACACGAAAGCTCCGGTGCTGATCCACATTCCGGTCCTCGAGCAAGCTGCGAAGTGAGACGTCAGGAACACAACATGAAAATCCGTGGCACCGACTTCGTGATGTATCAAGTCTCTGACCTGGCCAGGGCGGCGGCGTTCTACCGTGACGCGCTCGGCCTGCCGCAGGAGATGTACAGCGAGGAATACCAATGGGCGGAATTCAACTGCGGCAACGTGACGCTCTCTTTGCACGGCGGGGTGAAGCTCCCGGAGCAGATTGCCGGGGGCCGAGTCGCGCTTGCGGTGGAGGATGTTCACGCCGCCTTTGCAGAGTTGAAGGCCAAAGGGGCGCGCGTCGTCGGAGAACCCGTTGACTATGGCGTTTGTTGCGCCGTCGAAGTCCTCGACCCTGATGGCAACACGGTGATTCTTCACAAACGAGCCGATGGAACGTTCGGTCAGAGTTCCCCGGGAACCGGCAAACAAGAGTCTCTCCAATGAGTCCCCAGAACGTGAATCCCATCATCGCCCGCTGCGGCTATCGGTGCGACCTCTGCCCGGCATACCGCGAAAACATCCACGCCCCGGAGGACCAACAACGCGCCAGCGACGGTTGGTTCAAGTACTATGGCTTCCGCATTCCGCCGGAGCAGATTTGTTGCGATGGCTGTCGCGACGAGCGGCCGGAAGCGCGTCGCATTGATTCGACATGCCCGATCCGGCCTTGCGCCATCACGCGTGGTGTGGAGACCTGCGCGCAGTGCCCCGAGTGCGGGTGCGACCGATTCGCGTCGCGCACGGTGACGCGAGCGTGGGTCGAACAGCGAATCGGCGCGCCGGTTCCGCCGGAGGATTACCGGTGGTTTGTCCTGCCGTACGAACGCCGCGACTTCTCTGCTCAGACTCAGCGAGAAACACCATGAACAACCAGACAACAGACAACGACCCGGCGACAATTCTCGCGATGGAACGGGCAGCGCTGGACCGCTGGGGCAAGGGCGATCCTTCGGGCTTCCTGGAAATCTGCGCGCCGGACGTGGTCTATTTCGACCCGTGGCAGGAGCGGCGTTTGGATGGCTTGGAGGCCTTGACCCGGTTCTATGAAGGAGTGCGGGGACAAGTCCACATCACGCGTTACGAGCTGCTCAATCCCAAGGTTCAACTCTGCGGCGATGCGGCGGTGTTGACCTTCAACTTCGTCGGCGAGAGTGAAGCCAGGACTGACCGCTGGAATTGCACGGAGGTCTATCGGCGAACTCCGGCCGGCTGGCGCATCATCCAGACTCACTGGTCGTTCACGCAGCCCTTGCCGAAATGAAACGAGCAACTCCTCCGAGCGCAAAGCGCAGGAACACCGTTGGCACTTTGTGCGCCATCACGGTGGTGGGCTTGATTGGAGTCGGCGATTGGACCGTCGCCGCCGAAACGAATCGGACCGAAGTCACGCCGGATCTGCAAATCACGCGGCTGGCCGATGGGGTTTGGTTGCACACGTCGTGGCAAGTGTTGCCCGGCGGCACGCGTTATCCGTCAAACGGTCTGCTCGTCCGGGAGGGCGACGCGCTCAATCTCATCGACACGGCCTGGGGTCAGAAGCCGACGCGCGACTTGCTCGCGTGGGTCGCGCGCGAACTGAAGCTGCCGGTGTCGCGGGCCATCCTGACGCACGCTCACGACGACCGGATGGGCGGGGCTTCCGTGCTCGTCGAACGCGGCATTCCCGCCTGCAGCCATCCGCTCACCGGCGCTCTGGCGGCCAAACAAGGTTGGCCCCAACCCATGTCTCTGGCCACGTTGCGCGCAGCCGGGGCCGCTACCAACGTCGGTGCTGTCGAGGTGTTCTACCCAGGGGCAGCGCACACGGTGGACAACCTGCTGGTGTGGATTCCTCGGGCCAAAATCCTATTCGGCGGTTGCGCGGTGAAGGAGGAAAAGTCGCGCACACTTGGGAATATTGCTGACGCCGATGTCGCCGCGTGGCCGGAGGCGATTCGGCGCGTGCAAAACCGTTATGCCGGCGAGGGCCTCACGGTCGTGCCGGGCCACGGCGATGTCGGCGGTCCCGAACTCCTGCGACACACTCTCGCGTTGTGCGACGGCCGGAAGTCCCAAGCCGGCCCGGCCAAACCTCGGCCGTGAACTTGAGCCGCTATGACTGCGAACGCGTTTATTGGAAAGCCAGAGAAGCCCACGAATGCCGAGCTGGCCGCGGCGCTTGGCCCAGTCAAAGTGGTTTGGGACCAACTGCTGGCCGACCTGGCGCAGGACTTCGGCGTGAACGGCCACGAGTGGAAATGTCATTCACCCAAATGGGGCTGGTCGCTGCGCGTGAAACGCAAGGAACGGACGATCGTCTGGCTGAGTCCCGCGGAAGGGGCGTTCATCGTCCTGTTCATTCTTGGCGACAAGGCGATGAAAGCGGCGCGTGAAAGCAAGCTGCCGCAACGAATCATCAAAGTGCTGGATGCAGCCCCGAAATACCCGGAGGGAACGGGCGTCCGGCTGGAGGTGAAAACGTCCAGGCAGATCGGACTCTTGAAGAAGCTCGCGGCCATCAAGCTGGCGAACTAGCCGCGTGCCGCTGAACGCTGTTTGAAACAATGCAAATCGCATGAACACGAATCTGAGACTTACCCGCCGTGCTTTTCTTCGGAGCGCCATGGGCGCCGCTGTAGCGCCGACGCTCATCCCAGCCTCCGCGCTTGGCCTTGGCGACAGCACCGCTCCGAGCAACCGCATCGTCGTCGCGGCCATTGGGCTGGGCTTTGCTTGGGACATGTTCCTGCGGCGAAACGACACGCAGTTCGTGGCCGTGTGCGACGTTCAGCGAGTGCGGCGCGAGGCGGGCAAGCGTTTGGTGGACGACTTCAACAAGAACCAGGATTGTCGCGCCTACAACGATTTTCGCGAGGTGATTGCGCGACAGGACATCGACGCCGTCTATGTCGCCACGCCGGACCATTGGCACCCATTGGTGACCATCGCCGCAGCCCGCGCCGGCAAACACGTCTATTGCCAGAAGCCGCTCACGCGAACCATCGCCGAGGGACAGGCCGTCGTGCAGGCGGTGCGCCGGCATGACATCGTGTTCCAGCACGGCACGCAGCAGCGTCACGACCCGAAGATGCTGTTCGGATGCGAACTGGTGCGCAACGGCTACATCGGCCAGCTCAAGCATGTGAAGATTGGCAGTCCGCAAGGCCAGGTCTGTGGGCCTCAACCCACCGAGCCGGTGCCGGAAGGGCTGGACTGGGACATGTGGCTTGGGCCCGCGCCGTGGGCGCCGTTCACTGCACGGCGCATCCGCTCGCATGACTGGTATTTCATTTCCGATTACTCTCTGGGCTACATCGCGGGTTGGGGCGTGCATCACGCCGACAGCGCGCAGCAGGCGAGCGGAGTGGATGAGCCGGGCGGCCTCATCGAAGTCGATGCGCGCGGCGAGTTCGCGCCGGATGGGCTGTTCGACAATCCGCATCGCTGGAACATGAACTACCGCTTCGCCAACGGCGTCACCTGGAATTGGACCGACACGCCGGCGTGGGAACCTGTCGAGGGCTGGAACGACCCGGTGCGCCACAAAATGGGCATCCGGCTCGAAGGCACGGAAGGCTGGGTATTCATCTGGCGCGGGATTGTGGATGCGCATCCGAAGTCGCTGCTCAACGTGCGCATCGGGCCGCATGACCGGGTGAGGCTCGTGCGGCCTGGCGGCGAGGCGATTCCGGATTTCATCGAATGCGTGCGGCATCACAAGAAGACGTGTGCGCCGGTTGATGTGGCGCACCGTTCCACGACGCTCTGTAACCTCGGCGCGATCTCGATGCTGCTTCGGAGGAAGGTCGTGTGGGATCCGGCCAAGGAAGAATTCGTCAACGACGAGGAAGCCAATCGTCTCAAGTCCCGCGCGATGCGAGAGCCGTGGATGTTATGAACGCTTCAGACGAGTCGGACAAGTTTGACCGGTCGGACGAGAGCCAGCGCCTAGTGCCCAAGCATGGCGGGTACCGGAAGCTCCGGAGTTTTCAGGCGGCCCAGGCGGTGTATGACGCCACGGTGGTCTTCTGCGACCGGTTCATTGAACGGCGCTCACGCACGCACGACCAGATGGTGCAAGCGGCGCGCAGCGGCGTGCGAAACATCGAGGAAGGAAGCGTGGCGTCGGGCACTTCCAAGAAGACCGAACTAAAGCTCACGAACGTGGCCCGCGCCAGCCTCGAAGAACTGATGCGCGATTGCGAGGACTTCCTGCGGCACCGCGGGCTGCCCATCTGGGACAAGAATTCGCCGCAGGCGCTGGCGGTAAGGAGGGGGTATTTGTTGGACCGGTCGGACGGGTCAGACCAGCCGGAATCGTCCGACAGCTTCAAAACCGCCTCGGCCGAGGTGGCGGCCAACACGCTGCTCTGCCTGATCAACCAGGCCAGCTACCTCCTGCACCGCCAACTCGATCGGCTGGAGCAGGACTTCCTGGAGCACGGCGGGTTCACGGAGCGGCTCTATGCGGTGCGTTCGCAAGCGCGCCAGTCGGACCGGTCTGACAAGTCCGACGTGTCGGACGCAGCAGCAGCCCCCGCCTGCCCGCGCTGCGGCAAGCCCATGCGGCTGCGCACCGCCCACCAAGGCCCGCGGGCCGGGTCGCGCTTCTGGGGTTGCTCCGCCTACCCGGACTGCAAAGGCACGCGCCCATTACAGGAAACACCACCTGGTACAAACTAACCAACCACATCAATGAAACCACCGACCCAATCCATGAATCGCCGAACCTTCGTTAAACACAGCGCTCTCGCGGCGCTCGTTGCCCCAGCCATGGCGCCTCGCGCCGCTTCGAGCGCCGAGGCCGACAAGCCCGTCACGGCCCCGCTCCGCGTCGCCGTCGTCACCGGCGGCCACCTTTTCGACGTGCCGAATTTTCACAAGCTCTTCCGCTCCTTCCCGGGCATCGAGGCCGACATCCAATACATGGACGACTTCGTGGCCACGCCCGCGCCGGTCCGCGACCAGTATGATGTGGTGCTGTTCTACCACATGCTGATGCACAATCCGCCGCCTCCGCCGGTCCAAGCCGCACTCGAGCATCTTGGTGCGACCGAGCAAGGCATCGTCGCGATGCACCACGCGCTGCTGGCGTACCCGCAGTGGTCCGTGTGGTCCGAAGTTGTCGGCATCGCCGACCGCAAGTTCGGTTTTCACTACAACCAGACCGTCCAGGTGCGGGTCGCGAACGTCCAGCATCCCATCACCCGTGGCCTGAAAAACTGGGAGATGATCGACGAGACTTACACGATGGCCGATGCCGGCGAAGGCAGCGAGATTCTGCTCACGGTGGACCATCCGAAAAGCATGAAGACCATTGCTTGGGCCCGGCAGTTCAAGAAGTCCCGCGTGTTCTGCACCGAATCCGGGCATGACAACCAGACCTGGGCCAACCCGAACTACCGCGAAGTACTGCGCCGTGGAATCCAGTGGTGTGCACGGCGAAGTTGAACACGCGCACTGTTATGGCCGCTCTTCTGTTACGAATCACGGCTCCATTGGCCACCCTCGCTGCGTGGTGCGTCGCCGCACTAAACATCTGTGCTGCAGCGCCGGCTGGACAGCCCGTCCGAGACCTCAGTTTCTTTCTTCACCGACTGCGGACCGTGGACCACCTCCCTGAACTGGAGTCGTCGCACACCGCCATGTCGAGCACGTGGGACCGCTCCGGGGGAAACTTCGACGGCTGGGACTTCAAACGCGTGGAGCAGGGCACCAACGTCTTGCTGGACGTGGCCGGCCCAGGCTGCGTTCACCGCATGTTCACCGGCTGGCTCGGCCAGGGCAAAGATGTCCTGGGCAAACCGGGGCCGGCCGGCACGCGCATCCAGGTTTTCCTCGACCGGGCGAAGCGACCCGTCTTCGAACTGCCGGTGGAACAATTTTTCGACGACCGCAACGGACCGTTTTCGTACCCGCTGGTATTTCACAAGACCTATCCGGGGATTCTGTTCCCGATTCCCTTCGCCCAACATTGCCGAGTGCAACTGGTCAACTCGAACGCTCCCAACTGGGGGAATTTCTGGCAACTCACCTACACGACGTACGCGCCCGAAGCGAAGGTGAAGAGTCTGCGCTGGCCGCTGAACAAGTCGGAGAAGGAGGAACTCGGTCGTGTGCGCCAAGCCTGGCTGGAAGCGGAATCGAGGCCGCCCTCCCGATGGAGCGCGGGCGGCTCGCCCGCGAGATCCGCCGCTTCTGCCGCGCACGCGGGCGAGCCGCCCGCGCTCCGAGGAGAGGGAGAAACCGTCGTGCGCGAGTTGGACGTGGACCGCGACAAGTCCGCCGAGGTGCCGCTGGAAGGTTGCGGTGTCATCTGGCAGATGCGTGTGTCCGTCTGGCCGCCGACGCCGGAATTGCTGCGAGGCGTGCGCCTGCAAATCCGCTGGGACGGCGCCAAAGAACCCAGCGTCGATGTGCCGCTGGGCTACTTCTTCGGCAACGCCGACTATGGTTATGCGAACGACATTCACTTCAATTCGCTGCTCCTGGGCGCGACTCACTCAGAAGCGTATGCCTGCTTCCCCATGCCGTTTTCGCGCGGTGCGATCCTCCGCTTTGAAAACGGTTCGGAGCAGCGCGCGCACAGAATTCGGCTCTCCATCGATGTCGAGAAACGAGAAACGCTGCCCGCCCACTGGGGGCGCTTCCACGCGACATGGACTGAGGCGCGCGCCGCTCAACCTGATTCGCCCCGCTTCGGTCCGAAGAACATTCCGGCGCACCTCGCGCTCGATCGGCAAGGCCCGGGCAAATACGTCGGTGTGCTGCTGCACGTCGCGTGGCCGCATCCCGACTGGTGGGGCGAAGGCGACTGGTTGATTTGGACCGACGAAGATGCCTGGCCTCCCAGCTACCACGGCACCGGCAGCGAGGAGTATTTCAACTCCGGCTGGTGCAGCTTCGACCGAAAGGCCGTGTCAGGGTACATCAAAACCCATCCCGGCGAAGTCAGCCTGTATTCCTTTCATCTCAACGACGCCTTCCAGTTCCGCCGCAACATCCGCGTGGCCGAGGAAACCTTCGGCATGGACGGCGGCGGCATGAAAGGCGACACCCTCATCCATCGCGATCATCCCGTGTGGGGCAGCACGGTCTTTTGGTACGCGTCGCCCCCTCAGCCCGCTGGCTCGACTCCGAAGCTGATTCAGCCGCGGTGAAACGAAATGAATGAGCCAGACTGGGAGCTGTTATTGGACCCTTGGCACGTTCACATCCCGACAATCCAGCAGATCGATCGGCGCCACTCGCTCATCCCCTGGGATGCGGCGAAGATTTCTGATCACTCCGTTCTCAATGTGCCGCCCGGCGAAGGCTGAGCGCGGCCAGGCTCTCAGACGTGTTGAACCGCGGCACGCCGCCCCGCAGAACCACAGCATCGACAACTTGTGGACCCGCCAGACCTGGAGACCTGGAGCGGGGATCCACAAAGCTGTTGCACGGCTTTGGTCCGGAGGGAAAGATTCGTCTCCGTGCAAATCAATCTTCGTCTTACCGCCTGTTTGCCGCCTCGCAGCCGCCGACGGGAGGAGGCCCAGACTTCCGTGTGGAAGCGCGTGTTCGAGTGGAGCGCGGCTGCGCGGGTGGCAGTTCCAGACTTACCGGTTGTGGTGATATGAACCACTGTCTCGTCGCACTCATTGGCAGCGGAATCCTGTCGTGGCAGGCCCTCGCGGCGGCTCCGGCCAAACCCAACATCCTCTTCCTCCTCGCCGATGATCTCGGCTGGACCGATCTCGGCTGTTACGGCGCGACGGACATTCGCACCCCGCGCCTCGACGCGCTGGCTCGCGAGGGCGTTCGCTTCACCCAGTTCTACGCTAACGGACCGGAGTGCTCGCCCACACGCACCGCGCTTCTCACCGGTCGTTATCAACAGCGTGTCGGCGGACTCGAATGCGCCATCGGCACCGGCAACGTCGGCCGCTACGACGACGCCATCCGCCTCGCTGCCCAACATGATCTTGGTATGCCCGCCAGCGAGACGACGATCGCGCGACTGCTCAAGAACGTCGGCTACGCCACCGCGCTCATTGGCAAATGGCACCTCGGCTACGAAGACAAGTTCGCACCTGGCGGGCACGGCTTTGACCACTCGCTCTATTGCCTGGGCGGCGGTATGGACTATTTCCATCACGTCGAGGAACCGCCGGCTTCCACGCCGGTGCTGCGGCTCGATGGCAAGCCGGTCCAGCGGGACGGCTACTTCACCGACCTCATCGCGGACGACGCGTTGCGCTGGTTGGGCGAACACGCGAAGAAGCCGTTTTTCCTCTACGTCCCGTTCACCGCGCCACACGCGCCGTTCCAGGGACCGGACGAGAAACTTCCCGCGCCGCTCCCGGCGAGTTCGGAGCGATGGAAGCAAGGCCAGGCGCCGCCGCGGGTCTATGCCGCGATGATTGAACGCATGGATGAAGCCGTCGGCAGAATCCTCGACGCGCTCAACAAGTCTGGCGTCGCCGACCGTACGATGGTCATTTTCACCAGCGACAACGGCGGCACCGCCAGTGCGCGGCCCAGCAGGTTGCGCGGCATCAAGGGCACAACCTTCGAGGGCGGCATCCGCGTGCCCGGCATCGTGCGCTGGCCAGGCGTGCTCAAGGCCGGGGTCGAGTATCCGCACCCGGCGCTGACGTTCGACCTCACCGCGTCCATCGCCCGCGCTGCCGGGGCGCCGCTGCCCGCGGGCCGCACGTTCGACGGCGTGGACATTCTCCATCACGTCGCCGTCAACGAGCCGCCGCCCGCGCGCAGCTTGTTCTGGCGCCAGCGACGAGGTGATCGCACCTGGCGCGCCGTCCGGGATGGGGCGCTAAAGTTTGTCTCGGACACGAAAGGCCCCGGCGCGGACGAGTTTCTTTTCGACCTCGACGCCGACCCCGGTGAGAAACAGAACCTGTTCCCGACGCGGGCCGCCGCCGTCCAGCGACTCAAGGCCAGGCTCGCCGCGTGGGAAGCCGAAGTGAAACCTGTACGCTGAACCTCTATGAAGCTCATTCAAATCCTGCTGCTCGCCCTGTGGGCCGGCAGTCATGCTCTGGCTGCCGACGGACCAGCGGTCGTGAGAGTTGTCCCCAAGGACCGCGGCTACGAACTTCTGCGCAACGGTCAGCCGTATTTCATCATGGGCGTGTGCGGCAGCAGCCGGCTGGAGGAACTGGCCGTCGCGGGTGGGAACTCGATCCGCACTTACGGCGGCGGCAGTGGCGCGCTCGACGAAGCGCAGCGGCGTGGGCTGACGGTCCTGCTTGGCCTCAGCGTCGGCAAGCCGCGGCAGGGATTCGATTACTCGAACCCGGAGCGTGTGGCGCAGCAGTTGGAGAAGGCGCGCCAAGATGTTTTGAGATTCAAAGATCATCCCGCGCTCTTGATGTGGGCGTTGGGCAACGAAAGCGAGCTGGACACTTCGACCACCAATCGCATCCGGGTCTGGCAAGCCATCAACGCGATGGCCGAGATGGTCAAGAAGGTCGATGGCCAGCATCCGGCCATCACGGTCCTCGCCGGCATCGGCGGGAACAAGCTGCGCGAACTCGACACGTACGGCCCTGCGCTCGACGCCGTCGGCATCAACACCTACGGCGGCATGATGTCACTGCCCGACGCGGTGGCGAAACAGGGCTGGAAACGCCCGTGGCTGGTCACGGAGTTCGGTCCGCGCGGGCATTGGGAAGTGCCGAAGACGGCGTGGGGCCTGCCCATCGAAGACAGCAGCACGGAGAAAGCGGACCTTTACTTGCGCGCCTATCGCCGTGCCGTGACCGAATCACCAGCCTGTCTCGGCTCGTATGTTTTTCTGTGGGGCCAAAAGCAGGAGAAGACGCACACCTGGTACGGCATGTTTCTGCCCGAAGGAAATCGACTGGGCGCGGTGGACGCGATGACGATGGCCTGGACCGGTCGTTGGCCCGCCAATCGTTGCCCGCAGATCGGCCCCGGCAAAATCAAGGTCCGCCTCGAAGGCGCTCCGCAAGATGACACTCGCCACATCTTCGGCCCAGGGGCGCGCCTGCGCTGCACCGTCGAGGCCTCCGATCCGGAAAACAACCCGCTCACCATCAAGTGTGACCTGCGTTTGGACGTGGCGGACAACCCTGGTCGCGGCGGTGATCGCGAGCCGTCCACACCGCCGGTCACCGACGCCGTGACTTCAGCGAAGCAACATGAGGCGCTGATCCAACTGCCGGCCACGGAAGGCAACTACCGGCTGTTCGTCTATGCGTTCGATCCGAATGGCTCGGCCGCGACGGCCAACCTGCCGCTACAGGTCAAAGCACCGCCGTGAGCACGAGGTTGCCCGACACCGCCCAGTGAAGTCGTGAAGGATTACTTCCCACCGCGTCGCCCCACGGCACCGGGCCATGGCCTTTCACGGTGGGGCGCAACCGTGACGGAAGACCGGTGGCGCGGGCGCCTTGTGACCTGTTTGATCGCCTCTGGGGCGAAGTGCCATGCCGACGACTATGGCCCGAGCGCCATACGCATCCGATAGAACCGTTGCAGATGGTTGCGGGCCTCGACATCGACGAAACTGCCCGGCCCGGTGCTGGCCTCGACGCGCGTGAGTTCTGCCCAATCCTCCAGGTTGGTGGATGCTCAATCGGCTGCATTTTTACCTAAAAACCCGGGAGGCCGCCTGCCCCCCAATTTCAGTGGGGGGAAGAATGACCAATGGCCAATGACGAAGGACGAAAGGGAACTGCCGAGTCTGGGATGCGGAACGATCCGGGAACTCGGATTGACAACCCTGGTTTCACCGGACGAGAGTGTCGCCGTTATGAGCGTCAAAACGCGCCGCATCTCTCTGCCGCCGGAACTGGACTCCCTCCTCGAAGACCGTGTCCGATCGGGGGGGCGGAATGCGCACCTCCTGCCGTCACCTTCAGGTGACGCCGGAGCGTCCGCTCCCAACCGAGGTTCAGCCTTTGTTTTTGCGTGTATTTCGTGGTTCCTTCGACTGCACGGATACGGCTTAGCGCAATCGCAGCATGAAGAACTTGGCGGGCGCCGCCGGGCTGATCGGAACGGTGACACTGAAATCGCCCGAGTCGTCAAAGATGCCGTTGGTCTCGACGGTCCAATTCGCCAGCGGCCCGGCAACGTTGGTGGAAGTCAGGAGTGTAAACAGCCCGTTGGGGGCGCCATTGTTGCCGGTGATCACGCAGTTGTCGCCCGAACGGACCGTGCTCGTGATCAAGGGCTGCGTGGCCTCCGGGCCCAAGAGCAGCACCAGATCAATCGTGGCATTGGCCACGTTGTTGACCAAATACCCCTCATAAGCCGGGGGCAGGCTGCCCAAGGTGAAATCGTATGCGCCGGCAAGCGCCCCGTAGCTGATGAGAGCAAACTGGGCCGGATAGTCGGTCAAGGCGGAAATACCGGCGATGTCAATCGTGTTGTTGGTGGTGCTGGCGGTGACCAGGGACGAAGCTACCACGTTGGTGACACCGGTGATGGCGGAGAGATTCAGATGCGCGTCGCTCAGTTGCAGCGTCGTGATGGGATAGCCCGGTGCGCCCACCGTGCCGTAGGGCACCGAAAGCAAGCCGCCATTCACCACGATGGTGCTGTTGCCGCGGAAAATGGTGCCGCTGGTGTTCGTGGTGGCGGTCGTGGTGATGGACGGGGCGATGACTGAGCCGCCGTTGATGTTCAACGTAGCCGTCACATTGTTGGCGTTAGCGTGGGCCACCTTGACTTCGGCCATCGTGAACGTGTTGTTGGCCTTCAAGATGGCGGGGCCGTTGGCCGATCGGTTCACGTTGACGGTGCCCCGCGGCACGCCGCCTCGCGTGGTGACGGTGTAACCGAACTGACTGCCGATGCGCAGCGCGTTGGCCTCAATGGTTCCGCGATCAAACGTCAACTCGCCGTAGGCCAGGGTGTCGCGGTTGTTGATGTTCTGGCCGCGCGCCACGATCAGGTTGTCCGCCACGACATCCACCGTGCCGCCCGTGAAGTTGGCCGTCCCGACGTTGATCAGCCCCGTCCCCGTTTCGGCGAAGTCGTCGCCAATCCAGAAGTTGGCCAAGCGTCCGCCCGTATGGCTGCGGAACATCGCCACCGGGTTGTCGTTGGTGAAGCCCTCGTAGAAAGCCACCGTGCCCACGCTCTTACGGTTGCCAACGGAGATGCCGTTGGCGAAGATCGCGTTGGTCCGGCCGAGATACAGGTAGTTCGTACCGCCGTTGCTCGGGCTGTAGCCCACGAGGATCGCCGTGCCGGTGCCCAGCGTGCCGCTGCCGCCCGCCGCGACGATGGTGTTGGTCTTCGCCAGGATCAGCGTGCCTGACGCCCAGTTCTGGTGCAGTGGGTCGCCGGCCACCGTTCCGAGCTTGACGCCGACGAAGACCTGGCCTGCGCTGGAGGTGAAGGTGTCCAGCCCCGAAAGATCCAAGGTCGCCCGCGGCGTGGTGAAGTTGGTGAAAGAACCCTGGCCCACCCAGAGCCTGGCCGTGTGGTTGCTCAATATGGAGAGTGTCCCGCCGGCGCCCGTGATAGCGCAAGACACCTGCAAGCTCGCCTCGGTCGTGATCAGCGCGCCCGCGGCGAGCGAGAGACCGGTGTACGTGCCCGGCTCATTGGCAATCGTGAGCGTCTGACCGGCGCCGATTTGGGTGGTGTGAAACAAGTAGTTGCTGTGGGCGTAATGAAGCGAATGCGCCGTGACATCGGCATCCACGATGTTGTTCACCGTGTTCGCGGTGCTGGAGGTCGCATCGTCGTAGAACTTGAAGTCATTGGCAGCGCCAGGCAGGCCGCCGTTCCAGTTGCCGAAGGCAGACCAGTTCAAGTTGGGGGCAGCGCCCCCCGTCCAGTTGACGAGGTCGGCGGACGCGCTCAGGCAGCTCACGAGGCAGCACGCGGCGGCGGTTTGCACGAGTGGCAGTCGAATGGCTCGGTTCTTCTTCATGTTACGGATTGTGGGTTGATGTTGGCAACTTGCGCCCGTTGATCGGGGACGACGCGAATGCGAAATGACCGGGCGCATGGGGCGATTCTTGCCGAAGACGAGCGGGCGCGCATGTCACAGAAACATGTGACAGACCGATGGGGGGAAGGGAGTACGATCGACCAACCCAAGACAGACCGAGGCCGACCATTACTGCGACGGACGAAGTGTCTTGGCTTGCTGCTGCCCAAACGCGGCGACCGCCTGGGCGCGCGAGTGGACGTGCAGCTTCTCGTAGATGCGGCGGCCATAGGTCGTGACCGTGTCGTAGCTGACGCCCAGCGTCTCCGCGATTTCCTTGTAGAGGTAGCCGCGGCTCAGCAACTCCAACACCTCGCGCTCGCGCTCCGAAAGCGCGTCGGTCTTCGGCGCGGCTGCGGACGGACGCTGGAAGAATTGCACGACCTTGCGGGCGATGGAGCCGCTCATGGGCGAGCCACCTTGATGCACCAGCCGGATCGCAGCGAGCAATTCGTCGCGCGGCGTCTGCTTCAGGAGGTAGCCGGACGCGCCGGCGGAGAGGGCTTCAAAAATCCGATCCGCATCCTCGTACACCGTCACCATGACGAACTGCGTGGCCAGCAACTGCGGTTTGAGTTGCCGCACGCATTCGATGCCGCTCTGCCCGGGCAGGTTGATGTCCACCAGAGCCACGTCAGGACGTTCCTGTGGCAGCCGTTCCAACGCGCTTTCCGCGTCGGGGAACTGCAACGCGAGTTCCATCCCCTGCGCATGCCCAAGCCAGTCCGCGACGGTGCGCCGAATCCGGGCGTCGTCTTCGACCAGCGAAACCTTGATCGCCATGCAGGACTGCTTATCACGAACCGGGCTGGCTGGCTTGTCGCGCATTTATGTGACAAAGGGGACGACGAACCGCACCGTCGTGCCGAGTCCGTACTGGCCTTCGATCTCGCAACGCCCGCCCACTTCCTGCAACCGGCTGCGCATGTTTGCCAGTCCGTGGCCGGAAAGCAACCGGGCCGGGCGCGTGCTCGGTGCCGGTTCGGCAGTCGCAGTGTGATCAATGCGGAAACCGCGTCCGTTGTCCTCGACCGTCAACGTGAACTCCTGTTCGCCCTGCTTCAGGGAAACGCGCACTTCGCTGGCGCCCGCGTGCCGAGCGACGTTGTGCAACGCCTCCTTGAACGCGAGGAATACGTTGTGCCGCACCTGCGAGTTGAGCGGGCGTTGCGAGAGTTGCGCGGGCAAGTCCAACCGGCAGCGCAAGCCCGACGCGCCCGCGAAATCCTGCGCGTAAATGCCGAGGTAGTTGGCCAAGCTGTCCAGCGTGTCGTGCTTCGGGCTCACGGCCCAAACCACTTCCTCCATCGAACGGGTGAGCGCGCGCGCCGTGCCGTAAATCTGGTCCACCTCCGCGCCGGCTTCCGGCAGGTCGCCGAGGTGCGTGCGCGCGGATTGGCTGAGCATCGTGATGTGGGTCAGGCTTGCACCCAGATCGTCATGGATGTCCTTGGCGATGCGCGCCCGCTCCTGCTCCAACTTCCGCTGCGCCTCCAGCCGCTCCAACCGACGTCGCGAACGGCTGCGTTCTACGCTCCAGACAATCATCGCTACCGTCGCCAACAGCACCAGCGCACTGGCGAACTGGAGGGAACGCCGTTCCCAGAATCGCGGGACGATTTCCAGCTTCAATCCGCGGCCTTCCATCCAATCGTTCTGCGGCCCGCTGGTCATCACTTGAAACTCGTACTGCCCCGGCGGCAGCCGGTAGTAGGTGCTTTCCCGGCGCGTGCCCAAGTCCACCCAATTGAGGTCGAGGCCCGCCATGCGGACACGAAAGCGCAGCCGCTCCGGCAGCACCGTGTTCGGCGACGTGTATTGGAACTCGATCTGCCGCGCGCCGGACTGGACGCGCAAACCGTCGCCCACAACCGACACAGCGACCCCATCCACGCGCACGCCTTCGATGAGCGGCGGCCAGATGCGCGGCGGTTGCGCGAACGTGGCGGGATCGAACACCGCCAGGGCCGGCCCGTTCGGAAACCAAAGCCGGCCATCGTCGGATTGCGCGGTCGCCGGCTGGCCGATGCCCGAGCAAACCTTGCTGGCCAAACCATCCGCCGTGGTCAGCCGCCACGGTTGCAGCCGACGCGGCGGTTTGGCGAAGCACGCGTCCAACATCGGTTTCGAGCAGCCGAAGATGCCGTTCTCGGAGCTCATCCACAGATTGCCGCGCGAGTCTTCGGCAATGGCCATGAGGAAGTTACTCGGCAACCCGTCGCGCGACCAGTCCCAGTCGCTGAACTGGCCCTCGCGCAGCCGCAGCAACCCGGAGTAGTCGGTCGCGATCCAGAGCGCGCCCGCCGCATCGAAGTGCAGCGCGCGAACCGACCAAGCGATCGGTCGCTTCGGCGTGGCGACGCGGACGAAACGCCGGCCCTCCTGACGGAAAAGCCCGCCCTGACTCGTCCCGGCCCAGATGTGCCCCTTGTTGTCTTCCGCCAGCGCGCGAACCGGGCGCAGGCCAAGCCCCTCGTCCTCGCCGAAGACCTCCGCGCCACTGGAGTTGAGTTGAATGAGCCCGGCTTGGCCGCCGATCCACAAACGACCGGCCCGGTCTTCGCGCAACGCGAGCGTTGGCTCCTGTAAGCCGCGCGGTCCGCCCGCCGGCTCGAAGCGTTGTCCGGTCCAACGGAACAGTCCGGCGAGCGTGCCCGCCCACAGCGTGCCGTGGCGATCCTCCACCAGCGCGGCCACGTGCAAATCCCGCAAGCCGTGCTCGCTGCCGAATTGTGTGCTCTCGCCTTCCGCCCAACGAAAAATCCCGGCCCCATCCGTTCCGCTCCACACGCTGCCATCACGCGCGACGCAAACCGTCAGCACCGCGTTTTGCGCTGCGGCGGCCGGCAACGAGAACGTCATCACTGGACGATCCTGCACTTGCAGCAAGCCCGTCGTGCGCGTGCCGATCCACAGCGAGCCGGTGTCGTCCTCCACGAGTTGCAGCGCCTCGATTTGCACCCAGGGCGTTTCGGAGACGAGCCGCTGCCACGCGCCCGGAGGTTTCCAGCAGAACACGCCGCCTGCCGTCGCGCACCAGACGCGGCCCCGCCGGTCTTCCAGCAGGGCGAACCCCTGATACTGCTGAGAATCCTCCGGCCACGGATACGGCTCCAACTCGGAGGTCCAACGTCCATCCTTCGCCTTGTGCAATCGCACCCCGCGCTGCACGCCTGCCGCCGGCCCGCGCGATTCCTTTTCGGTGCAAGCCACCCACACGCCGCCCTCTCTGGCCGGAGCGAGAGTTTGCACCAACCCGGAGTTCGCCGGCATGCCCGCCGGAGTTTGCCAGCGGCCCGATTGGAGCGTCACGAGTTGCCGGCCTGCCACCGCCCAGAGCCGCCCGGCGGCATCGCAGACGACTTGCGCCACCGCTGCTGAGGGCAGTCCGCTCTCGACGCCAAACCGTTCCGCTTCGCCGCGCCGCAGCCGAACCAGCCCCGCACCTTCCGTGGCCAACCACAACGCGCCGTCAGAATCCTCAGCCATGTCGTTCAGCGCGCCGCCTCCCGTGGTTGCGCCAAGATCCTTGATCTCGAAGTCCGATCCGGTGCGCCGCAAGAGCCGGTCGCGGACGCCGATCCACAAATCGCCCTTGCCGTCCACCAACAGGCATCGGGCGCGCAGCGGCGTTTTGTCGGCGGGGAGGTTGGTGATGTTCACGGTCACGAAGGTCGTGCCATCAAACCGCACCAGCCCCCGTTGCGTGGCGAGCCAGAGGTAACCATCAGGCGTCCGCGCGATGTCGTTGACGCGCGTGCTGGGCAGGCCGTCATCCAGGTCCCAGTTACGCAACACCACGTCCTGAGCCACCGCCTTTTCGACACCGGAACAATCGAGTGCCACGCCCGCGCAGACGCCCACAGCACCGAGCAGGCTTTGCCAAAGCTGCCGGCGCGGCGACGCTTGATACAACTGCTTGCTCACGGCGGACGAATGTTACCCCTCGCCGAGTTTGGGAACAAGGATGCCGCGCGACTCCGTCCGGTTGAAATCGGATGGACCAGGTGAATCAGTGTTGCGCCCCCGATGCGGATCAGGCCAAGCCAGCCAGACGGGGTCGTCCTACGCGTCAGGGCGGAAGTCTGCCTGGAGAAGTCTCACCCGCAGACGAGTTCCCAACTGTCAGGTCTCTTACCCATCTGGCGCAACGCGTCTGTGGGCAAGGACCTTTCGACCGCGTTGCCGTCTGACTCGCCGGCCGGCAAGCTGCGCACTGGTGACGGAGCCGAGGGCGTTGCTCACCACCACGTCGTAGTTGCCACTGTAGGCGGGTTGAGCATTGAGGTGCGTGAGGTTGGCGTTGGACTGTCCGGCCAGGTTCACGCCGTTGCGCCGCCACTGGTAGGAGAATGGTTCCGTGCCGGTGGCCGCCACACTCAACGTCACGTTAGTCCCCGCGACAACCGTTTGCGTTTGCGGTTGCACGGCAATGTGGATCGGCTGCTGGTCAGTGCATCAGTTTCAACTTGGGGACGGTGTTGATTGTGGTTCATGGAAGTCATCTTCTGTTTGCCGCGACACATATGTTTCTGATTCCGAACCGGGCGGATTTTCGTCGCCGCTCAAGCCGCTCTGCCCAATCGGAAGCTTTTTTACCCGAAAGCCGGCGCGGCTACCTACCCCCCATTTTCAGTGGGTCGGGGATTTCCGACTTGGGATTTGCGATTTCCGGTTTGGAGCGGGGCACGGTCGGATTCGGATTCGTCGCCAACTTCCCGCTGCAAAATGGAGCGGCAAACTCCATTCTGCGCCCCGATACGGAAATGACCGACCGGCTTTTCACGCTGCCCGAAAGCAGCTATTTTCTCTTCGATCCGCGCAGGACGGGCAAGTCCGTGTTCGCCCAGACCTGCTACCCGGCGGCGTTGCGGCTCGACCTGCTGGAACCGGACGTGCATCGGGAATATGCGGCCCGCCCTCCACTTCGACGCGGTGCTGGTCCACAAAGACACGGAACTCGCCGCCATCCCATCGTCACTGAAGCAGGTAATGCTGCGCCCAAGTCGACCGTGCCAGCGACGAACTGAAACGGCTGGCTCACAGAGGCGCCGGCACCACCGGCGACTCGCTGTTTGGTTGCGGCTTTGCGAAGCGGCCGTCTTGCGCGCCTGTTCCCGAAGCCGAGACCGGCGATTCAGCGTTTCACGTAACCATTCCGACAAAACCACTCGACCGCGTCCGCCAGCGCCTGCCGGGGCGGCGTCTGCGGCAGGCCAAGTTCACGGAGGGCCTTGGCGGGGCTGAAGAACATTTTGTATTTCGCCATGCGCACGCCCGCCAGCGGCGCTTTGGGCGGCAGGCCGGTGATCTTGGAAAGGGTTTCGTCCACACACGCCGCCGCGTAGGCGACGGCGTAAGGGACACGCATCTTCGGCGCGGGCACGCCGCTGACTTCTTCCAACACCCGGAACGCTTCCGCCATCGTCCAGTTGCCGTCCATGCTGCCGAGGATGTAACGCTCGCCGAGCCGGCCTTGCTCCGCGGCGAGGACGTGGCCCGCGGCCACATCGCGGACGTGGACCCAGTTCAAGCCGGTGTCGAGATAGGCCGGCATCCGGCGGTTCAAGAAATCCACGATGACCTTGCCGGTGGGCGTGGGCTTGGCGTCGCGCGGGCCGACCGGGGCGCTGGGGTTCACGATCACCACGGGCCGGCCCTTCGCCGCCAGTTCCCGGGCCACGACCTCCGCGCGCCACTTGGAGATCTTGTAGTGGTTGCTCATCTGCGCTTCGGAGACGGGCGCGGTCTCATCCGTCGGCGTCACTACGCCGTTTACGGCCTTCGGCAGACCGATGCAGCCGACCGTGCTCGTATAGACGATGCGGGAGCAGCCGGCGGCCGCAGCGGCTTCGAGGACGTTGCGGGTGCCCTCGACGTTGGCGGCGTACATCAGGGCGTAATCGCGCAGCCAGAGGTGGTAGCTGGCCGCGACGTGGAAACACCAGTCGCAGCCGCGCAGACCGGCGGTGAGCGCCGCGCGGTCGCCCACGTCTCCTGGCACGCGCTCGAAGTCCGCGCCCTGGAGTCCGCGGGTGTCGCTGCCGGCACGCAGCAGCGCCTTCACGCGATGGCCGCGGGCGTTGAGTTCGTGGACCAAGTTCGCGCCGATGAAGCCGGAGGCCCCGGTGACAAAGCAGTTCATGCGGTTGATCGCTTTTGCGGCGGGATCATAGAGGGTCGGGCGCAGCGGGGCGAAATCATTTTGGGGAGGCCAAGCGGGTTTCTCGCGAGCGCGGTGAAGGGTTGGAGGGTTGGAGGGTTGAAGGGTGAAGGGTTGAAGAGTTGAAGAGGATTCATGGGATGGCTTTTGCCCAAACCCGGAGCCTCTTTAACCCTTCAACCCTTCACGCTTCAACCCTTCATCCTTCTCCCCGCACCCTGCTCCAGCCTCACGCGCCGCCGAGAGCGTGACTCCGGCCTTTGGGAATGCGCCCTAGGTGAAAGATCAGGAAGCCGTGCAGGAATTGGCGGATCTCGGTCGTCTGCGCCGGACTGAGCTTCAGGCGGAACAACTCCGGCCAGTCGGCAGCCAGGCACTTCTCGAGGATTTGCTTCGCGCCGGCGCTAAGCGAGGCGCCGGCCAGATCGGGGTTTTGCCCGAGGTCCGCCAGCAGTTTCATCTCGAAGGCGAAAACCGTCAGCGGTTGCGGTGGCTGCAGCGGCAGCGTCTTCAGAAGCCTTGTGAAGGCCCCGAACAACACGGGCAGCGGCGATTCCGTTTCGGTGGTCTGCTCGATCAGCGCCGCGGCATAGGCGGCCTGTTCCAGCCAGCCGAGTTCGCGTCGCAACGGCGTGTGGGTGTCGCGCAGACTCACCTCGCACAGCGTGTGGAGATCGGAGCGCCGGCTGCGGACGAAGCTGAACTCGCCCTCGTAGAACAGATCCAGTTTTCCGCGAAACGGCGACTTCGGACGCCGCGCGCCTTTGGCCACGGTGGAAAGACGACCCGGCTCCGGCGTGAGCCAGTGGACGATCAGGCTCGTCTCCGTGAGCGGAAACGTGCGGAGGATCACACCGGCGGCGCGTTGGTCCATGGAAAATTTCAGATTGCAGATTGCAGATTGCAGATTGCCAGACAGCGCAGGGGAAACTCGGCCGTGGCCAACTTGAGCAGGCGATTCTCCTGCCGCTTCATGCGCTGGCGCGCGGTGGGTTGGAGGTCGTCGTGGCCGGCAAGATGAAGCAGGCCGTGGATGACGTAGCGGGCGAGTTCGGATTGCCAGGTGGTGCGGAACCGCTTCGCCTGCGCGACGGCGTCATCGACAGAGATGAAGATTTCGCCGTGGAAGACGGGAGCGGCCTCGGCCCTCGCCCCTGTCGCGCTCTGCGGTTCTTCCCGCTGGTCGAATGTGATGACGTCCGTCGAGCCGGCGTGCTCGAGGAAGTCCCAGTTCAGTGCCGAGATTTCCGCTTCGCCCACCAGATGCACGCACAGTTCGACTTCGCTGGCGCGCAGCGGCCCTTCCAACACCCAGTCCGCCAGCTCGCGCAGCAGCTTCGTATTGACCCGGCGCGTGCGCTGGCGATTGCGGACCACGAGCACCCACCGCCGCGCCGGCGATTGCGCATTCCGCATTTCGCCGGGCGATTTCGGAACCCCGTAGCGGCGTCTCGGCAGAGCGCCGCCCTCTTCTTTTTTGCCTTTCGCCTTTTGCCTTTTGCCTTGCGGAGCGGCGCTCTGCCGAGACGCCGCTACGGCCACGAGGTTCTGCATTTGGCTCCCGCCTTGAGCACGGCCCTTCATTCGTCCTTCTGGCGCCGGCCGCGGTGCTCTTCGTAGGCGGCGATGATCTTCTGCACGAGCGGATGGCGGACCACGTCCTTCTTCTGGAACTCGACGATGGCGATGCCTTCGATGCCGGGCAAGGCCCGTTGCGCTTCAAGCAGGCCGGAGTGTTTGTGCGGCGGCAGGTCGATCTGGGTCACGTCGCCGGTGATGACGGCCCGCGCGTTGAAGCCCAGGCGCGTGAGGAACATGAACATCTGCTCCGTCGTGGAGTTCTGGGCTTCGTCGAGGATGATGAAGGCGTTGTTCAGCGTGCGTCCGCGCATGTAGGCCAGCGGCGCGATTTCGATCACGCCGCGTTCCATGTGCTTCTGGATTTCCTCGGAGGGCAGCATGTCGTGCAGCGCGTCGTGCAACGGACGGAGGTAGGGCGCGATCTTTTCGTAGAGGTCGCCCGGCAGGAAGCCCAGCGCCTCGCCGGCCTCCACCGCAGGGCGCGTGAGGATGATGCGGCCGATCTTGTCCTCCCGGAGTGCGGCCAGCGCCATCGCCACGGCGAGGTAGGTCTTGCCCGTGCCGGCCGGCCCGATGCCGAGGGTGATGTCGTGGGTGCGGATGGCCTCGACGTAGCGCTTCTGGCCGCTGGTCTTCGGCGTGACGTGCGCCTTCTTGGTCGAGGTCGCGATGCGCTCGGAGTAAAGGCCCTTCAAGGCGGCCACGCCCTCGTCTTGCATCACCGTCAGGGCGTGGGTGAATTCGCGGCTGCGCACCGTGGACCCCGCCTTGATCGTGGACTCGAGCAACTGGAAGAAATGCTTCGCCCGCTCCACGTCGGCGGCCTCGCCATCCAGCTTGATCCAGCCTTCGCGCGACGTGGCCTTTACGCCGAGCTGGCTTTCGAGCGCCTGAAGGTTCTTGGGATCGCCGCCGAAGAGCTGCTGGACGAAGCGGGCGTTTTCAAAATGGAGGGTTTCGGTGGACATGGGTTAGGCCGTTCATCGTTTCACCGTTTCAACGGGGTCGTCCGCCAGTGCCGCGCGCAGTTTGGCCGCCACTTCCATCAGCGCCTCCGGCACCACCCGCGTGTCCGCAAGCACCGGCATGAAGTTCGTGTCCCCGTTCCAGCGCGGCACGACGTGGATGTGGACGTGTTCGAGAATCCCCGCACCAGCCACGCGGCCCAGGTTGACGCCGATGTTGAAGCCGTCCGGCTTCATGACCTGCGTGAGCGCGGCTTGGCACCGGGACACGAGTTTCATCATCTCCAGCAACTCGCCATCGGTCAGGCCGGTGAAGTCTGCGACCTGCCGGTACGGCACGACCATGAGGTGGCCGCCGTTGTAGGGATATGTGTTCAGCAGGGCGAAACAGGTCCGCCCGCGACAGAGGACATGGTGGGCTTCGTCGTCGCTGGATTGCGCGATTTGCGTGAACAGGGACGCCGCCCCATCGGCCATCGGCGGTTTGGGAGCCAGGATGTATTCAATGCGCCACGGCGCGTGCAGAACGTCCATGCGGCGAGCGTAGTGGCGCGTTCCGGTGATGTCAAAACCGTTGACAAGCGGCTTGGCCACCTCATTTCTTGAGCGGTTCGTGTTGCAGCCTGGTTTCTGCGTCGCGCGCCTGGGCCAAGACCTGCTTGCGAACGGTTTCTCGCTGGCGCGGAGGGTTGCGACTCGGCTTTGGCCCGCACGATCCCTCCGGGTTTCTCCCCTGGTCGGTCTCGGCTTCGGCCAGGCGCTGCAGAATCACGTCCCTCTGCGCGGCGGCTCCCACGGCGGAAGGCGTGAAATAGAGAATCAGCGCATCGCTGAAAATCTGCTGCTCTTTGACTCCCGAGAGGACCGACGCCCGGGAGACAAGCTGCGCCAACGCTTCGTGAATCCGAACAAATTTCGACTTCATCAACATCAATGAAGACCTGTCCACCCTCTTGGCGGACAATGCAAGTGGCGCCCGAGGAGAGGACGATAGACCCAAGTCCCGGGCCAGGCGTTGGTGGTAAGGCCAAGCGCGAGAGCGAACCCTGAACCTTGAACTTTGAACTTTGAACTCCCGCCGCTTTCCCCAATATTCGCCGCCCTATGTCGCAGCGCAGACAGTATCCATTTCATCTGATCGAGCCAAAGTGGCAGGCCGCCTGGGACGCGGCGCAAACGTTCCGCGCGTGGAATCCGGGCGAAGCCCTGCCCGCGGAGCATCCGTTTGCGCAACGCCACGGCCTGGCGGGCAAGACGCCCGGTGCTGCGGAACTGCCGCCCAAGTTCTACATCCTCGACATGTTCCCGTATCCCAGCGGGGCGGGGCTGCATGTCGGGCACCCGGAAGGCTACACCGCCACGGACATCCTCGCCCGCTACCGGCGCGCGCGCGGCTTCAACGTGCTCCATCCGATGGGCTGGGACTCCTTCGGCCTGCCGGCGGAGCAATACGCGGTGAAGACCGGCCAGCATCCGCGTAAGACTACCGAGACCAACATCACGACCTTCAAGCGGCAGATCAAAGCCCTCGGCTTCAGCTACGACTGGTCGCGCGAACTGGCCACGACGGACCCGGAATACTTCCGCTGGACGCAGTGGATCTTCCTCCAGATTTACAGCTCGTGGTTCAACCCGGAAACGAACAGGGCCGAACCGATCAGCACGCTGAAGTATCCGCCGGAACTGGAAAATGTAGGACAGGCGTCGCGCCTGTCTCAAACTTCCTCGGAGGGAAAAGGAGATGGAGACAGGCGGGACGCCTGTCCTACGGACCTTGAAGAGCGCCGCCGCGCCTATCGCGACTCCCTGCGCCTCGCCTACGTCAGTGAAGCGCCGGTGAACTGGTGCCCCGAACTCGGCACCGTGCTGGCGAACGAGGAAGTCATCGACGGCAAGAGCGAGGTCGGCGACTTCCCGGTCATCCGCCGGCCCATGCGCCAATGGATGCTCCGCATCACGGCCTTCGCGGAGAAGCTGCTCAACGACCTCGACACCATCGATTGGAGCGACTCGTTGAAGGAGATGCAGAGGAATTGGATTGGAAGAAGCGAGGGGGCGGAGGTGGACTTTCAGATTGCGGAATGCGGAATGCGGAATGCGGAATGCGACCAGCGCATCCGGGTGTTCACCACGCGACCCGACACGCTCTTTGGCGCGACTTACATGGTGCTGTCGCCGGAACACAAGCTCGTGGACAAGATCGCCACGCCGGAACAGCGCAAAGCCGTCGAAGACTACAAAGCCTTCGCGGCGACCAAGAGCGATCTGGAGAGAACAGAGCTGGCTAAGGAAAAGACCGGTGTCTTCACCGGCGCCTACGCCATCAATCCGGTCAATAGCGAGCGCATCCCGATCTGGATTGCTGACTACGTGCTCATCAGCTACGGCACCGGCGCGATCATGGCGGTGCCGGCGCACGACACCCGCGACTTCGAGTTCGCGACCAAGTTCAACCTGCCCATCGTGCAAGTCGTTCAGCCGCCTGATCCGAAGACTGATTGGCGCGGCTTTGTCGATGACGGCACTTCGGTGAACTCGACCGGCCCGGAGATTTCCATCACCGGCCTGTCCACGCCCGAAGCCAAGCAGAAGATCACCGCCTGGCTGGAGTCGAAGGGCCTCGGCAAGAAAACCATCAACTACAAGCTGCGCGACTGGCTCTTCAGCCGGCAGCGTTACTGGGGCGAACCGTTCCCGATCGTCTGGAAGGACGGCCATCACCAAGCCCTGCCCGAAAGTGCGCTGCCCGTGCTTCCGCCGCCGCTCGATGACTACAAGCCCACCGCCGACGGCCAGCCTCCACTCGCCCGCGCGAAGGATTGGGTGAACCTCCCCGACGGTTCCACCCGCGAGACGAACACCATGCCGCAGTGGGCGGGGAGTTGTTGGTACTATCTGCGCTACCTCGACGCGAAGAATGGCAGGCGGTTCGTCAACAGTTCGACTGAGAAATATTGGATGGGGGGTTACGCGGCGCCATTTCCAAAGGGCCAGGTCTGGTGCAAGGAAATGCGCGAGTTGTTCGAGTACGCTTACGCCCGCGGTGCCCGCAAACGACGGCGGCTGGCTTTTGCTTACGTAGGCGCATCCCAAGCAGAGCAGATCAAGTCCGCCACGGGCCTTGAGACGTGCGGCATGTTTCACACCATTGATAGCTATGCCATCAATCACGTCCGCAAGCGCCACAGCGACGAATACCTCGAAACCAAGCGCGGCCAGATTCCCGTGAGCGCCGAAGATTATCTGCTGCTGCCCGAGGTCGTGACGGCGCCGGATCGCATTGAGCATTTGGGCAAGACGCATCAAGGATTGGACGTGATCGGCTTTGCCAAACAGATCAACGGAACCCTCTTGGTGGTGGAGGAGGTTCACGCCGGGCGCAACCTGCTGGCGGTGGTGACGCTCTACAAAAGGAAAATGCCGGCGGCGAGCGGTGTCGCCATAGGGACCTGCTCTTTCACGTCCGAAACGCTCCGCCGGACTGCCATCAACTATAATCACGAGTTGCCGCCTCACAAGCCGGAACTGTCAGCCCCAGCGTTTGATTCGCCGGAATTCCGGGATTCGCAAACGCGAGGGATGTCCCCCACTCCCGGCATCGATCTCTACGTCGGCGGCACCGAGCACGCCGTGTTGCACCTGCTCTACGCTCGCTTCTGGCACAAGGTGCTTTACGATCTCGGCCACGTCTCCACGCCGGAGCCGTTCTTCAAGCTCGTCAACCAGGGACTCATCCTTGGCGAGGACGGCCAGAAGATGTCCAAGTCCCGCGGCAACGTCATCAACCCCGACGACATCCTCAAGGACTACGGCGCCGATGCCTTCCGCCTTTACGAGATGTTCATGGGGCCTCTGGAGATGGTGAAGCCGTGGAACACCAAAGGCGTCGAGGGGGTTTATCGATTCCTCGGCCGCGTCTGGCGGCTGTTCGTGGACGAGGCGAGCGAAACCGAGTTCGAGCAGAACTGCGCCGCCCAGCCGGAGCGCGCCGCTGAGTTCCTCGCCCAGATCAAGCTCAGCCCGGCGATCAAGGACGTGGCCGCCACGCCCGCGCAGTTGAAGACGCTCCACGCCTGCATCAAGAAGGTCACCGAAGACCTCGACGGGTTGCGCTTCAACACCGCCATCTCGGCGATGATGGTGTTCGCCAACGAAGCCTTGCCGTGGGAGACGAAGCCGGTGGCCATGCTTCGCGAGTTCATGATCCTGCTCCAGCCGTTCGCGCCGCACCTTGCGGAAGAACTGTGGAGCAAGTTGTCAGGCGTTTTCTCGGCGGAGTCCAAAGCCCAAAGCCGCAAGCCAAACGTCGGACCAGCGGACGCTCCGGCGACTTTGGACCTTGGACCTTGGACCTTGGACCTCGCGTATCAGCCCTGGCCGCCATTCAACCCGGCCTTCCTCGTCGAGGACACGATCGAGATTCCCGTCCAAGTCAACGGCAAGCTCCGCGACGTGATCCGCGTGGCCGCGAACGCCTCGCAGGCCGAGATCGAAACCGCCGCTTTGAAGGCCGAGAAGGCGCAGCAGTTTCTCGCCGGCAAGACGGTGAAGAAGATCATCGTGGTGCCCAAGAAGCTGGTGAACGTGGTGGTCGTTTAGTCCGCGCCGGAACGACCACGTAGAAAAGAAGTGACTCCCGGCGGCGGATTCCTAAGCTGCCGCCGAACTATGGATATTCAGGTCGCCGCTTTGTGTGACGCCGCCACGGATTCAGCCGGCAAGCTGAACATCCTGGGCACGTTTGACACCATCAACGCCGTGCAGATGCCCGCCGTGCATCCGCAATGCTCCATCGCGCTGCGGATCATCTTCGAGAAGATCGAGGAGGGCGCGCACAAGCTGAAGCTCAACTTCGTGGACGAAGACGGCAAGCTCGTCATGCCGAGCATCGACATCCCGGTGCAGATCGCCGTGCCGGACGACACGACGTTTGTGTCGCGAAATTTCATCGTCAACATCCAGCAGTTGAAGTTCGCCAATCCCGGCCTCTACTCCATCGGCATCGCCATCGACGGCCGGCATGAAGGCAGCGTGCCGCTGCTGGTGAAGCTGCTCCAGCAGAAACACCCGGAGGCGGCATGAACGCTTTGCGTCCCGGTCATGTCCTTCGCCCAATACCCTGAGCACACCGGCGGCATTGAGCTTCTTCAACGGAGCTTGGAGCGGGGGCGGCTGGGGCATGCTTACTTGTTTTGCGGCAACCGGCTGGAGACGCTGGAGGCCATCGCGCGCACGTTGGCCAAGACGCTGAACTGCGAGCAGCGCCAGGGAGCCGCAGCGGTTTCCGGTCCCCCGGATTCCTGCGATCATTGCGAAAGCTGCCGCAAGATCGGCGAGAACCTCCATCCTGACGTCGTGTGGGTGCGGCCGGAGTCCAAGTCCCGGGTCATCACCATCGACCAGATGCGCGACGTGATGCACACGATGAACCTCAAGCCCACCCAGGCGGCCTTCAAGGTGGGCGTGATCGTCAGCGCGGAGCGGCTCAACGTGAATGCGGCCAACGCCTTCCTCAAAACGCTGGAAGAGCCGCCGGCGCGCTCGATCCTGGTCCTGCTTTCGACCGACCCCGCGCACCTCCTGGAAACCATTCTTTCCCGGTGCCTGCGCCTGAACTTCGCGGGGGAGGAAAGCCATTTCACCGACGCGGCGCTCGTGGGCTGGCTCAAGGAGTTCAGCGACACGGCGGTGAACGAGCAGGGAAGTCTTTTGAGCCGGTACCGCCTGCTTTCAGTCCTGCTGAAGCGGCTGGCGGCCATGAAGGAGCAGATCGAGCGGAGGCTCAAAGCGCTGTCGCCTTTGGAGCGCTATGACGACGTGGAACCTGAACTCCAAGAGAAATGGGAGGAGGAGTTGGCCGCCGCCATCGAAGCCGAATATCGCCGGCAGCGGGCGGACCTGTTGATCGGATTGCAGTGGTGGCTTCGCGACGTGTGGCTCCAGACCCTGACCGGCAACGGCCATCGCACTGCGTTCCCCGCGCTCGAGGTTTCCTCGAAGTCCATCGCCAAGCGGGTTTCGCCGCCGGAGGCGATGGAGAACCTGCGCGTGATCGAGCGCACACAATGGCTGCTTGGCTCGAACACCCAGGAGGCGCTGGCGCTGGAGGTCGGGCTTTTGAAGTTGAAGCTATGAGGCGCGGCGGTGGCGGGAAACGCCCGGAAGCCTCTTCACGTTTTACGGTTTGCGTTTTACGCTTCAGTCACGCCCGTACGTCGTGAAGCGTAAAACGTAAAACGAACCATGCCCTCGGAAGAACCAGGAGCCGCCGACCGCTCTTCCGCCATCTTTGCCGGGGCGGTGGGGTTGTTCATCGCCATCGCCTTGCTCAAGTTTGGCAATCCAGTGGTCTTGGAGCACAAGCTCCAGCCGCCGGAAGGATTCTGGGAATGGTTGATTTGGTCGTGGCCGGCGACGATGGGGTACTGGCTGCTGGGCGGACTAGCGGTTCTGGGAATCTGGCTGGTGCGCTGGCCAAGAAACCAAGGCCCGGACAGGGACGACCGGAACAGCAACCACCACGCTCTGCGAAAGTGGATCGTCTGGCTGCCGCTGGCTTGGTTTGTCTGGCAATGCGTCAGTGCCATGATGACTGTGAATTGGCCGCTGACCCTGGCGACGCTGAAGCACTTCGCGGCTGGTATCGTTTGCTTCTACCTTGGTTTTCTGTTGCTGAGCCGCGCCCAGAACCTCGCGCCGATGTGGATGATGGTTTTGGCCGGCTTCATCGGGGTGGTCGCAGTCGGATTCGAGCAGCACTTCGGCGGCTTGGAAGCGACGCGCCAGTTCATTTACGCGCAGCCTGACTGGGAGAGCCGGCCGCCCGAATTCCTCAAGAAGATCGCCAGCAACCGGATTTACGCGACGCTCTTTTACCCGAACACGCTCGCTGGCGCGATACTGCTGTTCCTGCCAATGTTGGGCGCCTTTGCCTTGGTCATGCCCGGACGAAGCTGGGTCCGCGGTACTCTGGCAGGAGCAGTTGGCCTTGGTGGGGTGGGTTGTCTCTATTGGTCTGGATCGAAGACCGGTTGGTTGATCTTCATCGCGGTGGGGCTGGCGATGGGCTGGCATTTGTCGATGAACCGGAAACTGAAGTGGGCGCTGTCCGGTTTGGTCCTGTGTCTGAGTCTGACTGGGTTCTTCCTGAAGTACGCCGGGTACTTTGAGAAAGGCGCGACCAGCGTGAGCGCACGCTTAGACTACTGGCGCGCAGCGGCGCAAATCGCCTCGGCTCGCCCGGTTTTCGGTTCTGGTCCGGGCACCTTCTCGGTCCTTTACCGTCAACTCAAGTCTCCCGAGGCTGAGATGGCCCGGCTGGTTCACAACGACTACCTGGAGCAGGCCAGCGATTCGGGCTGGCTGGGCGGTTTGTTGTTCGCAGCGATGATGTCCGGAACGCTGATCGCAACGTATCGTGCCCCGAGGGCTGCGGACGATTGGATGCGCTTCGGCGTCTGGGCCGGTTTGGTCGGGCTTGGTTTGCAGAGCTTCGTCGAGTTCGGCTTCTACATTCCGGCACTGGCTTGGCCGGCGTTTCTCTTTTTGGGTTGGCTCTTGGGTAACTGCCGGAATCGCATCGACAATCCGCCTGCCGCCGCCTAGGCTTCGCGCCGCATGAAGATCCTGTTCTTAAACGGACCGAACCTGAACCTCCTCGGCCAACGTGAGCCGGAGATTTATGGCAGCCTGACGCTGGCGCAAATCGAAGCCAAGGTCCGCAAGCACGCCGCCAAGCTGGGAGCCGAAGTGGACTTCCGCCAGAGCAACAGCGAAGGCGAATTGGTCAGTTGGATTCAGCAAGCCAGGGGCAGCTTCGACCTGATCGTCCTGAACGCCGCCGCCTACACCCACACGAGCATTGCCCTCCGGGACGCCATCTCCGCCGTGGGCATCCCGACCATCGAAATCCATCTTTCCAACGTCTATCGGCGCGAGGAGTTCCGTCACCGGTCCATGATCGCCCCCGTCTGCAAGGGTGTAATCAGTGGTTTCGGGGCGAATTCCTATCTCTTGGCGCTGGAAGCAGCCGTTAACGATACGCGGAAGTGATTCTCGGTGGTTCCGCTCAGTTTCCTCCACGGAATCCGTCATCGCTTGCCGTTTTGGGAGGGTTCCTGACCCGAAGAATTACTTCTTGACGCTCCATTCCTGCCTCTCTAGTGTGCCGCCGAAATTTGAAACTCAACAGAGCAGTGCCGGTCGCGGTTACTGCTCTTTTGCTTGATGAACGGCAAACCGAACCCTTGATGAATCTGGAGCAATGGACTTAAAAGACATCAAAGCCATCATCGATCTGATGAAGAAGAACTCCATCTCCGAGTTTGAACTGGAGAAGCAGGAGTTCAAGATCCGGCTCAAGCGCGGCGGAATCACTCCAGTGACCGTCGAGGAGGCCGCTCCCCTCATCTACGCTCCGCCTGCTGCCTTCCCGGCGGCCTTGCCTCACGGATTGCCAAGTCCGGCTCCAGCCCCTGCGGCGACAACTTCCGAGACCGAAATCAAGTCTCCTATGATTGGCACCTTCTACCGGGCACCCTCCCCAGAGTCTGCTCCCTATGTGGACATCGGGACGGAAGTCGGGCCGGAGACGGTCGTCTGCATCATTGAAGCCATGAAGGTGATGAACGAGATCAAGTCCGAAGTCCGAGGCGTCGTCACCGCCATCCTCGTCGAGAACGCCAAGGCCGTCGAGTTTGGCCAACCGCTTTTCAGAGTCCGCCCCCTTTAGCCCGCCCCGCGACCCGCTTTCCAGCATGTTTGAGAAGATCCTCGTAGCCAACCGCGGCGAAATCGCCGTCCGTATCATCCGCACCTGCAAGGAACTCAACATCCGCACCGTTGCGATCTACTCCGAAGCGGATGCCAATTCCATGCATGTCCAGATGGCGGACGAAGCCATCTGTATCGGCAAAGCCCCCAGCTCCGAGAGCTACCTGCGCGTCGATCGCATCATCAGCGCGGCGGAGATCACCGATGTCGATGCCATCCACCCCGGATACGGCTTTCTCTCGGAGAACGCTCACTTCGCCGACGTGTGCGAGAACTGCAACATCCGGTTCATCGGCCCCAGCAGCCGGGCTATGAATGCGCTTTCGGACAAGGCGGTCAGCCGGACTCTGGCCAAGAAAGCCGGTGTGCCGGCTCCGCCAGGCTCCGATGGCTTGGTCGAGAACGAGCAGGAAGCCAAGGAAATCGCCAAGCGCATCGGCTATCCGGTCATGATCAAGGCCATCGCTGGCGGCGGCGGGCGCGGAATGCGGATCGCCCACAACGACATGTCGCTGGTCAAGGGCTTCTACACGGCCCGCACCGAGGCCGAAAAAGCCTTCGGCAACTCCGGCGTCTATATCGAGAAGTACATCGAGAATCCCCACCACGTCGAATTCCAGATTCTCGGCGACAACCGCGGCAACATCATTCACCTCGGCGAGCGTGACTGTTCCATCCAGCGGCGCAACCAGAAGATTCTCGAGGAAACCCCCTCTCCGCTCATCGAGAACAGGTTCAAAGACCTCCGAAAGAAGATGGGCAAAGCCGCCATCCGCATCGCCGAAGTCGCCAACTACACCAGCGCCGGCACCGTCGAGTTCATCGTAGATGACAGCGGGAGCTTCTACTTCTTGGAGGTGAACAAGCGCATCCAGGTCGAGCACCCGATTACGGAGGAAGTCACGGGGATCGACCTCGTTAAGCAGCAGATTCTGGTCGCCCTTGGTGAGCCGCTCAAGATTTCCCAGGGCGATGTCCACTTCAACGGCCACGCCATCGAGTGCCGGATCAACGCCGAAGACCCGTTCGACGACTTCCGGCCCTGCCCTGGCCGGATCGAGATGTATTACCCGCCGGGTGGACGGGGAGTGCGTCTCGACAGCCACGCCTACGCGGGCTACATGATTCCCCCTACCTACGATTCCCTCATCGCCAAACTGATCACCCACGGCCGCGACCGCCGGGACGCCATGGACAAGATGAACCGGGCGCTCAACGAGTACATGGTCACCGGCATCAAGACCACCATTCCGTTTGAGCAGGCCATCCTCCAGGATCCCAACTTCCGCCGCGGCGTCTATTCCACGAGCTTCGTGGACCAACTCCTGGGCGGCGCGCGGCGCGAATTGATCGAGGAGAAGGCGTAGCTGGGACGGAGGTTGAATCAAGCCGGGCCTGGACAACGTCTTTCCGCGGCTGGCTGAAGAGCCGGCGGCAACCAGCTTCTTCACGCTCAGGTTGCGGCCCCTCCGACCCGATGAATCAAATGTGCCAAAGGCGATCACTCCGTTCCGCCGCAAACAGCGATCCGGGTTTCCGCTTCGGTGGAGTGGCGAGCTTGCCTCTGGCCACAGGTTGAAGACATGAAATCGAATCGAACGCAGATCAAGGCAGTGCCTTTGCCAGCGGCAGAAGGAAAGCTGGCGCGGAGGAACTTCATCCATGTCCGGGCTTCTCTGTTGTCACTCCTCGCACTCATCCCGACGCTGGCGCAGGGGGCCGTTCCACCTTGGGCGTTCACCCAGCCGCCCACCGAAATCCATCCCACCAGCGCGAAACTCAACGGCATGGCCACGCCAAATGGACTGCCTTCCTGGGCCTGGTTCCAGTGGGGAGAACGTGGCGGCTACGACCACACGACGCTTCCCGTGTTCGTGGGCGACGGCACGGTGGTCAGATACTTGAACGCCGTCATCACCAATTTGGCCGTGAGGGGCAGCTACCAGTGTCGCTTGGTGGTGAGCAACGCCTCCGGCGTGGTGTTCGGCGCACCCCGGCTCTGCACCACCGGCGGAAAAGTCGTGGCGTGGGGAGAGAACGAGGATGGCCAGTGCTCCCTGCCTCCGGGTTTGACCAACGTCGTCGCAATGACGGGCGGCTGGGATTCCAGCTTTGCCTTGAGATCAGATGGCAGCCTCACAGCATGGGGTGGAGGCTACGGTGGAGCGAAAGAGTTCCCGCCGGACTTGACCAACGTGGCCGCGCTCGCGACGGGCGGCGGACATTCGCTGGCCCTGAAACCGGACGGAACCATCGTAGCTTGGGGCTACAACGGCTCGGGGCAAACCAACGTGCCTTCGGACTTGACGAATGTCGTCGCGGTGGCGTGCGGCAACGAGCACAGCATGGCGCTGAAGGCCGACGGGACTGTCGTCGCGTGGGGCGACTACCTCGACGGGCAAACAAACGTCCCGGTGGACTTGAGCAATGTTGTGGCCGTGGCAGGCAACGTCAGCCAAAGTCTGGCCTTGAAGGCGGACGGCACGGTGGTGGCCTGGGGAACGGATGACCCGTGGAACCCGACGGTCGTTCCTCCCGGCTTGAGCGAGGTCGTGGACGTGCAAGCCAGGGCGTGGCGAAGCATCGCCCTCAAAGCCGACGGCACAGTCACGATGTGGGGAAGGGGATTGGGATCTCCTCCAAATTGGAGCAACGTGCTCGCGGTGTCCTACGGTGGCTCCCACGTCTTGGGTTTGGCCGCCGACGGCACGGTGGCGGCGTGGGGATACTGGGATAGCAGTTCATTCGCTATGCCTTCAGACCTCACCAACGTCGTGGCCGTTGCAAGTGGCGGCGACCACAGTCTGGCGATCGTCTTCAACACGCCACCGCACGCCACACCGCAAGACATCTCAGGACCGCCCCAGCTTGATACCGTGATCACGCTGAGCGGGTCCGACGCCAATAACGACGGCCTGGCTTTTCGGATCACGTCGCTGCCGACCGTCGGGACGCTCTATCAATGCGCCGACGGCGTTCGCGGGCTGGCCATTACCGCGCCGGACACCTGGGTCAGCGACCCGCTACGGCGCGTGATTCTCGTTCTGGCGACGAACGAGTTCGCCAGTCCTTCCGCGAGTTTCAGTTTCAGGATCAACGACGGTGACACCGACTCGTTTCCGGCGACGGTGACCATGCTGGTGGAGCGGCCACTGGCTTTCACACAAGCCGCGCGAGAAATACGGCCCACCAGCGCCGTGCTCCAGGGCATGGCGACGCCGAAGAATGGACTGCCGACCGCAGCGTGGTTCGAGTGGGGCGTGCGCGGAGCCTACAGCCAGACGACCGCACCGGTGAACGTGGGAACCGGTTCAAGTGTGGTGCTGGTCCGATCAGCAATTGCCGGATTGACTGCGCGCGGTGTTTACCAGTGTCGCTTGGTCGTCAGCAACGCCGCCGGGGTGGTGTACGGTGCGGCGCACGTTTTCACGACTGGCGACAAGGTGGCAATGTGGGGGGCCAACTACTACGGTCAGAGCACGGTGCCGGCGGGGCTTTCGGACGCTGTGACAGGAGCTTTCGGATTCGACCACACCCTGGCGGTCCGGGCAGACGGCACCGTCATATCATGGGGTGACCACGAGAGTGGCCAAGTTCCTGCCCCTGCGGAACTGAGCAATGTGGTGATGGTGGCGGCCGCCCAAGACTACAGCTTGGCGTTGAACGCGGACGGAACGATTACGGGCTGGGGAAAAGGCACCTGGGGAGCGGACCACCCTCCTCCTGGCCTCAGCAACGTCATCGCCGTCGCGTGCTATGACATACACAGTCTTGCCTTGAGGGAGAATGGGACCGTGGTAGCGTGGGGCGTCCCGAGCATGACGAACGTCCCGACCGGATTGACCAATGTCGTGGCCATTGCCAGCGGATACGCCCACAATGTAGCGCTGAAGGCGGACGGAACCGTTGCTGTTTGGACCACTTGGCTAGACGACAGTCCTGTGACCGCTGTTCCCGCTGGTCTCAGCAATGTGGTAGCAGTAGTTGCAGGCTGTGACTACACGCTGGCGTTGAAGTCTGACGGCTCGCTGGTCGCGTGGGGCTGGGCTTCGTGCGGACCGTGTTCCATCCCCGCCGGTCTGAGCAATGTGGTGGCGGTGGTCAGTGCGGCCTACCATAGCATGGCCATGACTTTGGACGGGACGCTGACAGTTTGGGGGCTAAACTACTCTGGCGTGACGAACGTCCCGCCGAACCTCACCAACGTCTCTTCACTGGTGTCAGGCTCTGGCAGTTCCACCATGGTCATCGCGCCCAACCTGGCCCCGCAAGCTGTTGAGCAAACATTGACGGCACTGGTCAACCGCGACCACGTCGTCGCGCTGAACGGAGCGGACTTGAACGGCGACGTGTTGCGCTTCCGAATCAGCTCGCTGCCGTCGCAGGGCAGGTTGTTTCAATATGCCGACGGCGTGCGGGGGGCGAGCATTGAAGCTCCAGACACGCTGGTCAGCGATCCTGCCGGGCGGATTGTGTTCGCGCCGGAAACCAATGCCTGGGGCAGCCCGCCCGCCAGCTTCAGCTTCGTGGCCAACGACAGCGAGTCCGACTCGGCACCCGCCGTCGTAACGATTGCGGTGGTCCTCCCGCCGCCGCCGCGGTGGACCGGTTGGAGCAGGCCCACTGGCACCGGCTTCGAACTGCGGCTCGGCGGCGGCACCAATGCCCTCTACAGCGTCTGGGCTTCATCAAACCTGTTCGATTGGCAACGGCTGGGGACGCCGGAAGAGACGGCGGCGGGTGTCTTCCGCTTTGTTGATCTCTCGGCGAGCAACCAGCCTCGCCGCTTCTACCGAGTGGGCGCGCCGTAGCCAATCAGGCCGGCCATGCGGCGCTTGGGTTGCGGCTCCGCCGTGCTGTGGCGGTACGCAGAAAGAAACCGCTCACTGTCCGCAGGCCGGACTTGCCGATGCCCCTCGCGAAATGAAACACTCGGCCATGCAGTCCACCCGCCGGAGCCGTCGCTCTCCCCGCGTGCTCGCATCGAGCCGCGGGGCCAAAACCCCGTCACGCCCGCACGGCCACCGGTGCGCACGAATCTGAAGGCTCGTGCTTCCCGTCCGCACAACTCCTCACGCGATGCCCCACTGGAATACGGGGCCAAGCGTGCGCCGGAACCAATGTAGCCAACGTGAGGAGGCTCCATTCAGAGGCCAGAAGTCAGAGACCAGAGATCAGGGACCGGGTAAAGAACTTGAGCCTCCTCACATCGGCTGCTACGGCATCAATGGATTTCTCAACCACGTGCTAACGGCCGGGTTGCTGTCCGCCGCCGTCCTTTTCGGACTCACCTGTCAGGCCGAAGTCGAACGTCCCTTCCTCCAGATTCCGCACACGGAAAATCCGCCCTCCATCGACGGCCGCCTGGATGATCCTTGCTGGCGCACGGCCGCTGTCCTCACGAACTTCACCCAGGTGCTGCCGCTCGAGGGCGCGCCACCCAGCGAAGGGACGGAAGTCCGCGTGCTCTACACTCGCGAGCAGTTGTTCTTCGGGATCCGATGCCATGACCACGAGCCGGCCGCGATTCTCGCGAAAGAGATGCGACACGACACCGGCTTTTCCTCGGACGACAAGATCGAGGTGGTCATCGACACCTTCGGCCAGCAGCGCGAAGGCTATTTCTTTGCGGTGAATCCGGCTGGCGCTCGCACCGAAGGGCTGATCGAGGACTTCTCCCGCGAGAACTCGCTGTGGGACACCGTCTGGCAGGCGCGCACCCGCATTGACGCTCAGGGCTGGACTGCGGAGGTCGCGATCCCGTTCAAGAGCCTCTCGTTCGACCGGACGCAGACGGCGTGGGGCTGCAACGTCGAGCGCGTTATCCGTCGGAAACAAGAGCGCGTCCGCTGGACCGGCATCGCCCGCGCCCAACAGGTCGCGACCTTGGCGGACTTGGGCGAGTTGCGTGGCTTGACCAATTTGCACCAGGGCCTCGGCCTGGAAGCCAAAGCGTCGTTGAGTGTGAAGCACGCGACCGCCACGCAACCGGCGAAGGACGACTGGGACATCAAGCCGAGCCTCGACCTGACTTACTACCTCACGCCCGCCCTCAAGGCCAACGCCACCTTCAACACTGATTTCGCCGAAACCGAAGTCGAT
Organism: Verrucomicrobiota bacterium; assembly: GCA_016219875.1. Classification (GTDB taxonomy): domain Bacteria; phylum Verrucomicrobiota; class Verrucomicrobiia; order Limisphaerales; family JACRJZ01; genus JACRJZ01. The sequence continues at coordinate 212,344 of JACRJZ010000041.1, read as the reverse complement.
GATCGCGTGGTGAACCTGACGCGCTTTCCGCTCTTCTTCCCGGAGAAGCGCGATTTCTTCCTGCAGGACTCGGATTTGTTCCGGTTCGCCGGCTTGTCGTCGAGCGTGCTCACGCCGTTCTACACGCGCCGCATCGGTCTCGCACCGGACGGGCAGCCGGTCGATATTCTGGCCGGCGGGCGCGTGACCGGCCGTTTCGACGGCGCGCGTCTCGCCGTGCTCGGCGTGCAACAAGCGGATCACTGCGACCTCGGCTCGAAGAGCCTCTTCGTGGGGCGCGTGTCGAAGTCGGTCCTGGAGGAATCCGAGGTGGGCGGCCTGTTCACGTACGGCGATCCGCGGTCTCGAGGCGACGCGGCGCTGGGCGGCGCTGACTTCAACTATCGCAACACCCGCTTGCCGGCCAACAAGACGCTGAGGGGCCACGCGTGGTTCATGGGCAGCACGTCGGAAAGCATCGACGGGCAAGACGTGGCCGGCGGGATGGACCTGAGCTATCCGAACGAACCGTTTGGCGCCAGCGTGGCCGCCCGCCACATCGGCGAGAAGTTCGATCCGGCCCTGGGCTTCGTCCGCCGGCGCGACATCCGCTATTACCAGGGTTCCGCCAACTACACCTGGCGGCCCAACGCAGCGTGGCTGCGCAGCATCTACCTCGACGTGCGGCCCAACTTCACCACCGACCTGAACAACCGGCTGGTGGCCGAAGACCACGACCTGCCCTCCCTGACGTTCACGACGCCGGCCGGAGACCAACTGTGGCTGCTCTACTCCAACGAGCGCGACGTCCTGGATGCGCCGTTCGAGATTCAGCCCGGCATCATGATCCCCAGGGGCGACTATCGCATGAACCAGTTCCAGGCTTCCCTCAGCACCAGCGACGCGCGAGCGGTCGGGGTCGAGTTCAAGGCACGGACGGCCGAGTTCTACACGGGCCGGCGCCGCGAGTTTTTCGGCGGACTGGACCTGCGGCCCGTCCGCTACGTCACGGCGCAAATCGGCTACGCGCTCACGGAAGTGCGGCTGGCTGAAGGCGCCTTCGACGTGCGGCTGCCGACCGCGCGGTTGAACCTGGCGCTTACGCCCGATCTCACCTGGACCACGCTGGCCCAATACGACAACCTCTCGGACAACCTGGGTTTCTTCAGCCGCATCCGCTGGACCTTTCGCCCGGGCAGCGACCTGTTCTTCGTGGTCAACCAGGGATTCGCCTTCGACGACTGGCGCTTTCACCAATCGAGCCGCGACATCACGCTCAAGGTGGGCGTGACGGTGCGGTTCTGATCCGGGTGATCTGGCAGGCGGACGAACGGACTCGCCGAGGATTCAGCGAAGGCGCAACGAGAGAGCGCCCGTTCCGGGATTCTCGAATGGCCCGGCCGAGGGACTTGTCTTGCTCCGCTTCTTGCCAAAGTAGTCGGTGCTGATCTTCAACGAGGAACCGTCTGCGTCCTTGTAGGGCAAACCTGGAATCTTGGCTTTGCCGAGCAGTTTCGTCGTCACCAAGCGAGTCGTCGCCCGCGTCCACTCCGGACCGAGCGTGAGGTGAAGGAGAAACTGGCCGCCTTGTTCCGCGAGTTTCACCCTGGGATCGATGTCCGGCTGCACGATGCGGCTCGATTCATTGGCGTAGGGTTGGGCGTGGTGGTAGCTGACATTGCCGCCCGTCTGGAGCGGGTATTCTCTCAGATCGTAAACCCACAGCCCGTAGCCGCTGACGCGGTGGTGCCGTTTGTCGTCTTTCGCCACTTCACCGGGGCTGCCGCCCGTACCCACAAAGACATTGTTGTAGTAGCGATTGTCGCCGCCCTTGATCGCGCTCAACCCCGCCACCTTCGTGCTGTGCGCCGGGTGATAAGGTGTCTCCCGCGTCGGCTCCTCGGTGGTGACGATCTTTCCGGCGAAAAGATTGTGCGCGTAGGCGCCGCCCTGCGACATGTCCAACAGACTCGTCGGAGAAAGGAACAGGTTGTTGTCCACCACGAACGGGCCGTGATCGACTTCCACGAACAAGTCCTGGCCGGAGTTGTCGTGGAAGAGATTCCCCGAGACACGCGTGCCCTGCGCCATCCAGTCGAGCCACAGGCCCAGGCAAGTGCGGTAGATGTGGTTGCTGCGAATGGTCGAGTCAATGGCGGCGTGGAACTTGATGCCGGCCATCTCCGCGCCGGTGAAGAGCCGCCGGACGTGAACGTCGTGAATGGTGTTGCCCGTCACGGTGCTGAACGCCGCGCCCAAACTGCCGACGATGCCGGCTTGTTCGCAGTGCGAGATGGTGTTGTTGCGGACGACGTGGTGCCCAATGTTCTCCTTGGTCCAGGCGATGGCGTGGGCATGAGCGCGCTCGATGGTTTTCACGTAGCCCTCGGCGGTGTTGGCCGAAGTGTTGTCGAACTCGTCGCCGTGTTTGCCGAGCGCGACGCCGGAACAGACCGAGTGGCTGATGACATTGTTCTCGATGACCCAGCCCTTGCTCCAGTGCGTGCCGATCAAACCGATCTGCTCGGCCGTCGGCGGCGCCCAAGGCGTGGCCGCATGGCGCATCGTGAAGCCGCGCACGGTGATGAAGTTCCGGCCCGGCTGGTCGGGATAGAAAACTGTCCGGCGCGCGTTGATCTCGATCAGTTGCGCGTTGGGATCGACGCCTTTGAACTGCGCCCAGATCGTGGTGTTCGTCGCATCCACTTGGCCGAACCAGAGCGCGTTGGTGCCGGTCGGCTTGAGCACGTCGTCGAGCTTGGCCGCCTCGGTCAGCCAGTCGCCGTTGAGATACACCGCGCCGGTGTGATGCTCGCGGTTCTTGGCGCCAAACCAGTCGCCGCGAATGAGGTCGCTGTAGGGATTGAAACTGCCGAAGAACGAATTGGGCAGCGTCACTTTCCAGACATTCTCCTGAACCTTGACCCAGTTCTTGATGACCTCCGAGCCTTTGATCTCGACCGTCTCGCCCGGCGCGGCTTGGTACACGATGCGTCTCCGGTCGGACTTGCCCCCGCGCGGCGGATTGATGCGCTCCCGGTAAACGCCCTGGTGAACGGTGATGACGTCGCCCGCTTGCGCGAGGTCGGCGGCGCGCTGGATGGTGCGCAACGGCGCGGCTTTGGTGCCGCGGTTGGCGTCGTTTCCGCCGGTGGCGACGTGGAACTCGGTGGCGTGAGTTGAACCGGCGATAGCGGTGAGGCCGAGGAATGCGATGACTGTTGGTTTCATGCTTTGGATGTTACTGACGTTTGAGCAGGCCGGATTGTTCGGTTCGCCGGACTCAGCTTTTCACCGCTCATTCACGGCAAACCAAGCGAAGCAGGCCGCCGAGCCCGGCTGGTCCGCTCCTCGCCCCGCCGTGAAAGGTCATGGCCCGGTGCTGCGGGGCGACGCGGTGACCTGGAGGTTGTCCACTCGGAAACTCTCCGCGGGCGATGCGGCCAGGTTCTTGATCGTCCAGGTGAGCGTCACGCGCGGTTGGTTGTCGATGGCCGCAAGGCTGGACAGATCAGCCGCCCATTCATGAAAAAAGTTGTCGCCAATGAGGCTCAGGCCGACGGCGGACACCGGTTGCGGGCCGCCGCCGACGTCGTAGGTAAAGCTGGTGAATTCGGTCGGGGCCACGCCGCCGGCTTGCGCGGCGGAGCGGATGTCCAGGCGCAGGCGCACCTGCCGCAGACCCAGCGTGGAGAAAGTCACGCTGAACGAGTTGTTCGCGCTGCCGTTGTTCAGGCCGAGCGAATGGCCCGGCGTGGCGGCCCCGCCGCTGCCCGACCAGATCACGCCGGTGAAGTCAGTGAAGTTCGTCGCGCCGCCGGTGTCCGACAGGGCCGTGCCAGTGCGAGTGACGGTCGGCACCCCGTAGAAACCGTTGTTCGCGGTGACGTTACCCTGGAAGGCGTTGCTGCCGTCGGGGGACGCATCGAACGAGAAGAAGAAATGCGCGTCGTTCGTCACCAGCGGCAAGGCCGTCGTGCTGACGGCCACGCGGTAGAAGGTCTGAGCGTGGTTCGTCATCGGATTCCCGAGCGCGAAGCGAAGCGGCTGCCACGGCGGTTCTTCGCGGACTTGCGGCGCTTGGGCTGAGAACGGCGCAGGGAACCAGTCGGTGAGGTTCGCGGACTCTTCGACCCGCAGGAACAGGCCGGCGGCGGCCGGCGACCGCTGCCAATCGAGATTCCAGCCGTTGGTGTCCGACACCCAACGCAACGCCGGCGCAAAGTTCGTCAGCTTCGGCTCCGAGCCGTGAAAGAACTCCAGCAGGTTGGCGATGCCGTCATCGTCGGGATCAGCGTCAGGTCCGCTGACGTTGGGATCGGCGAGTTCGGCTGTCGTGAACTGGCCGGTCGCCCACACCCCGAAGCCGCCGTCATGCACGATCGCCGAGGCGTTGGTGTAAGCGCCCAGTTGGTACGCGGCGTTGGTGGCCAACGTGAGCGTGACCGTCTCGTCGGCTTCCGCGAGTGTGTCTTGCGAAGGGAGAATGGTGACGCTGGCGACGAGTTGGCCAGGCGGGATGACGAGCGAGCCGGAAGTTGCGGTGAAATCCTCACCGGGCGTCGCGGTGCCGGAGAGCGTGTAGGCGACGGTGAGCGCATTGGTCGCCGCGGCGGACCGCACGATGGCAAAGACCGCCGGGTTGGGACCGTCTTCCGCGGCGACGCTGTCGGAAGCGATGACTTCCACCGTGGGCGGCGGGGGCGCTTGTTGCGGTTGCCACAAAGTGGCGTCCGCGATGACGAAACCATCCGTGCCGGTGTTTTCGAGGAGCAGATTCCCCGCGGAGCCGGCCTCAAAATAAAACGTGCCCAGCGGGAACCACACGCCGCCGTTGCTTCGCTGGTTGACGGTGAGGTTCGTCACCCCGCCGGCGTGGGTGAGGGTGATCGGGACGTTGGAGGCGCGATTGGCGTTTTCGGTCCAGCGCAGAGCCACGCTGTAGTTTCCTGCCTGCGGAAGGCTCGGCGTGAAGCGGACGGACCGGGCGCCTTTGCCGGCGTTGCCGTCGTGAAGGTAGCCGGCCCCGTTGTAGCCGGGGCTGCTGGTGCTTGTCGTCCACGAGCCGAGGATCGTCACGCCGACGCCTTGCTCGGTGTCGATGACGAGGCCGTTGGTCGAAGTGCCCGCGGCGGCCCAGGTCAAGACTTGCTGATCGGCCAGCAGTTGGAGGCGGAGCTTGGCGTACGGCACGTCCTGCACTGCCACGCCGTCGTCGATGGCAAAGACCGCCGCGCTGGCCGCCGACTGGCTGGTGATCATGAAAACCGGTTCCATGCGACAGGAACTGAAAGCGATGTGGCTGCCCGAAAGGCAAAAGGTGGCGAGCAGGTTCTCGCACTCGCCCACGCGCGGCACGATTGAGCGGTAGGAAATCGGGAAAGGCCCCGCTGGCGCCTGCTGCACGTCGCCCTCGTTCGTGACCGCGCCGGACTTCACGAGGCGCTGGCAGTTGTGGGAATCCATGTTGTAGGACGCCAGCCCAACGGAATCCAGCGCCACGCGGGTGCCGGCGCAGTTCGACTGGATCATCACGTAATCGGACACCATGCGGCGCGCCTCGCGCACGTAGAGTTGGTGCGGCCAGCCGCCAGTGTCCGAGAACTCGTCGCGGCAGAGGCCCCACAATTGCAGGTTGGTGCGCACCAGCGCCGGCACGCGCGCGTCGGTCGCCAGGAACGTCAGAAAGCCGCGGATGTAGTCTTCGTGTTCTTGCCAGAGGACCGCCCGCGCGGTGTGGGCGTTGGTCGCGTAGGTGTAGTTCATGCCGATGTAGTCGGTGGAGAACGCGCCGTTGTTGTTGATGTCGGTCTTGCCGTTGGGCATGACGGAGATGTTCATGAAGCTGCCCAGGGTGAGCGAATGACCGGCGGCCACGCGCGCCTGGATGTAGCGGCCCAGCAACTCGTAGCGGCCCGCGTCGTAGTCTGGCGGCGGCGCGATGGGGAGTTTGTTCGTCTCGGCCTGCGTGAGGCACAGGCGGAAGTTGTAGGCCTGCACGCGCTCATCCCCCTCGCCGGGCCGGCCGCCGTCGCCCGGCTGGATGAACGGGAGCAAGCCGCTGTTGGTGTCGCCGGGCGTCACGTAAGGGCTGACGGCCACGGCGAATTGATGCGAGGGCGTGCTGGGCCGAATGCCGTTGAGCGGTTCGCCGTAGGTGTTGGTTGCTTCGCGTCCGACGGTGAAGCTCACGCCCGCTGCCGCGAGCAAGTCGCCTTCGTAGGTGGTGTCGAGAAACATCTTCGCGCGGAATAGGTTTCCGTTCTCCATCACGATCTCCGTGATCCGCTGGCCCTGCTTCGTGACCGAGGCCAGCCGCTGCTGGAAGTGGACCGGGACGTTCACTTCGCGGAGCATCGCCTGAAAGGTTTCTTCCGCGACGTGCGGTTCAAACGTGAACGACTCCGCCGTCCCGTAGCGCTGCCCAACGCGACGGTAAAACTCACGCGACAGGCCGCCGATGCTGGCGACGTTGCCCCGGTCTGTGGCTCCCAACCCACCTGAGGTCATGCCGCCGAGGTGCCGTCCCGGCTCTGCGATGACGACCGACTTGCCCAGGCGCGCCGCCTGCACCGCCGCGATCACGCCGCCCGAAGTGCCGCCGTAAATGCAGAGGTCACTCTCGATCACTTGAGCCGCCGGGACCGGCTGAGCCAGCAACGGTGCGAGCAGAACGGTCAGAAGGAGAACGGAGCCGAAGCTGGAAAGCGCCGGTCGTGAGATGCGACTGCGGCGAGGAAGGTCAGTGGCTTTCATTGTGTCTGAGAAATGGAGACACCGGTAAGGGTGCAGGTCAACAGGGGTTTTCGTCACCACGAGCCCGATCTTCCAGCGTCAGCGCGGTTCGTGGCGGCACTACGACATCCCCGGATAGTGGCCGCTGATGTAAGCCTGAAGATGGTCGATGGTGGCGCTCTGGGCGGAAATCACCCAGTTCACCAAGTCGCCGATGGAGACGACGCCGACGACTTTGTCGCCCTCCAGGACGGGCAGGTGCCGGACGCGTTTGTCGGTCATGAGATGGAGGCACTCGTCCACACTGGTTTCCGGGGTGACCGTCACAGGATCGACGGCCATGATCTGGCGGACGAGCGTTTCCCTGGAGGAGCGTCCTTTGAGGGCGACCTTGCGGGTGTAGTCGCGCTCGGACACTACACCTACCAGCCGCTCGCCCTGGGTAACGAGCAGCGCGCCGACGTTTTTCTCATCCATCAGCGTGATCGCTTTGAGCACCGTATCGTCCGGCCCGACCGTCCAAGCCGACGAGCCTTTGTTGCTGAGGACCACGCTGACGGAGCCTGCGATTTTCATAGAGTCGTGACTGGTTACGTTCTGCCAGAGATTGCTAGCAGAACCAGGGGCAGAGGGGGTAGAAGAAAATGGCCCTGATGGTGTCCTCACCCGTCGATGATGGCGCGTGATTCTGACGGCATTACTTGCCTTCACATCGAGAACAATATCCGGGGATAGATTCCCAAATAATGGGAAGCCGCGCCAGGAACCGCCTCTAGAGTTGCCTTCATGACAACGGCCTCCTTAAAGGTCCGCAGCCCGAGGCTCCCGCTCGGAAGCCTCCAGGCACCCCATGGGGCGCAGGTCCTTCGCCTGCGGTCCCATGTCGCAAAGACTCTCTCCGGGTTGCTGCCGAACGCGGCACGCATGCTAAGCATGCGCGAGTCGATGTCATTCGCCGCCCAGCCCGGTTCCGCACGGCCCGCGTCTCACCGTCTTCGTCCTCTTTTGCCAGTCTCAAACCGAATGCTTCCCATCCACCTCGTTTAACCCCGGAGGATCCATGTCCATCACTCGTCGAAATTTCTTTCGTTACTGCACCCTGTCCGCCACGGCGCTGGGTCTGTCGTCCGCCAAGCTGGGCCTGTTGCGCGAGGCGCTGGCCAATCCCGCCGCGCCATCTGTGATCTGGCTGGTCGGGGCCTCCGACCTGGGCTGCTCCATCTCGCTTTTGAACCGCATCTCGGACAAGGCGGGGGAGCCGGCCACGGTCGCCGACGTGCTGGTCGGGGCCATCAACCTCGTCTTTCACCCGGCCCTCATGAGCGCCGCGGGGGAGACGGCGGCGGCGGCCCTCCGGCAGACCTACAACTCGGGCAACTACGTGCTCGTGCTGGAAGGCGCGTTGCAGACCGCGTTCGGTGGCCACGCCTGCAAGGTCTATAGCTACGGCGGCAAAGACGTCACGTTCCAGGAGGCCGTGCAGGAGTTGTCCGCGCGTTCAATCGCCACCGTCTGCGTCGGCACCTGCGCTTGCTTCGGCGGAATTCCGGCCGCCGGCTCGAACCCGACCAAAGCGATGGGCGTGCGACAGTTCACCGGCCGGCCCACGATCAACATCTCCGGCTGCCCCGCCAATCCGGATTGGATCGTGTGGGCCATCGTGCAACTGCTCACCGGCACCCCCGTCACGCTGGATGAAGACGGCCGGCCCGTTGATCTCTACAGCCGGAGCTTCGCGGGCGGGACCGAGTTCCCGATCATTCACGACAAGTGCCCGCGCAACCCGAACAACACCGGCACGCCCGAGGCGCAGAACTTCGGGGAGAACTTCCACTGCCTCGTCAAGCTGGGCTGCCGCGGCCCCTTCACCAAGTCCCGCTGCAACGCGGCCTGGAACGGCATCGGCGGCCACCTGCAGGGCACGCCGCATCCCGGCCACTGGTGCATCGGCGTGAACGCCCCGTGTCACGGCTGCGTGGAGAAGACCTTCCCCGGCCCGCATTCGTTTTACCAACCTTACGCTCCCTAGCCCCACCCCGGAGGAATTATGCCTGTCATCACTGCTGCCATTGATCCCGTCACCCGCCTCGAAGGCCACCTCAAGGTTGAGGTCAAGGTGGACACCGTCAACGGCGTCCAGCAAGTCGTGGACGCCTTCTCCATGGGCACGCTCTTCCGCGGCTTCGAGAAGATCCTCGAAGGCCGCGACCCGCGCGACACCCCCATCATCACCTCGCGCATCTGCGGCGTGTGCCCGACCTCGCACGGCCACGCGGCGGCGATCACGCTCGACAACGCCTATGGCGTGGGCGGTGACACGCCCCACCGCACCGCTGCGCGCCTGCTGCGCAATCTCGTCCACGGCGCCTGCTACCTGGAGTCGTCCATCCTGCATTTCTATTTGCTGTCCCTGCCCGACTACATCCCCGCGCTGCCGATGGCGCCGTGGCTGCCCGGTTGGGACGTGGGCCGGCGCTTCGACAAGGACACGCTGAACCGGTTCACGGGCCACTTCGTGGAAGCCATCACCCAGCGCCGCAACTGCCACGAGATGGGCGCGATTTACGGCGGCAAACTGCCGCACACGCCGGGTTACATCATGGGCGGCTTCACGGCGGTGTCGTCGGCCGACGACAAGATCTTGTTCAGCCAGTACCTGGAGCCGCTCATCTCCTGGATTGAAAACACTTACGTCCCGGACGCTGAACTGCTCGCCTCGCTCTGGAGCGAATACCTGCAACTGGGCCGGGGCCACGGCCACTTGCTCGCTTACGGCGTGTTCGAGGAAGACAACGGCGCCACTCCGTCGTTGCTCTTCCGCCGCGGCCGTGTGGCCAACGGCACCCCGGGCGTCCAGCCCGTGGACACCGCGCAGATCATGGAGCACGTGAAATACTCGTGGTACTCCGACACCGACGGCAACAAGCCGATCCTGCAATCCGACACCAACGCCACGTATCCGAAAGGCCCGGCCTATTCCTGGCTCAAGGCCCCGCGTTACGGCGGCACGCCCTACGAAGTCGGCCCGCTGGCGCGCATGACGGTGAACGGCGATTACCGCAACGGCATTTCGGCGATGGACCGCCACCTCGCCCGCGCGCGCGAGGCGCTGAAGATCGCGCTGGCCATGCGCCGCTGGCTGGCCGAGTTGGCCCCCTATCAAAGCGCCTACACCCATCGCGACAATCCGGGAACGGCCACCGCCGATGGCCTCACCGAGGCGCCGCGCGGCGCGCTGGGCCACTGGCTCCAGGTCGCCAACACGAAGATCGGCAAGTACCAAGTCATCACGCCGACCTGCTGGAACCTCTCGCCCAAGGACGACGCCAACCAGCGCGGCCCGCTGGAACAGGCCCTCGTCGGCGTGCCGGTGGCGAACATCGACAAGCCCATCGAAGTCCTGCGCATCATCCATTCCTTCGATCCGTGCCTGGACTGCGCCACGCACGTGACGCGCGCCGAGCCGGACGCGAAGGTTTTCGCGCTGGGGGCCACGTCCACTGCCTCCTGAACTTCCCCGTGTTTGGGAACAGAACATCCCCTGGGTCCGCGCGCCTCCTCCTCGCTGGCGTGGGCAACATTCTGATGGGCGACGACGGCATCGGCATCCACGCCGTCCAGGCCCTTCAGCAGAATCCGATGCCCGGCGTGACGATGGTCGAGATCGGCACCGCCATCCTGCACGGCTTGAGTTTCGTGGAGTCCGCCGACCGCGTGCTGGTCATCGACGCCGCCAAAGGCGGCCACCCGCCGGGCACAATTTACTTGTTCGAGGCGACGGAGAACACCGAGACGCGGGCGGTGGCCTCCATCCACGCGATGGGCCTGCGCGAGGCGGCCCGCTTCCTGTTGCGGGGCGCGCCGCCGCCGATCACGGTGATCGGCGTAGAGCCGTTGGTGCTGGAGTACGGAATGGAACTGTCCGCCCCGGTCCAAGCCGCGCTGCCGCGCGTGGTGGAACTGGCCAGGGAAACCCTCTTGAAATGGCAGCGGGCCGCCGTGTTCGGCCCCCGAATCCTGAGCGGATCGGAGCGCGGACGGCTCGTCCGCGCGGTCCCGACGTCAAGTCGCGCGGACGAGCCGTCCGCGCTCCGATTCACCCAACGGTGCATCCCTCAAGCGCGTTGCCAAGGATTCGGGTGTTCGGCGAGAGGCCGGCGGCCTGCGGTGAACTTGTGAGTGCTTAACCGGAGTTTTTGTGACTGAGACTATGAAAGCGATTCGTAACCTTGCTCTTGTTTTGACGGCCTTGTTGGGCGGCGCGTTGTCGCCTCTGGCGCAGGCCGCAACGACCTACACGGATGGCGCGGCGTCGTTCACCGTGAATCTGCTCAGCATTCCCGGCAACTACGCCCAGCGCGTCGATGTCTACTGGGTGACGGACGCGGCGGGCCATTTCGTCCAGACCGTGCGCCGCGATGCCGGCACGCGCCACGGTTACCTCGACCAGTGGGATGCGGTCCGCGGTTCCTGGCCGTGGGATGCGCCTGTGGACGGCTACAGCGGCGCGACCATCAACACCTGGGGCACGTTCACCGTCAACTGGGACTGCCGCAATACCAACAACGTCCTCATGCCGGATGGCGAATACCGCTTCTGGATCGAGATGACGGACCGAAACGGCCAGGGGCCGTACACCACCAACGGCATCCATTTCTACAAGGGCATCACCAACGTCAACCGGACCTACCCCAACCAGCAGTACATCCAGAACATCGGCGTCACCTACGCGCCGGCCCTGGCTTACGACATCGCGGTCACACGCATTTTCCCGAACTTCGGCGCGACCAACGCGCTCGTGCCCGTCACCGTCACCGTCACGAACAAGACCAGCCTCCCCGAGACCTTCACGATCACGCTCAGCAACGCCACCACGGGCACGCTTATCGGCACCTCGTCGGTCAACAACCTGGGCGGCAATGAAGTGACCAACGTCGCCTTCACCTGGGATACGGCCGGCCTATTGACGCAAGGCTACAGCCTCGTGGCCAGGGCCAGCGCGGTCCCGAATGAAACCGTGCTTGCTGACAACGCCCGCACCCACACCATCACCCTCCGCCCGCCGACCCACGATGTCGGCGCGGTGGCCATCAGCGTGCCGGCCGAAGTGCGGCCGAACACGACCACCAACGTCAGCGTCATCGTGACCAACGTGGGCGACACGGCGGAGAGTTTCTCCGTGGTCCTCACGGACGACACTGAGGCGAAGCCCATTGGCACCAACCAAGTCAACAACCTCGCTGCCCAAGCCGGCGCGACGACCACTTTCCTGTGGAACACCGCTGATGCCATCTGGGGCGCCCACACGCTCCGCGCCGTGGCGGCCACCGTTCCCGAAGAAACCGCCACCGCCAACAACACCGTCTCCGCGCTGGCTTCCGTCCGACCGCCGATGGTGACCAACACCTATCTCGTGAAGAGTAATTTCTGGCGCTACAACGACCGGGGCACCAACTTGGGCGCCGCCTGGAGAGAGCCGGGCTACGACGACAGCGCCTGGCCGCTCGGCCGGGGTCCGCTCGGCTATGCCGACGCGCCGACCAACACGGTCCTCAGTTACGGGCCGTCGTCGAGTTCCAAGTACCCCTGCTATTACTTCCGCGCGGCGTTCAACATCACCAACCTGCCGAGCGGCCTCATCTTGCGCCTGCGCCGCGATGACGGCGCGGTGGTCTATCACAACGGCGTCGAGGTTTATCGCACCAACATGCCCGCCGGCGCCATCAACTACAGCACCTTGGCCCTCAGTCCCGCCGTCGGCGGGGCGGACGAAACCACTTACTTCCAGACCAATCTGACTGCCATCAACGCCGTTGTCGGCACCAACGTCCTGTGCGTCGAAATTCACCAACAAGCGCTCGACAGCAGCGACGTGTCCTTCGATGCCGAACTGCTGGGCGTCGTGCCGCCGTTCGTGCCCACTCACGATGTGGCCATCCGATCTGTCGCCGCCCCCGGGGAAGCCCTTCCCGGGACGGTGACCAACCTCACGGTCACCGTGACGAACCAGGGCCACTTCGCCGAGTCCTTTGCCGTCGTGCTCATGGACGACACCGACGCGGTGATCCTTGGCACCAACCAAGTCATCAATCTGCCGACCAACGCCGCTGCTACCGTCACTTTCGACTGGCCCGTGCCGGCCACACCGTTTGTGGTGCATTCGTTGCGCGCGGTGGCCGGCCCGGTGACGAGCGAAATCGCCCGCACGGACAACACGAACGTCTTCCAAGTCGAAATCACTCCGCCGACCGAGATGAGCGTGCTCATCGCCCGCGGCAGCGCCTGGCGCTACTCCGATCAGGGCGTCGATCTCACGGACACGCCGTGGAAGGCTGCCGACTACTTCGACCAATCCTGGAGCAGCGGCCCGGCCCCTCTTGGCTACGGCCAGACCAACCTCGCCACCACTTTGGGCTACGGCACCAACGCCAACGCCCGCTACCCCACGTATTACTTCCGCCAGGAGTTCTTCGTGGACGTGCTGCCCGTGTCGCTGACACTGAACGTCCGGCGCGACGACGGCGTGATCTTCTATCTGAACGGCCAGGAACTCGTCCGCATGAACGCGCCCACCGGCGCGGTGCGCTACGCGGACTACTTCGCCAACAACTCCGTCGGCGACCCGGCCCAATACGCCTACTTCACCACGAACGCCCCGACCACGAACCTGGTCGTGGGCCGCAACGTGCTCGCCGCGGAGTTGCACCAGACCGCCGCCAACAGCACGGACATCGTCCTCGACGTGGAACTGCTGGGCCGCACGGAGCTGTGGAACCGCGTTCACGAGGTCGCCGCTCTCGGTGTTGCCGCCGCCGCGGGTGCGTTGGCGGGTGACCGGCTGCCCGTCACGGTCACGATTACCAATCGCGGCAACGCCACGGAAACCGCCCTCGTGGTGCTCAAGGATTCGCTCACTGGCCAGATCATCGGCTCGCAGAACGTCACCGGCGTCCTGCCGTCCGGCTCTGCCAGCGTGCAGTTCAACTGGGCCACGCTCGGCGCCAGCAACGGCACGCACACGCTCGAGGCCTACACGGTCGTGGGCGGTGTGACGAACTTCGCCGGGACCGTGACCGGCTCTGCCACGGTCCTCGGCTCAGGCTTCGGGTTGAACGCCGCCGGGGTGCTCGGCGCGATTGGCGGACGCTGCAGCGCCGTGGCGGCGGGCGGCAACTTGTTCGTGATGGGCGCGGGCGCCACGCTCGAAGTGTGGGACAACTCAACCCCTGTCGCGCCATTGAAGCTCGGCCAAGTGAGGCTGCCGGGCTTGATCGAAGGCCTCGCGGTGGGCGGCTCGTTGGCCTACGCGGCATGCGGCAGCGCCGGCGTGCAATTCATCGATCTGAGCACGCCCGCGACGCCGGTCCACGTGAACACGTTCGACACCTCCGGCCATGCTTACGGCGTCGCTGTCGGCGGGGACTACCTTTATGTCGCAGACGGCGTGTCCGGTGTGCGCGTGGTGAACGTGGCCTCGCCCACTTCACCGGCGCTGGCCGGCGCGTACTTCACCGAAGGGCCGGCGCGCGCGGTCGCGCTTTCCGGCACGCGCGCTTACGTGCTCGACACGCACAAGGGCTTGCTCATCCTCAACGTCGCCACACCGTCCGCGCCGACGCTGCTGGGCGGTTACACCCGCTTCAGTGCCGGCCAGGCGCTGGCCGTGGCCGGGAATTACGTCTATGTGGTGGATGCGAACAGCCGCTTCTACGCCATCAACGCGAGCGTGGTTTCCAATCCCACCCTGGCGGGTTCGCTCCTCCTGACGAACCAAGTCGGGCAAGGCGTCGTTCTCAATGGGACCAAGGCTTACGTGCCCGCCGGCGACAGCGGCCTGCTCGTGTTGAACATCCTTTCTCCGAGTGCGCCGGCGCTCTTGAGCGCCCTCCCGACGCCGGGCCAGGCCGTGAGTGCCGCGCTCGCCGGCAGCACGCTTTGCGTGGCGAACGGCTTCGGAGGGTTCCAAGTGTATGACGTTGCCACGCCGGCCAGCCCGGTTTTGTTGACCGATCTGCCGCTGGGGACGCGCGCGAACGACACGGCCGCCGCCAACCAACTCGCCTACGTGGCCGCGGGCGAAGGCGGCCTCCGCATCTACAGCCTGACGAATCCCGCCGCGCCCGCCTGGATCGGCTGGTTCGCCGGCGCGGCCAACGCCCGTTGCGTCGCTCTGTCCGGCACCACGGCTTTTGTTGGCGACGGCCAGTTCGGCCTGAAGATCGTTGATGTGGCGACACCATCGTCGCCCGCGCTGCTCGGCATGTGGACCGGCAGCAACCTCGCGAGCCTTCGCAACGTCGGCGTCAGCGGCTCGCTGGTGCTCGCAAGCGACGGCCGCACCGTCTGCCTGTTCGACGCCAGCACGCCTACGGTGCCGGTGCTCCAGGCTACTTACGGCACCCCGGCGTTCGCGTTTGACATGGCCGTCGCCGGCGCGCGGGCTTACCTCGCCTGCGGCAGCGCGGGCTTCGTCGTCCTCGACATCGCAGCTTCGGCGCTCACTGAGCGCAGCGTCACGGACACGCCGGGCTTTGCCAGCGGGATTTCTGTTTCCGGCAGCACCGCCTACGTGGCTGACGGCGCGAACGGCTGGAGCATCTACGACGTGGCGAATCCCGCCGCCCCGGTGCTCATCACGGCCCACGCCGCGCAAGGCCCGGTGGCCGCGGTCGCCGTTTCCGGCGCGGTGGCCGCGCTCGGCAGCGGCTTTAATACGGTCATGGCGCTGGACGTGAGCGCGCCGCTCACGCCGGTGACGAAGCAAGCCTTCGCCGGACTCGTCCGCGCCCTGCGCCTCACTACCGACGGGGCCCGCAACTACGTCTCCGAAGACGAAGCCGGCCTCGCGATCCTGGCTGGCGCCAACTCCGACGACGCCGACGGCGACGGCCTGCCCGACGCCTGGGAGCAACAGATTGTCGATGCCAATCCCAACGACGAAACCCGCAGCATCTACGACGTGAACCCAAGCAGCGACTTCGATCACGATGGTCTGACGAACCTGCAAGAGTACCTGGCTGGCACAGGGCCGGCGGATGCTGCGTCACTTTTCATGCAGTTCTCGCCGGCGCCCGCTGGCGGCACCGGGGTCGCCGTCCGATGGATGAGCGCGCCGGGCAAGACCTACACCATCCACAAGAAGGTCAGCCTGTCCGATGGTTGGAGCGTGCTCGCGGACAACCTCCCCGCCACCGCCCCGGTCAACACCTACACCGACACGAACGCCACGGACGCGGGATTCTACATCATCAGCGTGCGGTGAACGGGCCTTGGTGGGGCGAGCGTCCTCGCGAGCCGTCGAACGTGGCGCCCACCCGGCGCGCCGTGATGTTCGGCGGCTTCGCGGAAAAAGTGAGACAGGCGCGACACGCTGTCCTACGTTGGCGGCGTGCCGATTGCACCACACTTGGGTCGCGCGGAAATGGCGAAGCGATTAGACCGAAGCCCAATGACTTCGCCGCGAGTTCCATTCAAGCGGAAGTTGCCGCGCACCGGCGGCCGTTCGCGATGGGGGCGTGGAGCCTGTTTGAGAACTTGCCCGGTCAAGGGACCGGGCCTGCAGGAAGCCTTTCTTTCATCCGGAACCTGTAGGCCGCGTGCCCTCACGCGGCGGTTCGGAAGGCTTTTCAAACAGGCGTTTGGACTGCTGGCGGTCCTCGGTCCTCTGCCATTGGCTCTTCTCTCTGCCGCGGAGCTTCCTCTCGTCACCTGGACCGGCGAGACGATGGGCAGCACTTACACGGTGAAAATCGCCGGCACCAACCTCGCGCCCGCGTTCCTCGACACGCTCAAGAAGGAAGTCGATGACCGGCTCAAGGAAGTGAACCGCCAGATGTCGCACTACATCGCCGATAGCGAACTCTCGCGCTTCAACCGCGCTCCGCCCAACCAACCCCTCAAGATTTCGCCCGAGTTCGCCCGCGTGCTGCGGTTCGCGCTCGACTTGAACCGCCGTTCTGGCGGTGCGTTCGACCCCACGCTCGGCCCGGTCATCAACCTCTGGGGCTTTGGCGAAAAGACGACGATGCGGCGGACGCCGAGCGACGACGAACTCCGCGCGGCGATGAAACAGACCGGCTGCCAGCACCTCACGCTGACGGCGAACAACGAACTGAGCAAAGACATCGCCGGCCTCACCCTCAACCTCAGCGCCATCGCCAAGGGCTTCGGCGTGGACGAGATGGCCGGCGTGCTGCGTCGGCACGGCTTGACCAACCTCTATGTGTCCATCAGCGGCGACGTGTTCGCCGACGGCCACAACGCCAAAGGCCAGAAATGGCAGGTGGGCATCTCCGCGCCGGTGCTGGAGTGGCGGCCCGGCGACCCGCTGGTGACGGTGCTCGCGCTTTCCGGCCAAGCGGTTTCGACCGCCGGCGACTATCAGAGGTTTTTCCTGAACACCCAGGGCCGCCCGCAAGGCCACATCTTCGATCCGCGGAGCGGGCGTCCAGTGCAGCACAACCTCGGCAGCGTCTCGGTGGTGGCGGACAACTGCCTGACCACGGACGCGCTGGATACCACGCTGTTCGTCCTCGGCTTGGAGGAGGGCCTGCACTTGATCGAGTCTTACACCAACGCCGCCGCCCTCTTCACGATCCGCGAGGCCGACAACAAGTTCCGCCTGAATCCCAGTTCGCGATTCACGGGCATGACTGGATTCAAAGTGGCGGATGGGCCGTGATCTGTGCCAGCGGTGGCGCCGCGACAACCAAGGGCTTTTTGAAACTGTCTCTTCCGAGGCGATTTCAAAACCCCGTAGCAGCCGACGTGAGGAGGCTCTGTCTTGATTTCAGATTTCAGATTTCAGATTTCGGATTCAAAGAGTGAGCCTCCTCACGTCGGCTGCTACGGTTTTGAAAGAAGCTCTTCCGACACGAATTCTGGCTAGACAGGCCAGGACCCTTCGGTAGCTTTCCGGCATGGCGAATACGTGGCAGTTGCAGGAAGCGAAAAACCAGCTCAGCCAGGTCGTGGAGAACGCGCTGAAGCAGGGGGCGCAGACCATCACGCGCCACGGAAAGCCGGCCGTGGTGGTGCTGTCGGCTTCGGACTACCAGCGCATCCGTCCACGCCGCAAGAAACTGGTAGAAGTGCTGCGGGCCTGCCCGGTGAAGGATCTGCGACTGTCCCGCGTCAAGGACACGCCTCGCGACGTGGCGCTATGAGCTACCTCGTGGACGCCAAAGTCCTTTCCGAGTCCACGTATAAAAAACCCGACAAACGCGTGTTGACGTGGCTGGAGGAACACGAGGCGCAACTCCACGTCTCCGTCTTGACGCTGGGCGAACTCCAGAAAGGCATCTCGCTGTATCCGGAGAGCCGCAAGCGCGCCGCCCTGGAGAAGTGGTTCAAGGAAGTGCTGGAAGTTTTCTCCGGACGCGTCCTCCCGGTCGATCAAGCGGTGGCGCTGGCTTGGGGCAAATACTATGCCGCCCAGCAGCAAGCTGGGCGCAAACCACCCGCGCTGGACAGCTTGGTTGCGGCGACGGCATGGGTGCATGGCTTCACCGTGGTCAGCCGGAACACCGACGATTCCCCCGGCGTGCCGGTGGTGAATCCGTGGGCGAGTGCGACTGTCTGAGCGGCGGGCGGAAACCGGGTTGCCGAGGCCGCACGCCAACCTTGACTCGCCCCGCCTCGTTTCTAAACTGCCGCCTCACTTTTGGCTGAACAACAACCTGAAACCAAAGCACTGAACTATGAGCATGATCGTTGACATCAAGGCCCGCGAAATTCTGGACTCGCGTGGCAACCCCACCGTGGAAGCCGACGTCCTCCTGGACAGCGGCGTGGTCGGCCGGGCCGCCGTCCCCAGCGGCGCCAGCACCGGCGAACACGAAGCCATCGAACTCCGCGACGGCGACAAGAATCGCTACCTCGGCAAGGGCACCACCAAGGCCGTCAAGAACATCACGGACAAAATCCTGCCCAAGCTCGTCGGCCTCGACGCCCTTGACCAGGTGACCGTCGATCAGACCATGCTCA
Source organism: Verrucomicrobiota bacterium (assembly GCA_016219875.1). Lineage (GTDB taxonomy): Bacteria > Verrucomicrobiota > Verrucomicrobiia > Limisphaerales > JACRJZ01 > JACRJZ01. The sequence goes on along the minus strand of JACRJZ010000041.1, from coordinate 193,645 downwards.
AGCTCGACGGCACAGAAACGAAGTCCAAGCTCGGCGCCAACGCCATCTTGGCCGTCTCGCTCGCCAACGCGAAAGCTGCCGCCGAAGAACTCGACCAACCGCTCTTCCGCTACCTCGGCGGCACCAACGCCAAAGTCCTGCCCGTCCCGATGGCCAACGTCATCAACGGCGGCGCGCACTCCGACGCTCCGATTGATTTTCAGGAATTCATGATCCAGCCGCACGGCCTGCCCACCTTCAGCGAGGGCTTGCGCGCCATCACCGAGACGTTCCACGCGCTCAAGAGCGTGCTCAAGAAGCGCGGCCTCAGCACCGCTGTCGGCGACGAAGGCGGTTTCGCTCCCAAGCTCGACAGCGTGGAAGACGCTATCGAATCCATTCTCCAGGCCATCAAGGACGCGGGCTACAAGGCCGGCAAGGAAATCTTCCTCGCCCTTGACGTGGCCAGCTCCGAGTTCGTGGACAAGGACAAGAACGGCAAGCTCACCGGCAGCTATACGTTCAAGAAGAGCACCGGCAAGGCCATCTCGGGCGAGCAGCTCGTGGATTTCTACGCCGAACTCTGCGGCAAGTATCCCATCGTCTCCATTGAAGACGGCTGTGCCGAAGGCGACTGGGCCAACTGGAAGCGGCTCACCGACAAAATCGGCGACAAGGTCCAACTCGTGGGCGACGACCTCTTCGTCACCAACGTCAAGTTCCTCAAGAAGGGCATCGACACTGGCACGGCCAACTCGATCCTCGTCAAAGTGAACCAGATTGGCTCGCTCACCGAGACGCTGGACGCCGTCGAACTCGCGCAGACCAACGCCTACACCGCCGTCCTCAGCCATCGTTCCGGCGAGACCGAAGACGCGACCATCGCCGACATCGCGGTGGCCACGAACTGCGGCCAGATCAAGACCGGCTCCCTCAGCCGCTCGGATCGCTTGGCGAAGTACAACCAGCTTCTCCGCATCGAGCAATTGCTCGGCAAGAACGCGGTCTATGCCGGCACCAGCGCGCTGCCCAAGGCGCGGCGGTAGAACGGCGTCAAAGCCTGCTTGTCACGTTTCATGGCCGGGCTTACGTTCCGGCCATGGAACTCAAAGAACAACCAGCGTCGTATATGGGCGAGGTCAGAACCAAGGTGCGGCTCGTCAACAACGCTGATGCCAACGCAGCGGCAGACGGCAGGTTGTCTCCCGAAATGGTGCGGATTGTGGAAGCCGACGCGAAGGTGGATACGGGTGCGGTTCGATCTTGTGTGCCCGCAATCCTGTTACAGCAATTGGGCATCAAGCCTTACAACCAGATGACTGTTGAGCTCGCGGACGGCCACAAGAGTCGCGTCGGCATCGCAGAAGGTGTGAGCTTTGAGATCATGGACCGCCGCTCCAGCGACGACGCGTTGATCCTGGGCGATGAAGTCCTGATTGGCCAGGCTTTGTTGGAGAAGATGGACCTCCTCGTGGATTGTTCCCGACAAAGTTTGATCCCCGCACACGCTGAAGGTCCGATCAACAAACTGAAGTGATCCCAAATTGCAAAACCGAAGACGCGACCATCGCGGACATCGCAGTGGCGACGAACTGCGGCCAGATCAAGACCGGCTCGCTGAGCCGCTCGGATCGCCTCGCGAAGCAAACCAGCTCCTGCGCTTCAACCCTTCCTCTCTTCGACCTGCTTCCAGCGACCCATCCGCCTCGCCGCTCAGAGCCAACGAGTCCTTCCGCTCACCACAACGGGTTCCTGACGCCGTTAGAGCTTCCTGCAACACTGTAGCAGCCGACGTGAGGAGGCTCTGTTTTGATTGAAGTTTGAGCCTCCGCACATCGGCTGCGACGGGATTTTGAAATCACTGCAGTTATTCGCCGCTTTTCTCCAGCGTGACGACGTCCTCTCCAGACATTTCTTTGAGACTGACGCTGATGGTTTCCTTGAGGGCGGTGGGCACGTTCTTGCCCACGAAGTCGGCCTTGATCGGAAGTTCGCGATGGCCGCGATCCACCAACACCGCGAGTTGGACGCAGCGGGGACGGCCGAGATCGTTGAGGGCATCGAGCGCCGCGCGCACCGTGCGCCCGCTGAAGAGCACGTCGTCCACCAGCACGACGGTCTTGCCGGTGATGTCGAAGGGCACCGAGGTCGGATGGACGTGAGGCACCAGCCGCTGGTCGAGATCATCCCGGTGCATCGTCACGTCCAGCGCCCCCACGGGAATCGCCGTGCCCCAAATCCCGTGGAGCAGTTCGGCCAGCCGCTGGGCCAGGAACACTCCGCCACGCTGAATGCCCACCAGGGCCACGTGATGGTTCGTTTCGTTGCGCTCCGCGATTTCGTGGGCGATGCGGGTCAAGGCCCGATGAATGGCCGCGGCGCTGAGGATGATGGAGGGCTGGGACATGGCGGGAAGCGGAAGGGGAAATGGAGAGTTCAAGGACCGAGACAATGCTCAATGATCAGATGCCTGGCTCGTCGGCGCTTTTTGGGGAAAGGGAAAGAGTTCCTTGGCGACCTCGCCGGATCGCCTTAAAGGAAAAAAGAGGAATCAACTGGCCGGGTTGGCCGTCGCACTCTGGCGGGCCTTGCGCCACTTGGAACGATGCTTGATGATCCAGTCGGTGAGGGCGCGTTCAAAGCCGATATCGTGGCCCGCCTTCTCGGATTCAATCCACTTGTGCTTCAGGATTTCTTCACGCTCCGCCTGGAACTCGCGGTAGAGCGTCGAGTTCTTCATCATGCCGGTCCCACCGGTGGTTTCTGTCGTCATAATCGACATGCCTGTCGTTTCGTCTGTGGTCGCGGCGGAATGTAGCATCACGCTTCGACGTGACAACAGATTTTTTCGCCACAACTAATTGTGGCCGGAGCGGACGCCAAGCCCATTGTGCTGGGGTGGCAAGGCGCCGGAAATCGAGGCGGAAGAGCCTCTTTCAGAACTGTAGCAGCCGGCATGAGGAGGCTTGAAGTTTGAGCCTCCTCACGTCGGCTGCTACAGGTTCGGCAATTGCCTCGGAAGGCGCGGTCTTTCCGGCCACGGCCGCCTTCGTTTTCACGTCAAAGCTTCAGCCCATCCGCGAGACCCGCCGTTCACTCGAACCGGCTCTTGAGAGCCTTGGCGATCTGGAAAAACGCCTGCCCTTCCGGCGCGTCCGGGTGCGTGCAGACGACCGGTTGGCCCTTGTCGCCGCCTTCGCGGATGGCCGTGTAGATCGGCACCTCGCCCAGGAACGGGACGTTCTGCCGCGCGGCTTCCTGTTTGCCGCCGCCGTGGCCGAAGATGTGGACGCGGTCGCCGGTGGGGGTGATGAAGTAACTCATGTTCTCCACGAGGCCGAGGATCGGCACGTTGACCTTCTCGAACATCTTGATGCCTTTGCGCACCACGCCCAGCGAAGCCTCCTGCGGAGTGGTGACAACCACGCCGCCATCGAGCGGGGTGTTCTGGCAAAGGGTGAGTTGCGCGTCGCCGGTGCCGGGCGGCAGGTCCACCAGCAGGTAGTCAAGTTCGCCCCACTCCACGGCGTGCAGGAATTGCTGGATGGTTTTCACGATCATCGGCCCGCGCCAGATCACCGGCGTGTCGCTGTCGAGCAGGAAGCCGATGCTCATGAGCTTGACCCCGTAGTTGCTGGGCGGAACAAGCTTCTCGTCCGCACTCACGGTCGGCCGCTGGTGGACGCCCATCATCAGCGGAATCGTCGGGCCGTAGATGTCGCAGTCCAGCAGGCCGACTTTGGCCCCGAGCCGCTGCAAGGCGCAGGCGAGGTTGACCGAGCAGGTCGATTTGCCGACGCCGCCTTTGCCGCTGGCCACGGCGATGACGCGCTTGACGCCAGGGAGGCGAAGCTGGCTGGCCCAGGCGCTCTGCGTCGGCGCGGGCGCGGTTTGGGCGCCGGGCATGCGCACGGCCACCTCCACCCGGCTGACTCCGGGAAGAGCTTTCAGGACTTGCTCGGAGTCGTGCTGAATCTGCTGCGCGGTTTCCGCGTTGGCGGAAGTGAGCTGGATTTCGACGCTGACCGCGCCGTTGCTGGCGGCGGCGTGTTTGACCAAGCCGAACGACACGATGTCCCGGGAGTAACCCGGATATTTCACCGACTTCAGCGCGTTGATGACGGTTTCTTGCGTAATCATGGAGCAATCAAGACCAGCGGAGCTTTACCACGGCTCCGGCGCGGCGCAACCGGAATCCTGACTTTCGCCGCTTTGCAAAGTGGAGCCATTCGAACTAGCCTCCCCGCGACGCGAACATGACTTCGCCGACTTCGGACATCGCCCTGCCGCCGCTGGGATCATTTGACCACCAGCCGCGGACGCGCTTGGTGTTCGGCGTCGGCGCCGTCGAGCGCGCGGGCGAACTGGCGCGGGAGCTTTCCGCGAAGAAGGCCCTGCTCGTCACGGATCGCGGCATCGTTGCGGCCGGGCACGCTGATCGCGTGCGCCACGCGTTGGAGGCCGCCGGCGTGTCGGCGGTGTGCTACGACCAAGTCGAGGAGAACCCTTCCACTCGTTGCGTGGACAAGTGTGTGGCGTTCGCGCGCGCGGCCGGCATCGACGCCATCATCGGCCTCGGCGGTGGGAGCAGCCTGGACACGGCGAAGGGCTGCAACTTCCTTCTCACGAACGGCGGGCGGATGCAGGACTACTGGGGCGTCGGCAAAGCGAAGCTCCCGATGCTGCCGTTGATCGCGATTCCCACCACCGGCGGCACGGGCAGCGAGTGTCAGTCGTTCGCCCTCATCACCGACGAACGCACCCATCAGAAAATGGCGTGCGGCGATCCCAAGGCCGCGGCGCGGGTCGCGATCCTCGATCCGGCGCTCACCCTTTCGCAACCGGCGCGGGTCACGGCTTGCACGGGCATCGACGCCATCGCTCACGCGGTCGAAACCGCCGTCACGCGCAGGCGCACGGCACTGTCGCTGGTCTTTTCACGCGAGGCGTTTAAACTTCTCGTCGCCGGCCTGCCGCGCGTGCTGGCTTCGCCCGACGATCTGGAGGCTCGCAGCCATATGCTCCTGGGCGCAGCGTGGGCCGGCACCGCCATCGAGAACAGCATGTTGGGCGCGGCCCACTCCGCCGCGAACCCGCTGACCGCGCGCTTTGGCCTCATCCACGGCCAGGCCGTGGGAATGCTGCTGCCGCACGTGGTGCGTTTCAACGCCCGCGACCCGGAGGTTTCGCGCACGTATGCGGACTTGGCGGTCAACGCCGGGGTCTGTTCCTCAACGGAAGCTTCCGGTGCCGCGGCGGGACGGCTGGCGGCGCATCTGCAATCGCTGCTGACGCTGGCGGCGATGCCCCCTTCGCTGAACGACTGCGGCGTGAAACCGGAGCACCTCCCATCCCTGGCGGAAGAAGCGGCCCAGCAATGGACCGCGCAATTCAATCCGCGCACGGTGGACGCGGCGGACTTTCGAGGGCTCTACGAAGCGGCCCACGCGAAACGATGACCGTCGCACAGAGGTTTCCCACGCGAAATCAGGGCGGAACGCTGATTGGGAGGAGCCGCTTCAGATTTCAATCTGCGTTCTGCCCTGATTTTGCGCGACGACTGCATCGAGGTGCTCAGGTGAGCTTGAAGAGAATTGACTCGCCATCGCGAGGTGTTCTGGGTAGATGTCAACCATGCGATGCCAAAGGATGTCAAACTGGGGCGGTTTGGAAGAGCACTCTGCTGCCCCAACGCAGGAGGGATCATGCGAGTGCTCAGTTGCGATCACCGGCTGGCGCTCTCGACGACGAGTCCTGTGGAGTGGGGCTTGGCTCTTCTTGATCGTATGGCTCATGGCAGGCGGTTCGATGGGAGCCGAGTTTTGGGTGACCACCCTTAGCGATTCCGGGGCCGGTTCGTTGCGGAGTGCGTTGGCTGACGCCGCGCAGAGTGGTGGCGGGCGAATCGTGTTCTCGATCGGCACGGGTGTCATCTCACTGTCGCAACCTCTTCCAGACTTGACCAACAACACTTCCATCCTCGGTCCAGGACCGGGCCTGCTAACCATCAGTGGAAGCAACCGGGTAGGGATCTTCACGTGCCGCGGCACCAACTGGATTTCCGGCGTGACGATTGCCCACGGCCGGAACAGCGTGACGAACGGTGGGGGCGTGCGGAACTTGGGAAGCCTGACGATTTCAAACTGCGTTTTTCTGAACAACATCTGTTCGGTTGGTCAGGGCGGAGCGGTTTACAGCCAAGGCCAGCTTGTGGTCCTCGACTCCCTGTTTGCCAGCAACCACGCCTGGGGGGCATCATGCCCGTCGAGCCCCTTGGTTTTCCGGGGTGGTAGCAACTGTGGTGGAGCCTTGTGTATTGAGGGTGGTTCGGTTGCGGTGACGAACAGCGCTTTTTCTGGAAACACAGTGGGGGGCACGATCTGTTGGAACCCTATTTTCGGCCCCTTCGGTTCCTATGCCGCCTGCGGCGGTGCTGTTTACGCTCGGGGAGGTGCATTGACCCTTGCCAACAGCGAGATCCTTGGCAATCGCGCTTCGGGAGTGGAAGGAGTCGCGTCTGGCTTGTATGGCGGCTCAGGCAGTGACGGCTGGGGAGGCGGGTTCTATGTAGAAGGCGGAAGCCTGAATCTGGTCGGTTGCACTGTGAGCGCCAACCAGGCGGAGGGAGGTCGTGGAGGAGACAACCAGCGCCCTGGGAGTTGCGGTGGCCTTGGTGGAAAGGCGTTTGGGGGCGGTCTGGCTGCGTGGGGCGGAAACATCACCATGGTCAACTGCACCATCGACAGCAACCAAGCGAAAGGAGGGGAGGGTGGAGTCGGCGTTCATGTCGAGTATCCATTTCCTCCTGGTGGCGGGTGCGGTCAGGGCGGCGATGCCACAGGGGGAGGGTTCTGGGTGAGCAATGGCCTCGTGGCTTTGTCCTCCTGCACCGTCGCTTCCAATCGAGCCACAAGGGGCGCTCCCGGTTGCTCGTCCGCATTGTGTGGCTATTCAGCGTATGGCAATTCTCTTGGCGATGGTCTCTACTACGCATCGGGAAATGCGGCTTCCTTCAGGCTGCGCAGCACGATCTGGCTCGACCACATCATGCCTACACGCGGGGCCACGAGTGAGGGTCACAACATCCTGCCGTATGACGTCGCCGTGAGTGCCCTGGCGGCCACTGACCTGGCCAACGTGGACGCGAAGATCAGACCGCTTCAGACGAATGGCGGCCCCACCGCTACGTGTGCTTTGGCGCCGGACAGCCCAGCCGTCGATGGAGGAGACCCGCAAGACGCGCCCGCTTCTGATCAGCGCGGGGTGGCTCGCCCGCAAGGGATTGCTCCCGATATTGGCGCCTTCGAATTGGTCTGGGCGGGACCACCCCAAGTCGTCCTGACTTCTGCTTCCAACCAGACTGTCATCGCGGGAATAAACTTGGTCCTGACGGCTCGACCGTTTGGTGCACTGCCGCTCAGTTTCCGCTGGGAAAAGAGCGGCGTGGGCATCGCCGAGACCACGAATGCGGCGCTCTTCCTTCCGTTCGTCAGGACGAGCGATGCTGGCAACTACACGTTGGTGGTGACGAATGTGGAAGGCGCGGTAACCAGTGCGGTCGTCGTGCTGACTGTCCACCACTCGCTTCAGACAAGCGCGACCGGAGGCGGGACGGTCGAGGTGGCACCACGCCAAGCTTCCTATCCTCCCGGCTCCGTCGCCATCTTGACTGCGACGCCGGGCCGGTGGCACGCCTTCACGAGGTGGGATGACGGAGAAACCAACAACCCACGATCCGTGGTCCTGAACACCAATCTCAGTTTCACCGCCGTGTTCTACCCCACGACGGCGCTGGAGACGTTGACGTTCAATGGCGTCTCCCGCACGGCGCCGGCAGGCACGCCCGCGATCTTCGTCGATGACCGATTTGTTCCTGAAGGCTCGGTCACTAATTTGCGATCAGCTCAGGTGCGCATCCTGACCACTCTCCCCAACGGCTTGACCCGATGGACCCGCGACGGGAGCCAGCCATCGCCAGCTTCGCTGCCCCTGCCCAATCCCCTGACGCTCCGCGGCTCCGCCAGGATTCGAGCGGTGACCTACGACGCAGATTTGTCCCAAGCTTGGGAGTGTGATCCGGTTGAATTGGTCATCCTCCCCGCCTTCTTCCTGAACGCGACGACAGCGGGCGGCGGCTCGGTGTGGGGAACGTGGGCGGGCAGGCTTTTCCCGAGTAACGAATGGGCAGTTATTCAGGCCCTACCGGCCGCGGGTTGGACGTTCCTCCAATGGCTGGGCGATGTGACCGGCAGCAGTCCCTGGACGAACGTCGTGATGACTCGGGATAAATACGTGGTGGCCGTGTTCGGCACACGGCTCCATACGCAGGTGACCGGGCTGGGGTCTGTGCGGGTGAATCCGCACCCCGACTCCTTTCCGTACGGCTGGGTGGCGAGACTCACAGCAGTGCCCGATCCTGGAGGTTATTTTGTGCGATGGAGCAAGGGCGCAGGAGAAAGCGTGAACCCGCTTTCCCTGGTGATCACGAGCGCGAACCCCGTCGTCTCTGCGGAATTCGCGCGGTTGAGCGGGAATATAGTCACGCTGACAGTCTTGGTGGATGGCTGGGGCCAAGTGGCCGTGGACCCGTCGGCGACGACCTACACAAACGGAGCACCTGTGACGCTGACAGCGTGGCCGGATGTGGAACAGGCCTTCCTCGGCTGGAGTGGAGATGTCAGCGGAAGCAACAATCCGCTGGTGGTAACCATGGACCAGAGGCGAGTGATCACAGCCAGTTTCACTCAAAGGCCCCGTCTGAGCTTGCCCCGCTGGTTCGGGGATCTGAGGCAAGACGGTTGCCCCCTGCTCATAGGAGGTGAACTGCAGGAGCTCTACGTGGTAGAAGGCGCAACGAACCTCACGTCGTTGTCAAGCCCGTCCAGTTGGTCGCCATTGGCGACGGTTGAGAGTCCTTTCGGGGTCGTGCAGTGGTTCGACTCCCAAGTCACGAACGCGGCGCAACGTTTTTATCGAGTCCGGAAATGGCCGTGAGGTTCGACACCGGGGCGGCCTTCAAGGACAGGGAAGTCTCGCTCGTGCCACGCAGAGGCTTCCCGCGCGAATTCAGTCTGGGGCGGTTCGCGCTTCTGTCCAACCGATTGGGGTCGCCGATGCCTTCCCGCTCCGGGAAGTTCGCGGCCCGCTCCGCCGGGCTGGAAGCCACGGCGCTACGGCGCGCAGGAGGCTCGCCGCAACGCTTCAGGCGAATCCTTTTTGAACGCTTCGCGCCGTTCCGGTGTTCAATGATTGAATCCGGCCGGTCCCTCGTAAGAGGCGAGCGTTCATGGAAAGCACTTCAGGCATACTCGACTGGCGCCACGTCCCCGTGCTGTTGCGCGGCGAAGCGGAGCCGATCAACCAGTGGGTGGACCGTTGGGACACACGGCGCGCGCTCTTCTGCCTCGCGGTGATCTTCGCCGGCGCGGGCCTCTACGGCGCGGCGATGGGGTGGTGGCGCTCGCCATTGCAGGCGCTCTACACGGCCCTCAAGTTCCCGCTCATCATCTTGCTCACCACGCTCGGCAACGCGCTGCTCAATGCCATGCTCGCGCCGCTCCTCGGACTCAACTTGCGCTTCCACCAATCGCTGCTCGCCATCCTGATGAGCTTCACCATCGCCGCCGCCATCCTCGGCGCGTTCAGTCCGCTGGTCTTCTTCCTCGTCTGGAACACGCCGCCGATGGCCGTGGGCGGGCACACCAGTCACCTGGCGTACTACTTTGTTCAACTGACACAGGTGGGCGCGATTGCCTTCGCCGGTGTCGCCGCGAACTTGCGCCTGCTCCAGCTTCTTCAACGGCTGGGGGGCAGCCGGCCCGTGGCGGCCCAAGTCCTGGTGGCTTGGCTCGCGGGAAACCTTCTGCTTGGCAGCCAGCTCTGCTGGATTCTCCGGCCCTTCATCGGCTCGCCCTGGCTGCCGGTGGAATTCCTCCGGCCCAACGCCTTTCAAGGCAACTTCTACGAAACCGTCTTCCGCGCGCTCGGCCAACTGCTTTCAAACTGAAACTCGGTCCACCACTCCACAAACATGAACGAACCCGCCACGCCCCCAACGAATTCTCCCTCGGCTCCGCCGGTGATCCCAGACGTGCCGGCCGCTTCGCCGCTGTTGCCACCGCCGCCGTCCGTGCCCATCAACGGGCTGGGCGGCGCCATCCAGGCGCTGCTGCGCGAGCCGCGGTGCGTGATGGCGCAACTCGGCCAGGCCAAGTCAGCGAGCCTGAGCCTGACGTTGTTTCTCATCGCGGCCGTGTGCAGTCTCATCTATGGCCTCGTAACCGGCACATTCTCGGGCGGCGACCAACTGTGGGCCGCGCCGGTGAAGATCGCCGGGGGCCTGCTGATCTCCGGCCTGATTTGCCTGCCGAGCCTCTACATCTTCTCCTGTCTGAGCGGCTCGCGCGCCGGATTGGGTGAAATCTTCGGCTTGGTCGCCGGTCTGCTCGCGCTCACGGCCGTGCTGCTGATCGGCTTCGCCCCGGTGGCGTGGGTCTTCTCGCAATCCACGGAGTCGGTTGCCATGATGGGCGCGCTGCACCTGCTCTTCGGGCTGGTGTCCGTCGGGTTCGGGCTGCGCTTTCTGCACAACGCGTTTGCCCAGGTGCAGGGCCAATCCAAATCGGGCTTGGTGATCTGGACGTTCATCTTCCTGCTTGTCGCGCTGCAAATGACCACCGCGTTGCGCCCCATCGTGGGCAAGGCCGACACGTTCTTCCCCACGGAGAAGAAGTTCTTCCTCCAACACTGGGCTGACTGCGTGGACAAAGCCACGGGCAAGTCCTCCAACTACGAGAAGCGATGACCGTGTCCGAGCCGCACGACGGAATTCTGTTTCGCCGCCTTCGCTGGCTGACGGGGCTGTTCATCGTCGGGCTGGTCTTGAGCGGGGCCACGGCCATGCCGGTGGAGCGGGAACTGGATTGGCTGGCGAACTGGCTCGGCGCGAGCGACCAATCGCCGTCGTCGCTGGGCCGCTGGGTCGCGCGGGTGCAACTGGCGCTGCGCGAGACGAACGCGCGGCACCCGTTCATCGCCTATGGATTCGACTGGCTGGCCTTCGGGCATTTCGTGATCGCGCTGGCGTTCGTGTGGGCGTGGCGCGAGCCGGTGCGGAACCGCTGGATGTTCGACTTCGGCCTCGTCGCCTGCGCGCTGGTGGTGCCCTGGGCGCTGGTCCTGGGCGCGGTGCGCGGCATCCCGTGGGGCTGGCGGCTGATTGATTGCGCCTTCGGTTTCTTCGGCGCGGTCCCACTCTGGCTGTGCCGGCGATACGCGCGGGAGTTGGCGGAACGGAAGTGACAGTCCAAAGATGGCGGTTGACAGCCCGCGCCGATTATCGTATTGAGCGCACACCTTACTGCTATGAAAACACGTCTGATCGTCGCCGCGTTGTTTCTGGCTGCTCAGTCCCTCCTCACGGCTGCCATCATCGAGTTCACCGTCAGCGGCACGGCCAACACCACTGGCATGGGCTACACCGCCGGGCAGTCCGTCAGCTTCACTTACACCCTCAACGACTTCGCCCCCACCCCGCCCAGCGGCGATAGGGGCTCGACCTATGTGGGCTGGTTCGACGAAAGCACTGCCTCTGACCCCGAGTTGTGGTCGGACGTTCGTGGCACAGGCCTTTCCGGAACTTGGACCCGGCCCGCGACCCAGACTGGGTCTCCCTACTCCTTCCTTACTGCCCAATCAAACCCCAGCGGGTTGCTAAACTTGTTTGCGGGCACGGACACCACGGCGGCTCCGTACGACACCGGGATCACGGTCAACGGCTCCACAATTCGAGGCATCGGAATGGACGCCAATTACAGCGGGTTAAGTTTTGCGATACCGGGCACAGTGCCGGACCCAACGGCCTACTTCGGGGGCTATTTGGGAACTTACTCCGTGGCAAGCGGTGCTAACGGTTGGATTGACTACGATGGCGGCTTCATTGGATTCACACCTCAGAACCTCACGATCACTGCAGTCCCCGAGCCGGCCACCTGGATGGCAGGCGCTTTTCTCGGGGTCGTTCTGCTCGGCCGACATGGACGGCGTTTGCTGGGCCGCTTGGGTTCGCGTGCTTGATGGGAACGTCCCGGCGGAGGCGGAAACCGGGGTCCTTGCAGGGTGCGCCAAGGATTCAGCGCCTACTTCGCCACGATTCGCTCGAAGATCAGCGGAAAGGCCACGTCGCCGCGACGGGCTGTGCCAGTCAGTTTTCCCCCGCTGAGCTGGCCATCGAAGGTGTAGCCGAAAGGTCGGTTCCAAGCCAGCTTCACCGTCGGCGGCGAAAACCGAACCGTCGTGGCGGGCACATCGGCGGGCAGATTGGTCGGCAGAAACAGGGCGTCGTAATCAACGCCGCAGAGGGAAGCGGTGAAGAGACCGTTGGTCCGCTTGGCGATGTGCAGGGCCACTTCGACCTTTCCCTCCCGCGGAGCCAGCAGGCCAAGCTCGGCGGTCGTTTTCCAATGCCCCTGGAGATCGTCAGGCCCGGCTGGGATGAAGTCTCGCTCGGCCGGCGCCTGCTCGCGAGGATCCACGCGGCGGAGCTTCATGGGAGTTTTCTGCCGTCCTTGGACCCAATGCCCGACCAACTCTCCGGTGCCGTCGATCAACTCGCCATCGAACAGGCCGGATTTCGTCGTCAGCACCAGTCGTACGAAGGGCGGTTCGGACTCGACGGACACGGTCTGATGCGGCGCGCCTTGCTCAAGATTGTCCATTTCCGCCCGGAACGTGCCGTCCGCCGCCTCGGCAATCTTCCAGTTCAGCGGCAGCGTGCCCAGTTTGCCGGTCCAGAAACCTTGCAACTCGGAACCGGTTCGGGGCGCATAGTCGCTTTCCTGCAGCCGAGCAGGCGCGGCGGCAGGCCGGGAGGTGCGCTTGAGCACCATCGGAATCGGGGCTTCCCCAACGACCGTGTAGTGGCCTGAGATTTGGGTTCCCCAGAAATTGATCTTGCCTTCGTAAGATTCCCAATCGCTCACCTCGATGCGCACGACGGGGTGGTGGTAAACCAACTGGCGAAAGCGAAAATCCTTCCGGCCCCAATCGAGGTTGTCTCCCAAGGCGACATAGGTCTCGTTCGTTTGGGAGACCTGGAAGACGATCCGCGCTTGAATACGGCCGCCATCCACGACGTTTCGTTTGCCGAGATTCAAGGCCCCTTCCCACGCACCCTGAATCCCGCGCGCACGTCCACTCCAGGCCGCCGGAAGCCAGTCCGTGGCGAGAAAGGTGGTGCCGGTGAGGAGTAAAGCGGCTGCACCGAGGACGGCCGCCGTCTTGACTTTTGTCCATGCCATAACTTTCAAGGTTCCTTTCATGATGGTTAAGACCGCGCCACTGGCCGCGGCGCCTTGCGCTGTGGCCGTGGTTGCGATGGTCGCGGCCAAGCCGGGAGGCGCTGCCGCCACCGCGTTGGCCGTCAACAGACCCGTCAACACCGCGGTCGGGAGTGTGACGTTGCGCTGCGAAAGCAGCGTTCGTAGCTTGTCCACCGCCCGTGCAATCCTCATGCGGGCGGAATCCTCAGTCGTTCCGAGGGCGAGTCCGATTTCGCTCAACCCCTTGTTCTCGAAAAAGCGGAGGACGATCGCGTTGCGGTCCTTCTCGCCCAGCCGGCCGAGCGCCTCGTCCAGTGCGGGTTCGAGCAATTGCCACGCGTGGTTGTCGTTGGGGTCGGCTTCCGGAGAAAATTCCATGTGGGCCTCCTGTTCTCGCCGGTGGCGGCGCAGTTCGGCTTTGCAGGCATCGGCGGCGGCAAACTGGGCGGTGCGATAGAGCCAGCCCGAGAGGATCGTCGCTGGCGGCAACGAACGGGCCTTTCGGGCCAGAATGAGGAAGACGGCCTGCGCCACGTCTTGCGCCAAGTGCGCGTCACGCACTTTCCGCAGCGCCGCCGAGTAAACCAAGTTCAGATGACGGGACACGAGGGCCGCGAAGGCTTCTTCGGAGCCGTGGTCGGCGTAGGCCCGCAAGAGGGACATGTCGTCCGAATTCATCATCACCCTTTATATGGACGCCCGACGCCAAACCGAACATTTTTCCGGGCGGAAAAACACACGGGCCACGGTGGATTCAAGAATCGCTGGATCGTAGCAGCCGACGTGAGGAGGCTCTGTCTTGATTTCAGATTTCAGATTTGAAGAGTGAGCCTCCTCACGTCGGCTGCTACTGTTATGCAGGAAGCGCGTCCTTCCAAGCGTTCCGCGCGGGCTTGCTTCAGGCGTCGGCCCCAGGCAGTCTGGGCGCGACTGGGCCGGCTGAGTTCTGATGTCAGCGCCGGGCCGTTGGATTACGGACATGCCGAATCATCGCTGGATTCTCGCCGCCGCCTGCCTGTGGCTCTGCGCCGCGGCGCCGGGTTGGGCCGCCGCGTCCAGCACGATCCAGCGCGGCGGCGTCTCCTACAGCATCGACGTGTTCGATTCCGAGAACGGCCTGCCACAAAACTCCGTCTTGGCCATCGCCCAAACACGCGACGGCTACCTCTGGCTGGGCACGCTGAACGGGCTGGCGCGCTTCGACGGACTCCGGTTCACCGTGTTCGATGAGAACAACACGCCGGAGTTGCCCAGCAGCCAGATCACGCGGCTGTTCGGCGACAGCCACGGCAACCTGTGGATCGGGGCCGAAAGCGGCGGCGTCTCCCTGATTCAGAACGGCCATCTCACGAGCGTCGGCATCGGCCAAGGCGGACGCGAAGGGCGGCTGGCGGCCGCGTGTGAGGACGCGGCGGGCGCGGTCTGGCTCTACACGGCTTCGGGCGAGTTGTGGCGCTATCACGAGGGCCGCTACCACGGCTACCTCGTCGAGCCGGGACGGTCGAGCGGATCGCGGTCGCTCATCGCGGAGAAGGACGGTCCCGTCTGGGTGGGCACGGACGCGAACCAATACGCCCTCAGTTCGACCCTGGATACCGGCTCGATGGTTTTGCCCGTGGAAACGAATCTGCCGCCGCGGCTCGGACTGGACTTTCTTCTCGCCAGCCGTCGCGGTGGCTACTGGCGCTTGGCAGATGGCCGGGTACAGAGATGGCGGATGAACCAACTTGAAGCGGATCTTGGCCCCTTTCCCTGGGGGCTCCGTGCGAGCGCGGTGTGTGAAGATCATCAAGGCAACCTGGTCGTGGGCACCCTTGGCGCGGGGTTGTTCTGGTTCGACGCCAACGGGAACGTTTCCTGCCTTTCCACCAACGAGGGGTTGTCCCACAACTACATTCTCTCGTTGCACGTCGATCGTGAGGGCAGCCTGTGGGTAGGCACGGACGGCAGCGGATTGAATCGCATCAAGCGTCAGGCGTTTGACGCCTTCAAGCCGTCGAGCGGGAAGGTCGTTCAATCGGTATGCGAAGACGAACATGGTGGTCTGTGGTTCGGGGCGAACAACGGTTGGGTGAACCGCTGGACCAATGAGCATTTGACCCACTTCGAATTTGGCCAAGGCTTGTTGAGTCGGGACGTGCTCACGGTGTTCGTGGACCAAAAGCAGCGGCTCTGGGCCGGCACCAAGAACGCAGGCTTGTTCCAATGGCGGGAGGGCCGCTTCTACTGGCCCGTCAGCGCAAATTACCCTTCGACCAACATCTCCTCTATCCACCAGGACCGTGGCGGCGTTCTTTGGTTTGGCACCGGCGGCGGCCTGGCGCGCTGGGACGAAAAGGTGTGGCGAGTGTTCACCACGCGCGACGGTTTGCCTTCCAACGTCGTGCGCGCCCTTGCCGATGACCGGGAAGGCGCCTTGTGGATCGGCACCGAAGGCGGCGGTCTGTGCCGGATGCGCGGGAGCGAGTTCACTTCGTTCCGCAAGCAGGACAGCGGCATCCCCGGCGACACAGTTTCCGCGCTGTGCATCGACGACGACGGCGTCCTGTGGATCGGCACCAGCGGCAACGGCCTGGCGCGATTTCACGAGGGCCGATGGACGCGCTACTCCACGCGCGACGGTCTCGCCGCGAACAGCGTGAGTTACCTGATTGAGGACGGGCTGGGCTTCCTGTGGATCGGATCGAACGCCGGCCTGATGCGCGTGCCGAAGAAATCGCTGAACGATTTTGCCGGCGGCCTGACCAACGTGATCGCCTGCCGCACTTACCGCAAGCAAGACGGCCTGCCCACGAGCGAGTGTTCCTCCGGTTCGCAGCCCGGCCCGTGTCGCACGCGCGATGGCCGGCTGTGGTTCCCCACCATCAAAGGGCTGGCCTCGGTCGATCCGGCGGCACTCAAGCCCAACCCGTTCAAGCCGCCGGTGGTGATCGAGTCCGTGCTCATCGACGACTTGCCGCAGAACACCAACCTGCTTCAGACCGGCTGGTCCCAGGAACTCGTCATCCCCGCCGGCGCCGAGCGGCTGGAGATCCGTTACACGAGCTTGAACCTTGCCTCGCCGGAGCGCGCTCGTTTCCGCTACTGGCTTGACGGGCACGAAACGAAGTGGACCGAGGCTGGCAGCCTTCGCGTAGCGCATTACAGCAAGCTCCCGCCCGGCCGGTTCCGCTTCCAGGTCATCGCCTGCAACGAAGATGGCGAGTGGAACGAGACAGGCAGTTCGCTGGCCATCACCGTGGAACCGCCGTTCTGGCGGACCTGGTGGTTCCTCTCGGCCTCGGCTCTCGGTTTCATCGGCAGCATCATCGGAGTGGTCCACTACTTCTCCACGCAGAAACTTCAGCGCCAACTCGAAGGCATGAGACAGAAGGAGGCCCTGGAGAAAGAGCGCAGCCGCATCGCGCGCGACCTCCACGACCAGCTCGGCGCGAACCTCACGCAAATTTCGCTCCTCAGCGACATGGCCGAAGCCGACAAAAGTTTGCCGGAGGAAGTCGAGGCGCACGCGCGCCAGATCACCCAGACCGCGCGCGACACCACGCGGTCGCTCGACGAAATCGTGTGGGCCGCCAACCCCGCCAACGACACGCTGGAAGGGCTGATTAACTACGCCTGCAAGTACGCCCAGGAATACCTCGCCCTGGCCGGCCTGCGTTACCGGCTGGAAGCGCCGCCACAACTTCCCGCCTCACCGGTGCCGCCGGAGCTGCGGCACAATGTCTTCCTCGCCTTCAAAGAATCCGTGAACAATGTCGTGAAGCACGCCCAAGCCAAGTCCGTCTGGGTCCGCCTGAAGCTGGAGCCGGCGTTCTTCACGCTCGAAGTCCAGGACGATGGGCGCGGGGTGTCGGCCGCGGACCAGCAGAAAGGCCGAAACGGGTTGCGCAACATGCGCCAGCGGATGGAGGATGTCGGCGGCAGTTTCTCGATCAGCCCCGCGCCCGAAGGCGGCGCGCTGGTACGGTTGACCGCGCCGATCGGGAGAAACCAAAACTGAACCTATGCCCATCACCGTTTCCATCGTCGAAGACAATGACCAGTTGCGCGGCACGCTGGCGCGGGTGCTGGCGCGCGCGGAAGGCTTCCAATGCGTCGGCCAGCATCCAACGGCCGAAGCCGCGCTGGAGGCGCTCCCGACAGAAAAACCCAACGTCGTGCTCATGGACATCAACCTGCCCGGAATGAACGGCGTGGAATGCGTGCGCCGGCTCAAGGCGCTTCTACCGCAGACGCAGGTCATGATGCTCACGGCCTACGAGGACACGGAGAACATCTTCAACTCGCTGGCCGCCGGCGCGACCGGCTACATGCTCAAGCGCACACCACGCGAAGAGTTGCTGGAAGCGGTGCGCGAGGTAAACCGCGGCGGCTCGCCCATGACCGCCCACATCGCGCGCAAAGTGGTGCAATCGTTCCAGCGCCCGGCCGCCGCGTCCCAGCCGACGGAGGACCTTTCCCCGCGCGAGAAGGAAGTGCTCGACTGCCTGGCGCAGGGGTTTCTCTACAAGGAAATCGCCGACAAACTCGGCATCAGTTACGAGACGGTCCACACCTACATCCGCCGCATTTACGAGAAGCTCCAGGTGCGCACGCGCACCGAAGCAGTGGCCAAGTTCTTGAGAGGCTAGCCAAGCCCCTCCCCCCTGAACCCTCACCCCGGTCCCACTGCCGTTGAATTACGCAACGGCGGTAGGCTCTTCATCGTACTCATAATCTTACTCTTGCTCGCTGAAGTGCTGGGGAGATGAAGATTACGAGCAAGATTAAGAGCAGGAACCTGTCGGCTTGGCTGTGCCGCTGGCCTTAATTCAACGACGATGCACCCCGGCCCTCTCCCATTCGAGGGGAGAGGGAGAAGGCCAGGGCTGATTAAAGAAAGCGTAGCAGCCGACGTGAGGAGGCTCACTCTTCAAATCTGAAATCTGAAATCAAGACAGAGCCTCCTCACGTCGGCTGCTACGATCCGGGGATTCTCGAATCCACCGTGAGGAGAAGGCTCTCCCCGCGAAAAAGCCTTTGCCCGGCTTCCGCCGGCAACCTACAGTCGCGGCAGCGTCCCGACGCGCGCATGACTGAGAAGCGATTCAATCCGCTGCCCGGCTTCCGCCTCACTCTGGGGCTGTCCGTCTTTTATCTCAGCGCCATTGTGTTGATCCCGATTGCGGCGTTGTTCATCAAGGCGCTGGACGTTTCGTGGGCGGATTTCTGGAGGCTGGCTTTCAACGCGCGCGCCCTGGCGGCCTACAAACTGACGTTTGGCGCGTCGCTCGTCGCGGCCCTGGCCAACGCGGTCTTCGGCACGCTGCTGGCCTGGGTGCTGGTGCGCTATCGCTTCCCGGGCCGGCGCTTGATCGACGCGCTGGTGGATTTCCCCTTCGCGCTGCCGACCGCGGTGGCTGGGTTGACGCTGGCGAGCCTGTTCTCAGAAAACGGCTGGCTGGGACGGTTTCTCGTGCCGTACGGCATCCGCGGCGCCTTCACGCCGCTGGGCGTGGTGATCGCGCTGACATTCGTGGGACTACCCTTCGCGGTGCGCACTTTGCAGCCCGTCCTGGAGAACTTTGACCGCGGCGTGGAAGAAGCCGCCGCCACGCTGGGCGCGGGCCGGCTGCGAACGTTCCTCACCGTCATCGCGCCGACGCTCGTGCCGACCATCGTGACCGGCTTCGCACTGGCTTTTGCGCGGGCGATTGGAGAATACGGCTCCATCGTCTTCATCTCCGGCAACGTGCCGTACCAGACGGAGATCGCGCCGTTCCTGATCGTGATGCGGCTCGAAGAGTACGACTACACGGGCGCGATGGCGTTGGCCGTGGTGCTCATGGTCTGTTCGTTCCTGCTCCTGGCCGCCATCAACTGGCTCGAACATTGGGCCAGCCATTTTGAGAAGCAATGACCTCGGCCCGCCATCGCGAACGCCACGCGGCTTCCGACCGGAGCACGCGCGAGCCGCCGTTCATCAAGTGGACGCTCATCACGGTGGCGCTGACGTTCGCCGGCCTGTTTCTCCTGCTGCCGCTGCTGAACGTCTTTGTGCAAGCGGTCTCCAAGGGCTGGGTCTTCTACTGGAAGTCGATTGCCGACCCGGACACGCAATCGGCAATCCGGCTCACGCTGCTGATCGCGGGCATCACTGTTCCGCTCAACATGGCCTTTGGCCTCGTCGCGGCTTGGGCCATCGCGAAGTTCGATTTTCCCGGCAAGGCGCTTCTGCTCACGTTCATCGACCTGCCGTTCTCCGTGTCGCCGGTGGTGACGGGCTTGATGCTGGTGCTGCTCTTCGGCGCGCAAGGGCTGCTGGGGCCGTGGCTGCAAGAGCACGACGTAAAGATTATCTTCGCCGTGCCGGGCATGGTCCTGGCGACGCTCTTCGTCACGTTTCCCTTCGTGGCGCGGGAGTTGATCCCCATCATGCAGGCCCAAGGCACGGAGCAGGAACAAGCCGCCATGACGCTGGGCGCAGGCGGCTGGCGGACGTTCTGGACCGTCACGCTGCCGTCGGTCAAGTGGGGCCTGCTCTACGGCGTGATCCTCTGCAACGCCCGCGCGCTCGGCGAATTCGGCGCGGTGTCCGTGGTGAGTGGCCACATCACGGGCCTGACCGACACGCTGCCCTTGCGCGTGGAGAAGCTCTATCATGAGTTCGACTCCGCGGCGCCGTTTGCCGTGGCCAGTCTGCTGGCGCTGCTGGCGTTGCTGACGCTGGTGCTGAAGACGCTCCTGGAGTGGAAGACCCATCGCCAACACGCGAAAGGCCAGCAGCGCGGCGCAGAACCGGCGGCCTTGAACTCCGAGCCGGGCAGCGACACAGCGCACTTCATCCGGCCTTCCCTATGAGCATCGAACTCCGCCACGTGAGCAAGCGTTTCGGCGGCGTGGAGGCCGTCAGCGACGTGAGCTTCAGCATGAAAGACGGCGAGTTGGTCGCGCTGCTGGGGCCGAGCGGCTGCGGCAAGACCACCGCGTTGCGCATGATCGCGGGTTTGGAGATGCCCACCGCCGGCGACATCTACATCCGCGGCCAGCGCGTCAACGACCTCTCCGTCCAGAAACGCAACGTGGGCTTCGTCTTCCAGGCCTACGCGCTGTTCAAGAACATGAGCGTCTTCCACAACATCGCCTTCGGCCTCAAGGTCAAGAAGTGGAAGCGGGGCGCCATCGAGGAGCGTGTCAGCGAACTGGTCATGCTGCTCGATCTGTGCGGGCTGGAGAAGCGGTTCCCCCACCAGCTTTCCGGCGGTCAACGGCAGCGCGTGGCCCTGGCCCGCGCGCTCGCGCCCAATCCGACGGTGCTGTTGCTGGACGAGCCGTTCGCCGCTGTCGATGCCAAGATTCGCCAGGAGTTGCGCGAGTGGCTCGTGCATCTGCAATACGACCTGAAGCTGACGGCGCTCTTCGTCACGCACGACCAGGAGGAAGCGATGGAGATCGCGGATCGCATTGTGATTTTTTCCCACGGGCGCGTGGAGCAGATCGGCACGCCGCGGGAAGTGTATGAATCGCCGGCGACCGAGTTCGTGGCCCGCTTCATCGGCGTGATGAACGTGCTGGACGTGGAAGTGCGCGGCGGCGTCGGGCGGGCGGGGGAACTGGAGTTTCCCGCCCACGGGCACGGCGAGGGCGAACGCTTCCGCATCGGCTTCCGTCCTTACGCGGTGTCGATTTCGTCCGATCCCTCGGCGCTGCGTTATCGCGCCGTCGTCCGGCACACCTACTTTTTGGGCGTGATGATGCGCGTGGAGTTGGAATTGCCCAGCGGACAAACCATCCGCGCTCGCGTGACGAAAGAGGATTACGCGCGCCTGGGCCTGGCCGACGACCGCGAAGTCTCGTTCCAGCTTCGCGAGTATCGACTGCTGGCCAGCGAGGGCGGCTTACTCGAACCGGAAGTGGCCGTGGCGCGGGAAATGCCGCCGATGCTGGGCGAGGGAATCTGAACGAGGTTCCCGCTCCCGCGTAGGACAGCGCGTCCCGCCTGTCTCCGTTTTGAGTTCAGTCAGAGACAGGCGCAACGCCTGTCCTGCGAGTCAATTCTCCGGGAACAGATAATCCAGATCACGCGAGCCTCTTTCAAAACCGTAGCAGCCGACGTGAGGAGAGTCGGAGCCACCGCCGACGGTGGCTGCCTCGGGCCAAGGAACGGAGCGCGGCTGTGGTCGAAGACCCAGCCGCAGCACGCTCCAGAGGACGAAGCTCGGACATGCTCCCACGCCCCGCGCCTGGGTTGGTGCTGCGGCTGGTCCTGCGGACACAGCCGCGCTCCGTTCCTTGGCAGGCTCTGTTTTCAATCTGCAATCTGCAATCTGCATTCCACAATCAGAGTGAGCCTCCTCACGTCGGCTGCTACAGAGTTTTGAACCCGAAATCCGAAGTGGGCACCACGAAACACACGAAACACACGAAAGCAGAACCGGAACCGTCATGCTGGTCCAGCACAAGAGTCGCGCGATGGAAAAGGATGAAATGGGGCCAGCCTTTTCGTGTGTTTCGTGTGTTTCGTGGTGATTCAAAATCGGGGTTCAGGTTGAAATCGCCTCACGCTGCGAGAGGCTTCGGGCAAACTCTTTCGCTGGCTTGACTTTGACCAGTGCCTTGCGGCTTCATGTCGCCATGCTAGGCGACAATGTGACCATTCTGCATTTGTCCGATCTCCAGTTTGGGAAGAACCATCGCTTTGCCGGCATCGACCTCACCGGCCTGCCGAATCCTTACGACACGCTGCTCGCCCGTTTGTGGGAAGGTCTCCAGCACCTGCGCGAGGACCACAGTCTGCGGCCCGATCACACTGCTCACCAAGCCTTGGAATGAATCCATCCGACCACACCTCCCCACAGCTATCCGCCAACCGCCGCATCCGCGTCTTCGTTTCCTCGACCTTCCGCGACATGATGGGGGAGCGCGATGAGTTGATGACCCACGCCTGGCCCGAACTGCGCCGGTTCTGCCGCGAGCGGCAGGTCGAACTGGTCGAGGTGGACCTGCGCTGGGGCATTGCCGAAGCCCAATCCAGCCGCCGGGAAACCCTCAAGCTCTGTCTCGACGAAATCCGCTCCTGCCGTCCCTTCTTCATCGGCCTGCTGGGCGAGCGCTACGGCTGGGTGCCCGGCGATGACGCCTTCACCGCCGATCTCCGGGAAGAGCAGCCCTGGCTCAAGGACCTCCACGGCAAGAGCGTGACCGAACTGGAAATCCTCCACGGCGTGCTCAACAACCCGAAGATGGCCAACCGTGTCTTCTTTTACTTCCGCGACCCGAATTACGTGGAGTCCGTGCCTGCGGACCAGCGAAGCGATTTCGCCGCGGAGAACCCAGCGAGCGCAGAGAAGCTGAAGCACTTGAAGGAGCGAATTCGCGCCCTGTTCGTCGGAAACGAAGCCGAACGCGACCCGTAGCGCGAGATGAAACTCTTCTTCGATCAGTGCGCCATCACACCGGCGCGGACTGGCGCTTTACCTTACTCGCGGCATCGCGCACTCGCAGGTGTTCTTCGCCTTCCGCACGCCGAATTGCTTCGCCAACGAATGGTGCGGCAAAGAGGATCTCGACAACAGGATCGTTCACCGGTAAACCTCTCCCCAGAGCCACGAGGAACAGTCGTTAACCGTCCTGTTGTGAGTTGATACTTATGAGTAAGAAATCGTGCTTTATCATCACCCGCTACTCCAAGGATCATGCCGCGGAGTTGGTGTACGGGGCTATCATGAACGGGATTGCGATGGCAGATTTGCAGTGCGTCGATCTCCGGAATGACATGCAGCCCCGCTTCATTCCCGCTTCCATCATTGAGGCCATTATCAAGGCGGACGTTGTGATCGCTGACATCTCGGATCCGAGCCCAAACGTGTTTTACGAGTTGGGAATCAGTCATTCCGTCGCGAACAAGACGATCATCATATCTAAGGATTTGGAGAATGCCCCATTCGACCTGAAGGCCCAGTTCGCCCTAGGCTACGAGACAACGCCGGCTGGGCTTAGGCTTCTTAGCTTCGAACTGGCAAAAGTCATTCGCGAAGTCCTAACCGCCGGCAGTGCTGGCTCGAATTTGGTGCAACTTTTTGGCAAGGAGTTTTTTGATCTGCGAGCGAGGCTGAAGGAGACTCTGGCGCGCTTGAACGACGAGATTGAGCGCATGACCGCCTTCCAGGGCTTCCTGGCGCGTGACAGACGAAGCGACAACTCAATTGTGGTCAACCGTATCGCCAAATCAGTGCTGGAACTGCGGGAGAAACGAGCGGGCTGTACGCTGGTGGCGATCTGCGGCGCAGCCGGCCTCGGAAAGACCACTCTTGCACGTGAACTTCGACAATCGATTGTGGAGCGTCAACCAGATCTGGCGGTTGGAATTCTCCCGACAGACGCCTTCATGTGGGACCGGGAAAAACGCCTAGCAAGGAACCTCAGCGGGTATGATCGCGCTGCAAACGA
This sequence comes from Verrucomicrobiota bacterium, assembly GCA_016219875.1. GTDB lineage: Bacteria > Verrucomicrobiota > Verrucomicrobiia > Limisphaerales > JACRJZ01 > JACRJZ01. The sequence goes on along the minus strand of JACRJZ010000041.1, from coordinate 169,919 downwards.
CCTTGAAGAGTTAAGCAAAGCGATCACCCAAATAGATCGAGGTCACCCCATCCAATTTTCGGAGTACGACCACAAAAAGGGAATTCACGCTGCCACGCCGTCGATGTTGCCCCCCTGCAACGTGCTGATCATTGAAGGCATTCATTCTTTTTGTCCTCTAACTGCGAATCGTCTCGCGTTGAGGATATTCATGTATGCAGCACCTTCTGATTCCAAGGAACTGAGGTTCATCTCAGACCTCTTCGAGCGCGGTTACACGGCCCGCGAGGCATTCGCACGGGCGGACCGTGAGTTGCATGAGTTTGAGGAACACGTTCTCCATTACATGCGATTTGCGGATTCGGTCATTCAAGTGACAAACTATTGGGAGCACAAGATGATCGATTGAGGCAGGACCATGGGCCAGAGTCCGCCGCTCGGCCCTGAACTGCTTAATCGAGCAGCGGCATTCTTGTCCTCAGGGAGCCGGACTGGAAGCGGCGAGGTTGCCGCCCCGGCCAGCGGTTCAGGAACTCGGTGGCGGTGCGGGCGGGCGGGGTGTTTGAGAGGCGATTTCAAAACCCCGTAGCAGCCGAGATCACGAGGCTCAAACTTCGTTGGTGAGTTGGATGAGTTCATCCCTGGCCTGCGGATGAAGGACGACGAGAGGTTTCTCCCGTAGGACAGCGCGTCCCGCCTGTCTCCATCTTGGGTGTTCAGTCAGAGACAGGCGCGACGCCAGTCCCACGGCGCGGAGGCGACTGTGACTACACCGTCTTCGGCAACTCCCAAGGCTTGCGGCGGGCGCGGTCGAGATGCGCGTTGGCGTCCTGGTCGTCCGGGAAGATTTCCTTCGCCGGGTCCCACTTCAACTTCCGCCCGGTCCAGCGCGCGATGTTGCCCAGATGGCAGACGGTCGAGGAGCGATGGCCGATCTCGGCGTCGCCGGTCGGGTTCTTGCGGCTCTTGATGCAGCGGAGCCAGTCGGCGATGTGACTGCCGTTGTAGCCGCGGGGGCGTTTCTTGAGAATGTCGATGGCGATCTCCTCCGGATCGGAGGAAATGCGGCCGCGGTCGATGGTGAAGGTGCCTTTCTCGCCAACGACGATGCCGCCGAACGAAGGCGGTTTCACGCCGTCCGGCGTCTTGTCCACGAGTTCCATCACGATGTCGCCAGGGTAGCGGAAGAAGACCTTCGGTTTGTTGTTGGTTTCGTCGCCGCGCTTCTTGGACTCTGACTGCGTGTAGGTCACCGTCTCGAACTTCGGGCCTTCGGTCCAGATTTCGATGGGGCCGCTGTCGTCCATGCCCAGCGCGTACTGGATCATGTCGAAGCCGTGCGCGCCCCAGCCGGTCATTTCGCCGCCGGAGTAGAGCCGGAAGGAGAGCCAGCCCGGATTGGCGCGCGGGGTGAAGAGGTCTTTGTTGTAAGGGACCTTCTCGGTCGGGCCGCACCAGAAGTCCCAGTCCAGGCCGTCGGGGATCGGCTGCGCCGGCAAGGCGCATTCCCACGGGCTGGGGTAGTTCCAGACGTACACCTTCTTGATCTTGCCCAGGCCGCCGCTGCGGATGAACTCGCAGCCCGCGATGTCGGTCCAATCCGAGCGTTGCTGGCTGCCGACCTGGAAGACGCGTTTGTATTTGCGCGCGGCCTCGACCATCAAGCGGCCTTCGCGGATGGTGAGCGTCATCGGCTTCTCGACGTAGAGATCCTTGCCGGCCTGGCAGGCGTGGATGCAGATGTTCGAGCGCCAATGCTCCGGCGTGGCGGTGATGATGGCATCCACGTCTTTTCGTTCGAGCAGCTTCCGGTAATCCTGGCAGGTGAAACAGTTGTTGTTCTTGGCGGCTTCGGCCTTGGCGCGGTTGAGGTCCAAGTCCGCAAAAGCCATCAGCCGGGCGTCGGTCAGCCGGGCCGCTTCGCGCACCAGGTCGCCGGCGCGCCGGCCCATGCCGATCACGCCGAGGTTGATGCGGTCGTTGGCGCCGGGCTGGCCGTTGGCCGCGAGCACGCCGGACGGGATGAGGGTCGGCAAAGCCACTCCCGCCGCCGCGGCGGTGGAAGCTTGGCGGAGAAAGCGTCGTCGAGAAAGTTGTGATGTCGTGTTCATGCGCAAATTCATACGCTGACTCTGACTGCCGGGGGAAGGGGATTCTTCAACCGGAAATCTCGAAAGGCGTTCCGCGAATTGGCGGCGCCGCGTCCCTGGTAGCGCGTGTTCCACGCTTTATCAAAATCTATGAGAATCGTTTCATCTCACGACGATTTTTAAGACGGCCAGAGCGACCGTCAGCTTTTCGGTGCTCGCGTGTTGGGCGGCCACGAGCCCCGTCAGAAGGACGCGGCCCAAACCGGCACGGTTGATCGGGAGCACCGTTCGACCTGGATTGATTCGGAAATGCAATTGCCGGCGCGCGCCTGGGCCGGTAAAAGAACGCCACAAATGAAACGTTGCCCACAACTCCTCGCTCCGGGCCTGGCGCTGATTTCGATCTTCTCCATCGCCGGCTGCAAGACTGATCCTGCCTCCAGGGCGAAATGGACCTCGCTGTTCAATGGCCGCGACCTCTCTGGCTGGACGATCAAGTGCCAGCCCAAGGACCAAGGCAAAGTCTTCTGGACCGTCGATCACGGCGCGATCCTGTGCGACTCAATGGGCCGCAAAGACCACAACTATGTCTGGCTGCTGACCGAAAGGGAATTCAGCGATTTCGAGTTGAGGTTGAAGTTCCAGGCCTACCAAGACTCCCCTGGCAACAGCGGCCTGCAATTCCGCAGCCGCTTTGACGACACGGCCAACGGCGGCTGGCTCGACGGCCCGCAAGTGGACATTCACCCGCCAGCGTCGATGCCGTGGCGCACCGGCCTCATCTACGACGAAACCCGCGAGGAGCGCCGCTGGATTTCGCCGAGCCTGAAGGACTCCACGATGCCGCCACAGTTCAAGCCCGCGCAGCACGTCTTCAAATACGCCGACGACGGCGACGGCTGGAACGACTTTGCCCTCATCTGCCAAGGAACCCGCGTGAAGACGATCCTCAATGGAGTCGTCGTGACAGACTGGGACGGCGCCGGCGTGTTGGACAACGCGGCGCACGTCAAACACAACGTCGGCCGCACCGGCCACTTCGCGCTGCAACTCCACTCCGGCGACCAATTGCGGATACGGTTCAAGGACATCCAGGTCAGGAAACTCTAACCGGAGCGTTAGCCGATGAAATCGGGCCGCATCGGAGGGCGGACAAATGAAACCATCCCACCAGGCCGCGACCTTACCAAGGCCGCGCGGAATTGGGACGCTTCCCGTGGTTGGCGAAGGCTCCGATCCTCCAGCCTGTGCCGGGCGAGTCTTCGGCAGGAAGCACGGCGTTTTGCGACGGTGGTTCCGGCTCAGCCTGTCCCTCAATCTGGTTTCCGCCCAATGCCTCCTCGATCACTCCAAGCAACTTTCCCCGGCCCTCATTCGTTGTCGCGGAACAGGTGAAGATCTCCGGCACGTTCCCGCACTGTTCTGAGAAACGTTCCTTGAACGCCTCGATGTTCGTCCGCACCTTCATGGGCTTTGCCTTGTCCGTCTTGGTGAAGACGAGGACGAACGGGACGGCGTTGATGGCCAGCCATTCCACGAACTCCAGATCAATCTTCTGCGGTGAAAGCCCCGAGTCGATGAGCGCGAAGACACAGCAGAGGTTCGGGCGATGCTGGAGATATTCTGCCACGGCCTGGTTGAACTGTGCCATGTCCTTCCGCGCCACGTGGGCGTAACCGTAACCCGGCAGGTCCACCAGGCGCCACGTCCGGTTCATCGTGAAGAAATTGATCAGCTTCGTGAACCCCGGTGTGGGCGAAACCCGCGCCAGCCCCCGCTTGCCCGCCAGCATGTTCAGCAGCGAGGACTTGCCGACGTTGGATCGCCCGATGAAGGCGACTTCAGGCAGCGATTCATCCGGACACGAATTCAAGTCCGGGGCGCTGCGGTCAAAAATGGCGGATGAAATATGCACAATCGCAAAAGAGCAATGCACTGTCGCAGCAAACGCTCCTCAGCGATACAACCATTTTCCGAGAGAGGTGCCGGGTGCCGGTGCTGCAGCGGGAAGGAAAGTATCACATCGCACCAGAGTCCAAGTACTGAGTTCAGATTCGCTTGGGATATTCGTGCGCCGTCAGTTCTTTGTCTCCGCCAGTTCCTCCTCGAAATCCACGACTTCCTTCCTCTGCGTGAGGAACCAGCGGCTCTCGTGTGGCGATGGAAAACGTCATTGCGAGTCAGCGCTTCGTGACGGCTACTTTGTCCAGCGTCGCCTGGCAGAGATTCGTTTTCTGGTGCGAGGAAGTCGTCAGCCCCACACAGACTTGGGCGCTCATGGCCACGTTGGTTGAGCCGATCAGCGTCCACTTCTCGCCATCGGCGGACTCAAAGCCGCTGAAGGTTTCGCCGATCCGCACGAGTTTCACCCAGTAAGGGAGTTTGCCTTTATCGGCGCCGGTCTTCGCCGACGTGGTCTTGCCGCCAGATTCGACGCGGGTGAGGAACTGCGTGCCGTCCACGGGCGTGACGCACGCCTGGGCGTGCCGGGCGTCCGCCGCGAGGGATTCGCGGAACATGACGCCAGCCTTGGCGTGGTTCTGCGTGTTCTGCACCGTCAAAACGCGGGCCACGATCTGGCCATCGCCGCGCCAGGGTTGCCAGACAAAGTGAAAGCCGTCGTTTGTGCCCCACGTGTCGAGCGTGCCTTCCAGCGTGAACACCCCGCTCTCGAACCTGGTGTTGCCTTTCACCTCCACGGGGCCGATGTCCTGGTGTTGCCAGCCGGCGGGGAGAGATGGGGAGTCAGCGGCACGGGCCAGCGGGCCAGCAGGGAACAGATTCAAGAGCGCGAACAGACACGTCAGCTTCGTCATGGTGGTTGGGTTTAGCATTTCCGAGTCAGGCAGTCCATCCTCCGTGCGCAAATTTCTCGCCCTTCTGTCTCACTCCGCCACCAGCTTCATGCCTTGACGCTTGGCGGTGTCGTAGTCGCCGAGGAAGACCCACCAGTTGCGCAGAGGCTTTCCTTGGTAACTGAGACCGTTGTCCATGCCTGGCAGGTTCTGCATCCAATAGACGAACCACTTCAGGCTGTTTCCGCTCCAACGCTCGCAGTTCATCCGCTGCTTGCGGCCGGTGCCGTCGGGCTCCCAGTCCTCAATGTCCGTCTCCACGTAGCGCCGGTTGGCCCAGTCGTAATCCTTCTCCGCGTTCGGCGGATAATGCGCCCAGCCGCAGCCGGGCCGCACGATCTTGTGCGAGCGGTCGCTGCCGACGAACTTCCCCCAGAACAGCAGATTGGTCCATTGCCCTGCCGGTGTGCGGTCGCGCCCGTCGATGGCATTCAACACCGCTTCGATCTGGTGAAGATGATCCTCCACCGCCTCCGACGTGCCGCGCTGGTAGTTGTAGTGATAGACGGTGTAGGTGCGATCCAGCACCGGCAGGTCCTTCGGATCGCGGTCGCTGTTGCTCACGTCGCCCGACGGACTCGACATGTTGGACTCCCACAGATCGACCTTGCCGCCGTGATAGCCCCAAATCCACACCTCGCGCACGCCGCGCCGCTCGACCCAATCGCGGATGTTCACGTCGGCCATGATGCGGGCGTAATCCGTCATCGGCGTGCGATGGCCGGGCTTGGCGAACGTCGGCAGCGGACGCAGGAACTCCATCTCGCCCACCACGGAATACTTCAAGCTCGGTTTCGCGGCGGCGTCCTTGTAGCCGTGATAGCGAGAGCCTTGCTCCAGCGCGTTGAGCACCTCGCGTGTCTGCCGCTGCGTCTTGGCGCGCGTCTCGGCCAGTGGCCTGCCCCAGTCGCCGGTAACGCGGACATCAACCAGATCACCGTTCGTGGGAAAATAACTCAGCACCAGCACTGGCACTTCAAACGGGCCTTGAGCCGCGGCGAAGGCAGCCAACGGGGCGGTGATTACTCCAAAAGCAGCCAGTGCCACCATGCCTGCCGCACGAAAAACCAGGGTCGAAGTCATGGCTGCATCCTGCCCGATTCCTGTGCCCAATCAAGCAATCAGCTTCCTGCCCCATATTTCGGCCTTCCTTTTCGTGTGCTTCGTGTATTTCGTGTTCCCCGATGAACGCGCCATCAGACAAATTTCGCGAACGGGTCATCAACGCCGCCGAAGCCGCGCTCAAGGCCGGCGGCTCAGTTGGGCCTCTTGAACTCTTCCAACACATGGGCCTGCTCCATCCGGTCCACTTCGACGGCTGGCGCAAGGGCAACGAGCATTACCGCGTGCTGGAGGCTTGGATTCAGGCGGGGCCGGAGAAGTTCGGGAAAGCGCTCCGCATCTTCGGCGAATGGGTGCATGCGCGCGGCCTTGTCCCCGTCGAGGCTTCCTACACACGCCGCACGCTGCGTGGTGTGGAGCCATTGCAGGTGACAGCCGACGGCCATCCCGAGCGCGAAAAATTCTACCGCACCCACTACGCGCCGGCGGACCTGAACGCGCGCAAGACCCAGCAGCTCGCCGAGAAGCTGGCCAAGCCGCTGGACTTGGTCGTCTTCGAGAAAGTGAGCGAAGAAGGCAACTGCCACGAGTGCGGCGCGGAACTGCCCAAGGGGAGTTTCCTCTTCATGGAAAAAGGCCAGCCGCTCTGCCTGGCTTGCGCCGACCTCGATCATCTGAGCTTCCTGCCCGCCGGTGACATGGCCCTCTCGCGCCGCGCGCGCAAGCACAGCCCGCTCTCCGCCGTGGTGGTTCGCTTCAGCCGCGCGCGCCAACGCTACGAACGCCAGGGCCTGCTGGTCACGGAAGCCGCGCTCGCGCAAGCCGAGGAACAATGCGCCGCCGACGCTCCCGAACGCGCCGTCCGCCGCGCTCAAGCCGCCGTCGAGCGACAAGCCGAAGACCGTGAATTCGTGCAGTCAGTCATCCAAGCCATCGCGCAACAATTCCCCGCCTGTCCGCCCGACGAAGCCCGGTCCGTCGCGGCGCGCACCGCCGAACGCGGCAGCGGACGCGTGGGCCGCTCCGCCGCCGGCCGCGCCCTGGACCCGCGCGCCGTCGAACTGGCCGTGATCGCCCACATCCGCCACACGCACACGAACTACGACGAACTGCTCATGCGGGGCACCGAACGCCTCGACGCGCGGCGCTTGGTGCGGGAAGAGATTGAGCGGGTGTTGGCCGGCTGGAAAAGGAGTTGAACGTGCGGCCGATGCTCATGGCTTCGCCGACGGATTTCATCCGTAGCCGCGTCTCGTGAGAGCGCGGCAAACTTCCTGATTTGCTTGCGCGAACTTCTCGAAGGCGAAGCGCGGGACTTTCACGACCATGTAGTCAATGGCCGGCTCGAAGCTGGCCGGCGTCTCGCGGGTGATGTCGTTGCGGATTTCGTCGAGCAGGTAGCCGACGGCGAAGCTCGCGGACTAGCCGGGGAAATCGTCTTCCTCGACAGATAAGCCTGCGGTGGGTAGCGTCGCCGAAACTCAATGAACTACATCAGGCAGATCGTCAGCTACATTCGGAAGGCGCAGGAAATCGCAGCGCAATACGGATTCAAGAACCTGCTCCAGCCGGGGCTAGTCAAAGAATTGGAGGTCGCTGACATCCTCGGTCACGAAGTCCATCGGACCAAACACGAGCCAGACGCCTACGATCCCGCGAATCCCTCCCGTAAATTTGAATACCTCTCCTGCTTCGCGGGCGGAACCTTCCAACTCGACCGGATGTTCAAAAGCCCGCCGGACAAGCGCGCCAAGTCGCTGGAGCGCATCACTCGCAACTCCGCGATCTACTGCGCCGTCTTCGACGAGGAGAGTCCGCTGGACGTGATTGTGATCTACGAAGTCGCGGTGGAGGTCATCTTGCGCGAAGCGGAGCGCCAACTGGACGCCAGCCGCAACGCAATCTCCCACGTTGGCTTCACCATCAAGTGGGCCGAGCAAAACGGTCGCGTCGTTTACAGCAAGCCAGCCTGAGCCAATTCCCGGCGTCCATTTCCAGAGGTTGGGGCCTCTGTGAAAAGCTCGTCTTCGGCTTCGCTCCCGTTGGCCGCTTTGGGAAGCCGCTCTTCCGCAAGGCGTCGATACTCCGGGTTGATCTCGCACGCCACGAACCGCCGCCCCAACCGCTGGCACACCACCGGCACCGTGCCGGAGCCGCAGAACGGATCGAACACCAGATCGCCCGGATTCGAGCTGGCCTTGATGAGCCGCTCCATCAGCTTCTCCGGCTTTTGGATCGTGTTCAGCATCTCCCGGCTCACCAACTCTCGCGATTTGTAGGTGAGTTGCTTGATGTCGCCCCACACATCGCCGGGATTCTTGCCGTTCGGATTGAACACGGTCTTGCCAAACTTCCCGTTCGTGACCGACGGCACGCGCTCGCAGCGCAGGCGGTGCTCCAGTTCCACCAGTTGCGGCACGCGGATGTCTTCGAGATTGAACGTCCGGGCCTTGCCCTTGGTGAAGTAGCAGATCACGTCGTAGTTGTTCGTGTAGGAAACTCGCCCTTGCGCCAGCCGGCTCGGCTGATACCACGCGATCTTCGACTGCAACGTCAGGAACGGCCGGTAATCAACGAAGTCCACGCAGTCCGGCTTGCCGAAAAGGTAAACCGCGCCGCCGGGCTTAAGCAGCCGGGCAAACGACTTCAGCAGGTCCAGGTTGAAATGCTGGATGTCCGGCACGTCATCCCAATCGTGCGTCGTCACGGCGTACGGCCCGTCGCACACCACGACGTCGAACGACGCGTCCGGCAGTTCGGCCATGAACGACCGTGCGTCGCCCGGCTGAATCGTGCCAACGATTGAAGCGAGACTGCTCACGGCAGGATTTCTAGCAAAGCTGGTCGCGGCTTGGAAGCCGCATCTTGAGAATCCGACGCCAGCGGACCACCGTCGGGGAAGCGCCGTGAACGGCGCGCTCCGGAGCGCGACCTCCAGGTCGCTTCAGCGGTTGAATTGGCGAAGACATTGGAAGATCGCGAAGGCTAATCGGCAGGCCAAATCCACCCTGAACGATAGATTGTTTCTCCATTCCATTGAAGACTCTCCCACATCCACTGCTTCGAATCACCGCCGCCATACTTGGAGGAATCGTTCAGTTTATCCAAGACAGCTTTCGTGATGTAAACGTAGTTTCCACCGTGACGAAGACCACACATCTTGGCAGCAACATTTGCCGCACGCCCGACCCACACAAGATCGTTTGAGCCACGAATTCCGGTTCGGGCAATGAACAAATCGCTCGTGTCGATTCCGACAGCGTGCCGAATGGCGTACGTAGCATCGGGGAATGCCTGCTTGATCTTCGGGTTTAGAATCTTCTCGATGGTCCAATTGAGCTTCAATCCTGCTTTTGCAGCCGAAGTATTTGGGATGTCTCCAATGAAGACGGCCATGACTCTGTCGCCATCAAAAGCTGTTACTTCGCCGCCATGATTGCGAATAACCCGACACGCACAAGCAAGGTAAGACTTGTAAACTTCCGCTGCGAACCAGCTTTTGTGGCCTTGGACAAGTCCTGACGAATCTGCGAGGTCAGCGTAGAAAACCGTTCCCTTGAGTTTGACAGCGTCATTGCCAAGCTGAATTGTCTCAGTGCTGGGAACGACGCAGCCATCACGGGATTCCCATTTCGTTTTCAAAATGGCATCCACTTCCTGGCGAAGTTCGTCTCCAAGCCCCATAGCTTCAAATCGGACCGAGCGACTCTACGGCCTTTCGAATATCGTTGCAAACCAGAGCGAGCCGACTTGTCAAGGTTTCAGGTGCGCCATCTGCATACTCCAACGGCGTGAACCCGAGTAAATCGGAAGGCATCTTGATGCTCACGCCGCGCGGCTTGACGATGAAAGTGCGTTCGCGTCCCAGCAAGCCCATGAACAAGCCAAGCTCAAATACAACATTGTCTCGCGGCGCTGGACTCTCAACGTCGCGGCTCACGACAATGTCGTCCGGAGAAATCAAAAGAACAGCGAAGTCGGAGGCCCTCACAGTTGCCAACAAGCTCTCCACGGATGTTCTTGTTGCTCGAAAGACGCCATCGGTCCAAACCGCGACGACCATGCTGTCGTGCGACAATCCAGACTGAATCTCCCGCGCAACGGCGAGCTTTTCGACCGAAGAACCGACGAAAAGGACAGGCTGTGGGTTGGGTGAACTCACGAATCGACCGCGCTGTCGCAACCGATCCGCCAAATCGAGAGCCAATCGTCGCCATAGTTGCGGGAATCGTTCGGCAAGCGAGACGAACGATGCCTCCGAAATTCGAGCCAGAACAGTTTGCTCAAGCACGACGACCGACGCACTCCGCCGAGCCGTTGGGTCAATCAGCGCCATCTCCCCAACGTGAGAACCAGAAGCGCGAGTCGCAACTTCTCGTCCGTTTACACGAACCGAGACTCTTCCAGCCAAAATCAGGTAGATGTCGTTATCCGTCGCTCCTTGCTTGATGAATTCACTCGTCGAAGTGCCTGGTTCAATCTGAAGCAACGCTGCGACCTTGGCCGTTTCTTGGGCGAGCATTTCCTCGTCACAAACGATTCTCTGAGCGCGCAGCGCGGCGATCAACCTTGCTACTCCGCCTTCATCTTGGAAGCGCGCAATCATAGCATTTCAATTCTTCGTCCCTGCCAGTTCCTCCTCGAAGTCCACGATCTCCTTCATCTGCGTGAGGAACCAGCGGTCGATCTTGGTGAGCTGGAAGATGTCCTCGACCGTGAAGCCGGCGCGGAGGGCGTGGCGGATGAAGAAGACTCGCTCGGCGTTGGGGACGGTCAGCTTGCGCGAGATCACGTCGCGCGGGAGGATGTCGCGGTCGCCATAGACTTCGGTGCCGATGCGCCAGGGTTTGCCGTCGCCGCCCAGGCCGCTGCGGCCAATTTCGAGGGAGCGGAGGCATTTTTGCAGGCTCTCCTTGAAGGTGCGGCCAATGCTCATGGCTTCGCCGACGGATTTCATCTGCGTGTTCAGCGTGGGGTCGGCTTGCGCGAATTTCTCGAAGGCGAAGCGCGGGACTTTCACGACCACGTAGTCAATCGTCGGCTCGAAGCTGGCGGGCGTCTCGCGCGTGATGTCGTTGCGGATTTCGTCGAGCAGGTAACCGACGGCGAGCTTGGCCGCGATCTTGGCGATGGGGAAGCCGGTGGCCTTCGACGCGAGCGCGGAGCTGCGGCTGACGCGCGGGTTCATCTCGATGATGACCATGCGCCCGTTGTCGGGGTTGACGGCGAACTGGATGTTGGAGCCGCCGGTCTCGACGCCGACGGCACGGATCACGGCGAAGCTCTGGTCGCGCATGATCTGGTATTCCTTGTCGGTGAGCGTTTGGATGGGCGCGACGGTGATGCTGTCGCCGGTGTGGATGCCCATCGGGTCGAAGTTCTCGATGGAGCAGATGATGACGCAGTTGTCGGCCTTGTCGCGCATGACTTCCATCTCGTATTCCTTCCAGCCGAGGAGGGATTCTTCGATGAGAATTTCGTTGACCGGCGAAAGGTCCATGCCGCGCTTGGCCAACTCGTCGAACTCCTCGCGATTGTAGGCGATGCCGGCGCCGGTGCCGCCCAGCGTGAACGCGGGACGGATGATGAGCGGGAAGCGGCCAATCTTCTCGGCGACAGCGCGACACTCTTCGATCGTGTGCGCGGTGCCGCTGATGGGCACATCGAGCCCGATGGCGAGCATCAGGTCTTTGAAGACCTGCCGATCTTCGCCCTTCTCGATGGCCGCGGCGTTGGCCCCGATCATCTCGACGCCGTATTTCTTCAGCGTGCCATTGCGGTGAAGCGACATGGCGGTGTTCAGCGCGGTCTGGCCGCCGAGCGTGGGGAGGAGGACGAGCTTGTGAGGGATTTGAGATTTCAGATTTGAGATTTCAAATCCGGAGGGCACGCCCAGGCGCTTCATCTCCTCGATTTCGCGGGCGATGATCTTCTCGACGCACTCGGGGGTGATCGGCTCGATGTAAGTGCGATCGGCGAACTCCGGGTCGGTCATGATGGTGGCCGGGTTGGAGTTCACCAAGATGACGCGGAAGCCTTCCTCCTTGAGCGCCTTGCAGGCCTGGGTGCCGGAGTAGTCGAATTCGCAGGCCTGCCCGATGATGATCGGGCCGGCGCCGATGATGAGGACGGAATGGATGTCAGTGCGCTTTGGCATTGGGGCAGGAATTGAAAATTGAAAATGGAGAAATGCAAATGGCAAATCGGCCGCCGTCCCGCGCGGTGCGGCGAGGCGGCGGCGCGGAAACGCAAGGGGCTTCAAGGCTGGCGCAATTGGGCATACCCAAAACGGCGAGGATGAAACACGGAACCCGGACGGGGCGCCAATCTTTTTTGCGCCCGGTGGAAACGTGCCGCCGCCTTTTCACTTTCTCCTGCGGGGCCGACCTGCTAGAACCCGCGCCATGCAAGCGAAGTTCACTGTCGGTTTTCTCGGCGCCGGCAAGATGGCCACCGCGCTCGCCAAAGGCTTCGTCCGAGCCGGGGTCGTGCCCGCGCGCCAAGTGATCGCAAGTGACGTGGTGCAGCCGGCGCGCCAAGCCTTTGGCAAAGCCATCCCCGGCGTGCGAATCACGGCCTCGAATCGCGACGTGGCCAAGCGCGCGCAGGTGCTGGTGTTGGCGGTGAAGCCGAACCAAGTGGACGGAGTCTTGGGCGAGGTGCGCGCGCAGTTCACCTCGAACCACCTGCTGATTTCCATCGCGGCCGGCGTGACGCTGGCCCGGCTGGAAGGCGCGCTGGGCGACGGGGCGCGGGTTGTGCGCGTGATGCCCAACACTCCGGCGCTCGTCGGCGCGGCGGCGTGTGGATTCGCGATGGGCCAGGCCAGCACGGCCGACGACGCCCGCCTCGTGCAGCAGTTGCTGTCCGCGGTCGGCACCGCCTATCCAGTGAAGGAGAGCTTGCTCGACGCGGTCACGGGCCTGAGTGGCAGCGGGCCGGCCTACGTGTTTGTGATGATCGAGGCGCTGAGCGACGCCGGCGTGGCGGCGGGTTTGCCGCGCGACGTGGCGACGAAGCTCGCGGCGCAAACCCTCCTCGGCAGCGCGAAGATGGTGCTCGAAACCGGACTCCACCCAGGCGTGCTCAAGGACATGGTCACCAGCCCGGGCGGCACGACCATCGAAGGCCTCCACGAGTTGGAGAAAGCCGGCCTCCGCGGGACGCTCATCAGCGCGGTGCGCGCGGCGGCGGCCAAGGCGAAGCAACTCGGGCAAGGTTGAGCCAGTGACTCGCAAACTGAACCACCACCCGTCTTCCTCATGAACCTGCCTCCGCCCACTCCCAAACAAGCCAGGGTGATCTGGTTCGCGATCACCACCTTCGCGGTGGCCGTCTGTATGGTGCTCCTGGCGGGATTGCTCTGGGGGCTGGGCAGAGTGCTGAACCTGCTGGCTCCGGTGCTTTGGCCGCTGGCCGTGGCGGCCGTCATCGCCTGTGTGCTGGATCCGGTGGTGGATTTCCTGGAGCACCGGAAAGTGCCGCGCACGGCGGGCATTCTCTTCACGTTCCTGGCGGGACTGGCTCTGCTGACGGTGTTCTTCTGGATTCTCACGCCTCGGTTGGTGGATGAAGCGGGACAGCTTCTGGCCCGCGTGCCCGTGTACACGCAGCACGTGCAGAAGAAAGTGTCCGCGTGGGTGGCGGCCCCGCCCAAGCAGATTCGGTGGATGTTTCTGCGCAACGAACTGCTGTCGCCTCCCGCCACGAACGCCGTCGCTCCCCCTGTCCCGCCGCCCGCTTCCACCAACGCCCCGCCCCTCGCGCCGGCGGAAGGCACGCCGGAGACGCCGGAAGCCTGGCAGCAGAAAATCATCGAGTCGCTGACCGGCTGGGTGACCGGCTTGCTGCCGCAAACGGCGAACTGGTTGCGCAAAGGTCTGGTGAAGCTGACCTCGCTCCTCGGCATCTTCGTGGGGCTGGGGCTGATCCCGGTCTATGTGTTCTACTTCCTCCACGAGAAGCGGGGCATCCAGTCCAAGTGGACGGACTACTTGCCCGTGCAGGACTCGCGGTTCAAAGACGAGGTGGTCTTTCTGCTCAGCGCGATCCAGGGATACCTGGTGGCGTTCTTTCGCGGCCAGGTGCTGGTGGCCACCTGCGATGCCCTCCTCTACACGATTGGCTTCCTGGCGATCGGCCTCCACTACGCCTTCCTGCTGGGCATGATGGCGCAGGTGCTGACGCTGATCCCGTTCGTCGGCGCGATGATCATCTGCGCGACCTCCGTGGTGTTGGCCGCGGTGCAGTTCCAGGACGCGTTCCATCCGCTGCTGGCGCTGGGCGTGTTCGGCGTGGTGCAGGCCGTGGAAGGGCTGGTCATCTCGCCCAAGATCATGGGCGACCGTGTAGGGCTGCATCCGCTGACCATTTTGATCGCGGTCATGGTGGGCACGACGCTCCTGGGCGGCCTGCTGGGCGGCATCTTGGCCATTCCGCTCACCGCCGTGCTGCGCGTGGTGATGTTCCGCTACATTTGGAAAAAGCGGTAGCGGGACATTGGGGCTGCGGATTCAACCTGAACACCGATTTTGAATCACCACGAAATACACGAAACACACGAAAAGGCTGGCCCGACTTCCTCTCTTTCCCACCGCGCGACTTCTGTGGGAGGCCGGCATGGCGGTTCCGGTCTTGCTTTCGTGTGTTTCGCGTCTTTCGTGGTTTCCACTTCGGGTTTCGGTTTCAACCGGCTCAATTTTGGATGAAACGAATCTGTGTCTTTTGCGGCTCGAGTTCCGGCAGCGAGCCGGCGTTCGCGGAAGCGGCGCGGGAGATGGGCGAAACCCTGGCCCGGCATCATCTCGGTTTGGTGTACGGCGGCGGCAACATTGGCCTCATGGGTCTGCTCGCCGACGCCGTGCTCACGCGTGGTGGCGAAGTGGTCGGCGTCATTCCGCAGGCGCTGGTCGATAAAGAACTGGCGCACCGCGGTGTGACCGAGTTGCGGGTGGTCCGCTCGATGCACGAGCGCAAAGCCCTCATGGCCGACCTTGCCGACGCCTTCATCGCCCTGCCGGGCGGCTTCGGCACGCTTGATGAGTTCTGCGAGATTCTGACGTGGGCGCAACTTGGTCTGCATCGCAAGCCCTGCGGGCTGCTGAACGTGGCGGGCTTCTACGATCCGTTTCTGGACCAGCTCAACCTGGCAGTCGCGAAGCGGTTCATCCGGGCGCAGCACCGCGAGTTGGTCCAAGTGGAAACCACTCCCGACGCCCTGCTGCGCCGGTTACTGGCCGCCCACCCGCCGGTGATGCACAAGTGGATCGACCGCGACCAAGCGTGAAGACGAGAGGCGCGTGCCCCGTTCCGTCCGAACCGTGCCACTTCGCGCGGCGAGGCTACACCAGCCTCGTCCTGCCAGATTCCGTAAGGATCGGGACCAACCATGCGCCTGCGGAGAAATGGATTTACAGGGGGCAGGGGCGTTGTTAGCGTCCGCGCGTTGATTCCCGTCAGCGCCGCGTGGAGTCGGCGGGCCTCGCGGAGAGTCCCGTCCCGGCGGCGGGTTTCAGAGCGTTAAGCACACAGGCACATCATGAAGCGATTCATTTGGCGGAGCGGACGACGGTTCTCACTGGCGGCCCGGGCGTTGGCCGCGCTGGCCCTCCTTGTGGCCACGCCGTTGTGGGCTACGCCTCGCCCCACTCTCGACTGGTCCACTTACCTCGGCGGCAACACCGATGAGTACGCCCACGACATGGCCGTGGACGGCTCCGGCAACGTCATCGTCGTCGGCAACACCTTCTCCGGCGGCTGGGCCAGCGGCGGCTACGACACCCGCTACGGCACGTCGCGCGACGGGTTCGTCGCCAAGTTCAATTCGGCGGGCACGCTCCTGTGGTCCACCTACCTCGGCGGCAACAGCGACGATCAGGCCAACGGCGTCACCGTCGATGCCGCCGGCAACATCTTCGTGGTGGGCAACACCCGTTCCCGCCAATGGGTCAGCGGCGCGCCGGGCACCAATTTCTTCGGCACGAATTACAACGACGTGGGATTGCAGGATGCCTTTGCCGCCAAGCTTGGCCCCGACGGCTCACATGTCTGGTCCACCTTCCTGGGTGGCGCGGATTGGGAGGACGGCAACGGCATCGCGCTGGACGGTGCGGGCAACGTGCTCGTGACCGGCTACACACGGTCGCAACGCTGGCTGCGCGGCGGCAGTGTCACCAATTCCCTGGGCGGCGGCGACGCCTTCGTGGCCAAACTCAGCCCCAGCGGCGCGCACCTCTGGTCCACCGCGCTGGGCAAAGGCGGCTACGACGCGGGCGTCAGCCTCGTGGCCGACGGGGCGAACAACATTTTCGTGGCGGGCGACACGCGCTCCGGCGGCTGGGGCCGCGGCGTGCCGGCGGACAAGAATTTCGGGACGAACTACAACGGCAGTCAGGACGGCTTTGTGGCCAAATTGAACCCCGCCGGCTCGAACGTCTGGACCGCTTACCTCGGCGGGCGGTACGACGAGCACGCCAACAACATCACGCTCGACGCCCTGGACAACATCTTGGTGGCCGGCTGGACCACTTCGAGCAACTGGGTCAGCGGCGGCTTCAAGACGAACTTCAGCGGCGTCGCGGACACGTTCGTGGTGAAGCTCACCGCAGCGGGCGCGCACGTGTGGTCCACCTACGTCGGCGGCGTGAACAGCGATAGCCCCGGCGGCCTGGATGTCGATGGCGCGGGCAGCGTCTTCGTGGCCGGGACGACCTATTCCGCCGGCTGGGTCCGCGACGGCTTCGACACCACGCTCAATCTGGTCAGCGAGGTGTTTTCCAACAGTTGGTCGATCGGCGGGTTCGACGTGACGTCCAACGCGATGTCGGACGCTTTCGTGGCGAAGCTGAGTTCGACCGGCGCGCAACTGTGGTCCACCTACCTCGGCGCCACGAACCAGGACGGCGGCAACGGCGTCGGGGTCGATGGCGCGGGCAACGTGTTCACCTGCGGCTTCACCGTTTCGACCAACTGGGTCAGCGGCGGCTTCGACACGACGCCAAACGGCTATGCCGACGTGTTCGTGGCCAAGATTCGCGACCTCGACCCGGCCTGCGCTGGCACCGTGCTGGCCACGCCGACGCTGATGTCGCCGCTGAACAACAGTTCCAATGGCGCCTGGAGTCCGACGCTGACGTGGTCGCCCGTGGGCGGCGAAAGCGGGTTCGTGGTGCAGCTTTTCGAGGGCCGGGCTTGCGCGCCGTGGCCGGCCTACATCAGCCCGCTGCTGCCGCCGGGCACGACGAACTTCACTGTGCCTTCCACCGCCGGACTGGGCGACCGCCGGTATTACTCCTGGACGGTCCAGGCCAAGGGCGACGGCACGACCTTCTGCGACAGCGCCTGGTCCGGGTGCTGGTCCTTCACCAATTGGATTGCCGACCGGAGCTGGCCGTCGATCAACTTCACCGACGTGAAGGCCGACTCCAGCAACGCCGTCCTTACCGTGAAGGGACGGGCCAACGACAACGGGCGCGTGGCCCAGGTCTTCTACCAGTTCACCAACACGCAGTGGCAGCTCGCGAACGGCACGACGAACTGGGAGGTCGCCTTGCCGCTCCAGCCCGGCACGAACTGGATCCGCCTGTTCAGTGTCGATGCCGCCGGCAACCGCTCCGGCATCATCCACCAGTTCATTTTCTTCCACGTTCCCAGCACGCTCACGCTGGTCACCAACGGCCAGGGGCGCATCGACAAGCTGACGTTCAGCGGCGACCAACTGGAAGTGGGCCGCGGCTACACCCTCCGGGCCACGCCGCTGAACAACCGCTGGCTGTTCTCCAACTGGAGCGGCACGATCAGCGCCACCAACAACCCGCTGGTCTTCATCATGCAAACCAACCTGGTGCTGCAGGCGAACTTCGTGACCAATCCGTTCATCGCCCTGCGCGGCAGCTACGCCGGCCTGTTCTTCGCGACGAACGACGCGCAGTCGGTGTCCAACTGCGGCTACTTCTCGCTCGATCTCGCCGACCAGGGCACCTACAGCGGACGCCTGCTCCTCGGCGGCATGGCGGCGGGCTTCAGCGGGCGCTTCAATGTCTCCAACCATTCCCGTGTGACGGTGCTCATGCCCGTGCGCTTGGCGGAACCGGTCGAAGTGGTGATGACGCTGAATTCCACCGACAAGACCCTCAACGGCAGCGTGAGCAACAGCGTCTGGAGCGCCGAACTTCGCAGCGATCTTCAGGCCAAGACCAACCAATACGCCGGCGCCTACACGCTCGTCGTCGTCGGCTCCGGCGATTCGACCAACGGCCCCGGCGGCTACGGCGCAGGCGCGATCACCGTCAGTGCCGGCGGCGGCGTGTCCGTGACCGGCACGGCTGGCGACGGCCAGACCTTCAGCCAGCAGACAGCCCATGCCGCCGACGGCATGTGGCCGATGTTCCTCTCGCTGCACGGCGGGCGCGCGATGCTGATGGGCTGGATGAGCTTCAACGCCAACGCCCCGGCGCTCTGGAACAAACAGCCGCTGCCCGGATCGCGTTATTACACCAACGGCTTCACGCAGAATCGCTCCGCGCTGGCCGCCAAGTACACGGCCCCGACCGGAGGGCAGAGCGCGATGAATTGGGTCAACGGCCTTGTCACCATCGGTGGCGGGAACCTGCCGGCGCTCCTGACGAGCCAAGTCGTGCTCACGAACAACCAGTTCCGCGTGATCGGCGGGAGCATCAGCAATTTGAGCCTCACGCTCTCAGCGGCCAACGGTCAGTTCAACGGCAGCTTCCGGCATCCGGCCACACGCGCGAGCACGCCGGTTCGCGGCGCGCTGGTGCAAGACCCGCTGAGTGTCTATCCGTTCGGCAGCGCCGGCTGGTTCCTCGGCACCAACCAGAGTGGCTTCCTCCTCCTCACGCCGCAGCCGTAAGGCTGTACGTAGCGCAGACTTTCCGGTCTGCCGTAGCGCCGGTTTTCCAACCGGCGAGCGTTGGAAGAGGCCAGCCGGCTGGAAGGTTCACGGCCTGGCCGACTGCAAGTCGGCGCTACACCAGCAAGGTTTTGAAATCGGTGCTTTGCTTTCTGCCTTTTGCCTTCTGCCTTTTGCCTTTTTACTTCCGCCGATGGTTGCCCGCGTCACACTTGAAATCGCGCTCCGCAAGGAGTTCGACTACGCCATCCCGCCGGAACTGGCGGGCCAGGTCGAGGTGGGCAGCCGCGTCAAGGTGCCGTTCGGCCCCCGCCAGGTGTTCGGCGTCGTGACGGCGCTGCTCGACGAGACGCAAATCCCGCACACCAACCTCCGCTGCCTCGCCAAAGTCATCGGCCGGCAAAGCCAGGTCACGCCCAAGGTCCTCCGGCTCGCCCGGTGGATCGCGGACTATTATTGTTGCCCGCCGGAGATCGCCCTCAAGAGCGTGCTGCCCGAAGTGGTGCGGCAGGAGAAAGACGGCTGGCGGGAACGGCTGTTCGTGCGGGCCGCGCCGCGCGTCGGGGAAGCGGTGAAACTGACCCAGCGGCAACAGGAAGTCTTGAGCGTGGTGCAAGAGTGCGGCGAGATACCGTTGCAGCGCCTGCTGGAACGCTGCGGCTGCACGTCGGAAACCGTCCGCCGGCTTGAGGACAAGGGCTGCGTCGTGATCGCGACGCAGGTTTCCGAGCGTGATCCCTACGCTCATGAACGCATCCTGCCAACCGAGCCGCTCGCGTTGAACGCGGAGCAGGCGAAGGCGTTGGCAGTGATCATGGCAGCGATGGACGCCGGCGATCTCAAATCTCAAATCTCAAATCTCAAATCTGCATTTCTCCTCCACGGCGTCACGGGCAGCGGCAAGACCGAGGTTTATCTCCAGGCCCTCGCCCACGCCTTGACGCGCGGGAAAGGCGCCATCGTGCTCGTGCCGGAGATTTCACTCACGCCGCAGACCGTCGAGCGGTTCAAGGCCCGGTTCAGCAGTGGGCCGCTCCAGACGCTCGTGGCCGTGCTGCACAGCCACCTTTCCGCCGGCGAGCGGCACGACGAGTGGCAAAAAGTCCGCCAAGGCCGCGCCCGGATTGTCATCGGCGCGCGCTCGGCCATCTTCGCGCCGGTCGATCCGCTGGGTCTCATCATCGTCGATGAAGAGCACGAGCACTCTTACAAACAGGAGGAGGCCCCGCGCTACCACGCGCGCGATGTGGCCGTGGTGCGCGGGCAGATGGAAGGCGCCGTCGTCGTGCTCGGCTCGGCCACGCCCTCGCTGGAGAGCTTCTACAACGTCCAGCGCGGCAAGTACGCGCTGCTCGAATTGCCGACGCGCGCCGACGACAAGAAGATGCCGGTCGTGCGCGTGGTCGATATGCGGCAGGCGGCCAGAGCCGACAAAGGAACGCCCATCTTTTCGCCGGAGCTGAAGGAGGCCATCACGCAACGGCTGGAGAGGAAGGAGCAAGTCATCCTCTTTCTGAACCGCCGCGGTTACTCGACGTCGCTCCAGTGCCCGAAGTGCGGCTTCGTGGCGGAATGCCCGAATTGCAGCGTGGCCTTGACCTACCATCGGTCCGTCCAGAAACTCCGCTGTCACATCTGCGGCTACGACACGGCCGCGCCTACGGTTTGCCCGGACGAGCAGTGCCGCAATCCCGCCATCCGCTACTCGGGCTTGGGCACCCAGAAAGTGGAAGACACGCTGACGCGGCTTTTTCCCCACGCCCGCATCCAGCGCATGGACTCCGACGTTCTCCAACGCAAGGAAGACTATCGGCGCATCCTCGGTGACTTCCGCACCGGCAAGATCGACATCCTCGTCGGCACGCAGATGATCGCCAAGGGCCTGCACTTTCCGAACGTGACGCTCGTGGGGATCATCTACGCCGACCTGAGCCTGCACATTCCCGACTTCCGCGCGGGCGAACGCACGTTCCAACTGCTCACGCAGGTCGCCGGTCGGGCGGGCCGCGGCGACGTGGAAGGCGAGGTCTTCGTGCAAAGCTTCACGCCCTTCCATCCGGCCATCCAATACGCGCGCCGGCACGACTTCGCGGGCTTCTACGAGCAGGAGATCGAGTTCCGCGAACAACTCAAGTATCCGCCTGTGACCCGCGCCGCCTTGCTCACGCTGAAGGGCCGGAACGAAGACAAGGTGCGGCTGCTGGCGGAACACTTGCGGAGTGAGTTGGAGAAGGGGCTGCACGATTCGGCGAACCGGCGAACCGGCGAACCGGCGACGAGGGCGCCTGAACTCCAGTTCGCCGACGGCCCGGAAGCCCCCGTCTCTCCGTCTCGCCGTCTCGCCGTCGCCTCGGAGGCTCCGCCCCTCCACGACCTCATTCTCGCCGGCCCCGGTCCAGCGCCGCTGGCGCGCGCGGAAACCTTTTATCGCTACCAACTCATGCTGCGGACTCGGCAGATGTCGAAGCTGAGCCAGTATCTGGCGAAGTTCAGCCAATCGCTGGTGCTGCCGGAGGACGTGACTCTGACCATCGACATCGACCCCGTCAATCTGGCCTGAGCCGAAGACAGCAGAAGGGCTGGGGCCAAGCCATCTCAGTCTGAGTCCCAAAATAGAATGGGGAGCGCACGCGGCGCGCGTACGGGTTTCGGCGGCCCGCCGAAACCCTCCACACCACTGAGGCGGACTCGCTCCCGCAACTTCATTTCGGAGCGCGGGTTTAATCCGTGAGTCATCGTGGCTCGCAGAAGCTTTCTCAGACTCTCTCAGTGTCACAGTGGCTCCGTTGTTCGGCAGACAAGGATCACCCGTGCTAGGCTTCAGACGGTTCATTTTCAATAGCTTGAATATCCAGACTCTCCTTCAAGACTGCTGGCACGTTGCTGGCTAAGAGAAAGGCACTGTTGAACGCTTAACACCAAAGCTAAAGAGAAAGGCAAAGCTATGACACTGACACGTTGGACAAAACCTGAAGTCACTGGATGGTCGCCGTTCTGGCACCTCAGCACGCTGCGGGATGAAATCGACCGGCTGTTTGAGACGCCATTGGCCGAATTCACCCGTGGCACCCAGCAATTCCTGGGCGGCTGGCTCCCGGCGGTCGATCTTTACGAAGACAAAGACAGCGTCGTCGTGAAGGCCGAACTGCCTGGGATGAAGAAGGAGGACATCGAAATCTCGCTCCATGACGGAGTGCTGACGCTGGCGGGCGAGCGCAAGCAGGAGCAGAAGTTCAAGGACGCGGAACTCTACCGCACGGAGCGGTTCCTCGGACGGTTTCAGCGCACGCTTTCGCTGCCGTCGCCGGTCGAGTCGGACAAGGTCAGCGCCACCTACAAGGATGGCATCCTGACGGTCACGCTGCCCAAGACCGAGGAAGCCAAGCCCAAGCAGATTGAGGTCCGAGTAAACTGAGGAAACACCGGGCGGCGCACGGCGCGCCGCCCGGCTCCAACCACAACATCGAAATGAACTGAACGGAGGAAACATGAATACCCTCGTTGAAAAACAATCCCAGTGCGCGCCCGTCAAACGGGTCGAAGAAAACCAGTACCTGATGCCGGCCGTGAACATCGCCGAAACGAAAGACACCTACGTTATCGAAGCGGAAATGCCCGGCGTGACGCGCGACCACCTGGAGATCACGCTGGAAGATCACACGCTGACGCTGACGGGCCACCGCGAACCGGCGCCGCCCCCCGGCGAGGCCGTCTATGTGGAGTCCAAACCCGCGAGCTTCCGGCGCATCTTCGACCTGGAACCGACGATCGACGCGGGCAAGATCACCGCGCAACTGGAGCAAGGGCTGTTGACGCTGACCCTGCCCAAGGCGGAGCGGGTGAAGCCTCGCAAGATCGTCGTCACGGATTGACGAGCGCTGTTGGTTTGGGCACGCGCCGGTCGGTTCCGCCATGGACCGGCGCTTTTTCTTTGGCTGCTGGAACAGCGCCGTTCGACCCAGGCTGTCGAGACTGCGGGCCATCGTCGCGAGAGAGCTTGGAATTCGTGGTCAGCCGCGCCTACAGTGCGCCGGTTCTCATGACAAAGCTGACCTTCAGACCCGCCTGGCCGGCGCTGCTCAGTGCCGGGATCATCTTGCTCCAAGCCTTCTGTTCACGCGCGCAGCCGTTCTTGCCCGCGGACGTCGGGACAACGGTCAGCGGCTTCCAGGATGACTTCGACGGCGCGTCGCTCGGAGGCAACTGGGCGGTGCGCGGCGCGAACGTCTTCACCGTGAGCGGCGGGATGCTCCACGTCGCCAACGCGTCCGGCGACCCGAACCACCTGCTCTGCGAATCGCCCGGCTACAACAACACCGTGCAGGAAGTGCTGGCGCGCCTCCGCGTGACGAACTTCGGCACCGGTGATCCGGCGCGGGCAGGCGTCAGTGCGGGTGTCGATCCCAGCACCAGCCAGGGCCTCAACTGGCATTTCCGCGACGAGCCGAGTCCAGGCCAGCGCCACTTGGAACTGCTCGACGATTCACGCGCCTGGGGACCGGAACTGGCCTTCGCTTGGGCGAACAACGTCTGGTATTGGGTTCGCTTGCGCCACGAGCCGAATGCGCCCTCGCAAGGTGGAGCGAATGACGTGTTCGCAAAGATCTGGCTGGCCGACGGCAGCGTGCCAGAGCCAGCCGTCTGGCAACTCGCGTGGGATTACACTCCCGCCCGCACCACCCGCGCAGGCTTTGCCGGGATCACCGCGGGCAGCTTGAACGGCGTGGCGGAGTTCGACGTGGACTACGTGCTGATCAAAGCTTCGGGACTGCCGAATGTTGTCGTGGCTCCCAGGGCCTTCGTGCAAACGCCGGTCGCGATCACCAACCAACCGCAAAGCCTGACCGTCGCAGAATTGTTCCCGGCTTCGTTCAGCGTCGGTGCCAACGGCAATCCCCAACCCACGTACCAATGGTGGAGAAACGGCGCGCCGATTCCGGGCGCGACGAATGCCACCTGCATCATCGCGATGGCGGCGCTGGACGACGACGGGGCACTCTTCAAAGTTGTGGCCGCGAACACGATCTCGAACCTCAGCTACAGCGTCACAAGCAGTGTCGCTACCTTGGGCGTCATCGCCGACACCAATCCGCCCGTGCTCGTCCGTGCCCGGTCGCTGGGGCTGGCCCAGGTGCAAGCTTCATTCTCGGAGCGCATCGCGCCCGCCACCGGCACAAACCGCGCCCTCTACTCCGTTATTGACGCCAGCGGAAACGTGGCGATCTCCAGCGCCGCGCTCGACGCCACCCAGACGAACGTGTTGCTCGAAGTCAGCCCGCTGGAAGAGAACGCGGTCTATACGCTCACGGTGAACGGGCTGACGGACCAAGCCGCCGCCGCGAACCTGATCGCTTCCAACAGCCAGGCCACCTTCATCGCGCTTTCGTACGCATCGCAGGACATCGGCAACCCGGCGCTCGGCGGGAGTATCGTAGCAGTTCCAAACGGCATGAACGTGACCGGTGGCGGCACGAACATCGGGGGGAACAGCGACCAATTCCAGTTCAACTCCGTCTCGCGCACGGGTGACTTCGACGTGAAGGTGCGCGTGGAATCGCTGGCGCTGTCCGACGCCTGGGCCGAGGCGGGACTGATGGCGCGCGAGACACTCGACGCCGGCAGCCGCTTCGCCAGCGTGATGGCCACGCCCACGATCAGCGGCTGTTTCTTCCGCTCGCGCAGCAACTCCGCCGCTCCCGCGACAGTGAGCGGTTCGTGCCCCGTCAATCCGCCACAAACCTGGTTGCGACTGAAGCGGGCAGGAAGCCAGTTCACGGGCTACGCGGGTTTCGACGGCCAGAGTTGGGCGATGCTGGGCACGGCCAACTTGGCGCTGCCCTCGACTGTGCTTTTCGGATTCGCCGTGTCGAGCCACCAAGCCGGCGAAACCACGACGGCGGCCTTTCGCGACTTGTCGGATGTCAGCTCCGTCGTCACGAACGCGACTCGACTCGACATCGAGCCGCTCGGCCAATGCAGCCGCCTCACGAGTCTGGTGATTTCGGAAATCATGTATCACCCGCCGAACATCCTGATCGGGACGAACGCGGCCCGGCTCGAATACATCGAACTCTTCAACGCGCGCGGCGAGACCGAAGACCTCAGCGGCTACCGGCTCTCCGGCGATGTGGACTACACCTTCCCGTCGGGCACGGTCCTGCCCGGCGGCGGCTTCCTCGTCGTGGCCCGCGCGCCGGAAGACCTGCAGTCCGTCTATGGTTTCGCGGACGCGCTCGGGCCGTGGGATGGCGCGAGCACCAACGGCCTGCCCAACGATGCGGGCACGATCCGCCTGCGTCATCGCACCGGCGCGGTCTTCCTGGAAGTGAACTATTCGAGCGAGCCGCCGTGGCCCGCCGCGGCCGATGGCGCCGGACACTCGCTGGTCTTGGCGCGGCCTTCGTTCGGCGAGCGTGACCCGCGCGCTTGGGCCGCGAGTGATGCGGTGCTCGGTTCGCCGGGGCGGCTTGATGCGGTGACGCCCGACCCGCTGCGCGCGGTGGTCATCAACGAGTTCCTGGCGCACGCCGACGGCGCAGCGCCGAACTTCATCGAGCTGTACAACCGCGGCACTCAGCCGCTCGACCTCTCCGGCTGTTTTCTGACCGACGATCCGGACACGAACAAATTCGCCCTTCCGCCAAACACTCTCATCCCGGCGCGCGGCTTTGTGTCCTTCGACGAAACCCAACTCGGCTTCGGCCTGAAGGCGGGCGGCGAAACGATCTACTTCCGCAACGCCGCCGGGACGCGCGTGCTGGACGCCGTTCGCTTTGAGGCGCAGGCCAGCGGAGTTTCGATGGGCCGGTTCCCGGACGGCGCGTCGGCGTTCCGCGAGTTGGCCAGCCGAACTCCCGGCACAAACAACGCCCCGCCGCTGGCGCGCGACGTGGTCATCAACGAAATCATGTTCGCGCCGATCTCGGGCCGCGACGCCGACCAGTTCGTGGAACTCTACAACCGCGGTCCCAGCACCGTGGCCCTCGGCGACTGGCGGTTCGTGGACGGCATCAATTTCACGTTCCCGTCGAACACGCTGCTCGCGCCCGGCGGCTATCTCGTCGTGGCGAAGGACGCCGCGCGTCTGCTGACGAACTACCCGAATCTCCCAGTGAGCGCGGTGCTCGGCGATTTCGGCGGCACGCTCTCTGGCCGCGGCGAACGTCTCGCGCTGGCCATGCCACAGCCGGGGGTTTCGACCAACGCCCAGCATCAAGCCGTCACCAACACGATCTTCATCGTCGTGAACGAGGTCACTTACGGCACGGGCGGGCGCTGGCCGCGCTGGGCCGATGGCGGCGGCAGCAGCCTCGAGCTGACCGACCCGCGCAGCGACAATCGCCTCGCCGCGAACTGGGCCGACAGCGACGAAACCGCCAAAGCGCCTTGGACGGTCGTATCGCGGAGAGGAGTCGTGGACAACGGCAACGTGGCAGCGGACCAGCTTCAAGTCCTGTTGCAGGGCGCCGGCGAGTGCTTGATCGACGGCGTGGAAGTGCTCAACGGCAGCGGCGTGAACCTGATCGCCAATTCCACCTTCGAGTCCGGCGCGACTAGTTGGACGGCGGAAGGCACCGAATCGCCGTCCGGTTTGGAAACCACTGAAGGCTACTTCAGCGCCCGCTCCTACCACGTGCGCGCGGTCGATCGCGGCGACAATCAGGTCAACCGCATCCGCACGCCGCTCACGAGCGCGCTGGCCAGTGGCGACACCGCCACGATTCGCGCCAAGGTGCGGTGGCTGCGCGGCCATCCGGAAATCCTGTTTCGCCTGCGCGGCAACTGGCTCGAAGCGGTCGGAACGATGACGTTGCCCGCCAACCTCGGCACGCCGGGCACGCGCAACAGCCGCGCGGTGCCGAACGCGCCGCCCGCCATTTACGACGTGGCGCACAGTCCGGTCCTGCCCGCGGCAAACCAAGCCGTGGTCGTCACTGCGCGAGTGGATGACTCAGACGGCGTGGCCGCGCTGAGCGTGGTTTATCGTCTCGATCCCGCGACCAATTCCTTCTCCGTGCCGATGCGTGATGACGGCACGGGCGGCGACGCTGTGGCGGGCGACGGCCTGTTCAGCGCCACCCTTCCCGGCCAGACCAACGGCGCGCTGGTCGCGTTTTACGTGCAGGCCGGCGATGGCTTCACGCCCAGTGCCACGAGCCGATTCCCCAACGATGCGCCCGCTCGCGAATGCTTGGTCCGCTTCGGCGAAAACGTGCCGACGGGCAACTTCCCGGTGTATCGACTGTGGATGACGCAGGCGACGTTCAACACCTGGGACGCGCGCCACAACCTCGACAACACGCCCAACGACGTGACGTTCGTGCTCGGCAGCCAGCGGGCGATGTACAACACGCTCGCGCTCTACGCTGGCAGCCCTTACATCGCGCCGGGTTTTACCACGCCGTCGGGCAATCGCTGCGGCTACAGCATCATGTTCCCGCCGGACGACAAGTTCCTCGGCAACGAAGACCTCGTGCTCGACTGGCCCGGCGGCCACGGCGGCGAGAACACGGCCGTCCAGGAACAGATGGCGTACTGGATCGCCGACCAAATGAACCTGCCCTTCAGTCATCGCCACTTCATCCGGCTCCAAGTCAACGGCGTGACGGACATGCAGCGCGGCGGTGTGTTCGAGGCGGTCATTCAGCCGGCAGGTGACTTCCTGGACGCTTGGTCGTTCGGCGACACCGGCGGCGAGTTCTACAAGATCGACCGCGCGTTTGAGTACCCCGACACGGGAACTGCACTGTTGGCCGATCCCATGCCGCAGTTGCTGGTGTACACCACGCCCAACCTGACCGACGGCGGCACGATGAAGAAGACCGAGCGGTATCGCTGGACTTGGCTGAAGCGCTCTTTCGACACCGCCAACAACTACACCAACGTCTTCGCGTTGGCCGACGCGCTCAACGCCACCAGCCCGGAGCCATACACGTCCGCGACCGAAGGGCTGGCAGACGTGGAGCGATGGATGGGCATCTTCGCCTTCGAACATATCATCAACAACTTCGACAGTTGGGGCCACGACATCGGCAAGAACATGTACGCCTACAAGCCGCGCGCCGGCCGCTGGCAGCTTTACGCTTTCGACCTCGACTGGCTCATGCTGGTTTCGCCGCGCGGGCCGGGCGCCTACACGGCCTCCACCGGCCCGCTCTTCAGTTCCAACGATCCGACTGTGACCCGCCTGTACAACCACCCGCCGTTCCGCCGCGCTTACTTCCGCGCCGTGCAGGACGCGGTGGACGGCCCGCTCCTCAGCGCGAACTGTGATCCGATCATGGACGCCAAGTACGCGTCGCTCGTGGCCAACGGCGTGACGATGTGCGACGGCGGGGCGCTGGTGAATCCCTCGTTCGTGAAGGCTTGGTTTCGCGACCGGCGGACTTACTTGCTCGCCCAACTGGCCAACGTGAATGCGGGCTTCGGCCTCACCGGCCCGAGCAGTTTCACGGCGAACTCCAATCTCGTGTCACTGAGCGGTACTGCGCCCATCACGGTCAAGACGATCACAGTGAATGACACCGCCTGGCTGGTCACGTGGACCAGCGTGAGCAACTGGACCCTGCGCCTGGCTCCTGCGCCGGGCACGAACCAGTTCACGGTGCTCGGCTACGACGCGCGCGGTCAGCTTGTCGCCGGCGCGAGCAACGCCGTCACGGTGGTCTATCCGGGCGAGGCTCCATCACCGCAAGGCTCGGTCGTGATCAACGAGATCATGTTCAATCCCGTCCAGCCGGACGCGGAGTTTGTCGAGCTGTTCAACACGTCGTCCACCGCGGCCTTTGACTTGTCCGGCTGGCGGTTCAATGGGCTGGATTACGTTTTCCCCGGTGGCAGCGTGCTCGGCCCGCGCGGCTTCCTGGTGCTGGCCAAGGACCGAGTCGCCTTCGACATCGCCTATGGCCCGGCGATTGTGGTCTTCGACGAATTCGCCGGCAACCTGCAAGCGGGCGGCGAAACACTCACCCTCCTCCAGCCGGGCCTTCCACCCGCGCTCGACACGGTCATCGACAAAGTCCGCTACGACTCCGTGCCGCCGTGGCCTGTCGGCTCGAACAACGTCATCACCGCCTCGACCATCCAACTGCTCGACGCCGTGCAAGACAACAGCCGCCCGTGCAACTGGGCCACGCGCTACGCTGCGCCGACGTACGAGCCGGGCTTCTGGACGCCGGCCGCCACGAATAGTGGCTGGCGCTTTGTCGCTGTCACTGGCAACAGCGCCAGCACCGCGAGCCAGCGCCTTCTGATGTCGCTCGATGGTCCGGGCAGCGTCGTGATCGATGAGATCTCCATCGTCGCCGGCACCAACGCCGCCGTCGGCGCCAACTTTGTCCGCAACGGCGATTTCGAGACGGCTCCGTTGATCGATGACCCCACGTTGACCAATAGCTGGACCATTGTGGCGTGGTACACCAACACCACGCTCAGCACCGGTTTGGTCCACAACGGGACCGGCGCGCTCCGGCTCGCGACCACCAACGCCACCAGCGGCTTGGTTGCCCGCTTGGTCAGCCAGTGGCTCTCGCCCCCGCCGCCGGCCAATTCGCCCGTCACCCTGAGCTTCTGGTATTGCGTCACCAACAACTACGCCGACAACGGCCTCTACCTCGGCACGAACCGCGCCTACTATCTGGCGAACACCACCTGCACCAACCTGACCCTGCGCATCGCCAGCAGTTCGCTCCGGGTGGACACCAACATCACCGCCGTCGTCACGCCGGCGTTCTACACACCGCCGCGGCTCGTCTCGCCGCTCTTCGTGAGCTCCAGCCCCGGCGCCTCGAACAGCCTGGCCACCAGCCTCCCGGCCATCCCGCCGCTCTGGTTGAATGAGGTCCAACCGCTGAATCTCGACGGCCTCACCAACCGCGCCGGCCAGCGCGAGCCGTGGATTGAACTCTACAACGCCGGCACCAACGCGATCGCTCTGGAAGGCCTATCCCTCGCCACCAATTTCACGAACCTGACCGAGTGGGCCTTCCCTGCGGGTGCCGTCATCGAAGCTGGCGAGTTCAGACTCATCTTCGCCGACGGTCGGAGCGAGCAGTCCACGCCGACAGAACTGCACACCAGCTTCCGCCTCGCCGCGGCCCACGGCTCCATCGCCTTGGCCCGCTTGCGCGAGGGCCAGCCGGAGGTGCTCGACTACCTCAACTACGCCGTCGTGCCCACGAACCATTCCTACGGCTCGTTCCCCGATGCCCAGCCGTTCGAGCGGCTCGACTTCTTCCATGTGACGCCCGGTGCTCCCAACAACGGCGCCCCGGCCTCGCTCACCGTGTTTATCAACGAGTGGATGGCCGCCAACACGCGCACCCTCGCCGACCCGGCGGACGGGCAGTTCGACGACTGGATCGAGCTCTTCAATCCCGGCACGGAAGCGATTTCCCTCGCCGGGTATTTCCTGACCGACACCTTGACCAACAAGACCAAGTGGCCGCTCCCGTCCTACGCCGGCATCGGGCCACGCGGCTACTTGCTGGTGTGGGCGGATGAGAACGGCAGCCAGAACTCCTCGAACCGCCTGGACCTCCACGCCAACTTCAAGCTGGCCGCTGGGGGCGAAGAGATCGGGTTGTTCGCGCCCGACGGCACGCCGATCGACGCGGTCACGTTCGGTCCGCAAACCAACGACGTGAGCCAGGGCCGCTATCCTGACGGCGCGGGGGCAGTCCATTTCATGGCCACACCCACTCCGCGCGCCGCCAACATCGTCAGCGTGGTCCCCGTTCCGCCGCGGGTTGGCGAAATCACGATGCTAGCGGGCGGCGCGATTTCATTCTCGTTCAGCGCCACTCTTGGGCAAACCTACCGTGTCGAGTACAAGAACGATCTCAACGAGCCGCTCTGGACGCCGCTCGATGGCGAGCATCAGGCCCCGGCCTCCACGGTGACCGTCACCAACGCCCTCTCCGGCGTGCCGCAGCGGTTCTATCGGGTGGTGCTGTGGCCGTGAACGCTGGGTCGGATTGACGTTCCGCGCGATCACGCCGGGATGCCGGCTCTGGAGCTGGGACGCCCTCCGCTGCAGCGCATTGGTTGGGCGGCCGGGCGGGTTCAACAACGGATGGAAAGGACGCTCCGCGCGCTCACCTCAGATGACATGCTCACGCCTTCTCCGCGCTCCGGTCCTTTCCATCCTTTGGTGGTTAGGCCGCATGGTCTCGCAGAT
Organism: Verrucomicrobiota bacterium; assembly: GCA_016219875.1. Lineage (GTDB taxonomy): Bacteria > Verrucomicrobiota > Verrucomicrobiia > Limisphaerales > JACRJZ01 > JACRJZ01. The sequence goes on along the minus strand of JACRJZ010000041.1, from coordinate 138,884 downwards.
AGGTGCCTCTCCAAGACCGAACCCTTACCAAAATGCCAGGAGGCGTTTGGGCAATCTCAGCCTCTATCTCCTCTGGCGGATGAAACGATGAACCAGCCAATCGACCATCAGAAACGAACGAAATAACAACGATACGCTCGGCAAAGATATCGTCGAGAAACGCAAGCGCCTCGGCGAAAATATCCGACTCGACGGCGTCTCTGCTGCAAGTGAAGTGTGTGTGGCAAGCATCCAGACCGATGCTGACTTCACGTCCGCGCTCCGTCCAGATGCAAAGCGGCCACTGCAACTCCGTCGGGAACGGACAGGGAAACTCAATGTAGAGGTCACCATCGTGCTGAAAGTCTCGTGGCGCGACAACGTGCCGCTCCAACTCCGAAAAGCGGGCGAACAGCAGAGCAGTGAATCGCTGCGATAACTCATTGAGCCTCGATGTGGCAGGAGGCGTCATGCGGCCTAACATTTTATTCAACCGCAAGTCGGTGTTCCCGGCTTCTCCGGGGAACAGCCGCACTTTCTGCGGTTGTTCCCAAGGACGTATCCTGGAACACCCGCAAAACTGTGCGGTCGTTTCCCGGCGAGCCGTGGTGGCTGGCTTGCATCCTGCCCGGAGTGTGCCGAACCGGGACCGGCCAGCAAGCCGAAATTGCAGCCGCACCCTCGGCACGACGGGGCCGCTCTCAACTCGATAACGCCGGTGCGAGCGGGGATGGTTTCCCCCTCACCCCGGCCCTCTCCCATCCGATGGGAGAGGGGGAGCCGAGCACGCGTCCGGACGAGGCAAGCGTTCGCTGGCGACGAGCGCGTGCCGCGTGTTCCCTCTCCCGTCGGACGGGAGAGGGCCAGGGTGAGGGCTTGGCAGGCCTCCTCCGAGACTCCGCTCCGAAAGAGCAGCCTTAGCCGTAGCAATTCAGTGGAACCACGAAAGACACGAAACACACGAAAGGAAGACCCAAGAAGACCTTGGCTGGCCCGGGAATGGAAAGATCCCTCAGCCCTGTCACCTTTTGTTGACGCCGGAGCACCCGCTCCCCACCGCGGTTCAGCCTTTGTTTTCGTGTCTTTCGTGTGTTTCGTGGTTCCCTCGACTGTACGGCTGAGCAGACGGCGGGAGGTCGAGTCCATTCTCGTTCGACTCCGCCTGTGGCCCCTATCTCTTTTGCGTTGCCTGACGTTCTTTGCGGCCGACTCCGGTTCCGTCTCAGATCACTTTCGTCTCCCCTGGCATGGCGATTTCGTACTTGCCGTTCTTGAGCGGGGCCGGCGCGGGACCGTCCCAGGTCAGGTTCTCCAAGCCGGGCGCCAGTTCGATGTTGGAGGCCAGCGCCTCATCCCAAGCGATCATGCTCCCGGATTCGCAGGCCATGCGGCCCAGGATGGCCGTCTGGCAGGACTTCGCACAGCGTTCGGTTTCGTTGTAGGGCTTGTCGTTGCGGATCGCGTCGAAGAACAGGTCGTGCTCGTACTGGTAAGCATCCGAGGCCGGCCCTTTGTAGTCCCAGATCATGTTCTCGGAAGTCTGCTTGTGGCCCTTGAAGATGCGCGGCCGGGGCTGGCCCTCGCCGAGGAGCGCGGAACCTTTCGTGCCGTGGGCCACCACGCCCCAGAAGTCGTAGCACTTGGTGATGTGCCGGGCCTGGCCGAACATCCGCGTGCCATCGGCAAAGTGGTTTTCCACCGCGTAATGGTCGAAGAGTTGATCGGCTTCCTTGCGCACCTGACGGCCGCCCATGCCTTGGGCGGACACCGGCCACTCGTTCTTGACCCAGCAGGCGACATCGACGTTGTGGATCAGCCAGTCCACGTAAAAGCTGCCGTTGAGCCAGGTGAAGTTGCTGTAGTTGGCGATCTGGTGAGCAAGGTCGCTCTGCCCGGGTTGCTTCCCACCCAATCCGACCGAATCATGCATGCGGTAGGCCCAAACCGTAATGATGTCGCCGATCATGCCGTCGTGGATGCGCTGGATGCACTCGGCCATCGACTTGGAATGACGGCTCATCAGGCCGCCGGCGATCTTGAGGTTCTTCTGGCCGGCCAGTTCTCCGGCTTGCAAGACGCGCCGCGTGCCCGCCGGATCGACGGCGAAGGATTTTTCCATGAACACGTTCACGCCCTTCTGCACGGCGTAGTCGAGGTGAATGGGGCGGAAGGCCGGCGCGGTGGTCAGCAGCACCACGTCACCTTTGTCCAGGCAGTCGATGGCTTTCTTGAAAGCGTCCAGGCCGATGAAGCGGCGCTCCGGTGGCACGTCCATTTGGGCAGCGTGCTTGGGAGAGAGGGTCTTGAGGCTGCTCTCCGTCCGGTGCGTAAACACGTCCGCCACCGCGACCAGCTTGGTCGGGCCTTTCGTGGACATGGCCTGCGACGCCGCGCCGGTGCCGCGCCCGCCGCAGCCGACGAGGGCAAGCTTGATGGTGTTGTTCTCGGCGGCGTAGCCGGGACGGGCCACCCCGGCGCCGAGGGCCACGCCGGCCGCGAGAGCGCTGGAGGTTTTGAGGAAATCACGCCGGCTTTGTCCGGCCGAAACGAGAGGAGGTGATGTTTGGTTCATGGCTTAAAATGTTGTGCCTTTGATGGCGGTTGGCCGGGGAAAATTCAACCGGAATTCCGCGGAACGCCGCTAGCTCACTCCGCCGTTCCCTTGCGCAAGGACTCCAAGACGCGCGGCTCCTGCAAGCGGATGCGGAAGCCGGGCTGGCCGCCGATCTCGACGCGTTCGCCGCCGTGGGCCAGGATCACACGCTCACACACGCGCAGAAGGACCGCCGCCTGCTCGCTCACCTTGCATTCGGCGGGCAGCGAAGGCCGCGTCTTGTTCACGTAGCGATCCGGCATCTTGAATTGCGGCATGGCGGCGATGCGCTGGAAGCCGATGCGCGCGCCGACGATCGCGCCGGCCGTGGCCGCGTTGCAGTCGGCGTCGTAGCCCAGGGCCATCGCGTATTGCAGCGTTTTGTAGAAGTCCCCGCCGCCATAGAGCAGCGCCAGCAGCACCAGCGCCCCGTTCGACGGCGTGGAATTCATGTTCCACTTCTTCCGCACCACCCACTTGTCGTGGATAAACTGCCGTGCGGTTTTCCAGTCGTTCGGATGCTCGCGGTGCAGCCAGCGCGCGTCGGCCACGACTTCCGCCATCGCGCTTTTCGGATCGACGGCCTGGACGGCCTGGGCGAGCGCGGCCTCCAACGGGCCGTCGTGGAACGGCATGAGGCTGACGAGGGCGGTCCAGAACTGCGCAGCCTGCAGCGGCTCTTCCGACACCGCGATGCGCGCGTAATGGAGGCCGAGTTCCGCCGCCGCCTGCGGCATCCCAGGCGCAATCAGGCCGTAGGACTCCGTGCAAAACTGGCCGGAGAGATTGTACGACGCGTGCGGGTTCTTCGCCGTGCTGCCGGTTTCGGGCGGGACTACGCCTTGGTCCATCAACTCCCGCGCCCGCTTGTTCGCGACCCAGATGCCCTGGTTCATGTTGGCCTTCCAGATTTCCACGATCCGGGGATACGGCAGCTTGAGCGCGCCATCCTTGTCCATGAACCAGAGATGCGCCCACTCGAAGTCGTTGTCGTCGTCCGAGCGCGCTCCCTGCGCCAGGAACGTGAAGTCGGGCAGTGTGGCGCGCGGCTGCTCCTTGTATTTGAACTCGTGCGGCAGACCTTCGAGTCCGCCGATGAGCATCCCCACCCAGCCGCCGTAAATGCGGTCGAGCAGAAACTCGCGTGTGACTTCGCGGGTGGAGCCGGAAGACGGCGGTGAATTCTCCGCAGAGAAGCCACGGGCCGCGATCAAGAATCCCACGGCCAGAGCCACCGAAGTTTTCGCAAGCCGGTTCATGTCGGCAAACTCACAAACTCCAGCCGGCGCGATACGCCGGACTGACGTAGCGGTCCGCCTCGCTGTTGTTCGTGAACCGCATCCGCTCGGCGTCCCATTCCAGCTTCTGGCCGAGCATCTTGGTGGCAATGATGCCGAGGCAGGCGATCTCCGTGAGCGGCCCGCCGTAGTCGAAATTCGACCCAGCCTTGCCGCCGGTCTTGATGGCGTTCAGCCAATCCTGGTGGTGGCCGCCGACGCGCGGGATGGTCTTCGGCGGGAGCTTCTGTTTGTAGGCGTCCATCTTCGCGTCCGGGATCAGCCGAACACTGCCCGCGCCGTGCGAGCCGTGGATGATCGTGCCTTTGTCGCCCATCACGATGGCGCCGGTGGTGGGCACCTTGTCTTCGCCCTCCATGTCAGCGGGCCGCGGCATCTTCTCCCGGCCGTCGTGCCACACAAGCTTGACTGGGCCGCGCTTGCCCTTGGCCGGGAACTCGTAAGTGACAACCGTGCCGGTGGGGAAAGTTTCGCCGTGCAGCTTGGGATCGTAGTCCTTCGCCTCCGCCTGGATCGTTTTTGGCGCGCCGAGGTCGAGCGCCCAGAACGAGGGATCGACTACGTGGCAAACCCAGTCGCCGATCACGCCGGAGCCAAACGCACTCCACGAGCGCCACACGCCCGGCAAATAGGCTGGATGGTACGGGCGGGTTTGCGCAGGGCCAAGCCAGAGGTCCCAGTCGAGTCCTTCCGGCACGGGCTGGCCTTCCTTGACCCGCTCCAGGTCGGCGATCCGCGAATAGACCGAGCCGCAGGCGCCATGAACGGTATGCACGTTGCCGATGGCGCCGTCCCAAATCCACTCGCAGAAATCGCGGATCGTGGCGGAGGAATGGCCCTGGTTGCCAAGTTGTGTCACGACCTTGTGCTCGCGCGCCGCCTTCATGAGCGCGCGGACTTCGCCGATGGAGTGCGCCAGGGGCTTCTCGCAATAGACGTGCTTGCCGCGCTTGATCGCCGCCATCGCCGCGACCGCGTGCGTGTGATCGGGCGTGGCGACGGTCACGGCGTCGATGGATTTCTCCATCGCGTCGAACATCTTTCGGAAGTCCTGGTAGCGTTTGATGCCGGGATACTTCTCCAGGATCTTGCCCGCGCGCCGCCAATCCGCGTCGCAGAACGCGACGAGGTTCTCCTTGCTGGTGCCGCTGACGCTGGCGCCGCCCTGCCCCCCGATGCCGATGCAGGCGATGTTCAACTTGGCGCTGGGCGGCGTCTGTCCGCGCAGACCCAGCACGGAACCGGGCACGAGGGAAAACGTGGCAAGAGTGGCGGTCGTCTGGCGCAAGAAACGGCGCCGGCTGGTCGGGGCCAAAAGCGTGTTCATATTGAGTCGAGGTTTCTGACGAAGCCGCTGTCGGGTTTAATCAAGGTTCTTGACGCCTTTCCGGGGAAAGCGGACTGGGACCGTGCAGGCCAAACGAATCGCCCCCCTCACCCCGGCCCTCTCCCATCCGATGGGAGAGGGAGGAACGGGTCACGCGCCTTGACGAAGCTGATGTTCACCTCCAACGAGCGCGCCCAGCGGGTTCCCTCTCCCGTCGGACGGGAGAGGGGTAGGGTGAGGGTTGGGGAGCGTGGTTCTCGAACGGGACGCAATCCGCACTCCGGTCGCCCGCACCGGTCCCCGGAATTCCGAGAGCAGCCTCCAGCGTCACTCGCGGTTCTTCGTGTCGATCACAATCGTCACCGGGCCGTCGTTCACCAGCGCCACCTGCATCATCGCGCCGAACTCGCCGGTCTGGATCGGCTTGCCGAAATCCGCCGCGAGCCGGAGGACGAACGCCTCGTAGAGCGGGATGGCCACTTCCGGTCGCGCCGCTCGAATGTAGGACGGGCGGTTCCCTTTCTTCGTGCTGGCATGAAGCGTGAACTGGCTGATGAGCAGGATGCCGCCGCCGACTTCCTGCACCGAGCGGTTCATCACGCCCGCCTCGTCGTCGAAGAGGCGCAGGCGAACGATCTTGCCGCTCAGCCACTCGATGTCCTCGGCGGTGTCGGCATCTTCGATGCCGAGCAAGACCACCAGCCCGTGTTGAATCGCGCCCCGCACCTGGCCGGCTATGGTCACGGAGGCTTCCGAAACTCGTTGAATGACTGTGCGCATTGGGTTGGGGAGTTGAGAGGAATCTGAGTTGAGCGTTGAGCGTTCTGGTCCTCCTGTGACGTCTCTCAACCCTCAACTCAAGCTTCTCTCATCCCGCCCTGGGCCAGAGCTTCATCCACACACGCTGCGGCGATTGCACGAGGATTTCTTTCAGCAGGTCTTCCATGCTTACCGCCTGGGGTTCCTCCAAGCGCGTGGCCAGCAACAGCGCCAGCGCCATCACCGCGCCGGTTGCGGAGAAAAACACCGTGTAGCGGTTCCAGTCCACGCTGAGCCAGCGGCTGCTGGTGGGGCCAACGGCGTCGATGAGCAAGCCCCACAAGATCGGCGACAGCCCCAGCGCGACGCTGCTCAGCACCGAGTAGAGCGCGAGGAAATGGTTCCGCCCCATGACTGGGCTGACGGCCATGACGAGACGCGTGTGGGACATTTGCACCAACGCGGCGAACAGGCCCAGGAGGAATTGCAGTCCGAGAATCACGCCCAGACGGACCTCGATCACTCCCCCCGCCAGCGCGCCCCAGCCCGCGATGATCCCCAGCCACGTCAGGAACGAGAACATCAGCACCGGCTTGCTGCCCAAGTGGTCCAGCCGCGAGCCGAGGAACCACAGACTGCACAGCCCGCCGAGAAACGACACCGAACTCACGCCCAAGATGGCGCGCTCGCTCATGGCAGTCTCCGATTTCAGGAACAGCACCGTAAACGCCGTCATCCCGCCGTAGGCCACGGACCAAGTCACGGCGGTGCGGAGCAGTTTGCGGAACGGTGGGAAGCGCACGATCTCGCCCCACGGCACCGGGCCTTTGCCGGTCTTCTCCTGCGCCGGCGGCGGGCAGTCCGGGATGCGCTTGAGAAAGACCAGGCTCGCCGCCCCCATCACTGCGCTGAAGGCGAACAGCACTGCGAACTGCCAGGCCTGCGGGTCCACGCCCAGACACAGCGCGGCGAGGAGATAGGTGACGAAGCTGGCCAGATTCACGAAGGCGGCGTCGCGCGCCAGGTAACGTCCGCGGACGGCGGGCGGCACCAATTGCGAAATCCACGGCAGCCACGCGCAACTCGAAATCCCGCGCGAGAGATTGAAGCCGAAGAGCAGCGCCAGCAGCAGCGCCAGCCGAGTGGTGGCGTTGAGGAAGAAGCCCGTCACCGGCACCAGCGTCATGCCGAAGATGAACGAGACCCGCGTGCCCCAGCCGGCATAGACGAACCGCCGGTAGCCGACGCGGTCGATGTACTGCGCGGCCGGGATTTGGAAAATGACCAGCAGCGGCATCATACCCGTGATGATGCCCAGCACCGTGGCGCTGGCGCCGAGCGACTTGCCGTACAGCACCATCGGGCTGTTGAGCACGATCTGAAAGGAGAGCGCGTTGAACGTCGCGAAGAGATACGCGTTGTTCAAGCCGGGCGGAAACTTGTCCTGCGTGGCGCTCAAGGTTTTTTTTGGGTCGCTGCCGGGCGCAGCGTAGCACAGCCGGCCTGGAACGAAGCGAAGAATCTTTCCGGAGACGGAACCGCCTGCGCCGGGTTTCTCCTCGACAGCCCGGCGGGCGGGCGTACCTTCTCCCGCATTCACGATCCACGCCTGCTCAATGGGTCATCATGAATATCGCCTCGACCATTTCGCGGACTCTCGCTGTCCTCGTTGCCGCCTGGCCTCTGGTTTTCCCGCTTCACTCTGGAACTCCCACGCCGAATCCGCCGACGGCGAAGCGGAAACTTCAAGTGACCAATCCCGCGCTCCGGCCCGCCCTCGGCGCTTTGGGCGCAACGCTCATCGCAGACTACGGCAGTTACCAGTTGTGGGAAGCGGACCATGACGCAATGTCCAAACTCGCCGCCAGCCCCGGCGTGACGGAGCGCACGGGCGACGATGTGATCGAACTGCACTCCGGCCCCATCCAGACCTTGCCCGGCGCGGCGCGTGTGACCGCCAAATCGGCGGACGACGCTGACTTCGCGGGCCGGCGGCTGCACTTGGTGCAGTTCGCCGGGCCAGTGCGTCCAGAGTGGCACCAAGCACTCCAGCAGTGCGGATTTCAGATCGTCAGCCATGTTCCCCGGAACGCCTACCTCGTCTATGGCGAGGCCGCGGCGCTGAAGCGACTGCGCGCCGAGGTGAAGTCCGTGACGCACCTCCAGTGGGAAGGCGCTTACCAGACGCAGCACAAATTTCATCCGCGGGTCCAGGCCGAGATCGGCAAAACCCTCCGCGGCGAAAAGGCCGACGATTTGTTTTCCGTGCAACTCTTGCGAGACGAGCCGGCCAACGCCGAGACGCTGCACTACGTCGATCTTTGGAAGACGAAACTGCTGCGCCAGCACAAGGCCCTCGGCTACGTCAACCTCGTGGTGCGCCTGCCGCCGGAGCGGCTGAACGACCTCGCCGCCCGCCCGGACGTGGTGTTCATCCGCCGCTACATCGAGCCCCGCAAAAACGACGAGCGGCAGGGCATCATCCTCTCGGGCCAGGTCACGCTGGGCCAACCCAACGGTCCCGGTTACCTGGCCTGGCTGGAGGGACTCGGTTTCAACCAGGCGCAGTTCACGGCGTCGGGCTTCGGCGTGGACATTACGGACAGCGGGATTGACAACGGCACCACTCAGCCCGGCCACTTCGGGCTGTATCCGCTCGGTGACACCAACCAACCGGGCCGCGTGCTCTACAATCGCCTGATCGGCACGCCGGGCGGCGGCGACGACTCGCTGAGCGGGGCCGGCCTCCTCAGCACGATTCAGGGCTGCGACGGCCACGGCACGATCAACGCCCACATCGTGGCCGGCTACGATGACCTCACCGGCTTTCCGCACGCCGATGCCGCCGGCTACCACTTCGGCCTCGGCATCGCGCCCTTTGTCAAAGTCGGCTCGTCGGTCATCTTCGATCCCGACTACTTCACCTACCCCGACTACACGGAGCTTCAGTCGAAGGCCTACGCGGACGGCGCGCGGATCAGTTGCAACAGTTGGGGCGCCAGCGTCGAGGGTGAATACACGGAGGACTCGCAGTTTTACGACACGCTGGTGCGCGACGCGCAACCGGCGGATTCGGAAATTCCCACGGCGGGAAACCAGGAAATGGTCATCGTCTTCTCCGCGGGCAACTCCGGCCCCGGCAGCCGGTCCATCGGCTCACCGGGCACGGGTAAGAACATCTTTTGCGTGGGCGCGGCGGAGAACGTCCACTCCCACTCCACCGCCCACGGCGGGAGTACTTCCGCCGGAAGCGACGGCTGCGACCTGGACGACCTGGACGCGGACAGCGCGGAGGACATCGCGTCTTTTTCGAGCCGCGGCCCCTGCGCCGACGGACGCGTGAAGCCCGACCTCGTCGGCCCCGGCACGCACGTCACCGGCGGTGTGGCCCAGGAGTTCAACCCTGGCCCGCTGGGCACGGCGCTGAGTTGCTTCATGGCCAGCGGCGTGTGCGCGTTGTCCGGCAGCCATCACGCGGGCAGCGCCTTCAACTTCTTTCCTCTGGGCCAGCAGTTCTTCACCACGTCGTCCGGCACGAGCCACTCCTGCCCGGCGGTGGGCGGCGGCGCGGCCTTGTTCCGGCAATGGTTCCTCAACCACGGCTGGCGCGCGCCCAGCCCGGCGATGACCAAGGCCTGGCTCATGAACTCCGCCCGCTATCTCGCCGGCAGCGGCTCCAGCGACACGCTGCCCTCCCGCAACCAAGGCCTGGGGGAGATGAACCTCGGCGCGGCCTTCGGCAGCGGGCCACGCGTTTTCCGCGACCAGTTGGCGGAAGACAAATTCGTCGCCAGCGGCCAAGTGCGCGTGTTCCAAGGCGTGGTCGTCCAGACCAACAAACCTCTCCGCGTGACGCTGGCGTGGACCGATGCGCCGGGCGCCACGTTTGGCAACGCCTACAACAACGACCTCGATCTCACCGTCGAAGTCAGCGGGCAGACCTACTACGGCAACGTGTTCGTCTCGGACCAGTCCGTGGCGGGTGGCGTGCCCGACACGGTCAACAACGTCGAGAGCGTCTTCCTGCCGCCTGGCTTTCGCGGGCCGTTCACCGTCACCGTCAGCGCCGCCAATATCAACTCCGACGGCGTGCCCAACGACGCCGATCCGCTGGACCAGGATTTTGCGCTCGTCATGGACAACGCCAGCGACCGGGAAGTGTTGCTCGTGGCCGCCGCCGCCGTGACGAGCGGGAGTTGCGCCCCGGCCAACGGCGCGATCGATCCCGCGGAAACCGTGACCGTGGAGTTCGCCCTGCAGAACCTCGGCCTCTCCAACACCGTGAACCTCGTGGCCACGCTGTTGCCGGTCGGCGGCGTCACCGCGCCCGGCGGCCAGCGGTCCTATGGCGTCGTCCAGGCGGGTGGCGCGGCGGTGAGCCGGCCCTTCACGTTCTCCGTGCTGGGGGCGTGCGGCGGCACGGTCACGCCCACGCTGCAATTGCAGGATGGCACGAACGACTACGGCGCGGTGCAGTACTCGTTCGCGCTCGGACGGCGCGCGACCAACGCGGTCAGCTTCTCCAACGCCGCGCCGGTGGCCATCTCCGCGACCGACGGCGTGGCGACGCCCTATCCGTCGCCACTCGCCGTGTCTGGCGTGTCCGGCCGCGTGACCCAAGCCACGCTCACGCTCCACCGGCTCAGCCACTCCTGGTTCGGCGATTTGCAGGCGCTGCTCGTCGGCCCGCAGGGACAGAAGGCGCTGGTGCTCGCCAACGCCGGTGGCAGCGGCGACGCTGTCGAGGTGACGCTGACGTTCGACGACCACGCGGCGGCTTCGTTGCCGGAAGATTTTCCAGTGCTCAGCGGCGCGTGGAAGCCGACCATCGGCGATGCCGTTGAACATCTTCCTCCGCCCGCTCCAACCGGGCCGTACGGCCAGAACTTGAGTGTGTTCAATGACCTCGATCCCAACGGCGAGTGGCGGTTGTTCGTGGCCGACGATTATCCGTCCGACGACGGCGGCGTGATCACGGGCGGGTGGTCGCTCACGCTCACCAGCGAAGGCCCGGAGTGCTGTCTGCCAGCGAACGCCACCGACTTGGCGGTGGCCGTGCGCGATTCGCTGGACCCGGTGCCGCTGACCAACGATTTCAGCTACACGATTGTCGTGAGCAACCTCGGCCCCGTGATCGCGACGGGCGTCGTCGTGACCAACTGGCTGCCGCCGGAGGTCGTCCTCGTTTCGGCCACGTCCTCGCAAGGCTCGTGGTCGGAGGCCGCGGGCGTGGTCCGCTGGGCGGTGGGCGCGCTGTCTCCAACCGCCAGCGCCACGATCACGCTGGCCGTCAATCCGCGCGGCGGGCCGAGCCTCACCAACTTCGTCGCGGTCGCGGCAGACCCATCTGACTTCAACCCGTTCAACAACGGGGCGGAGGAACGGACCGCCGTGATCCTGCCGACGCTTTCCGTCTTCGATGCGAGTGTGGCCGAAGGCGACAGCGGCACCAGCGCGGCGGAATTCATCGTGGCGCTATCCCGGTCCACGTTTCTGACGGTCCAGGTGGATTGCGTCACGGCCAGCGCCACGGCGGAAGCCGGCGTGGATTTTGTCGCGCAGAGCAATCGCCTCACGTTTCTGCCGGGCGAATTGACCAAGAGCCTGTCCGTGCCGGTCGTGGGCGACACGTTCAACGAAGCTCGGGAAACCTTCCGCGTCCGCCTCCTCAACCCGGCCAACGTCACGCTCCTGCGGGCGGAGGCCATCGGCACAATCGTGGACAACGACCCGCCGCCCACCGTGTCGATCAGCGACGCCAGCGTGGTTGAAGGCCAGAGCGACCGCACCCAATGCGTTTTCACCCTCAGTGTGACGCCGCCGAGCGGGCGGGCGGTGACGGTCCTGTACCGCACAACCAACGGCACCGCTCGCGCCGGCACGGATTTTCTGGGCGTGAACTACGGCCAGTTGACGATCCCGCCGCGGGCCGCGACAGCGACCCTTTCCATCAGCGTCAACGGCGACCGGGAAGTGGAGCCGGACGAGACGTTCGCCGTCGTGCTGGCCAGCGCGACCAATGCCGTGATCGCTCAGGCGGCCGGCGTGGGCACGATCCAGACAGACGACTTCGCGCCCCGGCCCGCGCTGTTCGGCTATCGCGTCACGGCTGAGGACCAGTTGCCGAAGAACGGCGAGGTCGATCCCGGCGAGCAGGTGGTCTTGAGCGTGGCCGTGCGCAACATCGGCACCGCTCCCACAACCAATCTGGTGGTCGCGTTGCGCGCGACCAACGGAGTCGTCGCTCCGGGCAGCCCGCAGAACTACGGCGCGCTCGCGCCCGGCGGGCTGCCGGTGTCGCGGTTGTTCAGCTTCACCGCGGGCGTTGCCAACTGCGGCCTGTTGCGAGCGGAGTTCGAGTTCAAGGACGGCGCGGCGGACCTGGGAGCGGAGGTCTTGACGGTACCCGCTGGCGGCGGGGCGGAGTTGTTCGTGGCCGGGCTGTCCTCGAACAACGCGCAGGTGGTGGACCATCGTTACTTGACCGGTCACAGCCACGCGGCCATCGCGGTGTCCTCGAATGCCGTGTTGGTCTCCGGCGACACCGCCACGGCGCGGTTCGATCTGGAGACACTCGCCGGCGGCTCGACCCTGGGTGTCCGTTACGAGGGCCTGGTGAGTGACCTGCGGACGGAGACGGTTTATGTCCTGGCCCACGGCGCGGCGCCCATCTCTGGACCGGGTGAAACCGTGACGTGCCTGCTGGAACTCGACAGCGTGGCGTTCACGCTGACGGGACGGCGCATCGACTTGTCCGAGCCGGTCCAACTGCTCTATGGGTCGGGCCTCTTCGCGGGCTTTGGGCAGATTGTGATTTGGGACACGACGCGCGCTTACAGCATCGACACCACGTCGGGTCTGGTGACGGACCTTGGCTTGGTGACGTTGCCGAGGGTCCATTCGGCTGCGGGCTGGGGATTCTGGGGCGTGGCGGAGAACCTGGCCGGCGACTTGAGCCTGGTCTATGTGGCGGACTCCCAAACCGTGGCCCGCACCCGCCTGCCCAGCGGCCCCACGACAACGGTCGCCACGTTCTCGAACCTGGGCAACTTGTCCGCCTTCACGGTTTCGCCGCGGCTGGGCCGCTGGTATTTCCATTTCCGCTACTCCTCGCAGTTCGGCAGCAGCGAGGAAAACCTCGGCTATGCCGACGCCGTCCTCGCCGTCCAATGCGGGAATTCTCCTCCGCGCATCCTGAAGGAGCCGCGCGACGTACGGACCTTGCCCGGAGGCACAGCCACCCTTTCCGTCAGCGCCGCCGGACGCGTGCCCCTGCGCTACCAATGGTACAAGAGCGGCGTGGCGGTGCCGGGCGGCAGCACGGCCACCCTGACGATGGCGCCCGCGCAACTCACCGACGCCGGGGCCTATCACGCTGTCATCACCAACCTTTACGGGGCCACGACCAGCGCGGTCGCTCTGCTCAGCGTGGTCACGCCGGTGCGCACGGTGTTCGACGACTTCGAACCGGACCTCGATCCGACGCAATGGCTGTCCCTCAGCGACGCGGTGGCGGCGAATTCATTCGGGGGACATGTCTCCGGCTCCAACTCGCTGTGGTTCGGCAGCGACGAACCGCGCTTCGCCACCACGTTCCCGGTGGACACTTCAGGCGGAGGCGCAGTGAGTTTCTGGCTGCGCCTGGGCAACAGCGGCGAGCCGTGGGAAAACGTCGATCTGCCGGAGGAGGGCGTCGTGTTTGAGAGTTCGATCAACGGCGGGCTGACTTGGACGACGCTGCGCACGTTCGACCAGGAAACGCACCGCAACTGGACCGAGGCGAGATTCCCCATTCCTTCCGGAGCCAGGAGCGGTTCAACGTTGTTTCGCTGGCGGCAGTTGGACTTCGACGGCAGTTGCTGCGATCACTGGGCCATCGACGACGTGTGGATCACCGCCGCCGGCACGAACGACCCGCCGCAAATTCTCGTCCAGCCCCGCAGCCAGACCACGGTGGAAGGCGGCACGGTGGCCTTCAGTGTTTCGGTGTCCGGCACCGCGCCATTCGGCTACCAATGGCGCCGAAGCGGCACGAACCTGCCGGGCGCGTCGGCGTCCGCGCTCACTCTCACCAACGTCCACTTCAGCGACGCGGGCGGCTACTCGGTGACGGTGAGCAACGCCTTCGGCGCCGTCACCAGCGCCGTGGCCACGCTCACGGTGCGCGACCGTCTCTTCGTCGGCGTGTTTGATGATCCGCGCTACGTGGATTCCGTCGGCGGGTCCAGTTCCGAGTCCGACACTGTGCAAGCTTCGCTGGTGAGTTTGGGCTATTTGGTGGAAACCTTCACCGACATCGAGGTCGCCCTCCAGTCCTACACCGTGCTGCTCTTCCCGGAATTTGAGAACGGCGATCCCACGTCTTCCCTGTCTCCCGCGACGCGCGCCGGCCTGTCCAACTTCGTGGCCGGCGGCGGCCTGATCGTCGTTCACGGCAGCGGCTCGGCGATGAACTTCCTCAACGCCATCCTGGGCAGCGCGCTTTACACCGCGGGCGGAGGCGGTCCCTACTACCGTACGGCGGAGGCCGGCGCGATGGAGTTTGCCGACGACGCGCTCTCGCTCCCGGACCACAGCGCCGTTCTGCCGCTGGCCGCGGCGTCGTTGCCGCTGGGGACGCTGCGGATTTACACGAATTACACCCAGACGGCCGTGGCCCTGATGCCCAAGGGCAGCGGCCAGCTCATCTATCTGGGCTGGGATTGGTACGACGCCGCGCCGCTGGGCAGCAAAGATGGCGGCTGGCTCGGCGTGCTCGACAGCGCCATGCGCGAAGCCACCGGTCGCGGCAGCAACCGGCCCCCGGTCATCCTCGCAGGCCCCGCGAGCCGCACTGCCCTGGAAGGCGCCAGTGTCACGTTGGCGGTCCGCGTCCACGGCACCGCCCCCCTCGGCTACCAGTGGCGCAAGGAAGGGACGAACCTCGCCGGCGCCACGAACGACGATCTCAGCTTTGCCAATGTGCAGTTCAGCGACGCGGGGGATTATTCCGTCGTGGTCACCAACGCCTTTGGCGCGGTCACCAGCGGCGTGGCGCGGCTCACTGTGCGCGCTTCGGTCACGGTCGCGGTGTTTGATGATCCACGGTTTGTGGACACCACCGGCGGTAATTCGGCCGAGTCGGACACCATCCAGGCTTCGCTCGCTTCGATGCAATTCCAGGTCGTGCCTTTCGGGGACCTCGTGACGGCGGCAGCTTCGTTCAACATCCTGCTATTCCCGGAACTAGAAAACGGCGACCTCACCTCGGCGCTCATGCCGCCCATGATCGAGGGGTTGTCCAATTTCGTGCAGCGCGGCGGCGTGATGATCATGAGCGGCCGCAGTGCGCGCTCCAGTTCTTTGCTCAACGCGGTGTTCGGCTTCTCCATAAGCGACACTGGCGGCAGCGGCTCCACCTACCGCACCCCGCAGGTGGCGGGCACGGAGTTCGCTGACGGTCCTTCGCAGGTGCCCGACCTCAGCGCGATGACTGCATTCAACACCGCTTCCCTGCCGCCCGGCAGTCTGAGCCTCTACACGAACTTCAACCGGACCACCGTAGCCATGATCCCGCGCGGCAGCGGGCAGATCATCTATCTGGGCTGGGACTGGTTCGATGCCGCGCCGCTCGGTAGCCAGGACGGCGGCTGGCTCGCGGTGCTGCAAAGCGCCGCTCTTACCGGCAAGCCGCTCACCAATCAGCCGCCCATCATCGTGGCCCAGCCCGCCAGCCGGACCACCGTAGTGGGCGTGCCGGTCAGTCTCAGCGCAACCGCGGTCGGGACTCCGCCGCTCGATTGGCAGTGGCGCAAGGACGGCGTGAACTTGGCCTGGGCAACGAGTTCCTCCGTCACCGTCACCAACCCGCAACTGGCGGACAGCGGCCACTACTCCGTCGTTGTCACGAACGCCTTTGGCGCCGCCACCAGCGGCGTGGCGACACTCACCGTCCAGGAGGGCCTGCTCGTCTCGGTCTTCGACGATCCCCGATACGTGGACACGCGCGGCAACTACGATTCCGAATCCGACACGGTCCAGGCCTCCATCACCAGCCTGGGCTACGTGGCCGGCACGTTCACGAACATCCTGGCCGGGACGCAGCAACCCGTGCTGCTTTTCCCGGCGCTGAAATACGGCGACCTCGGATCTTCCATCTCGAACACCGACCGCGCCGCGCTGTCGAACTTCGTCTCGAGGGGCGGCTCCTTCATTTTGCACGGTTACTTTTCCACCAGCGTGTCGCTGCTGAACTCGGTCTTCGGTTTCCAGGTTTCTGCTTCGTCCCAGTACCCTGCCGAGTTCGCCTTGAGCGCGCAGGCCGCCGGCACCGAGTTTGCGGACGATTCCCCCTTCATCCCGAACCTCTACCAAGTGGTTCCCCTGCTGACGAGCAGCCTGCCGCCCAGCGCGCAAAGAATCTACCTCGGCAGCCAGGACTCGGCCGTGGCCATGATTCCCTTCGGCAGCGGCAGAATCATCTACCTCGGCTGGAGTTGGTACGACGCGGAGCCGCTTGGCGCGCAGGACGGCGGTTGGCTCAACGTGCTCGACAGCGCCATCCGCGAAGCGGCCGTGGCCACGAACGCGCTGCCGGCCATCGTTCGGCCACCCGCCAGCCAGCGGTTGCCCGTGGGCGCCAACGCGCTCTTCAGCGTCCTGGCGCGCGGACGCGGCCCGCTCGCTTACGAATGGCTCAAGGACGGCTTGGCGTTCCCCGGCCCGAACTCGCCCTCCCTCTGGATCAGCAACGCGCAGCCCGACGACGTGGGCGGCTACTCCGTGCGGGTCACCAACGCCCACGGCTCGGCGCTCAGCGCGGAAGCAGTTCTGCGCCTCTTCACGCCCGGTGCCGATCTCTTCGACGATTTCGAGCCGGCAACCGATGCCGCGCAATGGGCAGCCTTCGGCGGGCTGGCGGTGGCCAACTCCATTGGTGGCGCGGTTTCTGGCGTGAACTCGCTCTGGGTGGGCGGCGACGGCGCACGCTTCGCCACCACGCGGCGGCTCGACACGTCACGCGGTGGCGTTGTCTCGTTCCACCTGCGCCTGGCGGACTCCGCAGAGCCGCCGTGGGAAACGCCCGAGCTTCCGGGCGAAGGCATTGTGGTGGAATTCTCCATCGACGGCGGCGTCTCATGGGAAACGCTCGCGGGTTGCGCCCGCACGAACTTCTGGACGTGGACACCGGTGAGCGTGCCGATCCCGCACGCCGCGCGCACGACGGCGACGCAATTCCGCTGGCGTCAACTCGAGCACAGCGGCGCGAGCTTCGATCACTGGGCCATCGACGACGTGTGGATCGACGCGAACTCCCTCCTCCCGCGCCTCACGCTTCGCCACAGCGTCGGCGGCCTCACGCTCACCTGGCCCACCGCATGGGAAAGTTACGTGGTGGAAGAAGCCGATTCCCTGCAGCCGCCCGTGACTTGGCGGCCGGTGACTCCGCCGCCGCCCCTCACCGTGGTTCACGGTCAGAACGTGCTGCCGTTGCCCGCGCCGTCCGCGAACAAGTTTTACCGCTTGGGCAAGTAAGCTCACACCAGTAGGACAGGCGTCGCGCCTGTCTCTGACTTTATAGAGAAGAGGAGTCTCGACGCGAATCCGCCCGGTCGGGGAAGTCACTCTTTGGTCGCGATTTCAAAACCCCGTAGCAGCCGACGTGAGGAGGCTCAAACTTCAAGGGAATCAGAGCCTCCTCACGTCGGCTGCTACAGTTCTGAAAGAGGCTCATTGGTGAGCGAGAAGTGGGAAGATGGAGACAGGCGCGACGCCGGTCCTACGTGCTCGGCGGCGTTTCCGTGAAGATTTTCGACGGCATCGTCACGCCTCAGTGCGCGGGCGCGGCGGCGCGACCGTTCCCGCCCGAGGCGGCCTTGGCTTCGCGCGCGGCGGCCTCAAGCTGCGGCTTGACGTGGCGCTCGACGCATTCCGGGCAGATGCCGTGGCTGAATTGCACGTTGGTGTGGACGTGCATGTAGGATTCCAACTGGTGCCAGTACTCCCGGTCGTCCCGAATTTTTTTGCAATACATGCAAATCGGCAGGATGCCCTGGAGGGTCTTGATGTGCTCCAAGGCTTGCTCGAGTTCCGCCACGCGCTCCGCCAGCGAACATTGCAGGCTGACCATGCGGGCGCCGGCCTGGACGCGCACGCGCAATTCCTCCCGCGCCACGGGCTTGGTCAAGTAGTCATCCGCTCCGGCTTCCATCGCCGCCACCAGATCTTCCTGGCTGTGGCGGCTGGTGAGCAGGATCAAATGCGGCATGCGGCCCGACGGCGGTGAGGCCCGCAAGCGCCGGCACGCTTCCACGCCGTCCATTTCCGGCATTTCCCAGTCCAGGATCGCCAGGAGCGGCGCGTCGGGGGCGTGGAGGGCCTTGACCGCTTCGGCGCCGTTGCCGACGGCCACGACGCGGTACCGCCACTGGGTCAACATGGCCTCCAGGACACAGCGGGAGGTGCGGTCGTCATCGGCGATCAAAATCTTCATGGCAGGTGAGTGACGGCGGGCGGCTCACGAACCCGCCTGCAGGATGGTCTTGAATCGGGTCATCTCGAACTCGAGCCCGGGGAATTGCGCGCGGGCTTCCGGCAGATCGCCCCGGCTGCCGGCCAATTCCATGCCGGCGGCCACGTGCGCCAGCGCCAGCGCGCCGACGTTGGCGGCGGCCCCGTGCAGGGTGTGCGACTGGAAACGCACTTGGCGGGCGTCGTCGGAGTCCAACGCTTCCTGCACCTTCCGCATCTGGCCGTCAGCGTCTTCCAGGAAGACCTGCAGCACCAGGGAGGCGGTCTGCTCATCCCCGAAAAGGCGCTCCAGCAGCGCTTCCCGGTCGAAGACCGGCAGCGGGCCGGCCGCGGCCGTGCCCGCGAGTTTTGTTGTTGGCTCTGTCATTCGGTCCCTCTGCGCTCGCATCCGTTGCCGGGTCCGAGAACGGTCAGGGTTCATTCGGTTCAGGCCGCGCGACGCTCCACGCCGGCCCCGATCAGGAGCCAGGACGCAACGTCACCAGGCGGCGCCTGCCTATCGACGGCGCGGGGCGGGACTTTACCTCCAATTCGCGGCGTCTGTATGAAACCGGCCGTCCGGCAGACGGCCTTTGAGACGACGCGAAAAAGGGAGGCGGCGTTTTTCAACATCCCGTAGCGGCGTCTCGGCAGAGTGCCGCGCTTTTGGGGTCTGAAACAGAGAATGGCGGCGCTCCGTCGAGACGCCGCTACGTCGCTTATTGTCCTGATACGAACATGTGATACCGTATCCGGGCGGTCGGCAGGACCGCCCCTGAACGTGAATCAACCGAATTGAAATATGAAAAAGACCAGTGAACTCACTCCGCGGGCCGGACGGCTCGGGCTCCTCTTGGCGGCGACGATGCTGGCATCGGCGCTTACGGCGAGCGCGGACCAACCCGCATCCAAGACCTCGAAGCCCTACCCCTTGAAGAAGTGCGTCGTGGACGGCAAGAAGCTGGGGAAGTCCGACAAGCCCTACGCCGTGTCCCACCAAGGCCAGGAAGTCCAACTCTGCTGCCCGAAATGCTTGCCGAAGTTTGAACAGCATTCCGCGAAGTACTTGGCGAAGATCAGCCGTGCCCAGCAGATGGCGGCCCAAGACGAAGCCACCACAACCTCGGTCGCAGCCTTGGATGACCGCCCGGGTGGTTTGGCTTGGCCCGGCTGGTAACGAGGCCGCTCTCCCGCACGACCGCGGCAGGTCAGTGATCGACTACTTCGTCACCGGCTGGCCGTCGGCGTCCAGGAACTTGACTTCGCCGAAGTTGAGTTCGCGGACGGAAGCTTCGATCTTGGCGCGGTCGCCGACCACGACCCAGACGAGGTGGTCCGGGTGGACGACTTTGCTGGCGGCGCTGGCGATGGCTTCTCGGGTCAGGGCGCGGACTTTTTGCGGGTAGGTCTGGAAGTAATCGTCCGGCAGTCCGAAGCGCACGATCTCCGCCAGCGCCCCGGCCACGCGGCCCGCGGTTTCCCAGGTGCCGGGCAGCTTGAGGGTCTGGTTGACGACGGCCTTGTTGAACTCGGCGTCGGTCACGGGTTTGTCCCCGATGATCCCGCGGAGTTCCTTGCTCATCTCGAGCATGGACTCTTTGGTCTTGTCGCCTTGCACGGGCGCCATCGCGACGAAGGGCCGCTGGCCGCGCGCGTCCGGGATCGAGCTGCGCGCGCCGTAGGTCCAGTGCTTGTCCTCGCGCAGGTTCATGTTGATGCGCGAGGTGAAGTCGCCGCCCAGCAGTTTGTTCATCAGTTCGATGGCGATTTCGTCCGGGTTGGACTTCGGCGGCGCGACGTTGCCGACGTAGATGACCGACTGGATGGAGCCGGGGCGGTCGATGAGATAGACCGTGGCTTTGTCGGGCAGGGGGACTGAGGCGACGTTCTTCGACGGCACCGATCCAGGCTTCCAGCCGCTGAAGAGTTTTTCCAGCTTGGGCGTGATTTCCGCGAGCGTGGCGTCGCCCACGACGACCAGAGTGGCGTTGTTGGGCTTGAACCAGGTGTCGTGGAACTTGCGCATGTCCGCCGTCGTCAACCTGGCCACGCTCGCCTCGGTGCCGGAGCCGGTGAACGGGTTGCCGTAGGCGTGGTCGGGGCCGTAGAGGAGTTGTGGGAACACGCGCAGCGCCATGCTCATCGGCTCGGTCTTCTCACGCTGAATGCCGGCCAGGCGCTGCTTCTGCAGACGCTGGAAGTCAGCTTCCGGGAACGACGGGTTCAGGACCACGTCGGCAAAAATGTCGAGCGCACCGTCGAGCTTCGCCGTGAGGGTGTTGAGGCTGACGACGGCGGTGTCGAGGTCGCAGCCCATTCCGAGGTTGGCGCCGAGCAAGGCCAGCGCTTCGCTGATCTCAAGCGACGTGCGTTTCTTGGTGCCTTCGTTGAGCATGTCCATCGCGAGCCGGGCCGTGCCGGGCGCAGCGAATTGGTCCGCAGCATAGCCGGCGTCCAGGAGGAGCGTGAACTGCACGATCGGAATGGTGTGGCGCTCGGCGAAGACGATCTTCAAGCCGTTGGACAGGTTCGTGCGTTGCAGGGCGGGGAAGCGGACCTCCGGCTTGATCTCCGGCACCGGCAGCTTCGAGCGATCCACGTCGGCCGAGGCGCTGGCGTATTTCGGGAAGGGGTGAATCTCCAACACGTACTGGCCATCGGAGAGCCACTTTTTCGCCGCGTCCTGCAACTGGACCGCGGTGGCCTCGCGCACCGCCTTGAGGTGGACCTTGTAGTAATCCGGCTGTCCCTTGAAGACCCAGTTCTGCGCCAGCAGGTCGGACTTGCCGCCGAAACCGCCGATGCGTTCAATGCCGCGGATGAAGCCCGCCTCGAACTGCGTTTTCACGCGCTGCAGTTCGCGCGCCGTCGGGCCGCCGGCGATGAACTTCGCCAACTCCTCGTCGATGGCCTTCTCGACTTTCGCCAAGTCGCCGTCCGGACGTGCTGTGGCCACGATCCAGAACTGGCCGGCGATCTCGCTGGCGTCCATTGCGGCGCTGACGTCGGTGGCGATCTGGTCGTCGTACACCAGGCGCTTGTAGAGGCGCGAGGTCTTGCCTTGGGCCAACACGTCGCTCACGAGGTCGAGGTGGTGGGCGTCCGCGGTGCCGAACTGCGGAACGTTCCAGACCTTGTAGATGCGGGCCTGGGGCACGCGGTCCTGCGCGATCTGCCGTTGCGTGCCGGTGCGCTGGGCGACCCTGGCTTCGTGGCGCGCGATGGGCGGGCCGGACGGGATGCTGCCGAAATTCTTCTTCACCTTTTCCAGCACTTCTTGCGGCGTCACGTCGCCGGCGACGACGAGCGTGGCGTTGGCCGCACCGTAGTAAGTCTTGAACCATTCCTTTACGTCGTCGAGCGAGGCGGCGTTCAAGTCTTCCATTGAGCCAATGACCGTCCACGAGTACGGATGGCCGGCGGGCCAGGTGTTCTTGGTGATGAGTTCGTAGGCGATGGCGTAGGGCTGGTTCTCGCCCTGGCGCTTCTCGTTCTGCACGACGCCGCGCTGCTCGTCGAGCTTGGCCTGCGTGATCGCGCCGAGCAGATGGCCCATGCGGTCGGACTCCAGCCAAAGCAAATAGTCGAGCGCGTCCTTGGGGGCGTTCTCGAAGTAGTTCGTGCGGTCCTCGCTGGTGGTGCCGTTCATGTCCGTGGCGCCGACCTTTTCGGTGGCCTTGAAGTAATCGTCGTCGAAGTGCTCGCTGCCGTTGAACATGAGGTGCTCGAAGAGGTGGGCGAAGCCGGTCTTGCCCGGCTTCTCGTTCTTCGAGCCGACGTGATACCAGACGTTCACGGCCACAATGGGCGCCTTGTGGTCCTCGTGGACGATGAGGGTCAGTCCGTTGTCGAGGACGAACTTGGTGTAAGGGACTTCAATGGCGTTGGTGGGCCGGCGTTCCGCGGCGTTGACCACCGCGGCGGCGCAGAACACGGCAAAGGGGATGGCTTTGATCGTTCGCATGGGCCGGAAAGTAGGCGAGGACGGGGCCGGGCGCAAGCGCGAGAAAGGCCCTCAGGGTTGCTCGAAAATCGGCGAGAAGGGAGGCGACTGCAGAACTTCGTAGCAGCCGACGTGAGGAGGCTCCATTCAGAAAGTCAGAGCCTCCTCACGTCGGCTGCTACAAGCCACGTTGTCCGCACCTCGTGTTCTTCGGGAGAGCCGCGCCTACGCCTCCGGCAGCTTGTAAGGCGCCCGGTAGTCGCAGCCCAGCAGCTTGTTCGCGGCGTCGTTGTTCGTGAACCGCTCCGCCTTGGCGTCCCAGTCCAACAGCGCGCGGGTCTGGTGCGCGATGTTGGCCAGTAACGTGGCCGACGTGCTCCGATGGCCGATCTCGATGTCGCAATGGCACCGGGCGCGGCTCCGCACGCAATCGAGGAAGTTGCGCGCGTGCGGCGCGGTGTCGGCGCTGTTGGGAGCTTTGAGCTTCTTGGGTTCGATCATCGGCGCGGCGCCTTTTCGGTACTGCCCGTCTTCGGCACGCGTCAGCGGAGTGCGGGCCGGAAACTCATTCGGCGTGATCGTGTCGGGGACGATTTCGTAGCCGCTGCCGAAGAGATAAAGCGTCCCTTTGGTGCCGCGGATTTCCACTTCGCAACCCGGCAGACTCCACGCTCCCGCCGTCGTGTTGAATTGCGAGAACGTGACCAGCGTGCCGCCGGGGTATTGCCAGATGGCTTCAAGCGTGTCGGGGATTTCGCGGTTGTCGAGCATCCCGCCGTAGCGTCCACCCATCGCGGTGACCGCCAGGGGCGCGTCCTGGCCGAGGGCCTGATGGATGAAATCAATGTAGTGGACGCCGAAGTTGGTGACCTGTCCGCCGGAGTAATCGTAGAACCAGCGGAAGCGGTAAAACGTGCGGTTCTTGTTGTAGGGAACTTTCGGCGCCGGCCCCAGCCACGCCTCCCAATCGAAGCCTTCCGGCGGCGCGCCGTCCGGAGGATTGCCGATGCCTTTAGGCCACTCGTTCTGAATGTGGAAGGCGCGCGCCGCGGTGATCTTGCCAATCGCGCCGCTGCGCGTGAGCTCGGCGGCTTCGCGGCAGAACGGCACCGAGCGGCGGTGGATGCCTACCTGCGTCACGCGCTGGTGTTTGCGCGCCGCCTCGACCATGCGGCGTCCTTCCGCCACGCGCAACGAGAGCGGCTTTTCCACGTAAACGTCCTTGCCGGCCTGGCAGGCGTGGATCATCTGGAGCGCGTGCCAATGGTCGGGCGTGTTGATGGCCACGGCATCGACGTCCTTAAGATCAAGGACACGGCGGTAGTCTTTGAACTGCTTCGGCTGGCCGCCGATCTTCTTGGCCGCGAAATCCAGGTAGGGCTGGCTCAGATCGCAGATCGCCACGATCTCGCAATCCTTGTGGGCGAGAAAGGCGTCCAGCACCTGGTCCCCGCGGTTGCCCAGCCCGATGAAGCCCACTCGGATGCGGTCGTTCGCGCCAAGCACGCGCGCGGGGCCGAGCGCGGTGGCGGCCCCGGCGACGGCCAAAGTCTTGGTGAAGTTTCTGCGTGTCCACGAATTCATCGTCGAACCTTTCTGTTGAGTTTTGCCGAGTGTGCCCGCCAGCACCGCCAGCGCACAACAAAAAGTTCATTCTCGAAGATGCTGCTTCACGGAGACGGGGCCGTTGCGGCATTCTCCCGTCACGACTATGCACCAGAAATCCGACGGCATGAACTACGCGCCCAAAGGGCAGGCCAAGGCAGTCTGCGGCCCCGGCGAATTCCGCTTCGGCGCCATCGGCCTGGACCACGGCCACATCTACGGCCAATGCAACGGCCTCCTCGAAGCCGGCGGCGAGCTGGCCTGGGTCTTCGATCCCGATCCGGCAAAGGTCGGGAAGTTCTGCCAGACCTACCCCGGCGTGAAGGTCGCGCGCTCGGAAGCCGAAGTGCTGGAGGAGCCGAGCCTCAAGCTCATCACCAGCGCCAGCGTGCCGTGCGAGCGCGGCCCGCTCGGCTTGCGTGCGATGGACCACGGCAAGGATTACTTCACCGACAAGCCGCCGTTCACGTCGCTGGAGCAGTTGGAGGCGGCCCGCCGCAAAGTCGCGGAGACGGGGCGCAAGTTCGCCGTCTATTACGCCGAGCGCCTGCATGTCGAAGCCGCGGTGTACGCCGACCAACTCATTCGCGATGGTGCGATTGGCCGCGTGGTGCAGGTGATCGGCCTCGGCCCGCACCGGCTCAATCCGGCGACACGGCCCGCGTGGTTTTGGGAGCCGCCAAAATATGGCGGTATCATTGTCGATATCGGCAGTCACCAGATTGAGCAGTTCCTCCATTACGCCGGCGCAAAAGACGCGACCGTGCTGCACAGCAAGGTGGGGAACTACAACTGCCGGGACCATCCCGAGTTCCAGGACTTCGGCGACGCCACGCTCCTGGCCGACAACGGCGCCACGTTCTACTTCCGCGTCGATTGGTTCACGCCGCAAGGGCTGGGCGCGTGGGGCGACGGACGCACGATTGTCCTTGGCACCGACGGCACCATCGAGCTGCGCAAGTATCTCGACTTGGCGCGCGACCCGGAGAGCGACCACGTGTATCTGGTCGATCACAAGGGCGAGCATCATTTCGCGGTGCGCGGCAAAGTGGGCTTCCCCTTCTTCGGCGAACTCATCCTCGACTGCCTGAACCGCACCGAGCACGCGATGACGCAGCGGCACGCGTTCCTGACGATCGAACTCGCGCTCAAGGCGCAGGCGCAGGCGGTGCGGGTGGGGTGAGACGAATCTTCGCCTCATCCACCTCCACGCCCAGGCCGGCGCCGCGCGGGACTGCAAGCCCACCGTCCTCCACTCGCAATGGGTCGGCAAGGACGCTGCCTTCCAGGAACTGCGGCCCGTTCAGCGCCGCGGGATACTTGAGATCATACGCGCCATAGAGCGCAAGCGAGGCCGCGAGCGAAACGTCGGGATCAGTCAAACCGCTGCCGAGAAACATCAAACCACGATCCAGGAGCAGCTCCACCTGACGTCGTGCTTCGGTCAGGCCGCCGCAGCGCGCGGGTTTTATCGCCACGCCATCGAGCAGGCCCAGCTTGATGAACTCCTCCAACTCGACGCACGAGACGATGCCTTCGTCCATGATGATGGGCAGCGCGCCCTGTTGCTTGAGGTTGCGGTAGCCGGAGAGCCGGTTGGCGGGCAACGGCTGTTCGAGCACGGGCACGCCGAGGTCCGCCAGCCTGGGAGCCACTTCGAGGGCCGTCGCTTCGTCGTAGCCGCCGTTGGCGTCTGCCCAGAGGAAACCGTCCGGGACCAGCCGCTTCACGAGTCGGCACAATTCGAGATCGAACTTCGGGTCCGGCGCGACCTTCACGTTGAAGTTCCGGTAGCCGCGCGCGCGGCCTTCGGCGAGAAGCGGCTCCACGTCGTCAAGCGTGCGCGGGTTCAACGTCCAACTCAGCGTAACGCGGTCGCGTCCCTGGCGGCCCCATCGTTGCGCGGCAGATTGGCCCAGCAGCTTGCCGGTCAGATCGAAGAGCGCGAGGTCGATGCCGGCCTTGCAAAGCGGCGCGCCCGTGGAGAACGACGGCCCGATGAACCGGTTCATCACGCTCCACACGGCTTCGGTGTCGAAAGCGTCCAGGCCAATCAGTTCGGGCACGATGTAGCGGTCGAGACTCGTCTGCACCGTCTCCAGCGTCTCGTAACTCCACCGCGGCGAAGGCACGCTTTGGCCCCAGCCCACGACGCCGTTGTCCGCGGTGATCTTGACGAGCACGGTTTGCCGGCCCAGCGGACGACCGAGCGGGCCTTCAAAGAACTTGAACCGGCCCGCCGTGGGATAGACCACGGGGAACGTTTCGATGCGGGCGATGTGGGTGGGCATGACGGGGCGAGGGGGAACGTGGATGAGAGGGCGTTGAAGGGTTGAAGAGTTAAAGAGTTAAAGGGGCTTCGGCATTGGGCTGATGCCATCGCATGAATCCTCTTCAACCCTTCAACTCTTCAACCCTTTCACCTCAACGACTCACCCTTCCGTGATCGCGCGTGTCGCCGGATCGTACTTCTGCCGCCGCCCCGTCTCCAGCGCCCGCGCGGTCATAATCGTAGCGACGGCATGCTGGTGGCCGAACTGGATGTCCGCGTTGGGCCGCTGGCGGCTGCGCAGACATTCCAGCCAGTTGCCCATGTGGGATTGGTTTGGCTCCGCGGCAATGGGTTCCGGTTTCGCGCCTTTGGTTTCCGCCATGACCGTCCACTTCTCCAAGTCGAGCGTCGCCTTCGTGCCATGCACGGTGCAGTGCGTGCCGGCGGCGTTGCCCAGGCCCATCGCATAACTGAACAGAAATCCTTCCGGGTAGTCCACCAAACCGACGAACGTGTCCGTGTGCTCGCGGCCGTCCTTCCGAACGTAAATGCCGCCATGCGCCACGGCGCTGGTCGGATACTTCGCGCCGGTGACGAGATGCGCAGTATCGGAGAAATGAGTCATCCACAAGCCCGGCAGGCCGTTGCTGGTGGCGCGGTAAAGCTGCCACTGGCGGAGCAGCTTCGGATCGAAGTCCCGCTTCGGCAAGTCCAGCAAGAAAGCGTCCCAGTCCACGTCGGCGGCTTTGCAGTCGGCGGTGCCGCGCAGCCAGCGGGACTCGTTGAAGTTCATCTCCACGGAGAAACGGCTCACCGTGCCGAGCGCCCCGCTGGCCAAGACCTTTGCTGCGCCGAGATACTTGCCATCGCTGCGCCGTTGGGTGCCGGCCTGGACGACGCGCTGTTTGGCCCGCGCCAGATCGAACGCCTCGTTGGCTGAGGCCAGGTCAATGGTCATCGGCTTCTCGATATAGACATCTTTCCCTGCCTTGAGCGCCGCAGTGAGGATCGCGCCGTGGCTGAAGTCCGGCGTGGCAATGGTCACGGCATCGACCTCTTTCATTGCCAGCAGTTCGGCGAAGCGGGTGAATTGCTTCGGTTCCTCGCCGAGTTTCTGCTTCACGCGCGCGGCGGCGGCTTGAAGGTTCTTCTGCCACACGTCGCACACGGCCACGATGCGGACATTCTGCGCTCCGGCCAGGGCGAGGATTTCGCCCATCAGCGCCGAGGCCCGTCCGCCGGTGCCGATGCAGCCAATGTTGATTCGCTCGTTGGCGCCGGCTGCCGCGCGGGCCAGCCACGGACTGGCCCCGATGACGGCAACGCCGGCGGAGGCGCGCTGGAGGAAAAGGCGGCGGTTGAGGGAGGGATCATTGAGCAAGGAAGGCGTTTTCATGCCGGCGTTGTGCGCCACGCGGCGCGTTTGTTCAAGGACGAATTGGCCGGGCGCCGACTTTGAACCTTGAGCCTGAAATATGAATTTCGCCGCGTCCCCACTTTCCGGCTGACAACCCGCGGCGAAACTTGTTTCCTCAGCGCCGACAAGACATCGTATTCACCACATGAGCCAGACGCTGCAATACCTCCAGTCCGAGTCTGCCGAGCACGACATCGAGATCGGCCTGCTCGTCAACTACCTGCTCTACGACGCCATCAAGGCCGGCGCGAGCGACATCCACATCGAGCCGTGGGAGAGCACGCTCGTCGTGCGGACCCGTTTGAACGGCGTGCTCAGCGAACTGGTGCATCTGCCCCTCGACCTCATGGAGAAAATTTCCGGCCGCTTCAAGGTCATGGCCAACCTCGTCACCTACCAGGTGGGGCTGCCCCAGGAGGGCCACGCTTCGGCGGACCCGGAATTGGGCGGCGTGGAATTGCGCATCTCGGTCTTTCCCACGACGCGCGGCGAGAAGATCGTCGTGCGCATCTTCGATCCGAGCAACCGGAGCTTCGACCTGAACACGCTGGGTTTTGACGACGACACGCTGCGGGGCTTGGTCAAACTGCTCTCGCGTCCCAGCGGGCTGATTCTGTTGACCGGCCCGACCGGCTCCGGCAAGACCACCGCGATCTACGCCGCGTTGCACCACATCGTGCAGCGGGCGGGGCCGACGATGAGCATCAGCACGGTCGAAGACCCGGTGGAGTTCAACTTGCCGATGATCAGCCAGGCGCAGATCAACCCGTCGCAAGACTTCACGTATCCGAAGGCCCTCCGCTCGCTCATGCGGCAAGACCCGCAGGTCATCATGGTCGGCGAAATCCGCGACCCGGAGACGGCGATGATCGCGGTGCAGGCCGGCCTGACGGGGCACCTGGTCATCAGCACCATTCACAGCGGGATCGCGGCGGGAGTGTTCGCCCGGCTCATCAACATGGAGATCGAGCCGTTTCTACTCGCGTCGAGCATTCTGGGGGTGCTCGGCATCCGGCTGGTCCGCAAGAACTGCACGTTCTGCTCGCAGCCGTATCAGCCCGAGCCAGCCTTCCTGCGCATGGTGCCGGACGAAGCCATCCAGGTGGCCGAGTTCCGCCGAGGCCCCGGTTGCCCGGAGTGCCAGAACACGGGCTTCAACGGACGCACCGCCGTCACGGAGATGCTGATTCCCGATGAAGTCTTCCGCGACGCGATCATGCTGAAGAAGCCCACCCGCGCGCTCCAGGACATCGCCATCCAGCAGGGTCTGCAAACCATGTGGCAATGCGGCCTGCGCCGCGTGCTCAAGGGCCAGACCACGCTCGAAGAAATCGTGCGGGTGATCGCGGTGGACCAGCTTTAGCCCCTCCCTTTCCAACCCGCGACTTTCTTGCCCTGCGAGAAGCTCTGGTCAGAGGCCGTCCTCGTCTTCCGTCTTGCCGAACGACTTCATCGACATCGCCAGGCTGCGCCGGTTCGCTTCCCGGTTCTTGGCGTCGAAAAACTCCACCGGATTGAAATCGTCCGTCAGCAGACGGCCGTGGTCGGGATGGGTGTCCATGACGTTGGCGAACGCGCTCTCCGTGGCCCAGCGGACGGAGGGATGCACGGAGTCCACGTTCGGAGCGTGGAGGAAGCGCGGCTCCGGGGTGTCCGTGGCTACGAAGAGCACGTTCCCGCCCCCGGGCCGGGCGTGGATGCGCACGCCGGGGAAAACCGTTTTGAGCGTTTTGTGCAGCGACGCGGTGAAGAAATCCCGGCCCGGCTCGAAGTCGCCAAAGCTGTTAATCACCAGCACGCCGCCCGGCTTGAGCACGCGGCGGATGGCCGTGAAGGCTTCGCGGCTCATCAGGTGCGAGGGCGAGGAATCGCCGAGAAAGGCGTCCAGGATCACGGCGTCGTAGTGCTGGCGGCATTGGTTCAGGAAGAACCGTCCGTCGCCGATGGTGAGGTTCAGCTTCTCGGGTTTCAGGTCAAAGAACTTCTCCGCCAACGGCACCACGGCCGGGTTGATCTCCACCACGTCCACCCGCGCGCCTTCGGCGGCGAGCTGCATGGGCACGATCCCCACGCCCAGGCCGATGCAGAGCGCGTCTGTGATGTTCGTCGTGTAGGCGCGCGCCAAGCCGTGCAGCAGATAGGTGAACATGGAGGTGCTTCTCTTTTCCTGCCGGTCGTAGGTGTTCTGGTAAAGGTAATCGTTCAGGTAGTAGCGCGTGGCGCCGTCCGGGCTGTCGATCACTTGCAGGAGGCCGAAGTTGGAGTTGCCGCGAAACACTTCCCTGGAGTGAGCGGGGCGGGCTTGTTCCGCGCGCACTCCGGCATACCCTGCCGCCACCGCCGTCGCGATCACCAGCCACACCGGCGTGAGAGAACTGCTCTTCCTTCCCCAGCCGGCAAAATATCCGGCGCAACCCAGCACCAGCCCCAGTGCCGTCAGCCACATCGTCACCGAATTCGGCAGGAACGGGATGAGCACGTAGCCGATCAGGATCGTCCCCGCCACGCTGCCCAGGGTGCTGATGGCTGTCAGCCGGCCCATCGTGCCGCCGACGCTGGTCACGGCCGAAGCCAGCACGCGCACCACGAACGGCCCCACCATCGCCAACAGCGCCAGCGGCACAAAGAATAGCAGCGCCGACGCCAGCAGCGAGCCGATCGCCAGACTGTACTTGCCGCCCACCTCCAGGCACCAGTACGTCACCGGGCGGCAGGCGGCGACCGTGAGCGCGAGGTAGAACGCCGCGCTCAGGATGCACCAATAGAGCCGGCCGAGCCGGGGCGACCGATCGACGAGTCTCCCGCCGACGTAATAGCCGGCCGACAGCGCCACCAGCGTCACCGCGATCTGGGCGGTCCAGACGAAATGGGACGTGCCCACGTAGGGCGAGAGCATCTTCGCGCCGAGGATTTCCACGATCATGACCGCCGAGCCGGTGAGCGCGGCGGTGAAGTAGAGATAGCGGCGCAGGCCCGGCGACAGACCCGGTTCACTGGCAGGAACAGACGGCTTTTTCACCCGCCCGTTGTAGAGGCAGGGCCGAGGCGATAGCAATGGGGAAGTGAGGCAGGGACCGCTGGAATGCGACGAACCTCCGCGTCGTTGCCGCCCCTCGTTTTCGCCCCAAGTGAGGCTCTTTCAAAACCGTAGCCGCCGATGTGAGGAGGCTCTGTTTTTATTGAAGTTTGAGCCTCCTCACGTCGGCGGCTACGGGAGTCTTGAAAGCGCCCCAAGTTTCGCTGAATTCACCTTTGACAGCCCCCCAGTCGGTTGGCACTGTTCCGCCTCAATTTTGACAAAGAAGCTATGGCAGAACTAGTCGGTAATTTATTGGTCGCCCAATCGGGCGGGCCTACTTGCGCCATCAACGCCAGCGTCGCCGGCGTGATCACGGAAGCGGGCAAGCACGAGTTCATTGAGGAGATTTACGGTGGCCTGAACGGCATCCTCGGCATCCTGAACGAGGAATTGATCGATCTGAACGACGAGAAGTCCAAGGCGATTGACGGCCTGAAGTACACCCCCGCGGCCGCGCTGGGCACTTGTCGCTACAAGATCGACTTCAAAAAGAAGCCGGAGAAGGCCGCCCAGGACATGGACCGGCTCTTCGAGATCTTCGCCGCGCACAACATCCGCTATTTCTTTTACGCCGGCGGCAACGATTCCCAAGACACCTCGCACAAAATCCATGAGGAAGCCGTCAAGCGCGCCTACGAGTTGCGCGTCATCGGCGTGCCCAAGACCATCGACAACGACCTGCCGCACACCGATAGCTGCCCCGGCTACGGCTCGGTCATCAAGTACAACGCCACCACTGTCATGGAAGTCGGGTTCGACGTGGCGAGCATGGCCACCGACGACGGCTCCTGCTGCATTATCGAAGTGATGGGCCGCAGCGCGGGCTGGATCGCGGCCGGCACGGTCCTGGCCAAGCGCGGCAACCCCGCCAACCCGCCGCACATCGTGCTCCTGCCGGAAAACGTGTTCGAGGCGGACAAGTTCCTCGCCAAGGTCAAGGAAACCGTCGAAGCCTACAAGTATTGCGTGGTCGTTGTGGGTGAGGGCATCAAGAACGCCGCCGGTGAAGAAGTTGGCGCGGACAAGACGCGCTTGGACGCTTTCGGGCACCCAGTGCTCGCCGGGGCGGCGGAGGAACTGAAGGAGCTTGTGCAAGGCAAGCTCACCACCAAGACGCGCACCGTGCTGCTTGGCTACGCCCAGCGGGCCGCCGCGCATTGCGCCAGCCTCACGGACGTGACCAACGCCTTCGCGTGCGGCGAAGCCGCCGTCCGCGCCGCGGCCGACGGCCAGAGCGGCTTCATGGTCAAGATCGTGCGCAACGCCCAGCCCGACGGCGCCGTCAAGTGGGCGACGGGCCTGCAGCCGCTGGCGGACATCGCCAATGTCGAGCACTTCGTTCCCAAGGACTGGATCAGCGAAGACGGTTTCATGCCAAACGAGAAATTTGTCGAGTACGCCCGCCCGCTCATTGAGGGCGAAGTGAGGGCGCCGGCGGAAGGCGGTTTGCCGAAATACGTCGTGCTGGAGAAGAATCGGGTCGAGAAGAAGCTCCCGCCGCGCGCCTAGCCGTCCGCCGCCCTCAGATCATTTTCAGACGAAGCCCGGCCCGCCGGGCTTTGTGCTTTTAGCAGATCTGCGGCTGTGCTCCGACGATGGTGTCATCGAAGGTCGTCACCACCGTGTGCCGCGGCGGGACAACGAGGAATTCTTTGGCGTCCCACGGGCCGTCCAGCCAGCGTTGCAGCAAACCGAGGTCCCCCGCGATTTTCTCGAACTCCCAGCCGCGCTCGGCGCAGATCTTCCGCACCTGTTCGTGGAAGGGGAGCGGCTGGGTGAAATCGAAATCAATCAGACAGCCCCACGAGTAGCTCTGCGACCAGCCGCCCATCGTCTCGAGCAGATAGTTGGCCTGCTCTTCGCCGTACTTCTCGACCCACTGCTGGTACACCGAGTCGGCGGCGGACTTCACGTTCGAGGGCATGAACGTGGTGCCCTGGGCCAGGGACTTTTCGCCGCGCCGTCGCACACACTCCAGCCAGCCCGAAGTGAAGTAGTACGTGCCGGGGTGGGCGTCGAACAACTCGCGGTAGCGCTCCTTGGAGCCGAGGAAGAACGTGATGCAGTCGTGGGCGCGCGGAAGGACGAGTGGCGTGTGCTCCGTCGTCAAGCCGGTGATGATGTTCGAGCAAAGCCCGTAGCCGAGCAGGATCGCGTCGAACTTCCCGGCGGGCACGGCTTCGATCCGCTTTTGAATCTCCGTCCGGCCCGTCTTTGGGCTGTCATGATAGCCTTGCGGCAGGAACTCCAGGTCCAAGATGTTCGGCGAACGCGCCGCGCAATGGCAGATTTCGCGGAACGCGATTTCGCAGGCGATGACTTTGAGGAACATGACGCTCGGCGTCCGGTCGGGAGGGCAGAAGGGGATTCAATCCCGCTTCGCCGTCCACCGAATCGCCTGCGCCACGAGTTTCCGGTAATTCGGGTTCTCGTAGGCTAGGTGGTCGTGGCCCAGTTGGAGATAGACCACGCGGGCGCCCTCGTGGGTCTTGGCCCAGCCGATGTTTTTCGCGCTGGTCGGTTCGTCCGTCTGGAGCAGCGCGTGCGATTCCGGCGCCATGTCGAAGAGGCCGTAGGTTTCGTCGTGGATCACGAAATCCTTCACCCCGCGCGTGACCGGGTGCCGTTCGTCCACCACGCGGACCTGGAATTCCACGTCGTGCTTCCAGATCGAACGCGGCTTCTCCACGCCTTCCACGATCGTCTTCTGCAAGTAGTAGCGTCCGCCGACGATCTTCCGATACTCCGGCCACGTCTGGTAATTGGCGATGCTGTGATGGAGTGAAACGAGGCCCTTGCCGGACTTGAGGAAGGCCACGAAGTCGGCTTTGGCCTCGTCCGTGATGTCCTGCCACATATCGTAGAGCACCAGCACGTCGTAGTTCCTGGCGGCTTCCGGCCGGAGTTGGGCGTGCGCCTTCGGGTGCGTGAAGGCCGCGAAGCTCACGTCCGGGTTGTCCTGGAACAGTTGCAGAAACTGGTTGGTGTCAAACTCGTGTCCGCCGCTGAAGACCAGCACACGGATTTTCTCCGCCGCCGAGGCGGGCCAAGCCAGGACCAGCAGTGACAATAGACAAACCAGCAGGGCGGGAACGCGACGGACGGTTTTCATAGTTCTTTGCATGGCGACGAAAGCGCGATTGTTGTTACAGCGGCGAATGTGGCCGGGCCGCGCCGGTTTTGAAAAGGCAAAAGTCGTCCGCTTTCCCGAGGCAAACCTTTGGCCCAGCCCGACACTCTCACCGGAGCGACCAAGTGAACCGCGCCGCACGAACTCAGCGTGGAGCAGCGGGCGCTCCCAAATAGAAAAGCCCTCCGCCGAACCGCGCTTCGACGCGCGATCCGCGGAGGGATGTGATCAAAACATCGTCTCAGCCGTTTTTGAAAGCGCGCGAACCGCCGGCCAAGCTCCCGCTTGGGGCCGCAGCTTGATGGGGTTCCGCGCGCGGCGGGCGGAGACTCACTTCTTTTCCTTGTCCTTTGGCGGGTTGCACTTCTCGCACTTCTTGCCGTCCTTGGCCGCCTTCACGCAGCAGGTGTGGGTGCATTCCTTGCCGGCGGCCTTGGCTTTGTCGCAACATGATTCGCCGGCCTGCACGGAACTGAGGCCGCCCAGAAAGGCCGCCAGACACGCCATCGCGATGAGAGTTTTGAGATGCTTCATAGACTTCAGTTTGCGGCCGGCGGTGGCCGGCCTTTGGTTTCGCCCCGTTCGCCGCCCGCTCTCCGAGGCTACTTCGCCCCAGCTTTGCGATCCGCGGCGTCAACCCATGAAACCATAGGCGCTCTAATCGGGATGTCCACCGGAAGTTTTGCTGGCTCCGACCCTACTTCGCCGGCGGTCGCAACAGAAACTCCCGCAAGCCGGCGTGGTGGTCCGTGTTCAGCAAGTCCGCGCCGGCGTCGCGCAACTCCTGCCAGCCGGCCGGATGGTCCGGCGCGGCCCAGAAGCGGAGGCGCCGTCCCTGCTCGTGCCCGCGGCGGACGATGGCCCGGAGCTTCGACCGCTCGGCTTCGGGGAACGGCCCCTGGCCGCGCCAGGTGAACACCTTGGTCCAGTTGTCGCTCACCAACGGCATCAGGTGGGGGGACACCTCGGTTTCCAGGTCGGGCAAGCGGCCGTCGAGGGCCGCATAGCGAACCGTTTCCGCGGCCAGCAAGCCGACGGCGCGATTTCCCGAAAGCACGACGGTCAGTGCGTTGGTCGTGGTGCTCACGGCCGTGAACCACGTGAGGATGTTGGTGTAGCCGAGCAACACTTCCCGCAGCGCGCCGTAGGTGGCTTCGGCATCCGATTTCACGTCGATGAGCAACAGACACGGCGGGCCCCCGCGATAGACGGCGCCACCGTGGCGTTGGATGCGCTCGCGCAGCGGATCAAGGTAGAGGGATTGCAGCGTCCGCTCCGGTTTCACGGCCCAGCGATCGTGGGCAACCAGCAGCCGACCCTCGACCAGCCAGACATCCGCTTCCACGCTGCAGAAGCCGTGGTCCAACGCGTCCAAAAGGGGCCGCGCGTGCTCGTAGTCGTTGTGGGAATGGGCCAGCGGCAGCGGTGGTGGCTCCACCGCGGAGAGACTCAGGCTTGCGAGGACGACGGCTGATACCACAAGGATGGCGGACAGTTTCATGGGCCGTTCACTACCGGACATCGGCCGGCGAGGGCAATCATTTGTTGGGCGCCCTTGCGAGTCAACTCGACGGCGGCAGCCCCAGTTCGCGTGGTTGCCAACCGCCCCGCTTTCCGGTAAACGTAGGCCATGAACACAGTGGCTGAAAATCGTCCGCTCACGATGGCGGAGAAACTGGAACTGGCGCAAGCGGCTTACGACAAGTTCCGCTCCTCGTGTTTCTGGTATTTGCGCGACGACGTCAAGGTGACCGAAGACGACCTGGAAACGATCATTCGGGGCTTGCGCAGCAACGGAAACCGGGAGGCGTTCCTCATCGCGGGCAAGCTATGCCGCTAACGGCCTTTCAATCCGAAACCCTCAAACTGCTGGCGGCACGGCGCTCGCCGGACAGCTTCCTGGCCGGTGGCACGGTGTTGAACGCAGCGCCGGATTCGCCCCGGTTCTCCAAAGACCTCGACATCTTCCACGACGTGGAAGGCAGTGTCGCCGCCAGCGCCGACGCGGACGCCGCAGTTCTGCGCGAACATGGCTACACCGTCGAGTGGCAGATGCGCGAGGCGATGTTTCGTCGGGCCGACGTGGTTCTTGGCCCCGAACGGCTACGCATTGAGTGGGTGTTCGACTCGGCCTTCCGCTTCTTTCCGGTGGAAACCGATCCGCTCTGCGGTTGGAGACTGAATCCCTACGACGCCGCCACCAACAAGATGCTGGCGCTGATGGGCCGGGGCGAACCGCGGGACTATCTTGACGTCCTGTTCCTGCACCAACGACGGCTTTCTGTGGGGGCGCTCTGCTGGGCCGCGGCGGGCAAGGATCCTGGCGTCAACCCGTTCATGATTCTAGAGGAGTGCCACCGCACCACGCACTTTCGGCCGGAGCAATTTGTCAATCTCCGCCTGACCATTCCCATCGACCTTGTGGCGTGGAAGAAGACTTGGATCGCCGCTTCTCGTGAAGCGGAAAAACTTTTCAACGGCCTCCCCGCCGAAGAAGTCGGCTGCCTGTACCTCAACGAGCACAACGTCCCCGTCACGCCTGACCCGGCTTCGCCGGACTTCGCCAAACTCAAGCGCCACTTCGGCAGCGTGCGCGGCGCGTGGCCGGTCATCCGCGAATAGCCTTTCTCCATGATCATCAGTCGAACCCCCCTGCGCATGAGCTTTGTCGGCGGCGGCAGCGATTTGCCGGCGTTTTGCCGGCGCTTTGGCGGCGCGGTCGTCTCCACCGCCATCGACAAGTACGTCTATGTCACGGTCAATCCCAAGTTCGACCACCGCATCCGCGTGAGCTATGCGAAGACGGAAGAAGTTGGGAGCGTGGCGAAGATTAAGCACCCGCTCGTCCGCGAAGCGATGCGGTTGCTCGGCCTCGACGGCGGCATCGAGATCACATCCATCGCGGACATCCCGTCTCGGGGCACGGGCCTCGGCTCCTCCAGTTCCTTCACGGTCGGACTCCTCCACGCGCTGCACGCCTACGCGGGACGCTACGCGGCGGCGGAGCAACTCGCGCGGGAAGCCTGCCACATTGAGATCGACCGCTGCAGCGAACCCATCGGCCGGCAAGACCAATACGCCGCGGCTTACGGCGGACTGAATTTCATCCAGTTCCACGCCGACGATTCCGTGTCCGTCGATCCCATCGTCTGCAAGCGCGAGACGCTGCGCGCGTTGCAGGAGAACATCCTCTCCTTCTACACCGGCATCACGCGGCGATCAGCGGGCGTGCTCAAGGACCAGCAGGAAGTCATGGCCAGCCAGCGCAGCAAGCAGCGCGTCATGAAGCGCATGGTCCAATTGGCGCACGACCTTCGCGCCGAGTTGCAGAAGAACAACCTCGCGGCCTTCGGCGAACTGCTGCATGAGAACTGGGAGTTCAAGCGCAGCCTGACGGGCGGGATCAGCACCGCGCAGATCGACCGCTGGTATGCGCTGGCCCGCCGCGAAGGCGCGCGCGGCGGCAAGCTCTTGGGCGCGGGCAGCGGCGGCTTCCTGATGTTCTATGCCCCTCGCGAACGGCACGACGCCATCGCCCGCGCGCTCGCGGACTTGCGCCGCGTGGACCTGGGCTTCGAGCCGGAAGGCAGCAAGATCATCTTCGTGCATAACTGAGCGGCCTCGCCGGCCCCCGCGCCTTTTCCGAAGCGGAAAACGAGAACAGCGACTTCACGCGATCTGCAACTGCCGGCGAAACGGGCCACGACGGATTTCCACGCGCTTGCTCAATACCGTTGCGACGCGCCGAAGCCACAGCAGGCAGTTCTCCTCGACGGCTGCTTCCTCCAGCTCCGCCACGAGCCGCGCCTTTGCATGGCCTGATTCAAAGCCCCCCAGCACTGAATGGAGCCTGCCAAGGAACGGCGACGGCCGACGTGCGAAACCAGAAGGAGAAAGCGAATGCGAGGGCGACTGGAAGTGCACACTTTTAAAAGTGTGCACTTCCGTTTCCAATACCGGACCAGCCAAGTTCTTTGACCCGATACAGCAATCATCGGTTGCTCCGACTCTCCTTTCGTCGGCGGCTACGAGGGTGGCGAAGACACGCTCAGCCGCCGAGCGAGCCAGGATCGCTCACGTCGCCTTTGTTGAAATCGACGTACTCCTCCGTCAGGTCGGCGGCATAGATGAGCGCGTCCGCGTTGCCGAGATTCAAGTTAATGTGGAGGTCGAACTCCTTCGCGGCTACCGCGGCGCAAAGTTGTTTGAAGGTGGCTTTCGTCGGTTGGCCGCGCCGCAGACTCCAGAGCATCTTCCGACTGCCCGGAGTGCTGTAGCCGATATCGACCTTCTCTTCGACCACCGTGGCGGCGCTGTAGCCGAGCGCATCGATGATGCGGCCCCAGTTCGGGTCGCCGCCAAACCAACTCGTCTTGACCAGCGCGCTGTTGGCCACGGCGCGGGCCGCGGCCTCGGCGCCCGCGGAAGTCCTCGCGCCGGTCACGCGCACCGTCACGAAGCGCGTCACGCCCTCGCCGTCCCGGACGATCATCTTGGCGAGTTCGAGGCAGACATGGTTCAGCGCGATCTGAAAGGTTCCGAGTTCCGAGTTCCGAGTTCCGAGTTCCGGGTTCGCGGCCAGGCCGTTGGCGAGAATGAACACCGTGTCATTCGTGCTCATGTCGCCATCGACGGTGATGCGGTTGAAGCTCTGGGCTACGGCTTCTTGCAAGGCGGCCTGGAGCGGCCCGCGCTGGATGGTGGCATCGGTGGTGATGAAGCAAAGCATCGTGGCGTGCAACGATCGCGTGGCGGGGCGCCGTCCCGTCATGCTCATGCCGGGCTGGATCATGCCGGCCCCTTTGCAGATGCCGCCGAGGCGCACGGCCTTGCCGCCCAGTCGGAACTCGACGGCGATCTGCTTGGCCTTGGTGTCGCTGGTCATGATGGCTTCGGCGGCTTCGTCGCCGTGCTGAGGATCGCTGCCGAGCCACTGGGCGGCTTGGCGGATGCCGGCGCGGACGTTGGCCATCGGCAAGGTCACGCCGATGCGCCCGGTGGAGGCGACGAGGACGTGCTCGTCCGGTAGGTGAAATTCCTTCGCAGCGAGCGCGGTCATTTCGAGCGCGTCCTTCAGGCCCTGCCGGCCCGTGCAAGCGTTGGCGTTGCCAGAGTTCGCGACGATGGCTTGGGCCGTGCCTTGGGCCACGCGCGGGAGGCAGACCTTCACCGGCGCGGCGCAGACTTGGTTTGTGGTGAACATGCCGGCGACGGTGGCCGGCACTTCGGAGAGGATCAGAGCGAGGTCGCGTTTCTGGCCCTTGTTCGAGCCTTTACCGGTGCCCAGGCGTTTGATGTCGCAAAACACTCCGCTCGCCAGGAAGCCCTGCGGGGCGACGATGGAGCCATCGATTGTCTTCAACTGCGTTTTCATCTTTGAGTCTTTCATGGGCCGACCCGACGGTCCTGTTTCAGGGGTGGGACGCCCGGATTACGCGACAGGCGGGACGCGCTCATGGGGCGTCCGTTTCTCCGGACACTTGCAGTGCCCGGATTTTGATTTCGGCTGCGACTCTGAAGCCCGCGGTGCTTTCCAAGTCATGGAGCACTTCGCGCAGAGAGGGAACAAGGCCGCGGACCCGCGCTTCGAGCAGCACCCCCACAACACCGATGATGGCCAAACCCTCGCGCCGCGCGATGCTCCGCCCGCGTCGCTCATCAATCAGCAGCAAGTCCCCCTTGCCCTCCAACATCAGGGTGATGGCCGCTGCCTCGCCGAGGTCCAACTCCGCCCGCAACCGACGAAAGCGGTCCGCGTCCGTGACCCGCAGAACTTGGATGAACGCGGGCAGGGTCGGGTGATACCGCCGAAGTTCGATCGCCACCTCGTGCGGGATGATCACTCCGGCGTAAAGCTGCGGCAATACTTCGATCCGGTGAATCTGCAACAGCGCAGTGATGGCGGACGTGTCGCTGACGATGATCATGGCCGCGACAGGCGTCCCGCGCGCTGCAGCGTTTGCAGGTCGCTCTCGAACTCGGCCACGTCGTAATGCACACAGATGCCGCGCCGGCCGAGTTCATGGAGAAACTCAGGCTGGCTCACCCCGGCGATGTCCGCCGCCTGCCCCAAACTCGCATCCTCGCTCGCGTACAGCCCGATCGCCGCCTCCAGACGCAAACGGTCGGGCGTGACGGGCAAGCCGCGCAGACATTCGTCTCGAACTTCAACAGTCATGGCCTCACGCTATCAGAACTGAAAGGTTCTTGCCAGTGCCAGGCCGTTCACACCAAGCCGGCGCTTTCCTCAAACCCGCACAGGATGTTCATGCTCTGCACCGCCTGGCCGCTGGCGCCTTTGACGATGTTGTCCTCGGCACTGAGGACGAGCAGCCGGCCCGTGCGCGGGTCCAGACGCCAGCCAATCTCGATGGCGTTCGTGCCGGCCACGTTCTTCGTGTCGGGCAGCGCCTTGCCTTCGAGCAGGCGCACGAACGGCTCGTTGGCGTAGGCTTCGCGGTAGCAGGCACTGATTTTCTCGCCAAGGACCGCCGCTTCCGCTGCGGTCGAGAAGTGCTGCTTGGGCGCGAAGTAGAGCGTGGTCAGGATGCCGCGGTTCACCGGAATCAAGTGCGGCGTAAACTGGATGACTACCGGCGTGCCGGCCGCGAGCGAAAGCTGTTCCTCAATCTCGGACAAGTGGCGGTGCTTGGGCACGCCGTAGGCGCGGACACTTTCGTTGCATTCGCAAAACAGGTAGTCCACCTCCGCCTTGCGGCCCGCGCCGCTGACGCCGCTGAGCGAGTCAGCGATGATGCCATCCGGCTTGATGAGGCCGGCGCGCAACAGCGGCACGGTCGGCAGCAAAATGCTGGTCGGGTAACAGCCCGGCGAGGCCACGAGCATCGCAGACTTGATCTGTGCGCGATAGAACTCCGGGAGGCCGTACACCGCTTTCGCCAGCAAGTCGGGCGCGGGATGATCGTGGGCGTAGAATTCCTTGTAGGTCGCGGCGCTGCGCAAGCGGAAGTCGGCGCTCAGGTCGATCACCTGGCACCCGTGCCCGAGCAGCGGCACCGCGAACTGCGCCGCGACGCCGTGAGGCAGCGCGAGGAACACGATCTGCGCCTGCTTGGCCAGCAAGTCGGCGTTCGGGTCGGTGAAGCGAAGCGTCCTCGACCGGGGATGGCCCGCGAATTTGGGAAATACCTGCGCGAGGGTCTGCCCCGCGTACTGGCGCGAGGTGACGGCGGCGAGTTCGACGTGCGGATGGTTGAGGAGCAGACGCACCAACTCCTCGCCGGAATAGCCGGACGCGCCGACAATGGCGACGCTTCGTGGTTTCATGTTTTCAAGTTCTCAAGTTTTCAGGGTTTCAAGCCGGCCTCAAGCCCGCGAGCCGCGCTCTTGATAACCGGCCGGCGTGACCATCTGCAATCCAAACAAAACACCCCGCCAGCGCGGGCCAGCGGGGTGGGTGAAATCCATTCGGGCCGACTAGCGTTTGCTGAACTGGAACCGCTTGCGGGCGCCGGGCTGGCCGTATTTCTTGCGCTCCTTCATGCGGGCGTCGCGGGTCAGGAAACCCTCGGCTTTGAGCGCGGGGCGCAGGTTGACATCCGAAGCGAGCAACGCCCGGGCGATGCCGTGACGGACCGCGCCGGCTTGGCCGGTGGGGCCGCCGCCGGAGACGTTCACCTTCACGTCGAACTTGGCGGCCGTCTCGGTCTTGACCAGCGGAGCCACGGCCTGCATCCGGAGGGTTTCAAGCAGGAAGTACCTTTCAAACGGCCGGCCGTTGACGGTGATCTTGCCGTTGCCCGGCATGAGGCGCACGCGGGCGGTCGAGGTCTTGCGGCGGCCGGTGCCGAGGAATTGCGCACCTTGCGGTTGGGGTTCTGTCATCGCGGATCCTGCAGGTTAGGGGTTGATCACTTGGCCAGCTTGAGCGGGTCGGGTTTCTGGGCGGCGTGAATAGCCGTGCCGGTCTTGTCGAGGTGGCTGGTGCCTTTGTACACCTTGAGCTTGGTGAGCATCCGGGCGCCGAGACGGTTCTTCGGGACCATGCCATGCACCGCGTGCATGATGAGCCGCTCCGGAGTGCGCGCGCGGACCTCGGCGACGGAGCGGTAATGCTCGCCGCCCTTCCAGCCCGAATAGGTCATGAACAGCTTCTCGGTTTCCTTCTTGCCGGTGACGCGCACCTTCTCGGCGTTGAAGACAATGACGAAGTCGCCGGTGTCGAGGTACGGGGTGAACGTCGGCTTGTTCTTGCCGCGCAGGATGTCAGCCACTTTGGCAGCCAGACGGCCCAGCACGACGCCATCGGCGTCGATGACGTGCCACTTGCGCTGATCCAGATTCACTTTCGGAACGAACGTTTTCATCTCAAGACCCAATCAAAAGAGGGGCGAAAGTAACAAACGACACCTTCAAGTCAACCTCGCAGTTGAAGATTTTTTGGTCGCTGGAAGGGAAAAGGAGCCAAGCCGCTGAAGCGTGGGCAGGACACGCCCTTTCCGTGAGGAACGCTCCAACGCTTCGACTGTTCAATTCTTCAGCGAGAGGCGAATTCAGAACCTCGTAGCAGCCGACGTGAGGAGGCTCAAACTTCGATGGAATCAGAGCCTCCTCACGTCGGCTGCTACAGTTTTGAAGGAGGCTCAGCAAGTCACTGCTTCCTGACCCTTCCGACAAATCGCGCCATCCGCTCCGTCGCGACTTTGATTTGTTCGAGCGACGTCGCGAAGCAACAGCGCAGGAAACCCTCGCCCGTCGGCCCGAAGGCGCTGCCGGGCACGCAGGCGACTTTTTCCTCCTCCAGCAGGCGCACCGCGAACTCCTTCGAGCCGAGGCCGGTGGACTTGATGCACGGGAAGGCGTAGAACGATCCGCGCGGCAGATGGCAGGGCAGGCCCATCTCGTTGAACGCGCCCACGATGAAATTGCGCCGCAGCTTGTATTGCTCGCCCATCCGCACGGTGTCCGGCTCGCCCGACTGGATGGCCTCCACCGCCGCCTCCTGGCTGATGATGCTGGCGCAAAGCATGGAGTATTGGTGGACCTTCATCATGGCCTCCACCAGTTCCGCCGGCCCGCAAGCGTAGCCGATGCGGAAGCCGGTCATGGCATACGCCTTGGAGAAACCGTGCAGGAAGATCGTCCGCTCCAACATGCCAGGCAGCGAGGCTATGCTGACGTGTTCGCCCTCAAAGGTGAGTTCCGCGTAAATCTCATCCGTGATCACGAGGAGATTGTGCCGCTGGACCACGGCGGCGATCTTCTCCAACTCGGCGCGGGTCATGGTGCCGCCGGTGGGGTTGGTCGGGAAGTTGAGCACGAGCGCCTTGCTCCGCGGGGTGATGACCTTCTCGATGTTCTCCGCGCGCACCGCGAAATTGTCTTCTGGCCGGCAGGACACCGCCACCGGCACGGCGTGGGCCATGACGATGCCCGGCGCATAGCTCACGTAACACGGCTCGTGGTAGATGACTTCGTCGCCCGGATTCAAGATGGCCCGGAAGGCCAGATCCATCGCTTCGCTGACGCCGACGGCGATGAGGATTTGGCTCTTCGGGTCGTAGGCGACGTGGAACTTCTCCGCCAGATGCGCGGCGAGCACTTCCCGCAGCCGCAGCAGGCCGAGGTTCGACGTGTAACTGGTCTTGCCCCGCTCCAGCGCGTAGATGGCCGCCTCGCGGATGTGCCAGGGGGTGACGAAATCCGGCTCGCCCACGCCGAGCGAGATCACGTCCTTCTGGCTGGCGACGATGTCAAAAAACTCGCGGATGCCCGAGCGCGGAATGTCGCGCACGTGGCCGGCGATGTAACGATCCGCTTGAAACGGCTTGCTCATGGCGCGGGCAAACTAGGGAAAAGCCGGCGGGGAGGCAACATTAAGGACCACGGATCGCAGGACCACGGGACTACAGACTACAAGACTACAAGACCAAGCTGCGGCCAGTGTGGTGCTGGTTTCGAGATCCTGCGGTCTTGGCTTCTTTGGTCCTGTGGTCCGTGGTCCGGTGGTCCCGTAGTCCCGTGGTCCTGTCTTCCGCTCTTGTCTTCCCGCTTTCCTCGCCGCCGTCACGCTGGTACAACTCCGCCTGTCATGAAGCCCATCCTGCTTATTCCATCGCTGGTCCTCCTGGGACTCAGTCTGGCTACGCACGGCGCGCAACAGAAGACCGCGGAGAACACCTTCTCCGTCACGCTGCCGCCGCCGGCATTCGCCACGAACCTCCTGCCTGAATCGCCATTTGGCATCAACACCGCCTTCGGCCCCGACACGGCCGATCTTGACGCCCGCCTCCGCTCCATGCAGGACGCCGGCATCAAGTGGGGCCGGCAGGACTTCACCTGGTTCCGCATCGAGAAGACCAAAGACGAGTATGACTGGAACGGCTACGACCGGCTCGTCGAGCAATGTCATCGTCGCGGCATGCTCCTCTTCGGGAACCTTTGCCACTACCCCAAGTTCCACGACATGCGCACCGAGGAAGGTGTGGCGGCCTACGCGGCGTTCGCGAGAACGGCGGCGCGGCGCTACGCGGGCAAGGTGAACCATTGGCAAATCTGGAACGAACCAAACCTCGGCTACCTCGGCGGCGATGCGGCGCATTATGCCCGCCTGCTTGCCGCGTCTGGCAAGGCCATTCACGAGGCCAACCCGAAAGCGAAAGTGCTCGGCCTGAACATGGCGTTCGCCGACGTGCTTTGGGCCGAGAAAGTGATGAAGCTCGTCCCGAACGACTGCTTCGACGTGCTCTGCTTCCATCCGTATCGGAATCCCAACGCTCCGGAGGACTCGTTCGATTGGTGGGTGCAGGACCAGTACGTGAAAGTCTTCCACAAGGAACTCACGACCAACTTCCCGCTCGTGCGCATGAGCTTCCTCGAACAGGCCGCGGCGTTGAAGAAAGTCACGGAGCAGTTCGGCCCAGCCAAACCGCTTTGGGTCACGGAAATGTGCTTCAACACTCACATCCATCCTTACGGCGTGAACGAGCTACGCTCGGCGGACTTGCTCGTGCGGTTCCACGCGCTGGCCATCGCCTCGCGCCAGATCGAGAAAGTGTTCTGGTGGACGCTCAAGGACGGCGGCTGGCAGCAGTTCGACGCTGCGGAGATGGTGGGCCTCGCG
This sequence comes from Verrucomicrobiota bacterium, assembly GCA_016219875.1. Classification (GTDB taxonomy): domain Bacteria; phylum Verrucomicrobiota; class Verrucomicrobiia; order Limisphaerales; family JACRJZ01; genus JACRJZ01. The sequence goes on along the minus strand of JACRJZ010000041.1, from coordinate 93,910 downwards.
CGCGCCGATCTCACGCCCAAGTACGCCTGGCATGCCTACGCGTTCATGACGCGGATGCTGGAAGGCCGGAAGTGGGTCCGCAACGACGCCTTTGGCCCGGACCTCTTTGCCTGCGTGTTCACCGACGAGACGAAAGGCGAAGACGTGATCGTGGCGTGGACGCCCAAGCCCTTCGCCTACATCCGGGTGAACAACACCGAAGCGGGTCTGGACATTTTCGACGTGTTCGGCACGAAACGCCACGTCACCTACAACAAGGTCCGCACCGGCAGCCTCCCCGTGCCGTTGGGCGAAAGCCCGGTCTATATCGTCGGGCCGAAGGGCCTCAAAGCGCGCGTCCGGCCTGATCCGGGATGGTAGCGGCGGGGGCGTTCTGCCTTCCGTCTTGCCCCGTTCGTTTTCCTTGGCACTCTCTGCGCCGTGACAACGACCAGCCAGAGCACAAGCGCCTCACACCACGTCCGCGTCGCCGTCATCGGGACCGGTTCGCTGGGCAAGGAACATGCCCGCCTCTACGCCGAGTTGGCGAGGACCGGCGCAGTGGAGTTCGCCGGCGTGTTCGATGTCGCGGCGCCCGCCGCCCGCGCCATCGCGGAGAAGCATTCGGTCCGAGCGTTCGCGTCGCTGGAAGAAGCGGCGGCCGCGAGCGACGCGCTGAGCCTCGTCACGCCCACGGTGACGCACTTCGAGCTTGCGAAGAAACTGCTCCAACAGGGGAAACATCTGCTGGTTGAAAAGCCGATGACCGACAACTCCGCGCAAGCGGCGGAACTGGTTCAACTCGCCCAGCAACGCCAGCTCGTTCTGCAAGTCGGCCACGTGGAGCGGTTCAACCCGGTGTTCCGTTACTTGCAGGAAGTCGCGACCGAACCGCGGTTCATCGAGGTGCATCGCCTCTCGCCTTACCCGGCGCGCAGCACCGACATCGGCGTTGTGCTCGACCTGATGATCCATGACCTCGACGTGGTGCTCGCGTTCGTGAAGTCGCCGGTCGTGAGCCTGGATGCGGTCGGCATTCCCGTCCTGAGCAAGTCCGAAGACATCGCCAATGCGCGCCTGCGTTTCGCCAACGGCTGCGTAGCCAACCTCACCGCCAGCCGCGTCAGTCCGGAGCGGATGCGGAAGATTCGCGTCTTCAGCGGCGGCGCGCAGACGAGCTACATCTCGCTCGACTACCGGGCGCAGGAAGGCTTCATTTACCGTGTCGCGCGCGAAGGCGAACAGGAAAGCTCGCTGCTCAAGAAACTGCTGCACGCGAAGGACTCGGCCATCGTGAGTGAATTTGGCGGCAAACGCATCGTGCGCGAGCCGGTGCCCATCGCCAAAGACGAGCCGCTCAAACTGGAACTCCAGAGCTTCGTCGAGTGCGTCCGCGCGCAACGGACGCCGGTGGTGAGCGGCGAGGCAGCCAAGCGGGCGCTGGACCTGGCCTTCGAGATCACGCGCCAAGTCAGCGCCCAATCCCCATCTCGTTGATCGTCGGCCCATCCGTGGCTTGCAGGATGTTCAGTCGAACCTGCTGGGCCGTGATCGGGGCGAAGGTCTTCTCCCAGTTCGACCCGAGGGTCGTGCCCTGATGAAAGGTCTTCCACTCGTCGCCGCTCTTGAACTGAAGCGCGAAGGACTGCACGCGATGTCCGCCTTCCCATTCGTCGATGGTCACGCGGGTGAACGTCTGCGGCTGGCTCAGATCGACTTCCAGCCAGGCCTGCTTGGTGCCGGCGTCAGTCGCCCAACGAGTGTCTTCATCGCCATCGAAGGCTTTGCCGGGGCCATAGTGGGACTGCTTCTGAAACACGTTCGAGGCCGTCGCCTTCTTGCCTTCGGCGAGTGAGCTTTTGCCAGCGGCGGAGACGGGGGCGATGCCACCAGCAGGCTGATCCAGTTCCAGCGCGACGATCGTGTCGATCTCCTGGCGGTCCTGCTTCGGAACGCTGACGGTGATGCCTTGGTCCGATTGCTTCACCTCCACTTGGCCGCCGCTGAGGAGCTTGCTGGAGACGATCTTCGCCGGAATGGCCGGCAGCGTGAGGGTGTCGTTGGGCCAACCGAAGACGTGGAGATAAACGGTGCTGCTCAGGTGTGTGCTCGCGCCCCACTTGCCGGGCTTGAAGGGGCCACCGCGCGTGCCATAGATCGACTTGCCGTGGAGCTTGAGCCACGCGCCCATTTCCTTGAGCCGCTCGACTTGGCGCGCTTCGATTTCGCCCGTCGGCATGGGACCGACGTTGAAGAGCAAGTTGCCGTCGCCGCCTGCGCAGAGGACGAGCGTCTGGAGGCATTGGCGCAGGGACTTCATGGTGTCGTTCGGTTTCCACGCCCACTGGTTGCAGATGGTGATGCACGATTCCCACGGGCGGTCGTTCTGGAACTTGCCCACGCGCTGTTCGGGCGTGTCGTGATCTTCCGGCAGGCCAGTGCGGTTGTTGATGATGATGTGCGGCTGGAGTCCGCGGATGATCTTCACCAGTTCTTCGCCGTCGCAGTCCTGGGCGGACTTGCCGAGGCCGTCGAACCAGAACACGTCGAAGCGCCCGTAGTGGGAGCACAACTCGCGCACCTGTGTCTTGAGGTAGTCGAGGTAGCGCCCGTGTCGGTTCGGCGTGAAGGCGTCCGGGTGCTGCCAGTTCGGCTGCGAGTAGTAAACCCCGAACGGCAGTCCCGCCTCGTGGCAGGCGTCGGCCAGTTCCTTGACCACGTCGCGGCGGAAGGGGCTTTCGGGCGCGGTGATCTTGTAGTCGTTGGCCTTCGTGTCGAACATGCTGAAGCCGTCGTGGTGACGGCTGGTGAAGACCATGTATTTCATGCCGGCCGCCTTGGCGATGGCGACCCACTCGCGGGCGCTGAACTTCGTCGGGTTGAATTCCCGGTAGAGGTTGTCATAGACCTCGGCGGGAATCTGGTCGCCCTGCGAGCCGTAGCCCCGCCGCTCGCCGCCGCGCGACCAGCCGATCTCCGTGCCCTTCAGACTGACGCTGCCCCAGTGGATGAACATCCCGAAGCGCGCTTCCCGCCACCACGCCAGGCGGGCATCACGCTCGACGGGAGTTTCGCTGGCGACGGAAGTGGAAGGTGGAATGAACGCGGCGAGCAGCGCAGCCGCGGCGGCAAACACAAGGTGGCGATTCATGCCGCTTCAATTAACAGCCCGGCACCGCAGGTCAATCCGATAAACCAATGAGCCGATTTCAAAACCTCGCGGCAGCCGAGGTAACGAGGCTTCGAGCAAGCAATCTGCAATCTGCAATCCGCAATCGGCAATTGAAGTGAGCCTCCCCACGTCGGCTGCTACGGTCTTGGACGGGCCTCCCATGAAGCGCGGATGCGCTGGCGGACCGGCTCACCTTCCTTGGCACTGCCCACACCACGCGGTGGTCCGCCCACCAATCGTGGCGCGTTGGAGCTGAGTTCTGTGAAGCGGACAGACGCCGTCGCGGCTCCATCGCTCGTTGAGGAGCCAGCTTTTTGGTGGATCGGAGAAATCCTTGCCGATGATCGCCAGCGCTTGTCGGCTCACCCAACGCACTTGCCGCCAAAGCTTCCTTGCCCGCTCGCCGGTGATGCGGCCCGCGGGCGTGCGCGGATGAATCCGAGCGCGCCAGAGAATTTCATCCGCCATCCAGTTGCCGATGCCGGGGAACCTCTCCTGCAAGAGCAAGGCCGCCTTGATGGGCAGACGGCGGCGGCGCTGCAGGAAAGCGTTCATGGCCGGCAGAGTAAATTCCCGGCCCGTCACGGGCGGCGGGAGTTGTGCCCACCAATCCGGCGCCGTGGCTCCGCGGTGGAAGAGCACTCGCCCAAACTGCCGCGGGTCGTTGAAGACTAAAGCGCGCCCGGCCTGCGCCAGCACCAAGTGGTCGTGCCGGCCCGGCTTGAAGTCCGCTGGCTCGACGCGCAGCGTTCCTGTCATGCCGAGGTGGACGCCGAGCCACAGGCCGCCGGAGAACTGAAACAGCATCTGCTTCCCTCGGGCCTCTGAAGCTCGGAACACAGCGCCACGGAGCAAGGCTGCCATCGCGCGGGTGTCGGTGGCGCGGAAGACGCGCTTCGTGGAATGGAGTTTGGCGGCCACGATCTTCTGGCCCAGACCGCTGTCCCACTGCTTGCGGTAGAATTCGACTTCGGCGAGTTCAGGCATGGCCAAGAGAACGGACCGCGGCGCAGTGCTGACAACAACGGTTTCTACCGCAGCGTGAAACTTACGGGGGCGAACGCGCGCAGCGGCACCTCGAAGGAATCTGCCTTCACCGGAATGGCCGGGCCGTTCGGCCGTCCGCGCAAATCGACGGGTTGAACGGATTGCACCTTCATGCCCCCAGGCAATCGCACGAGGCACGGCGCGGACTGGCCGGCCAGTTCCCACAGGCGCAGCAGTGTGCCGGGGCCGTCCGGGTTCGGGCCGAAAGCGGTGACGAGCACGCCTTTGTTGGCCAGCTCCAGACCGCGTTGGCTCGCGGGCAACGTTCCGCCCGCGCCGTCCACCACGGCGGCTTGCAGCGGGAAGCGCGTTGCCAGCGACGGCGTGATGAGCGACGACTCGGCATCGTACTGGTCGAACGACCAGAGGCGCACGCGCGCCGTCCAGGTGCCTTTGTTCCACAGGCGGAAGTTGGTCGTCCATTGGTTGTTGAACAGGTTCACATACGCGACCGGCTTCTTCGGCACGAACTCGCGCGAGTATTGCCAGCAGCCGGGCCGGTCGAGACTGACGAGTGCGCTGTCGAGGGGACAAAGGCCGACACCGTGGCCATCGGGATCGAAGATCGCGGCACCGGTGTTGATGGCAAAGAGGTCGTAGTTCGCGCCACGGACGATGTCCTTGACCGGATCAACGACGCTGCCTGGCCGCCCAAGACGGAACTGCGGCAAGTCCACTTTGAACGGCAGGCAAAGCCAACCGGCTTCAGGCCAGGGGTCGGCGGGCTTGGTGATGGTGAGGAAGAAATCCAGAAAAGGCCCGTGGGCCGAAAGCTTGACCACGACGGCCACGGAATGTCCCGGGGTTGAAGAAAGCGGGCGCGTCCCGACGACTTCAGCGCTGTCCCCCGTTTTCCGAAACTGCGGCCTGAACCCGGCCGGCGAATCCGCGGCGTAAGCCTGCTGGCTCGCGGGCGGCATGCTGGGCTTGCCGAGTTCATTGACGGCCCAGTCCGCGCTGATCTTGACGTAGCTCTTCACGTAGGCCGCCACGTTGTTGGAGTCGAACCGTTCGTAAAGGTACTGCCCGAAGCCTTGAGCGGCCGAAGCGTCCACGAGTTCACGCCCCGAACGCTTGTCGATCACCGACCGCAGGATCATCCGGTTGGTGTCGAGCGTGACTTTGAAGAAGGGGCTTTCGATCGTGCCAGCAGCCTCATCGAAGCTGACCTTGGACGGTTCGTCGAAGGCGGCGGTCGGGACGTAGGTGCGGAAGCCCAGCGGCGGAACGTTGCGAGCGATGAACGACATCGACTCGTTCTGGTGGTGTGCGACGACCACTCGCTCATCGGAGTCAGCGACTCTCAGCGCTTTGATTTCCGGCGCGCCGGGCCAGAGGGTGACGGAGCCGTCGGTTTTCCAGGGCAGCGGGTTAAAGACCACGATGCGCTGGCCGTCAACCTTGACCGCCTGGGCCAGCGACTTGAGTTCGCGCTCCAACAAAGGCGTGACTAGTTCGCGCGCCTTCTCGATGTAGGCGGTGTGCTCCGCCCACGAATCTTCGAGGCGTTGGAAGCGCCCGCTGGCGTGGTCCGCTTTCCAGCCGTCGCCGTAGCTCCACTTCGTGCCGGCGCCATATTTCGTCACCCAATACTGCGCGCCGCCCCAGGTGTGTTCGCCGTAGAGGAGGCTTTGTTCGTAAGCCTTCGCCACGATGTCGCCGAGGTCCGGCACTGGCACGCCCCACACGCCCAAAAGCGTGTTCAGCGATTCCGTCGCCGCGATGAGCGGGCGCGTTTGCCGGGCGATGCTCGCGCCTTGCGGATCGCTCATCGGCCCGTGAATCCAAGTGTCCGGCATGTCGCCACGCACGACGGGGATCGTAGGAAATGCAGAATTCAGAATGTAGAATGCAGAATTGGTCGTGCCTTGCGGGCCGTTCACTTCCGCCAGAATGCCGTCGGCGAAGTCGGAGAGCCGGCCGATCCGCACTTTCACGCCGGGCAGTTTCTTCACCGCCTCGTCGAGGAGTTGCTTCACTTCAGCGGGCGTGGGCGGGCCGTGGTTGTCGCCGGTGTGGATGAGCGCAAGCCACGTCTTGAAGGGCCAGTCGGCGGGCGGGACAAGCCCGGTGCCGTAGCTCTCGGCGGTGTACATCGTGAGCAGACGCGAGCCGTCCGGGCCTTCCCAGAAAAAGAGCCGCGGCACTTGCGGTGAACTGCTGGCGGCGTTGCAGCCCAGGTGCAGAAAGTCCACGCCCGCGTGCCGCAGCAGCGTGGGCATGATCCACGAATGGCACGGCACGTCGGTCATCTTGGCGTCGCGCGGCAAGGCGAGACCCACGGCACGGGAGAGCCGCGAAGCGTGCCCCAGTCCTCGCACGAGGTCTTCGAGTTCGAGCGTCTCGGTGTGCGTGGTGAATGGCAGCGCATGGACGACGAAGCGGCCGTCCTTGAACGCTTGCATCACCTTCTGCTTCCGTTCTGGCGTCTGGCCCGGCCAGTCCTCGGTGATCTTCGTCATGGGCCAACCCGGGATCGTCCATGCGAACTGTTGCTCCGGCGGCAGGGCGCGGTTCTGGTCCACGACCTTGAGCGCGTCGTCAATCATCGTGGTGCGGTAGCGTTTCACCACGTTGCTGGCCAGGTCGGTGTAGCCGATGTCGAAGTGGGTCTTGAAGACGACGACAACTTGCTCGACGCGCGGCTTGGGCGCAGCGGGGCTTTGGGCCAGAGCGGTGGCAACGGCCAGCCAAGCGAGGCCGGCGGCAAGCGGTAGGGCGTTTTTCATAACATGCGAATGACGGCGCCAGCTTGCCGCGGCGGTGCGGCGGGTTCAACCCTGAAGCGGGATTGAGTCAAAACGCGCCTCCCGTGGTCCAACGAGATTATGAAATGGTCCTGGCGGGTCGGTCGGGTGGCCGACATTGATCTCTATCTGCATGCAACGTTCCTGATCCTGCTGGCGTGGGTGGCGCTGAGCCATTACCTGCTGCGGTATCAATTGGGCGACGCCATCAACGGTCTGGTCTTTATTTGCGCGATCTTCTTCATCGTGCTGCTCCACGAGCTGGGCCACGCGCTGGCGGCGCGCCGCTACGGCATCGAGACGCGCGACATCACGCTCCTGCCCATCGGCGGTGTGGCCCGGCTGGAGCGGATGCCGGACAAGCCGCTGGAGGAACTCATCGTGGCGCTGGCCGGTCCAGCCGTGAACGTGGTCCTTGCCGCGGTCTTCTTCGGCATCCTGTCTTGGTCGAAGCAGATCGAGCAATTGACCACCGTGCAGATCGTCGGCGGTCCGTTCACGGCCAAGCTGCTCATGGTGAATGTGATGATGGTCCTCTTCAACCTCATCCCGGCGTTTCCGATGGACGGCGGGCGCGTGCTGCGGGCGCTGTTGGCGTTGCGGATGGATTACGTGCGGGCCACGCAAATTGCGGCCACGTTCGGCCAGGCGGCGGCGCTGCTGTTCGGCTTCGTGGGGCTGTTCAAGAACCCGTACTTCCACTCGCCGCTGCTGGTCTTTGTGGCCTTCTTCGTCTGGATGGGCGCGTCGGACGAGGCGAGCCTGGTGCAAATCCGCTGCGCGCTGGCGGGCATCCCGATCTGGCGGGTGATGATGACGGACTTCCGCACCCTGGGACCGCGCGAGCCGCTGGCCGTCGCCGTGCAACACACCCTGGCCGGCTTCCAGCAGGATTTCCCCGTGGTCGAGGAAGGCCGCGTCGTCGGCATGCTCACGCGCAACGATCTGTTCGGCGCGCTCAAGCGCCGCGGCGAAACCGTGCCGGTGGGCGACGTGATGCGGCGCGAGTTCGAAACCGCTGACCCGGCGGAGATGACGGACACGGTCTTCGCCCGGTTGCAGGAATGCGAGTGCCGCTCGTTGCCGGTGGTGCAGCACGGGCAAGTGGTCGGCATCATCACCTCCGAAAACGTCGGCGAATTTCTGATGGTTCAGGCTGCGCTGCGCGGCGAGCGGCCGGCGAAGATCGCGGAGGAACTGGCGAGCTGATCCGGCCTCAGCTCGAAATCCGAAGTGGACACCACGAAACACACGAAACACACGAAAGCAGACCCGGAACCTCCGTGGCGGCCTCGCGCAAGAGTCGCGCGGAGGAAGAGGATGAAGTGGGGCCAGCCTTTTCGTGTCTTTCGTGTGTTTCGTGGTAATTCAAAATCGGAGTTCAGGCTCAGTTGATCCGCTCCGCGATCGGGAGCTTGAACATGCGCCGCTTCATCCAGCGCACGGCCAGCAAGTCGCCAAAGGAGGCGAAGAGCCGGTTCCAGACGCCGTAGTTGCTCTGGCCGGCGAAACGCGGGTTGTTCGCGATGGACACCTCGGTGACGGTGAATCCTTCGATCTTGAGCAGCGTCGGCAGGAAGCGGTGCATCCCCTTGAAGAATTTCAGGTCGGCCACACACTCTCGTTTGAAGGCCCGGTAGTTGCAGCCAGAGTCGGTGATGGTTTCGCCGGAGACGGTGTTCCGCACCGCGTTGGCGATGCGCGACGACGCCACGCGCAGCCAGGTGTCGCCCTGCCGCCGCGCCTGCACGCGCGAGCCGCACACGCAATCAAACTGGCGGAGCGGCTCCAGGAGCCGGGGCAGGTCCTTCGGGTCGTTCTGCAAATCGGCGTCGAGCGTGACGATGACCTGCCCGCGCGCCGCCTTCATGCCGGCCCAGAGCGCGGCGGACTGGCCGCAGTTGCGGGCGAAGCGCTGCCCCCGCACCCGCGGGTCGGCGGCGGCCAGTTGTTGGAGCACGGCCCAGGAATCGTCCCGGCTGCAATCGTCCGTGACGACGAATTCGTAAGTCAGTTTCAGCCCGTCGGCGACGTCGCGCAGCGAGCGCACCAACTCGGGCAGGTTCCCCGACTCGTTGTAGCAGGGGATGACGAAGCTGAGGGCGGGGGCGTCGGGCATAGGAGGCCAGTCACGGTCGTGGATCGCTCCGCTGGCGGAAGCGGGCGATGCGAAGATCGATCTCGGCAACGATGGAGCGCAATTCCCGAAGCTGGGGTGCGGATACGTGCGGTTCCAAATGCGCAAAGAGAGCGTCGGTATCGGGAGCGTACTTCTCGATCAAGGCGGCGATGTCGTGCTCGTAAAGATCGACCCGTCCGAAGTCGCCCTGGCGGTAGAGCGAAGGCAGCGCGTAGAGTTTCAGCAGGATCAACCCCTCAATGGTGGCGCAAAAAACTTCCCGCTCCGCAAATTTGTGCCGGGAAGAGAACCGTTCGGCCACCGATCTAAAGAACGGATTGGCGACCAGCAGGAAGTCCACCTGGATGCTGTGGAAGCGACCGTGGGCAAAGAACTCGTTCACGTCCTCAATGACGAGGTGTGGAATTTGCCGCACCGACTCCAGGGACATGAGGAGATCGACATCCTTGGTGTTCCGGTCTTGAACATACGTCAGCATGGCCATGCCACCGACGAGAAGATACGGCACGCCGAGTTCCTCCAACACGCGGAACAACTCCACCGCGTCGCGCGGCATCGGCATCCCCGGCGCGGCTTCGTCCTTCAATTCGGCGGCCCGCAATGGACTCTGCGTCCACTGGTGCGCCCCCACTTCCCAGGCATCCAGCAAGACTTGTCCCAGCCGCAACAGGCTGGAGCCTGGAGGCAGCGTCACGTTGAGATTGGACGGGGCTTCGCCGGACACGGCAGGGAGCTTACCCGGCGGGTGCGGCGGAGAAAAGGACGGAGTGAGCTGGGGCGCGCTTCACCATGACTTCTCGATTTCCTCCAGCGTCCGGCCTTTGGTTTCCGGCACGAACCGCCAAACGAAGGCGATGGCCAGCGCGCACATGAAGGCGTAAGTCCAGAACGTCATGGCGCTGCCGATGTTCGTCAGCAAGAACGGGAACGTCACCGACACCAGGTAGCACGCGCCCCACACGCCGGCCGTCGCCACGGACATGGCGCGGCCCCGCGTGCGCGTGGGATAAATCTCCGAGATCACCACCCAGCCCACGACGCCCATCGAGAAGGCGAAGCTCGCCACGTAGGCCAGCACGCCGAGGAGCATCTCCAGGCCGTTGACGCCGCGGTGATGGCCTTTGTCGATCAGTTCATCGGCGTAGGCGTCTTCGAGCAACATGCGGTTGAGCCGGACCAAGTCTTCGCCGGTGGGCTTCTGCGCGAGGAGGCTGCCGGTGTCCGAGACGAGCGAGACGCGGTCGAAGCGTTTCGGTTCATAGAGGGTGTTGGTGCGGAGCACGCGATTCAGTTCGCCGATCAGCGCGCTGGGCAGCTTGCTCGTCTCCGCGCCGGGAGTGCCCCACGCCACCAGCATCGCCACGGTGGGCGGGGAAAAAGACTCGACGAGGAACTTGGACACGGGATCGGCTTTGGCCCGCAGCTTCTTGACGAGCGCGGGAAAGTCGCGCACGTCGCTCTCCTTGAACAACGAGGACGTGGAGAAGCTGTAGCCCACCGCGCCGAGCGCCAGCCCCATGCAGGTCGCGCCGATGAGCAGCAGCGGCTTGCGGCCCAAGCGGTCCACCACCACCATCGACAGGAGCGTGAAGCCCAGGTTCGTCACGCCCACCCAGACGCTGCACCAATACGCCGCCGCCTCGCCGAAGCCCGCTTCCTGAAACACCTTGGGCGCGTAATACATGATGGCGTTGATGCCGGTCACTTGGGTGAACACCGCCAGCGTCACGCCCACAAACAACGCGCGCCGCACGCCGGGCTTGAACAACTCCGCCAGTGTGCCGCCCTCGTGCGCCAGGGCGTCTGTGATCTGCGCCATCTCCACGTCGGCCTCGCGCTCGCCCAGGACCCGCGCGAGGATGGCGCGGGCCTTGTCCTTGAAGCCCTGCTTGGTGAGCCAGCGCGGGCTTTCCGGCACCGGCAGAATCAGCGCCGCGAACAGCGCCGAGGGAACGACCGCGACCAGAAACATCCAGCGCCACTTGGCGGCGCTGCTCAGGTCCATGCCGTTGACCAGCGAGTTGCTGAAGAACGCGCCGAGAATGCCCAGCACGATGGCCAGTTGTTGCAGCGCCACCAGCCGCCCGCGGCTCTTGGGCGGCGAAATCTCCGCGATGTAGAGCGGCGAGGTCAGCGAGGCGATGCCGATGCCCAGCCCGCCCACCAGACGCGCCCACACCAGTTGCCACGCTGTCTGGCAGAACCAGCACCAGACCGCGGAGATGAAGAACAGCAGCGCCGACAGGAGGAGCACTTTCTTGCGTCCAAAGCGATCCGTGAGCATTCCCGCGCCCAGCGCGCCGAAGAGACAGCCAATGATGGCGGCGCTGGCCACGAAGCCCTCCATCTTGTCGTCGAGTTTGAATTCCTTGGTGAACAGCGGCTCGGCGCCGGAGATGACGGCGGTGTCGAAGCCGAACAGAAGCCCGCCCAGCGACGCGACGAGGCAGATCATCAGGAGATAGAAACTGCGGCCCCCGGAAGAAGCGGATTGGTTCGATGTCATGGTCTGGCGAGCTTTTAGTTTCCAGCGCTGGACGTGGCAAGCCATTTGTCGGCGGGCTACCGGCGGCCGAATCCTTAGCGAATGGGCGACCGGTCGGTGGGGCGAGCGTCCTCGCGAGCCGTCGGGCAAGGCCGAGGTGCGGCTCGCGAGGACGCTCGCCCCACCAAGTCGCTCTTCACCCGTCGGGGAGGTCTTCGTGCTCATCGCTAAGGATTGGAGCTGGCGGCCAGAGCGCTTTTCCACTTGTCGTCCCGCCGCCGCCGACCAAACTCCGCGCATGAAGATCAAGACGATCCTTGGCGCGGCGCTCGCCGTCAGCGCGTTTCACCTCAACGTTTGGGCTGCTGTGCCCGCGGACCCGTCTCCCGCGGCGTCCTTCACGGAAAACCCCGCCCAACGCGACGCCCGCCTGGCGTGGTGGCGCGAGGCGCGTTTCGGCCTGTTTGTCCACTGGGGCCTCTACTCCGGCCTGGCCGGCACTTGGAACGGCAAGGCCGTCGCGACCAAAGGCGGCATGGAATGGACTCAGCAGCGCGTCAAGGCCGACACCGAGACTTACGCCAAGGCTGCCCTTCCCCTCTTCAAACCCACCTCCGGCTTCGCTCGCGACTGGGCGCGGCTCGCGAAGGACGCCGGCTGCCGCTACCTCGTTTTTACCACCAAACACCACGACGGCTTCGCGCTCCACGACTCGCAGGTCAGCGACTTTGACGCCGGCTCCGCGCTCCACCGCGATCTCGTGCGCGAGATTGTGGACGCCTGCCGCGCTGAGGGGCTGCGCGTGGGCTTCTACCACTCCGTCATCGATTGGCACCACGACCAGTACTGCTACGCCAAGTCGAAGCAACTCCCCCATCCGCTCAAGGGTCAGCCCTACCCCAACGGCGAGCGCGACCACCCGAAGTACGTGGATTACCTCCACGCCGAGGTGAAGGAACTGGTTTCCAACTACGGCAAAGTGGACGTGCTGTGGTGGGACTACAGCGCGCAGGATTTCCAAGGCGACGAAGCTTGGCGCGCCACCGACTTGATGAAGCTCGTCCGCGCCCAGCAGCCTGCCATCATCATGAATAACCGCCTCTATCGCACCCGCGCCGCCGGCTGGGCCAGCATGGGCACGGAGGGCTTCATCCCGCAGCTTGATCCGCAGTTCGGCGACTTCATCACGCCGGAGCAGCACATCCCCGCGACCGGCATGTCCGGCATCGACTGGGAAACCTGCATGACCCTGAACACCACCTGGGGCTACAGCGAGCACGACCACGCTTGGAAATCCGACGAGACACTCATCCGCAACCTCATCGACATCGCGAGCAAAGGCGGCAACTACCTGCTCAACATCGGCCCGAAAGGCGACGGCAGCGTGCCGGACGAGAGCGTGAAATCCCTGCGTGCCATTGGATCATGGATGAAGGCCAACGGCGAAGCCATCTACGCCACGGCGGCCAGCCCGTTTGAAAAACTCGACTGGGGCCGTTGCACCCAGAAGAAACTCGCTGGCGGCAACACCCGCCTTTACCTGCACGTCTTCGACTGGCCGAAGGACGGCAAACTCATCGTGCCGGGGCTCGCCAACAAGCCCGTGACGGCCTCGTTGATGAACGGCCGCAAACTGGACTTCGCCGCGGAAGCGCAGCGCGTTGTCATCACAGTGCCCGCCGAGGCGCCGGACAAGATCGCGAGCGTCATCGCGCTCGATGTGGCTGGCGCCGTCCAGCGCGACGGCAAATAGTCCAGGGCACCGCCGGCAGGAGGCCGGGAGCACATTCAGGTTTCTGGAGACCCTCTTTCAGAACCTGTAGCAGCCGACGTGACGAGGCTCTATTTCCATTGAAGTTTGAGCCTCCTCACGTCGGCTGCTACAGGTTCTGCAATTGCCTCTGGAGAAGGACGAATGCGTGCGCGAGGCGTGCGCTGGGTTGTCCCGCTGGACAAAGGCCCCAAGGCAACGCACAGTGTGGCCGGTCGAAAAGGACCGACGTTCATGAACGACGACACACAACCACCGGGACGACGCTTCGACCGGCGTTTTCCCACAACCCCGCAGCCCCATGCCTGTCAAGCCCATCCCTGACGGTTATCACACGGCCACGCCCTACTTGATTATCGCCGGCGCCGCCCAAGCCATTGAGTTCTACAAGCAAGCCTTCGGCGCCATCGAAACCCTTCGCATGCCCGGCCCGGGCGGCAAGGTCATGCACGCCGAGATCAAGATCGGCGACTCCCCAATCATGCTGGCCGACGAAATCCCTGACATGAACTGCCGGGGTCCCCAGTCTTACGGCGGCTCCCCCATTTCACTCATGCTCTACGTCGAGGATGCCGACGCTGTGACGGCCCGCGCCTTGGCCGCCGGCGCGAAAGTCCTTCGTCCCGTGCAGGACCAGTTCTACGGCGACCGCTGCGGCACCATCACCGATCCGTTCGGGCACACTTGGTCGATTGCCACGCACAAGGAGGATCTGTCCTTTGAAGAAATTCAGAAGCGGGCCGCCTCGTGCTTCAAGAAGTAGAAGCAGGTTTGCGGGGGTACCCGGAGCACTCACAGGTTGAAAAACCTGCGCTACGACAGGCCGTGTGAAACATTCGGGCCAGCGCCGTAGCGGTGGGCCTCCGGCCTGCTGTCGAGCCGCGGCTTCCAGCCCGGCGGAGAGCGTTCGTGGATGTGTCGAGGCGGTCGAGGAAAGCCGTGACCCAGCCGGGCGGCTGGAAGCGCGCCCTCGACGGCAGGCCGGAGGCCCACCGCTACTTCTTTGGAGGATGCTGCCCGGATGCGCGTGGTGAGTTTTGGCTTGTCGTCATGCCTTTGCCGCGGAAACTTGCCGGCACGATCATGAAAACCACCAAGCTTCTTTCCCTGGTGCTGGCCCTGAGCGCCGTGTGCGCCCGCGGGCTGGCCGCTGAAACCGCTTCCCCCGCCGCGCCCACCTCGTTCGCCAACGAGACGCCCGAGCAACGCGATGCCCGCATGGCATGGTTCCGCGAGGCGCGCTTCGGGATGTTCATCCACTGGGGCGTCTATTCCGTCCCTGCCGGCGAGTGGCAGGGCAAAAAGAATTACGGCGAGTGGTTCATGGAGGAAACCAAGATGCCCGTGAGCGAATACGAGAAGTTCGCCGGGCAGTTCAACCCGGTGAAGTTCGACGCCCGCGAGTGGGTCCGCATGGCCAAGGACACCGGGATGAAATACATCGTCATCACCAGCAAGCACCACGACGGCTTCGGCATGTATCGCTCCGACCTCACGGATTGGTGCATCAAGGGCACGCCGTTCGCGCGCGACCCGCTCAAGGAACTGGCGGACGCCTGCGCCGCCGCCGGGATCAAGCTGTGCTTCTATCACTCGATCATGGACTGGCATCATCCCGACTGGGGCACGCGCCGCCAGTGGAACGACAAGGCCACCGGCACGCCGGACATGGACCGTTACACGGCCTACATGAAGGGCCAGCTCAAGGAATTGCTCACGCGCTACGGCCCCATCGGCATCGCGTGGTTCGACGGCGAATGGGAAAAGCCGTGGACGCACGAGCGCGGCGTCGATCTCTACAACTTCTGCCGCAGCCTCCAGCCCAGCATCATCGTGAACAATCGCGTCGGCAAAGGCCGCTCCGGAATGCAGGGCATGGACAAAGGCCAGGGCGTGGGCGATTACGGCACGCCGGAGCAGGAAATCCCGGCCACGGGCTTCGGCGTGGGGGTGGATTGGGAGTCGTGCATGACGATGAACAATCACTGGGGCTACAACAAGAACGACCAGAATTGGAAATCCACCCGGACGCTCGTGCGGAACTTGATTGATTGCGCGAGCAAGGGCGGCAATTACCTGCTCAACATCGGGCCGACGGCGGAAGGCACTTTCCCGCCGGCCAGCATCGAGCGCCTTGCGGAGATCGGGAAATGGATGAAGGCGAACAGCGAGTCTGTCTATGGGACGACCGCGAGTCCGTTCAAGAAACTGCCCTGGGGCCGCTGCACGCAGAAGAAGCTCGCGGACGGCAACACGCGGCTCTTCTTCCACGTCTTCGACTGGCCGAAGAACGGCAAGCTCGTCATCTCCGGCCTCGCGAACAAGCCCGTGAAGGCGGCGTTGCTCGACGGCGGTCAGACGCTGGAGTTCGCCGCGTCGGAGAATCAAGTGAACGTCGCGGTGCCCGCCGAGGCGTCGGACCAGATCGCCACCGTCGTCGCGCTCGACATTCAGGGCGCGCCGCAGATTGTGAAAATCGACCCTTACGCCGACGAAACCCCGGAGCAGCGCGATGCCCGCATGAAGTGGTGGCGGGAGGCGCGCTTCGGCATGTTCATTCACTGGGGCGTCTATGCCGTGCCCGCCGGCACTTACAAGGACAAGCCGATCGGCGGCATTGGCGAGTGGATCATGAACCGTGGCAAGATTCCCGTCGCGGAATACCGTGAGTTCGCCCAGCAGTTCAACCCGGTCAAGTACGACGCCGACGCCTGGGTCAAGCTGGCCAAGGACGCCGGCATGAAATACATCGTCATCACGAGCAAGCACCATGACGGCTTCGCGCTGTTCGACTCGCAGGCCAGCGATTGGAACATCGCGAAGGCCACGCCCTACGGCAAAGACCTGCTCCAGCCGCTCGCGGAGGCCTGCCGGAAACACGGCCTCAAACTGGGCTTCTACTACTCGCAGGCCCAGGACTGGAACAACGGCGGCTCCGCGGCCGGCGGCAAGTGGGACCAGGCCCAGGAACGCAGCATGGACGAGTACATCGACAAGGTCGCCGTGCCGCAGGTGAAAGAGATCCTCAGCCACTACGGTGAGTTCCCGGCCGTGCTCTGGTGGGACACGCCAACCGACATGAACAAGGAGCGCGCGGACAAACTCATCACGCTCCTCAAGGCCCGCCCCGGCATCATTCACAACAACCGTCTCGGCGGCGGCTATCGCGGCGACACCGAAACGCCCGAGCAGCACATCCCCGCCACCGGCTACAAGGACCGCGATTGGGAGACGTGCATGACCATGAATGGCACCTGGGGCTACAAGAGCTACGACCACAATTGGAAGCCCGTCGAAACGCTCATCCGCAACCTCGTCGATATCGCCAGCAAAGGCGGCAACTACCTGCTCAACGTCGGTCCCACGGCCGAAGGCTTGATCCCCGAACCCAGCGTCGAGCGCCTGCGCGCGGTGGGTCAGTGGATGAAGGCGAACGGCCAGGCCATCTACGGCACGACCGCGAGTCCGTTCAAGAAACTGCCCTGGGGCCGCTGTACGAAAAAAGTTTCCGGCGGCGACACCACGCTCTTTCTCCACGTCTTCAACTGGCCCGCGGACGGCAGGCTTCTCGTGCCCGGCCTGAAGAGCGCCGTCGAGTCCGCCACCCTGCTGGCCAGCGGAGCAAGGCTGACGACGGAAGCCGGCCCCGAAGGCGTGACGGTCAACGTGCCCGCCGCCGCGCCGGACACGATCTCCTCCACGGTCGTTCTGCGCATCAAGGGCGCGCCCCAAATCGAGGCCGCCATGCTTATGCAGGACGCTGACGGCTCGCTTGTCCTGCCCGCCGCCGAAGCCATCACGCACGGCGATCAAATCAAATACGAGTCGGGCGGCGGCAAGGACAACATCGGTTACTGGATCAATCCGAGCGACTGGGTCGAGTGGCAGTTCAAGCTGACGCAGCCCGGCAAGTTCACGGTCACCGCGGACATTGCCGCGACGGGCAGCGGTTCCTTTGACATTGTCGTCGGCAACCGGAAACTCTCCGGCAAAGCGCCCAACACCGGCGACTACACCAAGTTCAAGAAGGTTGAACTCGGTACCCTCGAAATCAGCGTCCCCGGCAAGACTTCGCTTGCCGTGAAAGCCGTCCCGCAAGGCTGGCAGCCGTTCAACTTGAAATCGCTCACGCTGAAACCCGTGAAGTGAACCGACCGCCCGCAAGGGCCATCTGGCCATGAAGACTGCGCCTGTCCGAAAGAGAAAGTCGCGCCCCGCGCCGCGGCGAAACTACGGCGCGGTCCTCTCCGGCATGGTGGGCCTGCTCGACGCCGCCCGCCGTGCGTCCGCCCGCACCGTCAACGCCATCATGACGGCGACCTACTGGGAGATGGGGCGGAGGATTGTGGAGTTCGAGCAGGTAGGAAAGAGGCGAGCTGCTTACGGCGATGAGGTCTTGGTCCGGCTTTCGCGCGACCTGACGACGCGTCTCGGCCGGGGATTCGGGGTCATTCAGTTGCGGACCATGCGGCAGTTCTACCTCGTGTATCCGCAGGCGCGCCTCGAAACGCCGGGAAAAGAACGGGCTTTGATTGGCCCGCAGGCACGAGGCGAGGGGGTGATTTCTGGATCGGGAATTCGTCAATCAGTGATTGACGAATCCAGCGGACGCCGGCTGCTGACTGTTCCGCGCCGCTCTGCCGGAGAGGGAGTGGTCGCGGTGTTGCGCGAGATTGGCCGCACGTTTCCTTTGCCGTGGACGCATTATGTCCGGCTGCTGCGGGTGCGTAATCCGCTCGCCCGTCAGTTCTACGAAGCCGAGGCCCTGCGCGGCGGTTGGTCCGTGCGGCAGTTGGACCGCCAGATCGGCACCCAGTTCTACGAACGCACCGCGCTCTCATGCAACAAAGCCGCGATGCTCATCAAGGGACAGAAACGCCGGCCCGCGGACATTCTGACGGCCGACGAAGAAATCAAGGACCCTTTCATCCTCGAGTTTCTCAACCTCAAGGACGAGTACTCCGAACGTGAATTGGAAGACGCGCTCGTCCATCACCTCGAATCCTTCCTGCTGGAACTCGGCGGCGACTGGACTTTCGTCGGCCGACAGCGGCGGTTGCGCATTGATGACACCTGGTATCGCGTCGATCTGATTTCTTCCATCGTGGCCTGCGCTGCCTCGTCATCTTCGATCTCAAACTCGAAGCGCTCACACCGGCCGACATTGGGCAGATGCACCTTTACTGCAACTACGCCCGCGCCCACTGGACGCGCCCCGACGAGAACCCGCCCGTGGGCATGATCCTCTGTTCCAGCCAGGGCGAATCGCTCGCGCGCTACGCCCTGGACGGTTTGCCCAACAAGATGCTCGTGCGCGAATACCGGACCCTGCTGCCCAAGGAAGAAGTGCTGGCCGACGAAATCGCCCGCACTCGTCGGTTGTTGGAAGCACGCTTTGCGGCACGAGGCGGGAGAAGGAGAGCCGGAGAGGAGGGGTGATGGCGCGAGGCGGACGTCACGGTTGCCGGGCGTCAAATCAGCCGCAAGGAGACGGCTTTACGAGGCCGCGCGAGGCGCTACTTTTTAGTTCACTTGGGGGCTGCCGGCATCTACTCTCCGCACCGTCGAGAAAATGCAGTCACCATCAACAATCCAACAAACAGGAATTACCATGAAGAGTGCAAACCGAACGATGGCCGTGGTGGTGGGTTGGACGCTTGCGTGGGCCGCGAGCCACGCCGTGGCCCAAGACTGGCCCCAATGGCGCGGGCCAAATCGCGACGCCAAGGCCGCCAGCTTCACCGTGCCCCAGACCTGGCCCAAGGAACTGACCCAGAAATGGAAAGTCACCGTCGGTGAGGGCGTGGCCACGCCCGCACTGGCCGGCGACAAGCTTTACGTCTTCTCCCGACAGGACGGCAACGAAGTCATCCGCTGTCTCGACGCCGCCAGAGGGAAGGAGTTGTGGCAAGACAAGTATGAATCACTCGGCGCAAGCGGACCGGCGCAGAGCTTCTCCGGGCCGCGCAGTTCGCCTACCGTGGCCGACGGCAAGGTCGTGACTCTCGGCGTGCGCGGCATGATCTCCTGCCTGGACGCCGCCACCGGCAAGAAACTCTGGCGCAAGGATGAGTTTCAGGCTTATCCCCGGTTCCATCCGGCGTCCTCGCCCCTCGTCTTCAACGGCCTGTGCCTCGCCCAACTGGGCGGGCAAGACAACGGCGCGCTGGTGGCGTATGACTTGGCCACCGGCGACCAGAAATGGAAATGGCAGGGCGACAGCCCCGGCTACGCCTCGCCTGTGTTGATGACCGTCGCCGGCGCCAAACTCATCATCGCGGAAACCGAACGCCGCGTCGTGGCGGTCAACGCCACGGACGGCAAACTCGTTTGGGAAACTCCCTACACGGTGCAAGGGCGCGGCTACAACGCCTCCACCCCCATCGTGGACGGCGACACACTGATCTACTGCGGTTCTGGTCGCGGCGCCCGCGCCGTGAAGCTGGAGAAAGCCGCCGAGGGCTTTGCGGCCCAAGAGCTGTGGAGCAACGCGGAAAAGTCCGTCCAGTTTAACACGCCGGTCCTCAAGGACGGCCTGCTCTACGGCGTGACCGCCGGCAATGAGTTCTTCTGCCTCAGCGCCAAAGACGGCAAGACCGTCTGGAGCGCCCCTGTGGCCAAAGCCGGTGAGGCTCCCGCCGGTGCCAGCCCCGGTGGCCCGGGCGGTCCGGGCGGACGCGGCGGACGTGGCGGCGGCATGGGCGGCGGCGGTTACGGCTCGGTCGTAGATGCCGGCTCGGTTCTGCTGGCGCTCACCCCCAGTTCCGAACTGATCGTGTTCCAACCCGGCGACAAGTCCTACGCCGAACTGGCCCGCATCAAAGTGGCCGACTCCCAGACCCACGCCTACCCGGTCGTGTCCGGCCACCGGATCTTCATTAAAGACAAGGAATCCGTGACGCTTTGGGCCATCCAGTGAAGTAAGTGGGGCCTTAGCGGAACTGCTTCGCATCGACCGCCCGCCCGGCTTGGACGAGCAGAAAGATCGCGCCCAACATCCCCAACGCCGTGTTCACCGGTTCCGGCACGGCGGTGATGTCCACTTCAAACCGCGCCGCCACCGGCTGTCCGGCAGCCACCACGCGCAGCCGGCTGCCAGCCAGTTTCCGCCCAGACTTGTCCAGCACCAACCGTGCGCCGCGTGAGGGCACGCGGCCTACAAGGCACTTCTGCAGGCCGGGTTTCCTGACCCGGCGTTGACTCGCCAATGCAGCTTCTGGTGGCTCGCCAACAAGGTGGGAAGGCGCCAGGGCCTTCCGAACAAAGCTGGCTAGTTGCCCTTGTCTGTGCTATTCACGCCCGCACAACAGTCAACCGCAAACGCACATGACCAAAACCGCAGTCATCACTGGCGCCGGGAGCGGCGTGGGACAGGCCATCGCCCTGAAACTCGTCCAACAAGGCTGGCGCGCCGCGCTCGTCGGACGCCGATCCGGCGCGCTGGAAGAAACCGTGAAACGGGCCGGCCCGCTCGGCGCGCAATTGCTGCTCTGCCCGTGCGACATCGGCGCCGCTGCGGCGGTCGCCCAAATGGGCCGGCGGGTGCTGGCCGAGTTCAAAGAGGTCGAGGTGTTGGTCAACGCCGCCGGCACCAACGCGCCGCGTCGCGCGCTGGAGGTGTTGTCGCTCGACGACTATCACGCGATGCTAAACGCGAACCTCCACGGCGCGTACTACTGCGTGCAGGCGTTCCTGCCGCAAATGCGCGCCCGCCGCTCTGGCACCATCGTCAACATCGTTTCCGATGCCGGCAAGCTGGCCTCGCCCAAAGCCGGCCCCGCTTACGTGATGAGCAAGTTCGGACTCGCTGGCCTGACTCAGTCCATCAATGCCGAGGAACGCGCCAACGGGGTCCGCGCCTGCGCGGTGTTCCCCGGCGACATCGACACGCCGCTGTTGAACAAGCGCCCCACGCCTCCTGACGACGCGGCCCGCGCCCGGATGATGAAGCCGGAGGACGTCGCCGACTGTGCGCTCCTGTGCATCAATCTGCCGGCCCGCGTGATCGTGGAGGAGATGCTGGTAAGGCCGCGGTGAGGGAAACGTAAAACGTGAAACGTAAAACGTAAGACAGAACAGGTGGCACCATTTCCAACAGCCGTAGCGGCGTCTCGGCAGAGCGCCGCCATTCTCAGGCTCCAGACCAACCGGCGCGGCGCTCCGCCGAGACGCTGCATCGAGAACTCAAAATCGCCTCCAGGGAAAGGCCAGTTCCGGCGCATGGGAGATTTTTGAGCCATGCCGGCCAACGCCAAATCCTCGCTCGCTGCCGTGGCGCCCGCGGTGCTGGTTGCGGCCTTGGGCTGGTTGCTGAGCGAGTTCACAGTGGGCTCGGGCTTGGTTCGGCTGAGCTACGATCTGCTCCTGGTCAGCCGCGGTTCGATGCCGGTTTCCGAAGCGGTGATGGTCTTCATGGATGAGAAGTCCCATACCGAACTTCGGCAGTCGTTGAACGCGCCGTGGGACCGCGCGATCCATGCGCGGCTGCTGGATCGGCTCACGGCGGCCAACGCGCGGGCCGTCGTGTTCGACATCGTTTTCAGTGGCGCGAGCACGCCGGAAGCCGACGGAAGGCTTGCGGAGGCCATGAAGCGAAACGGGCGCGTCCTCATTGCGGCGGATGTCAAGCTGGTGGCTCCGAAGCAAAAGGAATTCTTCCTGCCGGACGAGCGGCTGCACGGGGCCGTGGGCGACGACCGCGTCGGCTCCGCCGAGATGGAGCCGGATCGCGACATGATCGTGCGCACGCTCCCACACAATGAGAACGAACTGGCGAGCCTAAGTTGGGCGGCGGCCCGGATGCTCAACGCGCCCATCGCGCGCGGTCCCGAGGCCGCTCGGCGCGAACGGTGGTTGAACTATTACGGCCCGGCCAACTCCACGCCGGGCGTCCCCTACTACCAGGCGCTCGACACGAACGCGGCGCCGGACGAGGTGTTTCGCGGCAAGGTGGTGTTCGTCGGCGCGAACCTCCTGACCCGCTTTTCCGGCGAGCGCAAGGATGAGTACCGCACGCCCTATACGTTCTGGATCAGCGAAGACTCGAACCAGCGTTTCATCTCCGGCGTGGAAATCCAGGCCACGGCCTGCCTCAACCTCCTGCGCGGCGACTGGCTGGAGCGCCTGGCCCCGGCCCTGGAACTGGCGCTGCTCGTTCTGTTCGGCGCCGTGGCGGGCGGCGTGTTGATCCGGTTCCGTCCCTTGACGGCGACGCTTCTCACCCTCGCTCTTCTGGCGGCGGTCGCCGGCGGTGCTTACGGAGCGTTCATCTGGCAGCGGCTTTGGTTCGCCTGGCTCATCCCGGTGGTGCAACTGGCGGTGGCGCTGTTGTGGTCGATCATCTTCAACTCCATCCGCCTCTACGTCGAAAACCGGCTCTACATCCAGTCGCTGGAGCTGTATCTCTCGCCCAAGCTGGTGAAGAAGTTCGCCAACGACCGCACCTTGCTCCAGCCCGGCGCGCGCAAGCAAATGCTCACCCTCCTCTTCACGGACATCGCGAATTTCACGTCGATCTCCGAAGGCATGGACTCGGACGAGTTGGCGAAGCTCATGAACCGCTACTTCCAGACGGCCATCGCGCAGTGCATTCATCCCACCGACGGCACGGTGGTGAAGTACATCGGCGACGCCATCTTCGCTTTCTGGAACGCTCCGGACTTGCAGCCGGACCACGCGGCGCGGGCCTGTGAAGCGGCGCTCCGGTTTCGCGATCAACCTCCCATGCTCGTGCGCGGCCAGCCACTCCGGACGCGCTTGGGGCTCCACACCGGCGAGGCCAACGTGGGCAACTTCGGCAGCACACATCGCCTGGACTACACGGCCCTCGGGGAAAACATCAACCTCGCCTCGCGCATGGAAGGACTGAACAAGTTCCTCGGCACGCACGTGCTCCTGACCGGCGACACGCAGCGGCTGGTGGCGGATCGCTTCGTCACCCGCGCGCTGGGCCGCTTTCGTCTGAAGGGTTTCGAGAAGCACGTGGAGGTCTTCGAGCTGGTCGGTCTGCCGGCCGACGCGGAGGCGTCGCGCCCGTTGCGGGAAGCCTTCGCCGAGGCGCTGCGCCGGTTTCAGGCGCGGGAGTTCACCGACGCGGCAGCAGCCTTCCAGCGCGTGCTGGCCCTGACGCCCGGCGATGGGCCGAGCCAGTTTTACCTCCAACAAATGACCGAACAGCAGCACCGCGCTTGGCCCGACAACTGGGCGGGCGAGGTGGAGTTGAAAGAAAAGTGAACCAACCATTGCCAGTGCGACGCACCCGAACTAGGACTCTTCCATGAACAGTGAGCCTGCTTGTGGGTGGCGCGGTCGCCGGATGGCCGCGTGCCTTCTGCTCTGTCTGGCCGCCTCCACGGCGTTGGCCCGGCAAGGCGCGCCGCCGCCCAGCCTGCGCCGCTCCGTGCAACCGTTGCAAAGCGTCAGCCGGCTCGTGCTGCCCGCGACCGATGCGGCCCAGGAACTGGCGGCGGACGCCAAGATCGGCCACGGGGCGCCGCTTCGTTTCGCCGTGCCGTCCAAAGTCCACGTCACGCCGGCGACGCACGGAACGTGGGAAGCCCTTCCCGACGGCCGGCTTTGGCGGTTGCGCCTCGCCTCGGACGGGGCCACGGACCTGAACTTGGGCTTCGGCACGTTCTGGCTCCCGGACGGGGCGACGCTCCATCTGATCGCCGAAAGCGAGGACTACTTTCAAGGTCCATTCACCGCGTGCGACAACAAGCCGCACGGCCAGCTTTGGACGCCGGTGGTGCCGGGCGGGAGCCTGGTCATCGAATTGTTTGTGCCCTCGGAAGGCCAGCAGGAACCCCAGCTCGTTCTCACCAAAGTCGGGGCCGGCTACCGGAATCTGTTTCGGCGCGCCAAGGGCTTCAGCACGCCGAAGGCGGGCGACTGCAACATTGATGTGGTCTGTCCACAAGCAGTGGCCTGGAGGAACGAGATCCGGAGCGTGGCCTGGTACTCGATCAGCGGCGAGGCGACCTGCTCCGGCACACTCATCGGCAACACGGCCGATGATTTCCGGCCCTATTTTCTGACGGCCGATCATTGCGAACTGAATTCGGGCAACGCGGCCAGCGTGGTGGTGTACTGGAATTACCAGTCGCCCACCTGCGGGCAGCACGGGGGCGGTTCGCTCTCGCAAAACCAAAGCGGCGCGATTTTCCGCGCGGCCCGGGCCGACGTGGACGTGGCGTTGATCGAACTGGAAGACCTGCCGGAACCGGAGTTCCAAGTCCACTACGCCGGTTGGGACCGCTCCGGGGTGGCGCCGCCGGGCTGCGTGGGCATCCACCATCCGAGCACCGACGAGAAGTCCATCAGTTTTTCCTCCAATGCCGTGACCACCACCGACAACTGCATCGGCACCGGCGGCAGCAGCCGGTCCACGCACTGGGAAGTGATCTGGACCACGGGCGTGACCGAGCCGGGATCGTCGGGCTCGGGTATCTGGGACCCGGCGACCCATCTGTTGATCGGCTTCCTTTCGGGCGGAGATTCCTCCTGTTCCACTCCGCAGGAACCGGATTGCTACGGGAAGATTTCGGTGGCGTGGAATGGCTCCTCCGCTTCCACCCGGCTGAAGGACTGGCTCGATCCCCTCAACCTCGGTGTCACCAGTCTGGCGGGCCGGGACCCGGTCCAGGCTCCCAAGATCGAGGGAGTCAGCGTGACGGTGGTTTCGGAGAGTTGTTCTCCCACCAACGGCGCGGTGGATCCCGGCGAAAGCGTGACGGTCAAGTTCGCGCTCGAAAATGAGGGCAGCTCGAACACCGTCAACCTCGTGGCCACGCTGCTGGCCTCCAAGGGCGTCATTGCTCCCGGCCCTGAGCAGATCTATGGCGTGGTGAAGGCGGAGGGGCCGTCGGTCGAACGCGCCTTCACGTTCACGGCGGACGGGAGTTGCGGCAGCACGATCTCCCCCCAGCTTCGTCTCCAGGACGGCACCAACGATCTCGGCACGGTGACCTTCAACTTGGACCTGGGCACGCCCCTCTTGGCCTTGTCTCAGAATTTCGACGGGGTTTCGGCGCCAGCCCTGCCGGCCGGTTGGACGGCCTCGGTGACCGGCTCTGGCAATGCCTGGGCTACTTCGACGACACAGCGTGACACCTGGCCCAACGCCGCCTTTGCTTCCGGCCCGCCCAGCGTGACCGACAACCGCCTGACCTCGCCCTTCATCCAGATCGATACCGCAGACGCGGAGGTGGCGTTCCGGCACCGCTACAACCTCGAATCCAGCTACGACGGCGGCGTCCTGGAAATCTCCATCAATGGCGGCCCGTTCAACGACATCCTCGACGGGGACTGCTCATTCGTGAACAACGGCTACAACGCCACCCTCTCCACGGAATACAGCAGTCCGCTGGCGGGCCGCTCCGCGTGGAGCGGGAACTCAGGCGGCTTCGTGACGACGGCGGTGAAACTTCCATCTTCCGCGGCTGGGGCGCTGATTCAATTGCGCTGGCGGCTCGGTACGGATTCCAGCGTCAGTTCTTCGGGCTGGTCTGTGGACACGCTCTCGGTACTCGACGGCTACTCCTGCAGCCGTTGCCTGGCATCGCCGCTCATCATGAATGTGCGCGCTGTCCCTCCCGACAGTTTTGTGTTCTCGTTCACCACCGCGACCGGTCAGGCCTACCTTGTGGAATCCAAGACCAACGTGACTTCCACCAACTGGGTCTTGCTCCAAACCAACAGCGGCGATGGCGCCGCCGTGTCCTTCACGAACAGCACCGCCGGCGACGGAGAACGATACTTCCGAGTGAGGACGGAGTAGTTGTCCGGCGGACGCCTCCAGACCCTCACCCTTGCCCTCTCCCGTCCGACGGGAGAGGGAACACGCCGCACGCGGTTGTCTTGAACCAGCGCCTGCTTCGTCCAAACGCCGGACGGCTCCTCCCTCTCCCATCGGATGGGAGAGGGCCGGGGTGAGGGGGAGACGATTCGCTTGGCTGGCAAAACTGCGTCCGTTTCTCCCCTCGCGTTGCGGAATCCGGTCAGGCGGCTTTCTGGAGGATGGTGTTCAGGTCTTCCTGCGCGCTCTTGCCGATGGGCATGATGTTGAACTTGTCCACCAGCACTTGCAGCACCTTGGGCGTGATGAACGCCGGCAGCGCCGGGCCAAGGCGGATGTTGCGGAGGCCGAGATAGAGCAGCGTCAGCAGGATCGCCACCGCCTTCTGCTCGTACCACGAGAGCACCAGCGAAAGCGGCAGGTCGTTCACGCCGCAGCCAAACGCTTTCGACAATGCCACCGCAATCTTGATCGCCGAGTAAGCGTCGTTGCATTGGCCAATGTCGAGCAGGCGGGGGATGCCGCCGATGGTCCCGAAGTCGAGCTTGTTGAAGCGGAACTTCCCGCAAGCCAGCGTCAGGATCACGGTGTCCTTGGGCGCGGACTCGGTGAACTCGGTGTAGTAATCCCGGCCCGGCTTCGCGCCGTCGCAGCCGCCAACGAGGAAGAAGTGTTTGATCGCGCCGGCCTTCACCGCCTCAACGACCTTGTCGGCCACGCCCAGCACGGCGTTGTGGCCAAAGCCCACGAGGATCGTCTTGTCCGGGCCGTCCTCGGCAAAGCCCGGCGCGGCGAGCGCGGCTTGGATGACGGGCGTGAAATCGCCATTCGGGATGTGCCGGATGCCGGGCCAGCCCACGTTGCCGGCGGTGAAGATGCGGTTCTTGTAGCTGTCCTGCGGCTCCATCATGCAGTTCGTCGTCATGAGGATCGCGCCGGGAAACTTCGCGAACTCGTCTTTCTGCTCCTGCCACGCGCCGCCGAAATTGCCGACCAGGTGCGGGTACTTCTTCAGGCCCGGATAGCCGTGGGCCGGAAGCATTTCGCCGTGGGTGTAGATGTTGACGCCCTTGCCTTCAGTCTGCTGGAGCAACACTTCGAGGTCCTTGAGGTCATGGCCGGAGACGAGGATGCACTTGCCCTTGACCGGCTCGACGCGCACCGGCGTCGGCACCGGATGGCCGTAGGTTTTGGTGTGGGCGGTGTCGAGCACTTCCATGACCTTGAGGTTGATCTCGCCACACTTCAGGTTCAGCGCGAACAAGCCCTCGACGGTCGGGTGCTCCTCCGCGACGGCATACAGCGCCTCGCTGAAGAAGGCATAGACCGACTCGTCCTCGAAGCCGAGCAACATCGCGTGGTCGGCGTAGGCCGCCGCGCCTTTCACGCCGTAGAGCAGGAGTTCCTGCAAGCCGCTCGCGTCCGCGCCGAACTGGTCGCGGCGCGAAAGGATCGAGACGAGTTCGCCCTGGCTGACCAGACCCGCCGAGGTCGGGGCCGGGACCCATGTGGCGGGGCCTTTCGGCGACTCCGGAGCCCGGCCCGTCTTTTGCGCCGCGGCTTCGTAGAGCGCCTTGGCCCGGTCGCGCATCGTGGCGGCCTCGCGGACCTTCCGCTCCACCGCGACGGCATCGAAGTTGACGTTCGTCACCGTGACGAAGAGGGCTTCCAGGAGGAAGCGGTCGATGGCGCGGTCGCTCGCGCCAAGCTGGCGGGCGCGATGATTGAATTGCGCAATGCCTTTCGCCGCGTGGACCAGCAGGTCCTGGAGAATGGCCGTCTGTTCATCCTTGCCGCACGTCGCGAAGTCCGTGCAGCCGGTTCCTTTGGAGGTCTGTTCACACTGAAAACAAAACATGGTTTCCGATCTCTTTCGTTTCTGGTTTTAACTCGCCCTGACGGCAAACGCGCTGTCAGAGAATCAACGAGGGCTTGTATGCCTGCGAATCCCAGAAGCGGCGTTGATTTGGGTCAAGCTGGCCACAGAAAGGGATCCAAGGTCGAATGTCGTGAAGCGGTGGGGCCGCAGCCAACAAAATCCTGGGAAGCCGGATACTCATCGGGCGTTCGCTGGACATCGCGGACTCTCGCTCGCGGCGTTCTCTTTCCAAAGGTTGGAGGAGACCGCCGGAAACGTCTCCACCTTCATCGGCCCCGAAACTTTCAATCGTCAACCGCGGCCTGCGCTGTCACTCTCGCCGCCAGACCATGCGTTTCTTCTTGATCGACAAAATCACGCGCTGGGAAGTGGGCGCCGTTGCCGAGGGCGCCAAGTGCGTTGCGCTGAGCGAGGACTTTTTCGACGACCATTTCCCGCGGCGGCCCGTCATGCCGGGCGTGCTGATCCTCGAAGGCATGGCGCAACTTTCCGGCCTGCTCCTCGAAGCCAGCCTCCAGGAAAAATACGCAAAGAGCGCCAAGGCCGTCTTGACCGTACTGGAGCGGACCAAATTTCGCGCGTTGGTGAAGCCTGGCGACACGTTGCGCTACCGGACGGAAGTGGTGTCGGTGAACGAAGCCGGCGGCAAGGTCAAGGCCACGGCGCTGCGCGGCGAGGCGGTGGTGACTGCGACGGAAATGGTCTTCGCGTTCAAATACGTGGACGATCCGCTGCTGGACGAGAAACGGCGGCGTCTGCTGGCGATGTGGATGAACGCCGGTTGAGGAGCCATGCGCGAAAGCATCGTCATCACGGGCGTGGGCGTGGTCACGCCGCTGGGCAAGGATCCGCGGGAGGTCTTGCGGCGCGTCGAGGCCGGGGAATCGGCGGCGGCCCCCAGCGGTTTCGGCGCAGGAATGTTCGCCTGTCCGGTCTGCGCCAGGGTGAAGGATTTCGACGCGCGGGAGTACGTGGCCGAGGCGAAGATGGTCCGCTTGATGAATCGCGACGCGCAACTGGCGGTGGCGGCGGCGCGGCTGGCATTGCGCGACGCCGGGCTGCAGGTCGGCCAGGATTACGCCTCGGAAGACATCGGGCTGTTTGGGGCGACGGGCCTCGTGGGTTTGCCGCTGGGCGAGGTGCTGCCGTTGATCAAGGCGTCGGTGGGCGCGGACGGCGGATTTGATCCGAGGAGTTTCGGCGAGGCGGGCTTGCGGGCGGTCAGCCCGATTCTGTCGTTCAAGATTCTCAGCAACATGCCCGTTTGTTTCGTGTCGATCTGCGAGAACATCCAAGGCCCGAACGCGATCTACACGCCGTGGGAAGGGCAAGGAGCCCAAGCCATCGAAGCCGGCCTCCACGCGCTGGAAGGCGGCGACGCCCGGTGCGCGCTCGTCGGCGGCTGTGATGTGAAGACGCACGAGCTGGCGTTCATCGGGCTGGAGCAACAGGGAATTTTTGAGTCGTGGAGGGCTTCTCCCTCTCCCCCATCGGGGGAGAGGGCTGGGGTGAGGGGGCACTCAGACCATTCGTGCGAAAGGCGAGCCGGCGTGGTGCCCGGCGAAGGCGCAGGATTTCTCGTCTTGGAAAAGGAAGCGGACGCTGCGGCCCGCGGAGCGCGGATTTATGCACGAGTGGCCGGCTTCAATCTTGGCACGCGGCGCAAGGAACAAGGCCGGGCGGGCGCGTTTGCGGAAGTGCTGAAGGGAATGGGCGACTGGCCGATCCCTCTCCGCGACCTTCGCGCCTCTGCGGTTCAAAGCCAAGCCGATGAAACCGCAGAGGCGCGAAGGTCGCAGAGGACTCGCTTAGTCGCTGCCATTGTCGCTGCGAGCAACGGCGATCCGGTTGCGGAGCGAGATGAAGAACGCGCTTTGTTTTCTCTCGGTATCGCCGCTGACACGGTCATTCATCCGAAGAAGCACGCGGGCGACCTCTTCGCCGCGGCGGCTGCGTTGCAGGTGGGTTTGGCAGCGGTGCTGGCCGAGCGCTGCGGCGGTCGCGTGCTGGCGAATTGTTTTGGCCACGGCAGCGAACAGGCGGCGTTCCTGTTGGAGAAGCCATGAAGCAGCGCGTCGTCATCACGGGCCTCGGGCTTTGCACGCCGGTGGGCGGCGGGGCGGAGGAGTTCTGGCGGAACCTGCTGGCGGGGCGTTCGGGTGTCGGCCCGGTCACGCTTTTCGACGCGAGTTCGCTGCCGGTTCGCATTGGCGGCGAAGTGAAGGGATTCTCCCTCGCGCGCGTGGCGGAAAAATTTCCCGAAGCAGACGGCGAGCAGGATCGCAAAATCTGGCTTGGCCTGGAGGCCGCGTCGCAAGCGGTCGAAGAGGCTGGACTGTCCCGTGAAATGCTGGCCGGCGCGCCGTTGTTCGTGGGCGTAAGCCTGGAGACTTTCTTCCTGGAAAACGTCGCACCGGTCGCACAGGCGGATGACGCCGTGCGGGCCTTGGTCCAGCAGGTTCTCGCACGACCCCACGCCGGACGACTCCAGACGCCGCTGGACCGCACGTCACAACTGCTGGGCGATCACTACGGCTTCGCGCGCGGACGCTACACCAACTGCTCGGCTTGCGCGGCGGGCGCGCAAGTGATCGGCGAGGCGTTCCGGCGCTTGCGTGGCGGCGCGGCGGAGGTCGCGCTCGCGGGAGCCACGGACAGCGTCCTGAATCCGCTGGGCTTGGGCGGCTTCAGCCTGCTGCACATTTTGTCCACCGAGAACGAGGAGCCAACGCGGGCGTGCCGTCCGTTTGACGCCACGCGCCAGGGCACGGTGCTGTCGGAAGGCGCGGCGTTCGTGGTGCTGGAAACGCTGGACCACGCGCAGCGCCGCGGGGCGCGGGCGTATGCCGAAGTGGTGGGCTACGGCTCGTCTCTGGACGCGTTTCGCGTCACCGATCCGGAACCGAACGGCCGGGGCGCGGCGCTGAGCATGACGCGGGCGCTGGCCGACGCGGGCTTGCGGCCGGAGGAAATTGATTCTGTGAATGCCCACGGCACCGGCACGCCCAAGAACGACGTGGCGGAGACGCTTGCGATCAAGCAGGCCTTGGGTGCGCGGGCGGGCGAGATTCCTGTCACCGCCAACAAGTCCATGACCGGCCACATGATCGCGGCCAGCGGCGCGGTGGAGGCGGTGGCGTCGGCGCTGACGCTCGCGACGGGAAAAATTCCGCCCACGATCAACTGGGGGCAGCCCGATCCTCAGTGCGATCTCGATTACGTGGCGGAAGGCTGCCGCGACTTTGCCGGGCGCACCGTGCTGTCGAACTCGTTTGGCTTCGGCGGGCAGAACGCCACGCTGATCTTTCGGAGGATTGAACCATGAACAAAAGAGTCGCCCTCGTCAGCGGCGCTTCGCGCGGTCTCGGCCGGGCCGTTGCGCTGGAACTGGCACGGCGCGGGTACAACGTGGCGGTTGGCTACCGCGAGCGTGCCGACGCGGCGCAGGCTGTGGTGGAAGAAATTCAGCGAGCCGGCGGCGCGGCCCTGAGTGTGCAGTTCGACGTGTCGGACGCGGCGGCGTGCAACCACGTGGCCGCGGACCTCAAAGCGCGCTGCGGCAGCCTGGACATCCTGGTGAACAGCGCCGGCGTGACCGACGAAGCGCCGGCGCTCGCGATGGACGACGCGGCCTGGGAACGCGTGCTGAAGGTTTGCCTCACCGGCGCGTTCAACCTGTCGCGGGCCTGCGCCAAATTCATGGTGCTGGGGCGATGGGGGCGCATCATCAACATTTCCTCGGTGGTGGCGGGCCAGGGCGGGCGCGGACAACCCAACTACGCCGCCGCCAAAGCGGGTCTGGAAGGACTCACCCGCGCGTTGGCCATCGAACTCGCGCCGCGCGGCATCCTCGTGAACGCGGTGGCACCGGGCGTGATCGCCACGGAGATGTCGCAAGCGGTCCTGGCACAACATGGCGAGCGGGTGCTGTCGCATGTGTTGCTGGGACGAGCGGGACAGCCGGGCGAGGTCGCCGGCCTGGTCGGATTTCTTGCGTCAGAGGAGGCGTCCTACATCACCGGCCAGGTGCTCCGCGTGGATGGAGGCTTCGGCTTGAACCTATGACGCGATACGAAGACTTGCTGGACTTGATGCGCTCGCGGCGCTCGATCCGCCGCTTCACGGAACGCGCCGTGACCCGCGGTGATGTCGAGCGGTTGTTGGAAGCCGCACGCTGGGCGCCGTCCAATCACAATCGCCAGGCGTGGAAGTTTCTCGTGTTCGAGGAGCGGACGCAGATTCGCGCGCTGGCGGAAATGGTGAGAAGGAGCCTGGCCGGCAAATTGAAATCGCTGCCGGCGGTGGCGGCGGGTTACGCCGACGAACTTGTTCATTACGCCACGATTTTTGCCGAAGCGCCCGTCCTCCTCGTCGCGCTGCACAAGCCGCCGGCCAGCGTTTCTCTGCCGCTGCTGGCGGGGGTGCCGCACCCGGAACTGGTGTCCGGCGAACCGCTGAGCGTGGCGATGGCCGTCCAGAATCTGTTGCTGGCCGCGCAGACGCTGGGACTCGGAACCTGTGTGTTGACCGGGCCGCTTCTGGTGCAAGACGCCTTCGCCGGCGGGCTGAGTTTGCCGGCGGGCTTTGAATTGAATTGTTTCGTCGCGCTGGGGCATCCGGCCGAATCGCCGGAGGCCCCGCGGCGGAAAAGTCTCGATAACATCGCGGAGTTCAGAAACGATGCGCCTCAGATCAAGCCATGATGACCGAAGCCGAAATTTTCGAGCAACTGAAGCCGCTCCTCGTCGAGGTGCTGGGGGTGACACCGGAA
Source organism: Verrucomicrobiota bacterium (assembly GCA_016219875.1). Classification (GTDB taxonomy): domain Bacteria; phylum Verrucomicrobiota; class Verrucomicrobiia; order Limisphaerales; family JACRJZ01; genus JACRJZ01. The sequence goes on along the minus strand of JACRJZ010000041.1, from coordinate 61,123 downwards.
CGGATTCACCGCGACAGTGTGCTGGTGTCGGACCTGGGCGCGGAGTCGATCGACCTGCTCGACCTGAGCTTTCGCATCGAGGAGAAATTCAAAGTGACCATCGAGGCGAACGAGCTGGAGCGCGAGGCGAAGAAGCGGCTGCCGGGCGGCGTTTACGAGAAGGACGGCTTCCTGACCAACGAAGCGCTGGCGGAAATTCAACGGTCGGCGCCGGAACTCGATTCCACCAAACTCGTGAAGGGGTTGCGCAAGACCGAACTGCCGGCGTTGCTCACCGTAGCGTTTTTCGTGCGGCTGATTGCGCGGAAGCTCGCGGCGAAATCGGAGGGAGCGGCCCATGCTTGAAGGGCGGACAGCATTTGTGACCGGCGGAACCGGCGCGGTGGGCGCGGCGTTGGTGCGTTGCCTGGCGGCGCACGGGGCGCGGGTTGCCTTCACCTTTCACGCTCACGAGGAGACCGCGCGCCAGTTGGAGAAGGAACTCGCCGGCCAGGGCAAATCGGTGAAGGCTTTTCCGCTCGACGTGCTGGACGGAGCCGGCGTGGCGCGGCTGGCGGCGCAGGTCGAGCAGGAGTTCGCGCCCGTGGACATCCTGGTCAACAACGCCGGCGTCACGCAGATCATGCCGTTCGCGCTGATCGAGGAGGAAGACTGGGACCGGATCATGGACGTGAACGTGAAGGGAATGTTTCTCGTCACGAAGGCGTTTGTCCGGCCGATGATCCGGCGCAAGCGCGGCGCGATGGTGAACCTCGGCTCGCTGGCGGGGATGCGCGTGCTGGAAGTGCCGGTGCATTACGCCACGGCCAAGAGCGCGGTGGTGGGCTTCACGCTGTCGCTGGCGCGCGAGTTGTCGCGCTACGGCATCCGCGTCAACGCCGTGGTGCCGGGAATGCTGACGGACGGCGTGAGCACGAACGTTCCCGAGAAACAGCAGGAAGACTACCGGCAGCACTGCACGCTGGGCCGTGCTGGCACGCCGGAGGAGGTGGCGGAGCTCGTGGCCTTCCTCGCCAGCGACCGCGCCAGCTACATCAACGCGCAGGCCATCCACATTGACGGAGGGATTTGATGAAACCTGTTTCCGTAGCAGCCGACGTGAGAAGGCTCCATTCAAATGCTGAGCGCGGAATGCAGAATGCGGAATTGAACATCAGAGCCTCCTTACGTCGGCTGCTACGAAGGAACGTCGCATGAAGTTTCGTTTCGTGGACAAGATTCTTTCCTGGACGCCACACGAACGCATCGTGGGTGTGAAGGCGGTGTCGTTCGAGGAATACTGTCTCAAGGAAACTTTCGGCGACGAGCCGCGCCTGCCGGAGACGCTGCTGCTGGAAAGCTTCCTCCAACTGGGCAACTGGCTGATCCTGCTGTCGTCGGACTTCCGGCAGATGGGCATGGTGGTGCGGATTTCGGAGGTGCGCTTTCACGACACCCTTCGTCCGGGCCAGCAACTCCGGATGGAAGTCACACTTTCGCGTCAGCACGAGGACGGCTTTGAGCTGTCCGGCGAAGGACGCGTGGAGGGTCGGGCCGTCATCACGGGTCTCGGTTGCCTGGCTACGCCGGTGTCCGCCGCCGATTACGTGGAGCCAGAGGACATGCGCGCGTTGTTCTCCGAGATTTGCCAACAGGACAATCGCCCCGCGCCATGAGAGCAACCCGTCCCTACACCTACCTTGGCACCGTGCAGGCGATGTGCCGTCAGTGCCGCGCGCTGGTGCCGGCGCGGGTGATCGAAGAGGGCGGAGCAGTTTTCCAGGAACGGCTGTGCCCGGCGTGCGGTCCGGCGCGGGCGCGCATCGCCGATAGTGTGGAGTGGTATCTCGACCGCATGGCGACCACGGTGCGCTGCAAGCCCGCCCGCCTGCCCGGCACGCCCGTGCGCGAGGGGTGCCCGAAAGACTGCGGTCCGTGCACCTTCCACGCCAACGCCTGCCATCTGCCGGTGTTCTCGGTCACGAACGCCTGCAACATGGAGTGCCCGATTTGCTTCACCTACAACCGGGCTGACCGGAAGTATTTCATGTCCCGCGAGGAACTGCGCTCGCTGCTAGATAGACTTATCGAGCGCGCCGCGCCGTTCGACTTGATCAACATCACCGGCGGCGAACCGACGCTGCATCCAGACATTCTGGAGCTGCTCAGGGAATGCCAGCGACCGGAGATCGGCCGCGTGACGATGAACTCCAACGGCTTGCGCCTGGCCGCCGACGAAGACCTGTGCCGCGCGCTCGCGGACTTGGGCGTCTATGTCATCCTGTCGTTCGACACATTCCGCGCGGAGACGGCGTTAAAGATGCACGGGCGCGACGTGATCGCCGAGAAGCGCCGCGCGTTGGAAAACCTCCAGCGGTTCGGCGTCGGCACCACGTTGCTGAACGTCATGGTGCGCGGTCTGAACGACGACGAGATCGGCGGCGTCCTGGCACTGGCGAAGGAGCATTCGGTCGTGCGTAGCGTCACGGTGCAGACGATGACCTTCACGGGCAAAGGCGGCCAAGACTTCGCCCCGCGCGAAACCATGCCACTGGACGGTGCAGCCAAAGCTCTCGAAATGGCGACGAGCGGAACCATGCGAGCCGCCGATTTTTTCCCGCACGCCGGAGCGCATCCGCTCTGCTACAGCGTGGCGTATTTCCTCAAAGACAGCGGCAGCTATCGCTCGCTGACGGACTTCTTCACCGTCGAGGAACTGCGGCAGATGCTTGGGCACGGCTACTTGTTGCAGCCGGACGACAGCAGCCAGGAGTTGTTTCGCCGCGCGATTGACCGGCTGTGGAGTTGCGGCGACGGCGCGCAACTGCTGCCCGCCATCCGGCGGTTGCTGGAGCGCATGTATCCGCCGGGCCGGTCGCTGTCGCAGACGCAACGGCAGGCCATCGCCGAGGAGAGCCTCCTGACGGTCTATCTGCACTCGCACATGGACGAGGACACGCTCGACTTGGCGCGGTTGGCGGCGTGTCCCGACCAGGTGCCGAACCCGGAAGGGCGGCTCATCCCGGCGTGCGCCTACAACTTGTTCTACCGGCAGAAGGACGAGCGGTTCTGGCGGGGATGAACCGACTTGGGTTTGCACCAGGGATTTTTTATGAAGAAGAAACTGACAATCGCTGGTCTGGCGATGGCAGTGCTGTTGGTGGTTGGCGGATTCTGGGTCGCAAGGAGCGCGGACAGACTCCATGCGCCTGCACGCAAGCAATGGAAAGAGAAAGCCATCGGCGACATCACCCGCCGGATTTCCGATCCCAATTGGCTCGCCTCCCAAAGGAACAAGCTGAAAGCAGAGGCAGCGGCTGACGCGGAGAATTGGTTTACCGATCAGTTGATCCCGTTGGGCAACTCGGAGTGGATCGCCTACGCCGCCAAGTGCAGCAAGGAAGACAGCCGGATTCACGACATCTTCATCGGGCGTGGGTCTGACGGAAAATGGTACTACTCCACCTTCCATTTCTGCATAGGGATGCTGGACCTCAGAGTGGAGGGCCAGTCGGAAAGCTTGACCAACTTCATCGAGAAGTACTACGTGCGCGAGTTCGACGGCCGTTCTGACGATTGCCTGGAAAAGACTTGGCCACCGAAACGAAGATGAACGACGACATGACACCCGCAGAATCAATCGGCCCACAGTGCCGGGAGATGGCGTCGGCCTGGATTCACGCTTTTCAGCCACGACGTCCGTGGCTATCTTCCCACCATGAGCACAGTCCAAGAAATTGAAGCTGCCCTCCCGCGACTGTCGCGGCAAGAACTGGAGGCGTTGCGCGCCTGGCTGGACGAGTTTCTCGAAAACCAGTTGGCCGCGTCGCTACGCGCGTCTGCCGACGAAGCTGCCAAACCGTTACCGGCCTGGCCGGAAGGTTATTTTGAAACTATCGCCGGAGCGTTGGCTCCAGATGATTCCGCAGGCCCGTCGCCGTTGCCCAACGAGAAACTCGATTGGAGGGAGTTCATGGACAAACCACGACGGCAGGTCGTGTCCGCCGCTGATGAAGTGCGGAGGGCCGGACGGTGAATTTCGCCGACACGAACTGGCTGGAGGCGATGTTTTTCGAGTTGAAGGATCACCCGCAGCGCCGGGCCATCGTGGATCGGTTCTTGAGGAGGAACCCTGGCCAGTTGGGGCTTTCGCCTCTGGTGTACTTGGAGGCCCGGAATGTTTTTAGCAGGGTTTCAGGGGAGGAGCAGCCGCCAGAGTGGGAAGAGGTGGAGGCAGGCAAGAACGGACGGTTTTATCTGGACCCGATGCAATGGGATTTGGTGCGGCGAGACAGCTTCGACCTGTTCCGGCGCTACGGGCGCAAGATGCCGCTGGGCACGCTGGATCTGGCCATTCTGGCCAGCGTGCGCTTGGCGGGTTGCCAACAACTCCTGAGTTTCGACGAGACGTTGAAAGCGGTCGCTGTGGCCGAAGAAGTGGCCGTGTTCCCGCCGCTGGCGGAGGAAGGAAAATCCATACTGGCGCGGCTCCGGGCTTAGTGCGCCCTCAACCTGGTCGGCTCGGGACAAGCTGTGTTTGCCCCTGTCTCGCCCAAGAACACCCGATGAAAATGTCTGTCTCGCCGCGCGAATGAACGACTACCTGACCACCACCCAATCCACCTGCCGGGTGTGCGGCCGGCTGATCCCGGCCCGCGTCTGGGTGCGGACGGACGGCGTGTGGTTCGACAAGATTTGTCCCGAGCACGGATTCCAGGAGGCGCGCGTTCACGGAGACGCGGAAGCCTATTTGAAGCTGAGCCGTTTTCATCGCCAGGCGTCGATGCCGCTGTCCTTCGCTGCTGCCAGCCACGGTTGCCCCGATTCCTGCGGGCTTTGCCCCGATCACGAACAGCATGTCTGTCTGCCGATTCTCGAAATCACCGATCACTGCGATCTCGACTGTCCGATCTGCCTGGTGAGCAATCCGGCGCGACACCACCTGAACCGCGCGGAGGTGGCGCGAATGCTGGACCCACTGATTGCCTCGGAAGGCCGGATCGACGTGCTGAACCTGTCCGGTGGCGAGCCTACGATGAATCCGCACTTCCGCGAGATCGTGGAGGAGTGCGCGGCGCGGAAAGAGATTCTGCGGGTGAGCGTTTCCACCAACGGCCTGCGCCTGAGCCGCGACGTGGACTTGCTGCGCTTCCTGGCCGAGCGGCGCGTGATCGTGTCGCTCCAGTTCGACGGCCTCGACGATGAGATTTGCCAGGCCTTGCGGGGGCGGCCTTTGCTCGAATCCAAACTGCGGCTGATCGAGCAGTGTGGCGAGTTGGACACGCCGATGTCGCTGACCGCCACCGTGGCCAGCGGCGTGAACAGTGATCGCGTGGCCGCAGTGGCGGATTTGCTTTTCCAGCACGACCACGTTCTCAGCGTGATGTTCCAGCCCGCGGCCTACGCCGGAAACGCCGCGCGCCTGCCGCGTCCGGCGACAGCGACGACGATTCCCGACGTGCTGGCGGCGTTGCGCGGCGCGGGGAACGGAGCGGTGACGCCCGAGGATTTCTCGCCGCTGCCGTGCAGTCATCCGGCGTGTTTCGCGCTGGCGTTCTATTTGAAGATCGACGCGAACCAATTCGTGCCGATCAAGCGGCTGGTCAACGCGGAGCGTTACCTGCGGCTCATTCAGAACCGCGCCATCTTCGGCACCGACGCCGAGAGTTTTCGCGAGATCACTGACGCGGTTTATGACCTGTGGTCCGCGCCGCCGCTGCCGCGTCCCAGAGTCAACCTGGCGACGCTGGAGTGCGCGCCGGAGGAATCGTGCGCGTGCAGCCAATTCGTTTCCGAAAAAGCGTTGCAGACGATCAAGCACCTTTTGAACGCCGCCACGGCGACGGGCGGCTACTCGCCGAAACAGGCCTGGGCCATTGGCGAGCGCTCGGTGAAGTCGATCTTCGTCCATCAGTTCATGGACCGGGACACCTTCGACTTGTCGCGGGCGCGGAAGTGTTGCCAGGTGTACCCGCAGCCCGACGGCACGCTGATCCCGGCGTGCGTCTATAACTGTCTGAAGCGGCCATGAAAACCCTGACCGGAAAACAAATCGTGCGGTGGAACGTCGCGGCCCTGGCCGTGGGGCTGGTGCCGCTGGCGCTCTACTGGTTTCTTTTCGCGCGCGCGCCCAGTCTGCCTGTGGAGAAGACGCGCTCGCTGCTGGCGTTGACTGATTCTGGTGCCGCGTTGGTGGACGTGAGATCGGCGGCGAGCTACGCCGCCAACCATGTCCCCGGCGCGATCCACTGGCCCTACGAATCCATCTCGGTGCTGTCGCACAGCAACGATCTCCCCGCCGCACTGCGGGACAAGACCCTGTTGCTGATGTGCGAGTCCGGACTGAGCGGCGCCCTGGCCGTGAACAAACTGCGGTCGCGCGGCGTTGGGCGGGTCTTCAACGTCTCCGGCGGGATGCAATCCTGGCTGACGCACGGCGAAGGCAAGAAGTCGGAGTTGCCGTTTCGCGCCATGAGCCGATTCGAGCAATGGCTGACCGTCTTCGTCGCGTTTGGCCTCAAGCCGGTTTACATGGTGTTGTCATTGGCGCTGATCGTCTGGCTCTGGCGGCAACGCGCCACGGACTTGGCGATGCTCCGGTGGGGCTTGATCTGGTTCTGGGTGGGGGAAAATGGCTGCTCGATTGATTTCCTGTTCTTCGCGCGGGGTTCCGACTTCTGGGAATACGTGCATGGCTACGGCATGGCGGTCGGCTTCTCCATGGTGGTGTTCGCGCTGCTGGAAGGCTTCGACTGGCGCGTGATCAAGTTCAGCCCGGAGAAAGAACGGTGCGCCGCGCTCAACCTGTGCCGGACCTGCTTCAAGCATGCGGAGGCGCCGTGCGGGTTGAAGCGTCTGTTCCTGGTGATGATCCCCGCCTTCGCGCTGCTCTCTGCGATGCCGCTATGCGCGAGGCTCAACGCGGCTTCCTACGACACAACCATCCTCGGCACCGTCCACAACTACTGCCACATGATGTCGTCGCAGATGTTTGAATGGCGTTTCTGCGCGGGGCTGGCCCTGGTGCTGTTCGTCGCGTCGTGGCTGGCGCTCAAGTTCAAGCGCCACGAGCCGGTGGCCGCGTCCAAGGTGCTGTTCGCGGCGGCGATGGGACCGTTGAGTTTCGGGATGCTACGGATGTTCTTTGTCTCCACGTTCGCCGACAATCTCATGTGGTTCGACGTGTGGGAGGAGATCACCGAGTTCCTGTTTGTCCTGGGCACGGGGGCGGTGTTGTGGGTGTTTCGGGAAAGGCTGTTCGAGAAGAAGAACTCCGAACCCCAGGCGCCGCAGGCAGGCGTCTGTAGCGGCGCATGATCGCGATCCCGACACGCGACTGGGGAAAGAAACTCCGCTTCGCCGGTTCCTTCCTGCGGCGCCGCCTCGTTCACGTCAATCTCCAACTTCTCTACACCTGCAACTACCGCTGCCGCATCTGCGATTTCTGGGCGGAGGCGTATCGCGACAAGCCCCGGTTGTCTGCCGCGCAAACCACAGTGATCTCGGAAAAGCTGAACCAGATCGGCCCGCAGATCATCTCCATCGGCGGCGGCGAACCCACGCTGCACCCCGAACTCGTCGAGATCGTGCGTGCCCTGGCCCGGCACCATTTTCCGGTGATGATCTCGAATGGCTCGATGATGACGCCGGTTCTGGCCCGCGCGCTCTTTCAGGCCGGCATGGTGGAAATCAGCATTTCGCTCGACTACGCCGACCCGCAGAAACACGACGCGCAGCGCGATGCACCGGGCGCTTTCGCGAAAGCGGTCGAGGCGCTGGAGATTCTCCACGCGAACCGCACCCATCCTGAACAGCGGGTGAACATGATCTCCGTCATCATGGACGATAACCTCGCGGAAGTGGAACCGCTGCTGCGGCGGTGCGAGGAGATGGGCATCACGTTTCTGCTCACGCTCTACAGCCGTAGCCGCGGCAGCAAACCGGCCCGACCTCCCGCTGCGGATGTCAGCCGCCAACTGCTCGACCTCAAGCAGCGCCACCGGCACTTCGTCGCGTTGCGCGGCTACTTGGAACGGTTCTCCCAAGCGATCACTGAAGGCGGCGTCGGCCCGTGCCACACCGGGCGGAACCTCTGCAACATTGACAGCCAGGGCAACCTGACGTTGTGCATCGACCGTCTGGATGATCCTGCCGGCAACATCTTCACCGACGACATGCGCGTCATCGAGCGGCGCTTGCGGCAGAAGCATCGGGCCAATCCGTGTCGCGATTGCTGGACCAGTTGCCGGGGTTCGATTGAGTCGTTGCTTTATGGGAAGCGGCCTTGGCTGAACCTGCTGGACTATTTCCAGATGACCCGCCCGGTGCCGCTCAAAGGGCGCTTCTGAACCGCGCCCGCGTCCACAGCGCCGCTTCGTGCAGAACCGAGGCTGGATTTTCAAAAAACCGCGAGAAACCCAGCGCACACGCGGAGTGACATTGCGTACCGCATTTGGGCTGCGGGCCGAAGCAGGCGCAACCAGCCTGGCGCAGGCGGTGCAGGTCGGGCTCGTTGAAGAGGTTCCCCGCGAAGTTCCCGAGCTCAAGGCACGGGTAGAACACTTCTCCCACAGGTGACACCACCAGCATGGTGAACGGACGACAGGCGAATTGCCGCAGGTCGCGCATGTACTCCAGGTAATCGACGGTGCCTTGGACGCGCCCGCCCCTTTTCTTTTCAGCAATCAGGAAATCGTAGAACTGCCGGTAGGCGGGGCTGCCCGCCAGAGACGCGTGCGCCTTCACGCCGACCAGTTGCGGACAGACGGCCAACCGAAAGCCGCGCTGCTTGGCGAAGTGATAGACGCCATAGAGATCGCCGATGTTTTCCGGCGTCACGACGCTCGAAATGACGATCTCGAATTTCCTGCCAGGATGACGCGCCGCTTGTTCGAGGTTCGCCAGCACCCGCCGGTGAGTTCCCATGCCGAGACCGTACCAAGCGTCGGCTCTTTCTGAGTCGAGCGTTTGCAGGCTGACGACTAGTTCGGTGACGACAGGCGCCACCGCCGGCAGCAACGAGTCCAGCGCAACACCATTCGTCGTAAGGATGACGCCGCGGAAATTGAGCCGGCCAAGTCCCTCCATCACCTCGCGAAAGTCCGGATGCTGCAACGGTTCGCCCCCAGTGATGACCAGATACTCGGAATGGCGACGGATGATGCGAAGCAAGTCAAGAACCCTGGAACCAGACAAGGTCGGCGAGCGCAGCCGGTAGTAAGGCTTCCCGACGCCGTCGCTGCAATGCGGACAGCGAAAGTCACAGGCGTAGGTCAGGTAGTAAACGCTCAGCAATGGATGCCACTTGCGCGGGCTGTCGATCCCCAGGTGATACAGGAAGCTGGCAACGGCGTTCACGAGAGTTCGGGGAAAGCCCGCTCAGTCCCGCAGAACTGGCGACCAGTAGTAGTTCCACCCTGTCGAAACCAAAAACTTGAGCAACGTCAGCGACGAGCGAGCGTGCCGCTGGGTGGCGAGCCGGTGGAGAGCGTTGGGAACGAAGTAGCGCCGGTCCAAGCGCTGGTAGAGGCTCTTCACCCCGTGGCGCAGTTCTTCCACCGTCATTTGCTTGGGCTGGACGACGACGTGGTCCCAGTCAAACCGCGACCAGTCGCGATGGAGAATCCGTCCTTCCCGCTCGAACTGGGCGAAGTACTCCGTGCCTGGATACGGCGTCAGGAAGTAGAAGGTGTAGGTGTCGAGTTTCAGCCGGGTGATCAACTCCTCCGTCGCGGCGAAGGTGCTGCGGTCGTCGCCGTCGAAGCCAAAGATGAACGTGCCATCGACCAGAATGCCGTGGCGATGGAGCAACCGCACCAGCGCGGCGTAATCCTCGACGCGGTTCTGCAGGATGCGCTCGCTTTGGTTGTTCACATTGCTGGCGGTCTGGAACCCGATGCTGACGGAGTAGCAGCCGCTTTCCGCCATGAGGGCGACCAAGCCTTCGTCCTCGTGGAGATTGGTGGGGGCCTGAATCCACCATCGTTTCCCCAGAGGCGTGATGGCCTTCAGAACTTCCTTGGTGTAGTCGCGCTGGCAAAAGACATTGTCGTCCACGAAAAGAATGATCTCCTGCCGGAGCGCGCGGAGTTCATCCACCACAGAGCTGACCTCCCGGAGCCGCATCGTGCGATGAGGCATGTATTGCAGGTAACAAAACCGGCATTGGTTGGCGCAGCCGCGGGACATCTGGCACCAGGCGACGTCGCGGCTGGTGCTGCGAAACAAATCCCGCCGCGGCGCGGGAATGAGCGCGCCGTCCTGGTTGGTCGAGAGGTAGCGCGGTTGGAGCCTGCGTTCCGCGAGGTCTTGCAGGACCCGCGGCCAAGTGTCCTCGGCGTCGCCGATCACGATGCTGTCGGCGTGCTCAAGACATTCGTTGGGCAAGAGCGCGGTGTGCGGCCCGCCGAAGACCACCGGCACCCCTTCTTTGCGAAAGCGATCCGCCAGCCGGTAAGCCCGCGGCGCGGTGAAGGTGTTGACGGAGAGGCCCACCACATCGAATCCCGTGGCGCTCTCCGGCATCGTCTCCCGCGCCTCGTCCAGGATTCGCACCTCATGCCCCGGACTCAGGGCCGCGACCACGCCCAGCGTGAGCGGGTGAATGGCCCGCTCACTCACTTTGACTTTGCGGCGATAGGAAAGTCCGTCCCAGGCTGGCTGGATCAGGAGAATGCGCAGGGGCGTTGGCACGGGGGCGACTCAAACATGGCAACGCCCCTCCGTCAACCAAAGCGGAGGTGCGGCGCTGGATGGGCAGAATCCGTACAACGAACGATTAACGAAGTCAGCAAGAGTTTACAGAACGTTTATTGACAGTGATGGTTTGGGGCATAGGATGACAGTGGTTCAGCAAAGAAAGCCCATTGTCTGGCAAGCTTATGAAACCACGCGACCTCTCGAGAAATCACTTCGGTGTCCTGTGCCACAGTCTGCCGGTGATGTTGCTGCTGCTCTTGCCGACGTCGGGTCCAGCGGACGATTCGGTGACGGCCTTTGGGCTGAGGTGGGAGGCGCACCCTCTGACTTCGCTGGCGCTCGATGAGAACGGGCAACCGACGACCACTCCCAGTTCCGAGACGAACGCCAGCTACGGCCTGAGGGTCGTGCTGGGCGAGGCGGACAGCGGTTTCTTCGGCTACCCGCAGACGGACTACGAGAACGAGGAGTACTGGATGCAAGGAGTCGCCTACGGGAAGCTGGATGGCCAGACCAACCAGATGATCTCCAGCGTGAGGGCCGACCCATACTACGAGTCCTACACTTACAACGGGCAAACCTATCGCTACCACCTCACGGGGACGTATTTGGTCACGCCGGACCTCAGCCCCCTCGGCGGACGCAGTCTGACGTTCACCCTCTACACCAACGAGGGGCAAGTGGCGACGACGACGGCGCACTGCGGGCAGGTCTTGGTGGATTACTACCACGACGGCTATTGGGGGCAACCGCGGGTCAATCCATTCTGGCGGATGCCCGATGGCAGCGTGGGAGTGCTGATCGAACTCAACAACTCGGCGCGGGTGGTCCTGCCTGGACAGAATCGGGACGAAACCTGGCTGACCGGCAACCGGGTGTTCATCCGGGCCGACGCACCGACCCGGCGCGTGGACTTCGTCTCGCACGTGGACGTGACGGCGAACGCGGGATTGCCTTGGTTCAACTGCACCGACGCCCGCCTGGGCGTTTTCCGCCGGCCGCACAAGGCCCTGGGACAAACCGTATTTGCCGCGGCGGGTGGCAAGCTGACATTGAACAACCTTGGTCCGGGTGACGGGGAAGGGGCGTTGGTGGATGGCATGGCCGTAGAATTGAACGAACCCAAGGCCTTTGCCGGCCCAACTTGGGTGAACGACCTGGGGGGCGGTGCGGGAGGCTTCTCCCTTGACTTGGCCTTGCTCGAACTGGGCACCAACGGCGCCGCGTTGCGCCTGGACGCGATGACCGTGTCTGCAAACGGCCTGGGCGATGGGGCCGGTTTTGCCGACTTGGTCCGGCACGATGGGGCGCTGCAAATCGTGGCGAACTTGACCGGCGATCTGCTGGGCGTCGCAGTCTATGACCAAGGACACAAAGTCGGGGAAAGCGTGCTGCCAGACTCGGCCGGAGTGTTGACGATCGTGGTTCCCGCCACCAACGGCCCCAGCCTTACGGGTTGTGGGGTCCGCGCAGCCAGCGCCCAGGCTCCGGCCGGCTACTCATTCCATTTTGACCGGCCGACGACTTTCACCGCGACCAATGGCTTCAGCCTGACCGGCGATGAAATCAAGTTGCAGGCTCTGTGCATGGTGACAAATCCGGGCGGACTTGCGGTGACGAGTGCCGTTCCGGTGGCCAGCCTGCAGACTTTTCTCCTCACTGCCGCCAATGTGCCGCCCATCACCATCCACAACGAAGTCCAGTCCCCGGTGGAAACGCCGCCCCTCAGTTGCCACCGTAGCGGCTGGCTGTTCACCGCGTCCTGGCGCGATCCCAACAACATGTTCGTCCTGGAATCGGGCCTATCGGTGGAGGGGGCTTTTGCTCTGGAGGAATTCTCTTACGACCCGCTCACCCAAACTGGCCAAGCAGTGCTGGATCTGCGGGAAGAGCCAAGTGCCTGCCGGTTCTTCCGGTTGCGCAGCGTGTCACAGCCCTACTACGATTGACGCGGGTGGGCCTTCACCGGCGCTCCGTTTCGTCCGGCACCGGTTCCAGGACCACACTCTGGAGCGTTGCTTCCGGCGATGTGGAGTTCTTCACCACGACCTGCATGACGCCCTTGTCCGCCGAACCCGTGCAGAGCAGCACGTTGTTCTTCGGCGTGAGCGTGGTTGTTTCCAACCGGGGCATCAATCGAAACATCGGCAGCGGATGGTCGTAACGCCTGGTCCACCGCACGGTCACAGTGCCGGCGGCGTCATTCTGAAAATGGGCGGCCAATCGGTAGCGTTGTCCCATGCGCAGCGGCGCCACTTCACTTTCCCAACTGCCTTTGACCTGATACCAGCAGTCCGGCGCGTTGGTGGAAGCCCAACGCAGCTTGAAATCCGCGTTGCGAAAGAGGTTCATGCTTTTCGGCGCGAGCGAGAGATTGCAGTCGTTGGTCTGGTCCGCCGACAGCCTCACGGCAGCGCTGGCCGATCCGCCCCCATTGCGCAGGGCCGTCACGCGAAACTCGCCGGCGGGCAAACCACGGAATTGGTAACGCCCGTCGAGTCCGGCCAGGGTTGAGAACCCAGTTCCTTCCAGCACCACCTTCGCCGGAAACCGCTCCACGCCCGGGGCCGCCGTGCTGACCACGGTCCCGCGCAACACGGCGCCCGTCGGTGTCGGCGATGCGGCCAGCCGCCCCAGCGTGTGCAACAAATCCGCCGTCACGCGGCTCGTTTCCAGCGCGCACTCCAGCACGCCGGGTTTCACCTTGCTCCGGATGCCCAGTTCCGCGTAAAGCCGCAAGCTCTGGCCACGTTTGCGCGCCAGTTCATCGATTCGTCCCAGCCGCGCCACCAGCCCGTCCAGCGCCTTGTCGTCCGTCTCGCCGAGCCGTTGCGGGCGATACCCCGCGACGTGAATCGCGTTGGTCTCGACCCAGCATTCCAGCGCCGTGTGGATGCCGCCGCGCAAGGCGAGCGCGTGAGGCGGCGCGCCGGTGTCCTCGACGAAGTGCGTCAACGCGCCGACCCACCGTGCGGCGTTGGGGGCGTTCTCCGTCCGCAAGGCTTGCAGGGCGCGCCGGAAACACGGGCGGATCGTCTGTTTCAACCACGGGCCGAAATGTTCCCACTGCGGCGTGGCGCCAGGGAATAGCAGGTAATCGTCCGCGTAAAACAACTCCGCTTGTTCCTCGAAGACCAACCGATGGAAGTCCCCCATCCAGCAATAATTCGTCAGCCGTTGCGTCTCCGCGCCGAGCCGAAGAACCAAGGCGTCATTTGTCCCCAGTGTGTCCAACGCCGCCTGGGTGATTTCCGAATGCGGCCCCCACGCCTGCGCCGAGGTGAGCGACAGAAAACCGAAAAGCCCGATGCTCCGGCGAGAAAGGGCCATCCGAGAAGCAGCGAGAACTCTGAAGAGCATGGCCGGATCATAGCGCCTGTCCGCACCGTGTCCAACTCCATGTATGTGATTCAACACAGCAAGGCGCTTCCCGATAATGCCCCCACCAAGATCTGCCTTCAGTTCAACGGACGGAGGCTGGAGGCTTGACCCCGCACGCCCTCTGCGCCAAGCTCCGCCACATGGAAATCAAGCTCACTGCCGTCACCGTCGAGAAACCGGAAGCCACCAACTTCATCCTGGGCCAGACGCACTTCATCAAGTCGGTCGAGGACCTTCACGAAGCGCTCGTCACGACCGTGCCGGGCATCAAGTTCGGGCTGGCCTTCTGCGAGGCCTCCGGCAAATGCCTCGTGCGTTGGAGCGGCACGGACGACGCCATGATCGAACTCGCCCGCAAGAACGCCGCCGCCATTGCCGCGGGCCACAGCTTCATCGTCTTCCTCGGCGACGGCTTCTTTCCGATCAATGTTCTCAACGCCGTGAAGTCCGTGCCGGAAGTCTGCCGCGTCTTCTGCGCCACCGCCAACCCCACGCAAGTGCTCATTGCCGAAACCTCGCAGGGCCGCGGCATCGTCGGCGTGGTGGACGGCTTTCCGCCCAAGGGCGTGGAAGGCGAGGCTGACATCGCCTGGCGCAAAGGCTTCCTGCGGAAGATTGGCTACAAGCTGAGTTGACCGCGCGCCGGTCACGCCTTCGCAAAATGCTTTTCTATGAACCGTCGTTCCACGTTGCAGGTTGAAAGTTGCAGGAAGACCATCGAAAGCGTTGAGTCAACCTGCAACGTGCAACCGGCAACCTGCAACCGGTTCTACGCCGACTGGCGCGACCGGCGGAGTCACGTGCTGGCCCTCCACGAAAAGCCGGGCCTGCCTTCCGAAAGGCTGCTGCAAGCGGTCTGGCATCACCAGCGGCTCTGGCGCGACCGGCTTCGCATGGCCGATGGCCGCCCGATTCGCGTGTTGCATCCGGGCTTCTGGAATCGCGGCGCGGGGCCGGACTTTGAAAACGCCGTCCTGCAAATTGAGGACGAGCGCCCGCGATCCGGCGACGTCGAGATCGACCTCCATTCCAACTGCTGGCGCGCGCACGGCCACGACCGCAATCCGGCGTTCCGCGGCGTGGTCCTGCACGTCGTGTGGGAGGCCGAAGACAACACCACCGCTCCGACGCTCCCGCTCAAGAGCTTCCTCGATGCTACGATGTTGGAACTGGCTTCGTGGCTCAGCACCGACGCCGCGGAGAGTTTTCCCGAGAATTTGTTGGGTCGCTGCGCTTCGGCGGTGGGCCAACTTTCCGACGAGAAACTTTCCGAACTCTTGCGCCAAGCCGCCCTCGCGCGTCTTCAGCGCAAGGCCGGCGATCTCGAAGCCCGCGCGCGCCAGGCCGGCTGGGAACAGTCGCTGTGGGAAGGTTTGTTCCGCGCGCTTGGCTACCAGCCCAACGTCTGGCCCATGCTGCGTCTGGCGGAACTGCGCCCGCAGTTTCAGGGCCGTCCTGCCGCGGACGCGCCGTTGTGGCAGGCGCGGCTCTTGGGCTTGAGCGGACTGCTGCCGGCGGAATTCAAAAACGCCCCCGCCGACTCCGCCGCGTACCTGCGCCGCGCCTGGGATGTTTGGTGGCGCGAGCGCGATGAACTCGGCGAGTTCATTCTGCCGCGCCCGTTGTGGCGGCTGAACGGCCTGCGGCCCGCGAATCATCCGTTGCGCCGGCTGGCCCTCGCCGCGCATTGGTGGGCGGACGAGAAGCTGCCCGCGCGGCTGGAGAAATGGTTCGCCGAGAGCGTGCCGGATGAAGACCTGGAAGAGTCGCTGCTCGCCCCGCTGCAGGCGCCGTCGGACGAATTCTGGTCGTGGCACTGGACCTTCCGCACGCCGCGCCTGGCCCAGCCGCAACCGCTGCTCGGCGCGACACGCGTGACCGACCTCGCCATCAACGTGCTGCTGCCGTGGTTTTGGGTGCGCGCCCGCGCCGGACGGAACACGGCGCTCCAGGCGGAAGCCGAGCGGCGTTACTTTGCCTGGCCCGCCGCGCAGGACAACGCGGTGCTCCGGCTGGCGCGCCAGCGATTGCTGGGCCGCGACTCCGCCCGCGGGTTCCGCACGGCGGCCAGCCAGCAAGGGTTGTTGCAGATTGTCCGCGACTTCTGCGATCACGCCGACGCGCTGTGTGCCGACTGCGCCTTCCCCGACCTCGTGTCGGGTTACGCGGCGGTTGGCGGCCGGTACTGAAGGCCGGCTCGCGCAAAGGAAAAGAGCGACTTCGGGTGCTTCCTGCAACGCTGTAGCAGCCGACGTGAGGAGAGTCGGAGCAACCGCCGACGGTTGCTGTATCGGGCCAAGGAACGGAGCGCGGCTGTGGTCGAAGACCCAGCCGCAGCACGCTCCAGAGGACGAAGTTCGGACGTGCTCCCACGCCTAGCGTCTGGGTTGGTGCTGCGGCTGGTCCTGCGGACACAGCCGCGCTCCGTTCCTTGGCAGGCTCTGTTTTCAATCTGCATTCTGCAATCAGAGTGAGCCTCCTCACGTCTGCTGCTACGAGGTTTTGCATTTGCCTCTCGGAATGCACCCCTTTTCGTGTGTCTCGTGTGTTTCGTGGTGATTCACCTTCAGAGGTCGGTTTGAATTCCCGGCCGCGGTTTCAGTCCGATCCTGGAGATGAAAGCGTTCACCATCTTCACCTCGTTCGCATTGCTCGCTTCAGGTTCGGCCTGCTTCGCGCAGTTGCCCGTGCTCAAACGCTCGGACGTGGTCTTCATGTACCAAGCCGAGCGGCAGACCTATCAAGACTACGGCGCCACGGTGCTGGCCTGGGGCGGACGGCCCACCGCGAAATCGCTGGAAGCCGCGCGGGGCCTGAAATTCTTCGGCAGCGTGGGCATGGTGACGGAGTTCAACCGCTACTACGAACGCTTCCCGCGGACTTACGAGCAGGGGCTTTGCCGCAACCTCGAGGGCCAGCCGTTCAAGGTGCCGTGGCTGACCGATCATCAGCACAAAGGCGTGCCTTACTGGTGGTGCTGCACGCGCCAGCCGCTCTTCCGCCAGTATCTTTCCGAGCGCGTGGCCGACACCGTCAAGGCCGGCGCGGACGGCGTCCACATTGACGATCACCTCGGCACCGCAGGCGGGATGTTCGCCGGCGGCTGTTTCTGCGACCGCTGCGTCAAGGAGTTCCCGGCCTTTCTGGCGGCGCTGCCGGCGGATGAACTGACGCGGCTCGGCGTCACGAACTCGGCGAACTTCAATTTCCGTGACGTCGTGCGCGCGTGGCTGGCGGAAAAGTCCGGCCGCCAGGCGTCTCAGCATCCGCTTTATCCGAAGTTCCGAGTCTATCAATTTCGCGGCGCGGCAGCGTTCATGATGGAACTCCGGGCGCTGGCGGCCAAAACCGCGGGGCTTCCCGTGCCGATGAGCGCCAACGCCGGCCTGCTCTGGGGACCGCATCTGAGCGACTACCAAGCGCTGGATGGCTTCAGCGCCGAGATCGATCATCACGCTGCGGCGCGCCGGTTCAGCGACAGCCCGCTGGTGGCGTATCGGCTGGCCGACGCCGTGGGCCGGCCGCTGGTTTCGACGGCCAGTGGCGGCGATTGGGCGTTCATCAAGGAGCAGAACCTCCCCGGCCTGGTGCAAGGCTGGATGGCTTTGAGCTACGCCGCCGGCCACGGCCTGATGGCGCCGCATCACCAGTGGTGTTACACGCCGCAGAAGGGCACGCACTGGTACGACGGCCCGAAGGAGAAATTCGCGCCGCTCTGCCAGTTCATCCGCCGAAACGCCGCGTTGCTCGACGGCTACGACAACCACGCCGACCTCACCGTGGCGTTCTCGCAACGCACCTTTGATCGGCGGGCCAGCCGGGTGATCGGGGCCTGCAACATGCTGGCGGCGGCGAACCTTTCCTACCGCATCGCGCTCGGCAGCGACGACATCGTGGATCATCCATTACCGGCGGAGTCGATCGGTCGAGGCGCGCGGCTGTTGGTTCTCGAGTCAAAAGATTTCTCGGCTGCCGACCAACAAGTCCTGGCCACGGCCCAACCCGCGCAGCGGTTCGACAATGTGGAGCACGCCTTGACCAACGTGTCGGCGGCGGTGCGCGTCGAGTCACCGGCCGAAGTCCGCGCGCTGCCGCGCGTGAAGCCGGGTTCCGCCGTGATCCATCTCGTCAATTGGGACTATGACGCCGCGCGCGACGGCGCGCCGCCGGCCACGAATGTCCGCCTCAAGTTGGACCTCCCGGCCCTAGGCGTGGCCGGCGCGAAAGAGGCGCGGCTTGTCACCTTGGACGGCTCGACGCGGGTTCTTCCCGTGCAAGCGGGAGCGGTAACGGTGCCGGAGCTGGTGTTGTGGGCGCTGTTGGAAGTGAAAGGGAACTAGGCTCGGCGTTCCGGTTCCGGGAAAGCCTCAGACTTTTTCGAGCGCGCCTTGAGACGCTGCGCTGCCTTGGTCGCGAGCAATTGGAAATGGCCGATGGGAGAGGCCATGGCAGAACCCCGTCGCCGCCGGCATGAGGAGGCTCAAATGTCCAATTTGCATTCTGCAATTCGAGAGCCTCCTCACGTCGGCTGCTACAGTCCCCCAGTTGGACCTGCTTGCGATCGAGGAATTCGTGAAGATTCCGGCCCCGAATTCGTCGATGAAAGGAAGACACAAACTGACAACGCCCCAACGATCATGGCCGCAACCAAACCCAACCTCGCCGAACTGGTCGAGCGGATGCCCGCGACCGACAAGGAACTCGAAGCCCTGAAGCCGCCGCCTCCGACCCAGGGAGACGCCACCCAGCCCAAACCCCGGCCCCGACCTGAAAAGCCAGGCGGCAGCAAGTTCACCGCGCCTGACCCGGACGTGGCGGCGAAGATCTGCGACGAAATCCTGGCCGGAGGCCGCGACAGCTTGGCCGAACTCATCGGCCTCATCCGCGACCCGGCATCCGACGATTTCAAGAACTACAAGGCCGAATACCTTCTGCACTGTCTCACGATCCACGTCGGGCGACCGGAGAAGGAGCCGCTGCGCCGGCAGTTCATCGACACCTTGGCCGAGCAGCTTGGCCGGCGCGAGCTGCCGGTCCATGCGCGTGGGTTTCTCCTCCGCGAACTGCAACTCATCGGCGACAAAGCCGCCGCCCGCGCCGTCGGAACGTTCCTGACAGACGAGCAGCTTTGCGACGATGCCGCCCGGACGCTGCTGGCCATTAACGACGGAGCGGTGGAGCAATTCCGCAACGCGTTGCCCGGCGCCACCGGACGCCGCCGACTGGTGATCGTGCAATCGCTGGCCGTCCTCAAGGACGCCGGCTCGGCTGACGCGCTGAAGCAGGCGGTGACCGACGCGAACCGCGAAATCCGGCTCGCGGCGGTTTGGGGCTTGGCCAGGATCGGCGACGCGGCGTTCACCGATCTGCTGCTCAAGGCGGCCGACACGAAGGAGACGTGGGAACGCAACAAAGCGACCCAGGCCTGTTTCCTCCTCGCGGAGAACCTGGCGGCTTCGGGAAAGAAGACGGAGGCGGCCAAGATCTACACGCAGTTGCGGAACACTCGCACCGAGGCCTCGGAGCAATACATCCGCGATGCCGCGACGAAGGCGCTGGCCGCGTTCGGTGGGAAGCTGGCCTTGAAGGATTGAAGAGCTGAAGAGCTTCCACAAGACGCCTTCAGCCGAACGGGGAAGCCACTGAGGCGATTTCAAAACCCCGTAGCAGCCGACGTGAGGAGGCTCTGTTTCCGTTGGAGTTTGAGCCTCCTCACGTCGGCTGCTACGGTTTTGAAAGAAGCTCTCTTGAAGCCTGCCGCTTCGGCGGTGACCACGGTACCGGCCACGATTTCGCAGAGCGGCTAGTGGGCAGAGAGAGGTTATGTCGTGCCACACGGCGCCAGTCCGCAGCAAGAGGCAGCCGGATTTCACACCGGAAAATTCCGTTGCCAGCCCCATCCAAAACCCTAGCATCCGGCCTCCTCTGCTCGACGGCAGATATCACAGTTCATGAATACTTACGACATCGCAGTCATTGGCGGCGACGGCACCGGCCCGGAAGTCGCGCGCGAAGCGCTCAAAGTCTCCGAGGCGGCCGCCTGCAAGTTCGGCTTCAAGATCAACTGGCATCACTTCGATTTTGGCGGCGAGCGGTTCCTCAAAACCGGCGAAGTCCTGCCCGACAGCGCGGTGGCCGACCTGCGCCGCTTCAAAGCCATTTTCCTCGGGGCCGTGGGCCATCCCCAAGTCCAGCCCGGCATTCTGGAGAAGGGCATTCTCCTCCGCTTGCGCTTCGAGTTGGAGCAATACATCAACCTCCGTCCGGTGAAGCTCTATCGCGCCGAGGATTGCCCGCTCAAAGACAAGGGGCCGGAGCACATTGATTTCATCGTCGTCCGCGAGAACAACGAGGGCCTCTACGCCGGCGCCGGCGGCAACCTTTTCAAGGGCACGCCCAACGAAGTCGCCATCCAGGAATCCATCAACACCCGCCGCGGCGTGGACCGCTGCCTGAAGTACGCCTTCGACCTCGCGAAGAAGCGCCGCAACGGCCAGCCGTGGAAGGGCCTCAAGCCGGAAGACGTCGCCGCCGGCAAGACCACCCAGCTTACCCTCTGCGGCAAAACGAACGTCCTGACTTACGCCTTCGACCTTTGGTGGCGCGCGTTCCAGGACATCGCGCCGCGTTACCCGACCGTGAAGAGCGACTACGCCCACGTCGATGCCATCTGCATGTGGTTCGTGAAAAACCCGGAGTGGTTCGATGTCATCGTCACGGACAACATGTTCGGCGACATCATCACCGACTTGGCGGCCATGATTCAGGGCGGCCTCGGCGTGGCGGCCGGCGGCAACCTCAATCCCGAAGGCACGTCGATGTTCGAGCCGATGGGCGGCAGCGCGCCGAAGTACACCGGCCTGAACGTCATCAACCCGCTCGCCGCCATCAATGCCGCGGGCATGATGCTCGACTTCCTCGGCGAGAGTCAGGCGGGCGCGGCCATCGAAGCGGCGTCGGTCAAGATCATCAACACCAAGATCAAGTCCCTCGCCGCCGGTAAAATGGGCTTCGGCACCCGCGAAGTCGGCGATCTCGTGGCTGCGGCGGTCTGACGCCGATGTGCCCTCTCAGGGCCGGAGCCGGTCAGACAGGTCTGCTAACCGAATGGCCGTGGCGCACGCCGCCTGCGAGCGAGTTTCGGCGGCCCGCCGAACAACACACACGCGCGGTGTGTGTTCCCCACTTCGGTTTTCGGATGGAGGAGGAGCAAAAACCGCGTTGACCCGAAGCGGCCGAAGTGAGAGAAAGTGTGGCGTCAGAGGAGTTCTGGATATGAAAACGATTCGCATCCTTTCGTGGGCCGCGGGTGTGATGCTCGCGGCAGTTGGAACTGGCGCTCAGACGTCGTCGCCGGAGACGGGCGAGGCAGCGCGGCCGGTCATCACCGCCATCCGCCTTGTCGGCACGAACCTCATCGTCACCGCACAGGTGCCGGCGGGCTTGCGGACGATCACCCTGGACGGTCGCGCCCGGCTCGGGGCCGGCGCTTGGGAGCCGCGCGCGGTGCAGCGAGTGGCCGGCGCGGGGGGCGAAGTCACATTCACCGTGCCCAGCACGGCCGAGATGGAGTTGCTCCGCGTGCGGGCCGTTGAGCAGGACCCGCTGCCGGAATCGTTTTACCGCGGGGCAAAGTCCTTTGCCGGCGCCCAACTCCAGGAGGAAGACCGCGGCAGCGCGAATCTTGGCACCGACGGCCTCGTCGCCCTGAGTGTCTATGGAGGTATGGTTCCGGGTTCCATCGTCTCGCCGGATGTTTCGGCGTCGGCTTCGCGCGCCGTCGTTGAATCGGACATTTGGAAACTCGACGGCTCCACGATCTACTACTTCAATCACTACCGCGGCTTGCAGGTCATTGACGTGACGGACCCGGACGCACCGGCGGTGCGTGGCGTTTTTCCGCTGCCGGCCTTGGGTGAGGAGATGTACCTGCTGGACACCCGCCACGTGGCGTTGCTCGCGCGGGAGGGGTGCAGCGTGTATTTCATGGAAACCGCAAGCGACGTGGTGATCGTGGATGCAGCCAGCGTACCGCCACGCGAAGTGGCCCGCCTGCCGGTGCCGGGCCGGATCAGCGAGAGCCGTCTTGTCGGCACGGCGCTCTACGTGGCTTCCTCCGGCTACCTCCGGACGACGAACGCCACCGGCGGACTGGAATGGGCTTCCGGCACACAGGTCGCCTCGTTCGATCTGGCCGACCCGGCGCGGCCGCAAGCGCGCGATGCCCGTTGGTATCCTGGCCTGGTGCGAGCCGTCATGGCCACGGACCGCTTCCTCTTCGTCGTCACGTCCAACGTGCTCTGTCTCGACATCTCCCGTCCGGACGGCGTGATGGTCCCGCGCGGGGCCCTCACGCCGTTTGGACGAGTGAGCGACAAATTCAAGATGAACCTCGACGGCGACGTGTTCAGCGTCGCGTCTTGGGGCGAGGGCACGAGCGGCGCCTCCGTCACAAAGCTGGAAACCTTCTCGCTGGCCAACCCGGACGTGCCGGTGAAGCTGGGCGAAGTGGCCGTGGGCCAGGGCGAACAACTTTACGCCACGCGCTTCGACGGCAGCCGCGCCTATCTCGTCACCTACCGGCGAACCGATCCGCTCTGGGTCGTGGATTTGTCGGACCCTGCGCGACCGCGCGTCGCCGGCGAACTGCGCGTGCCCGGCTGGTCCACGTTCATTTACCCGTGGGGGCAACGGCTCGTGACCGTGGGCATCGACGACGTGGCCGGCTGGCGGGCGGCGGTGCAATTGTTCGACGTGAGCGATCCGGCCCACCCTGCGCTGCTGAGCAAGGTGCCGCTGGGCGAGAGTTGGTCGTCCAGCGAAGCGACCAGTAACGAGAAGGCGCTCGCGGTCCTGCCGGAAGCGGGCCTGGTGCTCATTCCGGTCGAAGGCTGGCTCACCAACGGCTATGCGGCGCGGTTGCAGTTGATCGATCTGACGGCCAACGCCCTCACGTCGCGTGGGGTCATCGAGCACGCTGTGGCGCCGCGCCGCGCCACGGCGGTCGGCGACCGCATCTTCTCCGTCTCCAGCCGGGAGTTGCTCAGTGTGGACGCCACGGATCGGGACTTGCCGGAAGTCCGCGCGGCGTTGGACCTGGCGTGGCCGGTGGATCGCGTGTTCCTGCAAGACCGCTTCGTGATCGAAGTCAGTGATGCCGATGCCGTGGTGCGCGTGGCGCTGGCAGATGCACCGGACCTCGTGTTGTCAGCGGCGCGGCTGCCGAACCACTGGCCGGTGGTCGGGGCGGACGAGCGCGACGGCAAACTGTATTTGGCCCAGGCCCAAGCCCAGACCCCGGCGATCCCGTGGCTGGTGCTGGCCTCGGCAGACGCGGGCGGCGCCAGCGGCTCCAATCCACCGGCGCTGTTCCTGTCGGTGCTGGACGTGTCCGCACTGCCGTCGCTCGCACTGCTTGGTACCACTTCCGCGGAGACAGATACGGCGGCGTACTTCTGGGAACTGCAGGCGCTGTGGCCACGGACCAACTTGCTCGTTTGGTCCGGCGGTCGCGACCGCTTCTGGTGGTGGGATTGGTGGTATTGGCGGCCGATTACCATCCTTCCCATCGTCGGCCTTGGCGCGCCGGTGGTGTTGCCGCCGATCGAGCCGATGATGGCGTTCACAGACTCGGCTTTCCTGCCGATGGGCTCGAGTCGGACATCGTCTCTGTGGGCCAACCCGTGGCGCTGGGGCGGACACAGCGAGCGCTGGCTGGTGGCGTTCGACGTGCAGGACGCGACCGCGCCACGTCTGGCGTCCGCGTTGAACCTGGCGACCAACGGCGCGTGGAACTTCAGCGACACGTTCGAGGCGAACGGGCTGCTTTACCTGAGCCACCGGCGCGATGATCGCCTCGTCACCGGTACGAACTGCTACGAGTCCACTTACTACACGTCGGTGCCCGTCACGAACGTGGTCACGGTTACCAACGTGACGCAGACCGCCAGCGTGACGTGGACAACCAACTTGGCCACACGGACGAATTCGGCCACGTACGTGGTCCGCGCCTGGCCCGCCGGCACCGTGTTCGCGGCCGGGGCTTATCACAACTTGGCGGTACTGCCCGATGGTACCGTGCAAGCCTGGGGCGGCAACAGCATGGGCCAACTGGGCGACGGCTCGCTCGCCCAACGCACCACACCGGCGCCGGTGACTGGCCTGAGCGGCATCGTCGCCGTGGCGGCCGGCAGCTTGCATAGTCTGGCGCGCGATGCGGCGGGGAACTTGTTCGCGTGGGGCCACGACTCCCAGGGCCAAGTCGGAGACGGCCCCAACACCAACTCGACGACTTCATCCGGTCCACCGCTGCCGCCGCCGCCCGGCGTCACGCGGCCCGTCCTGGTCATGGGCTTGCCGCCCGTGGCCGACGTGACGGGTGGCACGTTGCACACGCTGGCGCTCGCGGCGGACAACACGCTGTGGTCCTGGGGCGGGAACTCCTACGGCCAGCTTGGCAACGGCACCACCAGTGGCCGGCTGAGTCCAGGACTGGCGATGAGCGCGAGCGGCTTCACGCAACTCGCCGCGGGCACCTCCCACAGTCTCGCGCTGCAGGCGGACGGAACGGCGTGGTCGTGGGGCCGGAACGACTCGGGACAACTCGCCCAGGCTGGCACGGGTTTCTACACCTCGCCCAAGCCCATCGCCAGTCTCGGTAATGTGACGCGGCTGGCGGCGAACGGCGCGCACAGCCTCGCCTTGAAGGCGGACGGCACAGTCTGGAGTTGGGGCGCAGACGATTGGAGCACCGCGACCCCGGCCAGGAATGCGACGCCGCGCCTCGTGGCCGGTCTGCTGCGCGTGCGCGCGATCGCTTCGGGGCGCTCGCATGATTTGGCGCTGGACTCCGATGGTGTCGTGTGGGTCTGGGGCCGCAACGAGTACGGTCAATTGGGCGACACCACGACGGGAGGACGCACCACGCCGCAGCCGGTCCGCGGATTGCCCGCCATCGCGGCCCTTTGCGCCGGCGGCACTCACAGCCTGGCCGTGCAGGCGGACGGCACCACCTGGGCGTGGGGCGACAACCGCTACGGCCAGTTGGGCAGTGGCGAGACGCGCGTCGTGAACGACATCGCGGAATTCACGCAAGTCGTCGGCCTCACGAACTTCACGTTCGCGACAAACATCGTCACCGAAGCCCGCGTGGAGTACCGCAGCATGCTCGTCACCGTCACCAACTGCTATGAAAGGGTGACGTGGGTCGAGCGGCACTTCCTTGACGTGGTGGACTACGCGGACGCGGCCCACCCGCTCGTGCGCCGGCCCGTCAACATCCCCGGCCAACTCTGCGGCCTCGGTTACGGAGGCGCGCTCCTCTACACGCTGAGCGCCCACGACCACGATGCCCCCCGCGCGGAGTGGCTCGACGCGAGCGCCTACGACGGCGTGGAGGCGTCGCTGGTGGACTCGCTGTCGTTGCCCGATGAGCCTCGGCCTGTGCTGGCGCGCGGCGCTCAAGTAGTTCTGGGCCGCGCGGCGACCACGAACCAACCGGGCCGGATCGAAGTTTGGGCGCTGTCCGAAACCACGGGACGTTTCGTGAAACTCAAGTTTGTGGAAGTCTCCGGCTCTGCTGACGCGCTGGCGCTCTGGGGCAATTTGCTGGCGGCGCGAATGGGCAACCAGGCTGATCTCCTGGACGCGCCTACGTTGGCTCCGTTGACTTCCGGCGCAGCGCCCGCGTGCCTCGGCCTCGACCTGACGCACGCCGCCGGCGATGTCCGGCGCGGGCTTTGGCTGCCGCTGGGGGATTACGGCGTGCAAGCCCTCCGCGTGGCCGAGTCCGGCGCCGCCGACTGAACCCGCCTTGCCGGTTCAGCCTTGTTTCACCTGCGCCAGAATCTGGTCCGTGATCGCCTGCACCACTTGTTCGGCTTCGGAGTCGAGGGCCACTTCGTCGGCGGTCTTGGCGGACACGGCGCATTGCACGCCGGGGCGCCATTCGTCGTTGTCGCAAAGCTCGCATTCCTTCAGACCGTAGCGCGGATCGACGAAGCCGAGGCTCTGTTTGATGTTTAGCAGGTCTTTGAGCTGGCCGGGGGTGAAGGTCTTCATCGGCTGGCCCAGTTGCGCGGCCACGGTCAGCGTACGGCAGTAGGCCTCGATGATTTCCATACGCCAGTAGGCTTCCTCGACGTTGTTGTGACTCCACGTCACGACGCCGTGGTTGGCCATGAGGATGGTGTTGTGTTTGTCCACCAAGTCCGCCACGAGTTGGCCCATCTCTGGCGACCCGGGGGTGCGGTAAGGCGCGATGGCCACGGACGCGAAGACTTCGTACTCCGGGATCATGCACGTCGGCGGCGTGACGCCTGCGACGGCGAAGGCGGTGGCGTAGGGCGGATGGCAATGCACCGAGGCCACGTCCTTGGGCTGGCGCTTCATCATCTGGAGGTGCATCAGAATTTCGCTGGTGCGCTTCTTGGCGCCGATGAGCTGATTGCCCTCGAAGTCCACCAGGCACATGTCGTCCGGCTTCATGAAGCCCTTGCTCACGAGCGTGGGCGTGCAGAGCGCGAGGTCTTCGCCCACGCGGATGGCGATGTTGCCGCCGTTGCCGTCCACGTAAGCGCGCGACCAGAGGCGGCGGCCGATGTCACAGACCTGGAGTTTGAGGTCTTGGCAGTAAGGACCGCTGAAGAAGGCTTCCAACTCGGCCTTCTTGCTCTTGGAGGTCAGCGGTTGGGCGGGTGGCTGAAGCTTCTCTCCGGAGATGGGAGCAGACTTGGGCGGCGCGGCGGGCTTGTTCTTCTGGGGATTCAATTCCAGATCACGCAGCATGTCACGAGCGCTGGGGGTGAGAATGGCTTCGGCCGGCAAGGAGTGAATGTCCCCGCCGGTGCGGAGCAAGTCTTCGATGTCGCGAGTGGAAATGACGTTTTTCATGGAAAAGCTGGGAGATCGCTACTTGGGAAAGGGCGCGTAGAACACCTCGTCCACCAGCGCCGCGTTGATGGCGTCGATGGGCGGGGACTTCTCGAAGGGTTGCGCGGCTTCGCGGCCTTCGACGTAACCGATGGTCTGGCCTACGTCTGCGCCCAGGCTGTCATAGACCACGAGGTTGACTTCCTTTGTCACGGTGGCGGGAGCACCGGCGCCATCAGCGAAACGTTCGCGGCTGAAGGGGCTGACGATGAGCCAGCGCGCTCCGCGCAGTTCGGGCACGACCGAGTTCAGCGTGACACGACCGATGACGGAGCCGAGTTTCATGGGAAAGGCAGAAGGCAGAAGGCAAAAGGCAAAATGAGGAGGGCATGAGGCTCAAAGAAGAGGCAGGTCAGCGCAGGAACACGGGAATTGTGCCTTCGGCTTTCTGCCTTTTGCCTTCGGCCTTCGGCCTTGTTGTTCATACCGGCACGTTCGGTTCTTTCTCGTCCACCACGCCGATGACGATCCAGCGCACCGGGCTTTTCTCCTCGCCCACGGCCTTGCGGGCGGCGGCGCCGTCGCTGGAGATGATGACGCGCTGGTGCATCCCCGCACCGTGCGGATCGATGGCGATCTGCGGCACGCCTTCGGCCTCGCCCGCCTGGCTGATCGGCTGGCAAACCACGAGCCGCCAGCCGTCCAAGCTGGGATGCTTGCGGGTGGCGACGACGTTGCCTTCGACGCGGGCTAGGAACATAGGATTCCTTTGAAGCGATGAAACGTTGAAGTGTTGAAGCGCATGGCGTCTGGGATAGGAATGCGTTTCAAGGCTGCGCGTCTGTCGTGCCCGGCGGGCACGAATGTGAATAGCCCCCGGTGGAACCGGGGGAAACCGGTCGCGTGAAGGCTTCGACCCCGGAGGGGTCGAATTGCGCGAGGGCATTAGTCCAAATAGCGTTCATCGAATTCGATCCGGGCTTCCACCAACAAGTCGCGCAGCTCTTCACGAAACGTCTTTTGGTGGTGGTGCTCCGGCTGGTTCTTGATGTACTCGATCAGCCTGTCCTTGTCCGCGTGGGAAGCGGTAAAGGCCGAATAGCCTTCCTGCCAGTTGTGAAATCCGGGAAACAGGCCCTTCTCCTTGATCCACCCGCTGCTGGCCACCTTGATGTCTTTGACGAGATTGGCCAACGCGACGGACGGGTGAAGGCTGGTCAAGAGGTGAACATGGTCCTCGACCGCATTGATGCGATAAAGATGACCGTGCTGGTTGCGGATGATTCCCCAGACGTAGCGCAGCAACTCTTCGCGCTGCTCGGCGACCAGCACGCGCTCCCGGTCCTTGGTCGAGAACACGAGGTGGTAGTAAATCTGGGTGAAGGTGGAGGCCATGATGGTTAGGCGGCTGCTCCAAAACGATTCAACCCCTCCGGGGTTGTGACTTGATGCCGCGCTGTTACCCCCAGTTGGCACTGGGGGCTATTCACATTGAAGCCCTTCGGGCTTCTTGCGATGCGATTGGCCTCAGAAACCAGATCCGGATGGCTGACGCTGCCCAGGACAGGCCGCCTTTCGGACTTCGGGTCTCGGATTTCGTTCGGCATTCGGGCTTCGGATTTAGAAAATGCGCAGCTTGTCCACCATCACGCACCGCCGCACGCGGGTGTAGGTGCGCGGATTGCAGACGCCTTCGCCGGTGGTGGTGGCGATGGAGAAGTTGGCGTAGCCTTCGCCGCCGCTGCCCAGGCCGGCCAGGCACGAACCGTTCTTGATGAACAGCGTCGTCTCCAGCGCCTTGGCCATCGCGGTCATGTTCGCCACGTCGTGGGAATGAATGATGGCGGAGTGCTTGTAGCCGTGCTCGGCTTTCTTCGCCAGGGCGATGCCTTCCTCGACCGTCTTCACGCGCACGATCGGTAGAAACGGCATCATCTGCTCCTCTTCGACGAACAGATGGTCCGTGTGCGTTTCGGCGAAGAGCAACTCGGTGCCGGACGGAATCGTGGCGCCCGCCACGCGGGCCAGCGTGGCAGGATCGCGGCCGATCAGATTGCGGTTCACGACCGGATGCGGACAGCCCGCGCCCTGGCCTGACGGGAAGACGAACGCTTCCTTGCTCAGTCGCTCCACTTGCGCGTCGTTCAGTCGGACGGCGCCCTGCTTCTCCAGCGCGGCCATGAACTTGTCGGCCACGCTCTCCAGCACGAACACTTCCTTCTCGCCGATGCAGAGCAGGTTGTTGTCCCAGGAAGCGCCGAAGATCGTGCATTTCGCGGCGTTGTTCAGGCAACTCGTGCCATCGACGAGCACCGGCGGGTTGCCGGGGCCGGCGCAGATGGCGCGCTTGCCGCTGGCCATCGCCGCTTTCACCACGCCGGGACCGCCGGTCACGCAAAGGAGTTTCACCAGCTCGTGTTTCGCAATCGCGGCGAACGACTCCAGCGTGGGCGGATCGACGATGCAGGCGAGGTTCTCGATGCCAAGCTCGCGGTAGATCGCTTCGTTGAAAACTCGCGCCGCCATCACGGCACACTTGTAGGCGCCGGGATGGCCGTTGAACACGGCGCTGTTGCCCGCCGCGACCATCGTGATGATGTTGCACGCCATCGTGGGAATGGAGTGCGTGCTGGGCGTGACTGCGCCGATGACGCCGAACGGGGCGTATTCTTCCAGCGTGATGCCGTGATCGCCGCTCAGACCGTACGGGTGCAGGAACTCCACGCCCGGCAACCCGCGCTGGCCGAGGAGCTTCTCGATCTTGTGGTCGAGGCGGCCAATCTTGGTTTCTTCCAGCTCGATGCGGCCCCACTCCTTCGCGTTGGTGAAGCAGAGATCCTTGACGATCTGGATAACCTTGTTGCGGCCCGCGACGCCTTTCTCGGAGAGCTGCAGATACGCTTCATGCGCGGCCTCGCAGGCTTCGTTGGCGTCATGGAAAACGCCGAACTTGCCACGCTGGGCTCCGGACGCGGCCTTGCCCCCCGTCGGGCTGCCGCCCGTGGGCGCAGACGCCAGAATGGGCTTGGCCGCAGACGCCGTTGCGCCACCGAGACGGCCCAGCACTTCGGCGATGACATCGCGAATTAACGCTTCATTGATCGGTGTGCTCATAGGTTGGAAAGGCGTTCAGGCCAGGCCGCGCCCGGCTGGCGGCGGGCGGCTACTTTCCGCCAAAGGGAACTTCCACGTAGCCGCCGACGGAGAAGGCGGAGTCGGTGTTGCTGCCGTCGAATTTCTTGCGCGTGTAGAAACCCAGTTTCACGTCCCACTTGGGCAGGCGGTAGCTGAAGCCGGCCTCGACGGAGTCGCTGATCTCGCGCACTTGCGGCGAATACGTCAGCGCCGCGCCGACGCCGCCGAAGTTGAGGTTGTAGCCCGAAAGCTGGTGCTGATGCCGCCAGCCGGCGTTGAGGGTCCACGACTTGATCTCCTGGAACAAGCCCAGCGCCACGGAGTATTGGTCGTCCCCGCTGGAACGCATCCAGCGATAGAAAACGTCGCCGTAAGCGCCGAAGCCCTGCCAGGCGAAGTGTTTCTTGAGCAAGATTGACGGCTCGATGGCGACCGAGTGGTTGCCGGGCGCGAAGGGAAAATCCTTCTTGTAGGAGCCGGGGAAGACCGCGCCGGCGCGGAAGGTCAGCGTCGGGAGCCAGGGCGATGGCGCGTCGGCTTCATTGAGAAGCTGGTAGCGGACGCCCAGCGTGGTGTCGAGCAGGCCGCTGGTGGATTCGGAGTTTCCGCCGGCGTTGAACGAGCGCGTGCCGACGGCGCCGTAGCCGAGGTTTAAGTCCGCAGCCCACTTCTTGGCGATGCCGTATTCCATGAGGATGTTGCCCTGCATCGGGTCGATGCCGTAATCCTCGCCGTTCTTGTTGACGTTGATGTTGTGGCGTTGGTTGCCGTCCCAGATGTGG
The DNA here is from genome assembly GCA_016219875.1 of Verrucomicrobiota bacterium. Taxonomy (GTDB): domain Bacteria; phylum Verrucomicrobiota; class Verrucomicrobiia; order Limisphaerales; family JACRJZ01; genus JACRJZ01. The sequence continues at coordinate 30,278 of JACRJZ010000041.1, read as the reverse complement.
TAGGACTCGCCTTCGGTGTAAGCCAGGCGAAGGATGAACTGCTTGGGCAGCGGCAGGTCCGCCCATTCGGCGAACGGTTTGCGCGGGGCGTTTTCCGTGGCCGCGAGCGGCAAGGTGGTCGCGAGCGAGAGCGCCGCGATACCAGCGATCGAGAGGTTCTTGTTCATGATTCTGTTGGATTGTGTGTGTTTACGGTTGACCGACGTTCTGGTGTTCAGAGTGCGCGCGAAGAGTTACCGGCGGCGCTGCCGTCGTCAAGGGGGCTGAGGGCTGGCACTCATGATTGTCATTGGCCCCTCGCGCTGTAAATCTGTTTGCCGAACACATCGACGACATCGACGATGCCGACGATGACGGCATCAACGGGAGCTTCCTTGAGGCCGCCGGCCAGACGCGCACTGCTGCCCTGGCAGAAGAGCACCATCTCGCCTTCGCCGGCGCCCACGCTATCGACGGCCACAATCGTGTTGCTGCCGGGCTTGAACTTCGTGGGGTCTTTGTCGTCCACCAGTTGCGGACGGAGGAGCAGGAGCTTGCGCCCGCTCATGGCCGCGTCCTTCTTGGTCGCGACCACCGAGCCTTCGACTTTGGCGAGAAACATGGGAGTCGGTTCGTGGTTGGTTGTTGGTGGTTCGTCGTTTTCGCCCACGGCGTTCGTCGGTCACTTGGGAACAACGAACAACCAGCTACGAACCACGAACAAAGAGTTACTTTTTCTTGGGCAACACCGCCTCCACGTCCTGGTGCGGACGGGCGATGACATGCACGCTCACCAGGTCGCCCTTGATGGCTTTGATGGCCTGGGCGCCGGCATCGACGGCGGCTTTGACGGCCGCCACGTCGCCGACGACCACTGCCGTGACGAGGGCGTTGCCCACCTGGGTCATGGGGCCGGCGAGTTCCACGTTCGCGGCCTTGAGCATGGCGTCGGTGCCCTCAACAAGGGCGACGAGGCCGCGGGTTTCAATCATTCCAATGGCTTGAGGCATAGGTTGGTTCGTTTGAGGTTAAATCGGGCAAAGGTTATAGGGCCAAAATCGTTGAAGCGTTAAAGGGTTGAAGGGCTGAAGCAGAGTGGAGGCGGCCTGAGTCTGCAAGGCGCGCACCGATTTGAAATTTCAAATTCTCTATTTTCAATTCTCAATTCCCTTCCGCTTCGAGCAGCCGCTTCGTCTCCCGCGCCACGACGAGTTCTTCGTTCGTCGGGATGACCATCACCTTCACGCGCGAGCCGGCGGCGCTGATGACGGCTTCCTGGGCTTTGGTGGCTTGGTTCTTCCCGGCGTCGAGCAGGATGCCGAGCTGGTCGAGGTTCGCGCAAATGAGCGCCCGCACGGTGGCTTCGTTCTCCCCCATGCCGGCGGTGAAGACAATCGCGTCGGCCCCGTTCAGTTCAAAGAAGTAGGAGCCGATCCAGCGCCGCGTCTCGTGGACCATGAAGTCCAACGCCAGCTTCGCGCGGGGATTCCCGGCCTCGATCTGGGCTTTGAGGTCGCGCATGTCGTTGTAGCCGCCGCTCAAGCCGCGCAGTCCGGATTCTCGGCAGAGCAGGCGCTCGGCTTCGTCGATGGAAATACCCGTGGTCCGCGTCACGTAGCCGAGGGCGAAGGAGTCGAGGTCGCCCACGCGGTTGTTGTGCGGCAGGCCGGACTGCGGACTCATGCCCAGGCTGTTGCCGATGGCCGCGCCATTCAGGATGCCGGTGACGCTGCTGCTGCCGCCAAGATGGCAAGAGATCACGCGGAGGTCGGGCTGACCCACGGGTGCGGCACCTCCATTCACGTAAAGCTTCCGCGCACGCTCGGCCACGTCGTCGCGGCCCAGTAACTCGGCGCTGCGTTCAGCGATAAACTTGTGGCTGGCGCCGTGGAAGCCCCAGCGGCGCACGCCCAAATCGTGCCACGGCTCCGGCACGGCGTAGCGCTTGGCCGACTCCGGCGCCCACTGGTAAAATGCCGTCTCGAACAAGCCCACCAGCGGCGTCCCAGCCATGCGTTTGGCGAAGAGCCGGATGCCGGTGATGTAAGGCGGATTGTGCGCCGGAGCGAGGCCGTTGTAAGCCTCCATCGCCTTGAGCACGTCCTCGGTGAGACGGACGCAGCCGGTCACGTCCTTCGCCACGACGGTCTTGAAGCCGACCGCCGTGATCTCGCTCTCGCTGGCAATCGCGCCGGCTTGCTTGAGCTGGGCGAGGCAATCCTCAATCGCTTTCGCGTAATCGGTGACGCGCTCAAAGCCGCCTTTGTGGAGCATGTGCTCCGCGTTGTTCGAGAAATCGAACAGGCGCCACTTGAGCGAGGTCGAGCCGATATTGGCGATGAGGATCTTCATTTCGATCCGGTGATTCTGTGCGGCGCTGTCATGCTACGAGAGGACAAGAAAGGACTCCAACGGATTGGCGTCGAGCGCTTGAATATCCCGCGCGTGGTTCGTAATAAGTTGAACCAGTTGCTGCCGGGTGCAGTTGCCAAGGCGAAGCCAGACGACTTTCGGCGGAGGACCGTAGAGCAAACTCCGCTGTTGAAAATCCGAGTCCTTCGAAACGATGGTGAAGCCGTGGGCGCGGGCATACTCCCAAACATCCTCATCGGGCAGGCCGCGCAATCCGCACTCGCGCAGGTGCGCGCTTTCGGGAAAAAGCGTGGCCAGCAAGCGGGGCAGCTTGGGCGAGAGGTTCTCATCAAACAGCAACTTCATGCGGAACCACGTTCAAGCGACGGTCACGATCGGCCGCAAAGGCAAAGCACGCCTGAATATCCTCGGCGGTGAGGTCGGGAAAGTCCTCCAAGACCTCGGCAATGGTCATGCCGCCGCCCAGGTAATCGAACACGTCGGCCACAGCGATGCGCGTGCCCCGGATGCAGGGCTTGCCGCTGCGGATGCGCGGATCCAAGCTAATGCGTTCTCGATAATTCATGTTTTCAGGATAGGCTCTGGCGATCCGGATTCAAGGAGCGTGCCCATACAGCGCGGCCAGGCAATTCCTCCACCGCCTTGGGATAATCGGTGACACGCTCAAAGCCGCCTTTGTGCAAAAGGCGCTCGGCGTTGTTCGTAAAGTCGAACAAGCGCCACTTGAGCGAGGTCGAGCCGATGTTGGCGACGAGGGTTTTCATGAGGTGTCAGATTCTCAAGCGGATCTAGTCAAGCCGCATAACGCGGGTTCTTTTCTTTCGTAATCTCGAGAACGGTGAAGTCACCGTGTCGCTCACCAGTGACAAGTTGAAGCGAACAGCCGTCGTGCTGCCATGTGAGGATAGGCGCGTAGAAGCTGCCTGCGCTCGGCTGAATTGATGAAGGCGGGCCGAGATGTCGAACAAGGTGGTCGAAAATAGTGAGGTAATGAAACACCTCGTCATCACCTCGGTAGATGCCCTCTCTCTGACGGAGCCAAACTGTGACTTTATCGAGAATCGTGTCATCCGGCAGATACGCCAAGAGACCACTCGAAAGACCACCGAGCAACGTCTCCTCCCACTGAATGCGAGTATCGTCGCCCTCGAAGCGACTGGCTGACCTACCGACGCGCCACGCTTGCTTCCGCGTGCAGCCCCACCGCAGCGTCTGTTTTGCGTTTTCGAGGTAGATGGCATCCGCCAATGAGAGCATGACGAACAACGCGGTTTAGTTGTTACTGGAGCCACTTCCCCAGTCCAGCCAGTCCTTCATGCGGCCGGGGGATGACCTGGACGCTGATGACCTGGCCGACCTGGGCGGCGGCGGCGGCACCGGCGTCGGTGGCGGCTTTCACCGCGGCGACGTCACCGCGGAAGAACGCCGTCACGTAACCGCTGCCAACCTTTTCCCAGCCGGTCATGGTGACGTTCGCGGACTTGAGCGCGGCGTCGGCGGCTTCGAGCAGGGCGCAAAGGCCCTTGCATTCAATCATTCCAACTGCGGGTTGAGCCATAAATTCGTTGAGAGTCGATGGTTGAGAGTTGAGGGGTCACTTGCCGACAGGCTTGGCGGCGAGGGCCGGTTCGCCCAGGAAGGCTTTGATGAGGTCCTCGTGCGGGCGGGCGATGATGTGCGAACTGATGAGTTCGCCCACCTTGCTGGCGGCCTTGGAGCCGGCATCGACGGCGGCCTTCACGCTGCCCACGTCGCCCCGGGCCAGGACCGTGATGAGGCCCCCGCCAATGGGGATGGTTTTGACAAGACTGACGTTGGCGGCTTTGACCATTGCGTCGCTGGCTTCCACCGCGCCCACGTAGCCTTTCGTTTCGATCATTCCGAGTGCTTCGCTCATAGGTTTGTTTGGTTGTTGGTTGTTAAGTCAAAGATTGGTCAAGGAGTTGAAGGGTTGAAGAGTTAAAGAGGGGGATGACCTGCCACTCTTTAACCAATCAACGCTTCGACTTTTCAACCTCATATCAATTTCATTTCACCAGTTCGCATGGCGTGTCCGCCTGGAGATTGCAGGCGTTGCCTTCGTCGGTGTCGATGTGGACCTCCAGTTTGAAGCTCTTGTCCACGCGGACGAGCAGCTTCTCCAGCGTGATGGCGCAGGGGCCGCCGATCTTGAGCTTCATGTCGTCGCCCTGCTTCACGCCGTAAAACTCCGCGTCGTCCGGATGCATGTGAACGTGCCGCAACGCGCGGATGATGCCGTCGGGCATCTCGAAGAACCCCGCTGGCCCCATCAACATGCCGCCGGGCGTGTCCTTGATGCTCCCGGAAGGGCGCAGCGGAATGTCGAAGCCCAATGCAATGGCGTCGGTGTAGGCAAGCTCAACTTGGTTCAGGTTTCGGCAGGGACCGAGGATGCGGAGATTGGAGATCACCCGGCTGCGCGGGCCGATCAGCGTGAGCGTTTCCTTCGCGGCAAACTGGCCGTCTTGATAAAGCCACTTGTGGACGGTGAGTTGGCGTCCCTTTCCGAACAGCACCTCCACCGCTTCCTGGGTCAAATGGCAGTGCCGCGCACTCACGTTCACTACCAGCGGATTGGGAGCCGAAGCTGTCCGAGGCATGGGCTTCCCAAGCTTCTGATAAACCGCCTGGCGGACGAGGTGTTCAACCACCGCGCGGTGCAAAGTGCTGTTTGGCGACGCCATAATAGCTTCAGTTCGCCGCCTGTTTGACTGAATCTGGAGTTTTTGTCAACAAATTTCTTGCAATATCTTCCAGAATCTTTCAGGTTCTTGCCAGATGACGGCAGAAGAGCGCCAACACCGAATCGAAGCTCATGTCCAGAAGGTGGAGTTCGCCTCCCTGGAAGAGCTTTCCCGTCAGGTCGGGGCGTCTGTGTCCACCATCCGACGCGACCTCAACATCCTTGAAGCCGCCGGCACCATTCGTCGGACGCACGGCGGCGCCAGGCTGACCATTCCCAAGACGGACGAGTTCGCCTTCTCCGCCCGCGATGCGCACCAACTGGACGAGAAGGAAGCCATCGGCAAGTTGTGCGCCAGCCTGATCCAGCCCAACCAGACGGTGGTTCTGGACGGTGGCACCACGGTCTTCCACGTCGCCAAGCATCTTCAGGAAAAACGCCTTCAGATCGTCACGAATTCGCTGCCGGTGGCCAATTTGTTCGCTTCAGCCCAGCACGCGGAAGTGATCCTGACCGGCGGCGTGATCTACCCGCGCCTGGGCGTGCTGGTAGGGCCTTTGGCCGTGAAGACTTTCAAGGAGATTCACGCCGATGTCGCCATCCTGAGCGCGGGCGGCATTACGCTGGACGGTCTCACCAACTCCCACGCTCTGCTCATCGACATCCAGCGCGCCATGATGGACAGCGCCGGCCGCGTGGTCTTCTGCCTGGACCACACCAAGTGGGACCGCAAGAGCGTGGCGTTCTTATGCGATTTGGACGGCCTCGACGCCATCGTCACCGACAGCGCGGCCCCGCCTGCCGTGGTGGAGTCATTCCGCGATCGAGGGCTGGAAGTGCTGGTCGTCGGGGAGCCGGTGATCGACCGAAAGCCGGACCTGGGAATGGGCAAGTCACCGTCATTGCTGGAAGCCGCGGTTCCGGTTTACGAGGAAACCCCTCCAAGAGTTTCAGCAACTGGACCCATTGCAGCGGAGCCAGCCTATGTGGAGAGCCCCACGACGGTGAACGTAGCCACTTGGGACTAAGACGCCGAGCGTCCTCACCCGGTCTGGCCCGCGCGGCGGCGAGCCACCTGTTTCGCCAACCGAATCGCCGCGATCATGCTTGATGGGTCGGCCAGTCCGCGGCCCGCGATGTCGTAGGCCGTGCCGTGATCGGGGGAGGTTCGGATGAACGGCAGGCCGAGGGTCCAGTTCACTCCGTGGTCGAACGCCACCATCTTCAGCGGCGCCAAGCCCTGATCGTGATACATCGCCACCACCGCGTCGAAGTGGCCTTGGATCACGCTATGAAACAGCGCGTCTGCGGCAAACGGCCCAGCCACGTCAACTCCCCGGCCGCGCGCCGCCGCGACGGCTGGCCCGATGATCGTCTGTTCCTCGTTGCCAAGTTTTCCGCCTTCGCCCGCGTGCGGATTCAGCCCGCACACGCCTACTTTGGCGCGCGGCAGACCGAGGTCGCGGCAGGCTTCGGAGGCGCGCACGATGGCCTGCTCCACCTTGTCCAGAGTTAATGCCGCGGCGACATCCTTCAGCGGCAAGTGAGTTGTGGCCAACGCCACCCGCAGCCATCGGCCGCGCTCGTCCGGGCCAAGCAACATCATCACCGTGCGCCGCGCACCGGCCAGTTCAGAGAGGAATTCCGTCTGTCCGACGAAGTCTTTGAACCCAGCATCGAGGATGGCTTTTTTGCTGACCGGCGCGGTCACCAACGCGGCCACTTCACCGCGCAAGGCGCGTCCGGCTCCATCTTTGAGCCAAGCCACTGCCGCGCGGGCGGCTGATGCGTCACCGCAGGGCAGGTCGGGTGGAAGCACAGTTCCATCCGGCTGATGGAAGAAAAGGCGTCCGTCACTCCGCGCCTCCTCAAAGCGCGACAGCGTCAGCCCCAGCCGCAGCGAGTCGTTTAATCGCCGCAGAAAAGCTTGGTCGCCGATGACCAAGTAGCGCGCATCGTCTGCGGACAATTCCCTGGCCAGCGCCTTGAGCGTCACCTCCGGCCCAATGCCAGTGATGTCGCCGAGAGCGATGGCGATGAGCGGGGGCATGGTAAAGGAGCGGACGGTGGCCACGCGGCCACGCCGGAGCCAGGCTTCAGAAGTAGCGCACGAACGACTTCGCCCGAAGCCGGTCGAGCCACTTCTTCTGAGCGCGCGCGCGTTCCTGGGCGAGGAGGTTTTTCTCGATGTCTTCGCGGACTTCGGTGAGAGGCTTGACGTGGGCTTGGCGGACGTCTTCCACCTGCATGAGAAAACAGGCCTCAGGCAAGTCAATCACGCCGCTGCGCTGGCCTTTCTGCAGGCTGAAAGCGACGTCGGCGAGTTCCTTGCGGAGCGCCGTCCGTTCCACCCAGCCACGGTCGCCGCTGGAGGCGCGCTCGGCGCCATCGGAGTGGATCCCGGCCATTTCCTCAAACGACGCGCCCTCTTTCACCTTGTTGAGGATTTCCTCCGCGAGTTGCTTGACCGCGCCGTTGTCGCTGGAGGGCTTTCGGAGCATGATCATGCGCAGTTTGACTTGATCGGCCACGGCGTAGTTGGTCTTGTTCGCTTCGTAGAAATTCAGGATTTTCTGCGGCGAGATCAGGACTTCCTTCGAGACGTGGAGGTAGCGCATCTGCTCGATGATGAATTCGTCGCGCACCCGCTGGCGCTCGTCCTCGAAATTCCAGCCTTCTTCCCGCAGCGACTTGATCATGGTGGCGCGATCGCCGTAACGCTGTTTGATGCGCTCCTTGATCATGTCGTCGATGTAGCTCTCCGGCAGGTTGTAGCCAGTGGTCTTGAAATCGTGGAGGATCAGCTTGTTATCGACGAGCATTTCGATGCCGTCGGCCTGCAGTTCTTTTCGCTTCTGTTCCAGCACCAGGGGCTGATTGCCGTACTGCCGCTCCGCCAACTCCATCGGCCCCCGCACCAGAAGGCGCACGTCCTGATAGGTGATGATGGCGTCGTTGACGATGACGGCAACGCCGTTGATGAGCGTCTGTTCCGCCAGCGCGACCGCGCCGAACAGGGTCCCCAGAATGACAGGCCAAAGTCGTCTCATTGCAATTCGCGGGCATAGTAGGGAACAACTCGGAGAGGTCAAGCTGGGGTGTGATCCAGGTTCTTCGGCGGAATTCAACTCCAGATGCGAATTCAACCTGCAACGGTTTCAAGGCCGATGGGCAAACTTCACTTGAAGCGCCTACACTGTTCCCGCCTGACTGTGCTGGCCCTCGCTCGTGTTCGGGAACGGCAATTTGCCGGCGTCCGCCAGGCTCCGATAGGCATCCGGGAAAAGGACCTTGGCGCACTCCGGGCACAAGCCGTGCGTCAGGGCCACGTTCAAGTGATTCAAGAGATACTTGTCCAGGCTCTGCCAGTAGTCCTTGTCGTCGCGGACCTTTTTGCAGTTGGCGCAGATCGGAATCAGCGCGCGGAGTTCAACCAGTTCCGTCACGTCTTCCAGGATGACCAGCGCCAGCCGCGAGCCGCCGTGAAGAAACGGGGCGGCGGTGACCAGGAATTCGACGCGTTCGATATTTCGTCCGCGACCGAGTTCCATGGTGGCGCGCTGACGTTGGAGGCGCTGCCCGGTCTGCGCGGCCAGCACGGAGTTGCGGATGACGCAATGGCGGCAGCTTTCGCTGTGGCCGCACCCCTCCGGCGACGCACTGGCGTTGATGCATCGGATGACCTCGCCGTTGCGCTGGCGCAGGACCAGTTCATCCGATTTCTTGAGCATCTCTGCCGCGGCGGCGTTGAAGCCGACGATGCGCATCTCCTCGTCCAGGACAAACACCGGGACCGGCATCGCGTCCAAAATGGAGTGGCTGAGGTCGGTGTCGAGTTTGAGGCCGATGTCGATCATAGGTTCAGGGGAGGAAAACACCGTTGCGCGGAGCGTCGCACCTTCAACTCGCGTGTGATGGAGTCACGATCATGCCGCGTAAACTACACCAAGCGCCGGAATTCGCATGGGGAATTCCTCGCTCTGGCGGGCCTGTGACCTCTCCTTGTCCGCGAGCGCCACCAGCGCCAAGGTCAGGCGGCGAGACTCTTGTGCCGGCTGCGGAGAGCCAGATCGTAACACTTGAGGGCCTCCCCGTGGCGCTCCAGCCGGGTCAACACACCCGCCTTGAGCAAGTAGGCGTTGGCCTGGGAATCGTCCGCGGCGATGGCGAGATCGAAGCAATGCAGGGCTTGGTCGAAACGCTGGAGTTGCTCCAGGGCTTTGCCCTTCTTGATGAGCGCGTCAGCGTTTCCAGGCAGCAGCGCAATGGCCTCATCGTAGCAGGCAATGGCCTCATCACCCTGGCCCAGGTCGAGCAAGGTTTGGCCTTTGCCCAACATGAGTTCGGCGCGGCTGATCTTCTCGGGCGGCGCCGGCACCGGCTCCACGATGGCCACCGGAACGTCTTTGGTGCTGGCTGGAGTTTGGACCACCGGTTCGGGCGCGGGAACTGGCTTGGACGTCACGACGGTCACCGGTGCTGGCGGTGGCGCGGCGGGCGCGGAAACAGGGACTGACGCAGTTTCCGGCACCGGTGCAGGCGCAGGCGCAGGCGGCGGCGGCGCCGGTTTTTCCTCCGGCTTCGCCTCGAGTTCTGGTCTGGCTGACTCGGCCTTTTCAACGACTTTCTCCACGGCCGCGGGCTGTTCTGCTTTGGGCGGAAGGACGCGCTCGATCTGTTCCTGCTGGTCCAGATGTTCCATGAGTTCCTCCGTCACCTGACGGAGGCGGAGGCGCAGGTCCTCCTGGGAGTCCCGAAGGAAGCGGAGGGAACGGCCTTGCACCCAGCCGAACCCCAGCGCCACGAGAAGGCTGATGCTGGCCAACCCGGCCACGATCATCCAGGTGGTCTGGTCGGAGGGCGCCTCCGCGATGGCGAGACGATCCTGTTCGCGCTTGAACTCCGCCTTCAGATCACTCAACTCCGTGGCCAGCGCGTTGAGTTTGCGGCTGATGGCCAAGTCCATGTCGCGGCGGTTCTGCTCGGCGATCTGGGCCATCAGGGAGGCGTCATCGAGCCGCCCGCCGGGTTTGGCGGAGGTTGGTTTCTCTGAACCGTCCCGGGTCGCCGCGGACGTCAAATTCGTGCCGGCGGTGAGGTTGGTTTCAGCCGCGCGGAGGGGCGGGCAGCCCGTGGAAAAAACCAGGCAGACGGCCAGAGAGGCTGGCGCGACTGTCACAAGAAAGTTGGTCTTCAATCTTTGCACAGCTTGCCGCGCACTGTAGGAAACCGGAAAGGCCAAGCAAAGCAAAAACCGGCAGCCTGGAAGGCTACTTGTCCAGAATCTCCAGCCGGTAGCCGGGCGAGAGCTTGCTGCTGCGTTGCGGACGGCCGAACTGGTTGTACTCGTAGTCCACGCGGAAGTGATAGTTGACGGAGTTTCTGCCCCCCGGAATCGCGACCACGGTTTCCCAGCGGTTGCTCATCCCCAGCGTCGGGCGCATGGGAAAGGACTGGAACTCGACGACCACGTAGGGCTGGAGCGTGGTGGGGCGAAGGGTTTGCTGGCGGGTGTTCCAAGCCATCTCGACGGGGTACATGCCGGTGGCGCTGCGCGTCTGCTTGGAGGGCGTCAAGTTTGTGATGGTGGACGCGCATCCCGCACACCACACGATCAACCCCAACAAAGGAACCAATCTGATCATCTTGCTCATGGCTTGCGGAGGGTGTCACAGCGGAGGAGCGGTTGTAAAGTTGGATTTCGATTCAGGCGAGGGCCATTCCCAAATCCGGCGGCGGCGCGGTTCTTGAAATGGATGAATCTGGGAGCGGAGCCATCGAATTCAGGCAGGAAAGGGAGGAGGCCAACCCGTGATGCGCGGGACAGGGCTTCGGCGGACCGCTTTCATCCCCTTCGTCCCTGAATTCGATGGCCTCAGCCCGCCGGAAATTTGGCCCGTCCGGGAATTCCTCTTGTCAGTGCGGAGCGCGCTCCCTAAATTCGCGCCGTGACTGGCAGGACAGAACCAGCAGGTGTGGTGTCCCTTGGGGGCTCGCGCGTCGTTTCGCTCGCAAGCGCCCTCCCGCGGATCACGACCTCGCGGCGGACCTCGCCTGCCAGGACGCGCGTTTTGTTCGGAGTTGTCTTCCCGGCCCTGGCGCCACTTTCCGCCCCACCATGATCGAGTTGATTCAGTTCCCCTGGAGTCCGTATTGCCTCGTGCAGCAGCGCATCCTGGCCTACTCCGGCGTGCCCTTCAAGACGGTCAACATTCCCTCCACCGACCGCTCGCTGGTCTGGCGGCTGACGCGGCAGCGCTATTACCAAGTGCCGGTGTTGCGAGACGGACGGCAGGTCGTCTTCGAAACCGAAGACAACTCGCAGGTCCTCGCCAAGTACCTCGACGACCGGCTCAAGCTCTGGCTCTTCCCGCCGCACTTGGCCGGCGTGCAGGACTTGATCTGGGTTTACATCGAAAACGACGTGGAGGGCTGCACCTTCAAACTCAACGACGTTTACTACGCCGAGTTTGTGCCCAAGTCGGAGCGGTTGAATTACCTGCGCCACAAAGAACGCAAGTTCGGCCGCGGCTGCACCGACAAGTGGAGGCAACAGGAGGATTACCTGCGCGAGGAACTCAGCCACCGCCTCGTCCCCTTCGAGCAGATGCTCGCCCACCGCGAGTTCCTCCTCGACGACCGCCCCCGCTTCGTCGATTTCGATCTCTGCGGCATGTTGGCCAACCTCCTCTACAGCGGCCACCACAAGCTGCCGGCCGCCCACGCGTGCCTGCGCCGGTGGTACGACCGCATGGGCAAACTGCGGGTCGCGGAATACAACGACCGCTGACGGAAGCGTGGCTTCGCCAACCTCACCCCAATCCGAAAACGACGGCTGCCTGGGCCGGACCGCGGTTTCCAGCCGTCAGGAGAGCCTTATTCAAAACCGTAGCAGCCGACGTGAGGAGGCTCTGTTTCTCTTGAAGTTTGAGCCTCCTCACGTCGGCTGCTACGGGGTTTTGAAATCGCCTCAGGACTCGCTCGAATTGCGTTCCCGTCTTCCGGCTCCTTCTCCTTTTTTTGTGACCGTTTCGATTCCGTGAAAAACTACATCCTCGACACCAACGTCCTCCTCCACGACCCCCAATCCCTGGTCAACTTCCAGGACAACAACGTCCTCATCCCCATCGAGGTGATCGAGGAGATCGACCGCTTTAAGCGCGAAGGGACCGAGTTGGGCCAGAACGCCCGCACCGTCTCGCGCACGTTGGACGACCTCCGCGAGAAAGGCCGGCTCAGCGAAGGTGTCCCGCTCCCCAACGGCGGCCATCTGCGCATTCTCATCAAGCCGGAGAACGGCCACGGGACGTCGCCCTTCAACGTGGACAACCGCATCATCGCCCAGTCCCTCGCCATCCAGCAGGCCGACCTGAAGGCGCCGGCCATCCTCGTCACCAAGGACATCAACCTCCGCATCAAAGCCGACGCCCTCGGTCTGCCGGCGGAAGATTATGAGACGGACCGCGTTTTCATCACCGACCTCTACACCGGCATGTTCGAGTTGGCGGTGCCGGCGTCGAAGCTGACGGAACTGCGCACGGCGGACGAACTCCCGCTGCCGCCCGGCTCGGAAGGCCGGTACTTCCCCAGCGAGTACTGCACCCTCACCGAGGAGGGCAACTCCAAGCGCACCGTCCTCACGAAAGTGGATGCCACCGGGAAGAAACTCGTTCCCATCCTCGACGCCCGCGAAGGCATCTGGGGCATCAAGCCCCGCAACCGGGAGCAGCATTTCGCCTTCGACGCCTTGCTCGATGACCGCGTCAAACTCGTCACCCTCATGGGCAAGGCCGGCACCGGCAAGACGCTGCTGGCCATGGCGGCGGGCCTCAAGCGCGTCGTCGTGGACCGTGAATATCGCCGCCTCGTCGTCGCCCGTCCCACCGTCAGCGTCGGCAAGGAAATCGGTTTCCTCCCCGGCACCCTGGAAGAGAAGCTCAACCCCTGGATGCAGCCCATCCACGACGCCCTGGAACTGCTCAGTGACATGAACATGGGCCACGAGCATCGCCGCAGTTCGGACCTGATGCGCTCGGGCAGCATCGTGGTGGAGGCGCTCAGCTACATCCGCGGACGCAGCATCGCCAATCAGTTCATGATTATCGACGAGGCCCAAAACCTCACGCCGCTCGAAGCCAAGACCATCATTACCCGCGTCGGGCCGGGCACCAAGATCGTCTTCACGGGCGATCCCTACCAGATCGACAACCCCTACATCGACTCGTCCTCGAACGGGTTCAACTACGTCGTGAGCAGATTCCGGGAACACTCCATCGCCGCGCACATCGAATTGCAGAAGGGCGAACGCAGCGAACTCGCCGAACTGGCGGCGAACATTCTGTGATGGCGGCTCCCATTCCGGTCGGCGGGGCATCTGTTTAGCGTCGGGCAGAATTCCTGTCTGCGGGAGCGTCGGACTTTCCAGTTCGGCGAGCGGCGAGGGACTGCGGACTAGAAAATCCGCAGGATCCGCAGGCTGGAAAGCCGGCGCTACGACGCTCGCCGGGCCAGACTGAGGCCTTCCTCCTCCGCCCCTTTCGCCGTTGACGCTGTTCGGGCTTTGCCGGCACACTCCGCGCACGTTGTTCTGGGAGGAAACCATCTCGCCGAACAGCGATGGACCTCTGAATTGAATTAAAACTGAAACCGTATGAACCTCGATCCGCTCTACTCTCAATTGACCCTGAAAACCGGCGCCAAGCTCGCCCTCGTCGTTCTCGATGGCGTGGGTGACATCGCCACCAAGGCCCAAGGCGAAGTGACCCCGCTCGAAGCCGCGCACACCCCGAACCTCGACGCGCTCGTCGCCGCCGGCTGCGCCCAGGGCCGCATGATTCCCGTTGCGCCCGGCATCACGCCCGGCAGCGGTCCCGGCCATCTCGCGCTCTTCGGCTATGACCCGCTCGAGTACGAAGTGGGCCGCGGCGTGATCGAAGCCCTGGGCCTGGGCCTCGAGCTCAAGGCCGGCGACGTGGCCGCCCGCGCTAATTTCTGCACTCTCGACAAGGACGGCCTCGTCACCGACCGCCGCGCCGGACGCATCGCGACGGACATTTGCGAAGAGTTGTGCGCGAAGATGGCCGCCAAGATCAAAAAGGTCGGCGACGTGGAAGTCATCATCAAAGCCGGCAAGGAACACCGCTTCGTCGTCCTCTTCCGCGGCAAGGGCCTGGAAGGGCCGATCACTTCGACCGATCCCAATCGTGAAGGGCTGGGCCTGCTCACGGCCAAGCCGGTCAATGCCAAGTCCGCCGCGCAGAAGAAGACCGCCAAGGCCATCGCGGAGTTCTACAAGCTGGCGCTGCCCATCCTCGCGTCGCACCCCAAGGCCAATGGCTTCCTCATGCGCGGCATCGCACACCAACCGGAGATTCCGCTCTTCGAGGAGCGGTACCTCCTCAAGCCCGCCGCGCTGGCCGTGTATCCGATGTACAAGGGCCTCTCGCAACTCGTAGGCATGACGAAGATCGAAGGCCCGCAGACCATCGCCGAGCAGTTCCAGCGCTACCAGCAGGAGTACGCCAACTACGATTTCTTTTTCATCCACTTCAAATACACGGACAAGTACGGCGAGGACGGGAACTTCGAGGCGAAGAAGAAAGCGGTGGAGGAGTTCGACGCCGCGCTGCCGATCCTGCTGGAGAAAAAGCCGGACGTGCTGGCCATCACGGGCGACCACTCGACGCCGTGCGCGATCAAGGGCCACTCGTGGCATCCTCAGCCGGTCCTGCTGCACTCGGCCTACTCCGGCTCTGATAAACTGGAGCGGTTTACCGAAACCGGCGCGAACCTCGGCTCGCTCGGCATTTTCGAGGCGAAGTACCTCATCCGCCTCATGCAAGCCAACGCAAAGATGTTCGACAAGTTCGGCGCGTAGGATGCCGCCGTTTCGGGCGGGACGTACACGCTCCGCGCGATGCCGGGCCGGGTTTCAATTCCGGCCCGGTTCTGTTTTGGGGCAACAAGCCCAGAGACGACTGCAAAATCCCGTAGCCGCCGACGTGAGGAGAGTTGGAGCAACCGGCGGCGGCTACAGTTTTGCACGAGGCTCCTCGGTTTCACGGATTCCCTCTTTCCCCATGAATCCCCGCTCCGCGCCTCCCGTCAAAACTCCGCTTTGCCACCTATGAAACGAAAGACGCAATTCTCTCTCTGGCTCGCCGGGTCGTTGCTGTGCCTTCCGCTGTTCGGCGCCCAGGAAACGCAACCGGTCCCGGTCCCGACGGCGGACCAGATTCTCCGCAACCTCAAGCGTGAGCACCCACGCTTGCTCGCCACCGCGACGGACTTCGCCCAACTCAAGCAGCGCGTCGCCACCGATCCCACGCTCAAAAAGTGGCACGCCGAGTTGCGGCGCGACGGCGCGCGGATTCTCGACGCCCCGCCGTCCAAGTACGAGATCCCCGATGGCCTTCGTCTGTTGGCCACCAGCCGCCGCGTATGGGACCGCGTGCAGACAATGGCCATGCTTTACCGACTCGACGGTGACAAGCGTTACGCCGAACGCGCGTGGAAGGAGCTTGAGGCCGCCGCGAATTTCAAGGATTGGAACCCGCGCCACTTCCTCGACACCGCGGAGATGACCCACGCGTTTGCCATCGGCTATGACTGGCTCTACGACGTGTGGAGCGACGAGCAGCGTGCGACGCTCCGCACCGCGATGGTGGAAAAGGGAATCAAGCTGGCGATCGATATTCAGTCGAAGAACACGTGGTGGGCCAAGTCCCGCCACAACTGGAACCAGGTCTGCAACGGCGGCGTCGGCATGGGCGCGCTCGCGCTGGCGGACGTGGAACCGAAGCTGGCCGGCGATTTCCTCCACGCCGCCCTGAAATCCATCCAGCTTGCGATGGCGGAGTACGGCCCGGACGGCGCGTGGGCCGAGGGGCCGGGCTACTGGAATTACGCCACGACCTACAATGTTGTTTTCCTGGCCAGCCTCCAGACGGCGCTGGGCAGCGACTTCGGACTGACGAAGATCGAAGGCTTCAGCGAGGCCGGGTCGTTCCCGATCTACGCCAGCGGCCCGACGGGCTTGAGCTTTAGCTATGCGGACTCGCACGCGGGCGTGATCCGTTCGCCGGTCCTGTTCTGGCTCGCGCGCCAGTTCAACCGTCCCGACTACGCCTGGTATCAAAGCCAACTCGCCAAAGCCCACCCGCTCGATCTGCTTTGGTACGACGCCCGCCTCGCTCAGAAACCTTCCGTCACGCCGCCGCTGGATCGTTACTACCGCAACAGCGAAATCACTCTCATGCGTAGCGCGTGGGATGACAAGGACGCGCTCTTCGTTGGCTTCAAGTCCGGCGACAACAAAGCCAACCACAGCAATCTCGACCTCGGCAGCTTCGTCCTCGACGCGCTGGGCGTGCGCTGGGCCGAGGACATCGGCGCCGACGATTACAACCTGCCTGCTTACTTCGGTAACAAGCGCTGGACCTACTACCGCCTCCGCGCCGAGGGCCACAACACGCTCGTCATCAATCCGGGCCTTGATCCTGACCAAGAGCCGAGGGCCGCCGCCAAGATCACCAAGTTCGACAGCAAGCCGGAGCGCGCCGTGGCCGTGACCGACTTAACCGCCGCCTACGCGAAGCACGTGAACAAGGCGCAGCGCGGTATGGCCATGCTCGGCCGCAAGCAGGTGCTCGTGCAGGACGAAGTGCAGGCTAAAGCTCCCGCCGAGGTCTGGTGGTTCCTGCACACCCACGCCAAGCCGCAGGTGGGCGAGGACGGTCGCACCGCCACGCTCACCGACGGGAAGGCGCGGCTCCATGCGCGGATCGTGTCGCCGGCCCAAGCCCGGTTCCAGGTGATGAAGGCCGAACCGCTCCCCGCCGCACCGCAGCCGCCGAAGCAGGGCAACAACAGCCGATACCAGAAACTCGCGATCCAACTTCGCGACGTGACTGACACGCGGATCGCCGTGGTGCTGACGCCGCTGAAGGAAGGCGAGGCCGTTCCTGCGGCGCAGACTCAACTGACTCCGTTGGCCACGTGGTAGTGGCCCGACTGCTCCTGCCGATGAAATCTTGGATTCTCCTGGGCCTCTTTCGGAACCTCGCTGGCGTAGCGGCGTCTCGGCAGAGCGCCGTACTGCAAGGCAGAAGGCAAAAGGCAAAAGGCAAAAAGGACAGCGGCGTTCTGCCGAGACGCTGCTACGGGATTTTGAAATCGTCTTTCTTGCTCGGTCTGGTCACCGCGATCGGTTCGACGGCCTTCGCGGCAGAACTTCCCACCACGCTTCCGCCGCACCCACGCCTGCTGTTGAACCGGACAGACATTCCCGGCATCAAGCAGCGCATGGCTACGCAACCGTGGGCCAAGGCCCACTACGAGGCGCTGACGCAGCAGGCCGACGGCTGGCTCAAACAGACCGTGAAGCTGCCCGACCGCGGCGGCCAGTGGTACCACTGGTACTCGTGTCCTAAGCACGGCGCCCGGCTCCGCAACGAAGGCCCGACCCGCCACGTTTGTCCGGTGGACAAGGAAGTCTTCACCGGCTACCCCTACGACGACGTGGCCCTCAGCAGCGAGCACGGGAAACTCGCCGGCGCCGTCCGCGCGCTCGGCCTCGTGCATCAACTCACGGGCGACGCCCGCTATGCCGTCAAGGCAAAGGAGATCTTGCTGGCCTACGCCGCGAAGTACCAGAGCTACCCGCTCCACAACACGCGCGGCGAAGCCAAAGTGGGCGGTGGCAAAGTCGGCCCGCAGACGCTCGATGAATCCACTTGGCTCATCACGATGGTGGAAGGCGCGGACTGCATTTGGGACACGCTGTCGGCTGACGAACAGCAGCGCGTGAAAGACGGCCTCCTCCTTCCTGCCACCGACGTGATCCGCCAGCACAAGATGAGCATTCACAACATCCAATGCTGGAAGAACTCCGCCGTGGGCCTGACCGGCTTGTTGCTCGGCGACATGAAGCTCGTGGACGAAGCCCCGCACTCGCCTTCCGGATATTTCAACCAAATGGCCAAAGGCGTCTTGCCCGATGGCCCGTGGTACGAAGGCGCCTGGGGCTACCACTTCTACACCATGTCCGCGGTGTGGCATCTCACCGAAGGCGCGTTCCACTGCGGCATCGACCTCTACGGGCCAGAGTTCAAACGCATGTTTGACGCTCCCATCGCGATGGCCATGCCGGATTTGGTGCTGCCGGCTTTCAACGATTCGCACACGGTCAATGTGGCCGGCAGTGCCGCTCTCTACGAAACCGCGCTGGCCCGCTACCACGACGACCGCTACCGGATCGTCCTCGCCCGCAGCGGTCGCAACAGCGACGCTGCGCTCTTGCACGGCGTGCCCGCGACTGGTCAGGTGCCCGACTTCAAGCCAGCCAGCCACAACTACACCGCCTCCGGCAACGCCGTCCTCACCGCGGGCGCGGGCGCGAAGGCGACGTGGCTTTGCCTCGACTACGGCCCGCACGGCGGCGGCCACGGCCATCCAGACAAACTGGGCTTCGTGCTTTACGGCCAGGGCCAGGTGCTCGCCCCCGACCCCGGCACTGCGAACTACGGCGTGCCGATCCAGGCCGGCTGGTTCCGCACCACGCTCGCCCACAACACGCTCATTGTGGACGAGCAGTCCCAGAAACCGGCGGAAGGCAAATGCGAAGCCTTCCTTGCCACCAACGGCTTCAGCGCCGTGATGGCCAGCGCGGGAAAAATCTACGCGGGCGTGAACTTCACTCGCACCGTCGCGTTGATCGGCGAAAAGCTCCTGGTCTTCATCGACCAAATCCAGGCCGACCAACCCCACACCTTTGATCTGGCCTACCACAATGTCGGCCAGTTCACCGCGCCGGTTGGAGCCACTCCGTTTCAGGCTCCGGACAAGCCTGGTTACTCGTATCTGCGTGACGCGAAAACGCTGCCCTCCAGCACGGGTCTCAAGCTCACTTTTGACAGCGATGGCCAGCAGGTGCTCTGGACGATGGCGCCGGGCGAAGCGACGACCTTCATCACCGGCACCGGCGTGGGCCGCCACACCGAGGATCGCGTGCCGCTCGTGATCGCGCGCCGTCAGGCCAGAACCACCGCATATCTTTGGTGCGTCGCGCTCGATGGCAAAGCCGCGCCCGTCGAAGTGACCTCCGAACCAGTGAAACTCCCCGACGGTAGCAGCCCGCTCGCGTCGCAAATTGCTGCCGTGCGTGTGAAGTCGGACGGTGAATCGCGTCTCTTGTTGGCCAATCCCGGCGGGGCGCGTGTCATCATTGCCGGTCAATCCGTCAGCGCCAAAATCGCGCTGTTGGAAGTGCGCGGTGACAACGCTCTCCTCAAAAACAAAGCGGAGTGACCAGACGGCCATGCCGAAACTATGTCGTAGGACAGGCGTCCCGCATGTCGCTGACTTCATGGAATATGGACTTTCCAGAGGAATCCCGCCGAACCGCCGCTGTACTCCTTCGTGAAGCAGAAGACAGAAGATGGAGACAGGCGGGACGCCAGTCCTACGTGCTCAGATTGTCTCAGTCTAAAAAGGCTGCGGTGAAGAAACAGGGCCACCCTCCGCGACTCGGTATCGGCGTCGGGAACTGGTAGCGCAGATTTCCAAATCTACCGTATCGCCGAGTTCCACTCGGCCAGGTTTACGAAACATTTCGAGGCCTGGCTTCTTCGGACGGCCAGCGGACCGGAAGTCCGCGAAACAGCAGAGTGGAACTCTGCGCTACGGTGCGTCATGAGGGTGGCCGTCCCAGCCATAGGAACCTGGACCCGCCCGCTCGCGTGGGAAGTTTCTCGGAGTCAACCGGCGGACGACGGTTCCTGTGCCCGTGACGGGCACCCTCCGGACGCGCCCGCGTCGACTCCGCAATTTGGGATTGCGCGGCGGGGGCCGGCGGGGGCAAAGTCCGGCTCATGAATCCAGCCAGGCATCAGGGTCGGACGGGGATAAACCGCACATTCTGCGGTTGTTCCCTGAAAATCCCCGGAACAACCACGTGCGGTTGAATAACTGTTAGGCCGACAGAGGGTAATGCGCACAAATGTTTCATTCTCTCACGTCATTGGTGGTCGAAGACGACCAAGCTATCCGGGAATTGTATCAGGAGGTACTGGCAACTATCGACGTGTCCTGCTTTTTGGCCCGTGGGAACTCTGATGCGTTTGATTACTTGGAACGAGTCAAGGCAGCAAGAGGCGACCTGGATTTCATCGTCAGCGACATTGTTCGGCCTGGGAAAAGCCAGAGGGGGGAATACGAGGGCGTCGCGCTTGTGCGCGCAATCCGAGGCACTCACGACGATGTCCTCGTCAATTCTTGTTTCCGGCTCAGGCACCTGCCAATCGTCGTGATAACGGGAGGTGGATTTCCTCTCGCACTGCAACTCAAGGACTCCTTCCCTGAACTGCAGATCAGAGAAAAGCCCCTCCATGTGGAGGAATTCCTCAGCGCCATCTCAGACGCTTTGACATCGTACAGGCATGCCGTTCTGTCAGGGTTACAGCGGGTTGGCTTATCTGTGTTTTGGAAAGAGGGCCGATACCGCCTTGCCACGGCGTACACAGTCCCGGCTCACCGCGAAACCAAGTACTTCGTGATTGAGCCCACAGAACTCGGAAACGCGTACTCAAGGCTCGTGCTCGTCGCAGACAGAAGCCCGATCGCTGGGGTAGCCGTGAGCCTTTTCGAAGAGATGCTAAACAATGCAAGGACGACCGAGCGCGACTTGCAGCGCTTCTTGGAACTGCATCCCGAGTTTCTGCTAGGAGACGCCCACGACTCCTATTGGGCTGAGCCCTCTCTGGCATCGTCGGACCGAGGGCAAGTGGTCCGCCCTGATTTCGTTTTACAGCCGCTTGGCCATCCCAACAGGACCTGGGATTGGACTATGGTGGAGCTTAAGGCTCCGAGAGCGCCTCTCTTTGCGAGTCCGCGGTTCCATCTGCACTTGTCACAACATGTACTACGAATGGTCACTCAGCTCGAGGACTATGCTGACTTCTTTGCTGATCCGCGCAACCAGGAGGTGATCCGCCGGCGCTTCGGTGGAGTAGTGCCGAGGCCAAGGCTTGTGGGTGTTATCGGCCGACTTCCGAGCGATCACGTGGACCAGTATGCCGTCC
Source organism: Verrucomicrobiota bacterium (assembly GCA_016219875.1). GTDB lineage: Bacteria > Verrucomicrobiota > Verrucomicrobiia > Limisphaerales > JACRJZ01 > JACRJZ01. The sequence goes on along the minus strand of JACRJZ010000041.1, from coordinate 9,143 downwards.
TACGAAGTCGGGTAAGCGGAGTCACAATCACAACATACGATGAAATCCTTGAACTCCGACGAGCAAAGGTTGGAAGGATGAGAGCGTTGGGCATCTGAGGGCCTTGTCCTGTGAATTGCACCGCATCGTGCGGCCCAACCAGGCGCTCGATCGAACAGCCATGAGCGCCGTGTCTGGCATCCTTGCAGATTCTTGTGTCCCGCCGGCGCTTATGGCTGTCGATCAGCTTGGTTTTAGCCCTCCGTTTCCCATCACCGCCCTATCCCATGACCGGCAACCTGACGATTCCAACGACTTCCCCGCTGGACGCGTGCGGACCACAGGCGCGCCTTCGTCCCAACCGGGCTGGTTCAGTTGACTGGGGTGGCAGCCGTTTTCGGCGGCAGCATTTCCAGGCTGATCTCTCCTCCGAGCAGGGCAAACTCCGGGTCCTCGTGAACCAGCGTAGCCTGGGTCCGCAGCGCCGTGGCGGCCACGAAAGCGTCGGCGAAGGACAGGCGGTGCGCGGGAGACGGCCACCCGCGTCGCTCACCTCTGATGTTCGGCGTTTTTAGTCGCACTTCCGTGCCCGACCAACGGCCGGACACGATCCCGACCGCAGAGACGGAGCGGCTCTTGGCTGTTGCTGGCTCGACAAGCCGGGGTTGCGTCGTAAATTCAATTGCATGAGCGTCGCCTTACAGTATCTCACCGACGAAAACGGCACGAAAACGGCGGTCGTGCTCCCGATGACGGACTATGAAAAGCTGCTGGAGGATCTGGACGATCTTGCGGCGATTGCGGAACGGCGAGAGGAGCCGAGCATCCCCCACGAGCAGTTCAAAGCGGAGTTGAGGTGAGATGGCCTTTCAGTGGCGTTCTTCGACCAAGAAGGACCTTCGGAAGCTGCCGCCTCGCGAAATCCAGCGTGTTTTGGCCGAGGTCGAGCTGTTGGCCGAGGATCCGTTCCCGCACGGCTCGGAAAAACTGGCGGGGACTGAACACACCCATCGGATTCGTGTGGGTGATTACCGGGTCATTCGCCGCTGAATCTCAGCGAGGAGCCGGCGGCCCCGCGCCGGATTGCCTTGGGCCGCCAATCGGTGGAAGCGGGCTTCCGCCTGCCGTTCGGTCACGGCTTGCGTGACCCAGTGATCGAAAAGTTGCTGCATGCTCAGACCCTCGGCTTTGGCCAGACTAGCCAGGGCTTCGTGTTTGGAGTCGGGGCAACGATAGAGGATGGGTTTCATACGAGTTTGCTGCGATCCACGACCTGGGCGCTGCTCGCGTCCGGGCTGCGCAACGCGCTTACCCACACACAGGTGTCTTGGACAATCCGCATGCCAGCATCCTGCTGTCCCCGGCTCAAACCGTCAAGCGGCGGCCCCGGCTGAGCGAATTTTTCCAGTGGCTTCTCGTCCGAGAAAGGACTGCAATCATCGGAACTGAAGACCTGACATGAAACACAGATTTCTGGCCCTCCTGTTCGGCGTGCTCGCCACGGTCTGGGTGCGGCCCGGCGCGCTTGCCGCCAATCCCGCTCCGCTGGCCGATTCTCCGTTCGCCACGCCGCTCGCCCTCGGCGCCCTCGACACCAATGCGTTTGTTGCGTGGGTGGACGGCGCGGAGAAACCGATCACAGTAAAGGAAGGCCCGCGCCTCGTGCTCTGGACGCGCAACAGCACCGCGGAATGGCAGGGTGTGACCTTTGGCGAATCCAAAAACTCCGGGCCGCGGCATCTGCGCCTGGGATGGGATTCGCCGGTGACGGTTGGCAGCGTGCTGGTGCGCGGCGGCGGTCAGCTCAGCGTGCTCAAGGCAACGGCGTTGTATCCTGGCCAGCTCGACCACGAGGCCGACTGGCTCCCCGCGCAACGGATCAAGGACGACCAGTTGTCGCGCGACGAAGTGACGAAGGAGGAATACGCCATTTGGATCCTCCCACCGGGCACCACGACGCGGGCGCTCCGCTTCACGCACACCAGCGCGCTGATCGACAAGAGCTACGCGGGCTGGTTGGGCAGCGCGTTCGTGCTCAGCGAACGCTGGGTGAATGTAGCCGCATACGCGACCGCCTCCGCCAGCGGCAACAACGACAAGGCGAGCAAACTCAACAATTCCAGCAACGACGGCACCTGGAGCGCTTGGGACAACGCGCCGGAAACGAACGCTCCGCTGGTTTCCGCTGAACATCCCGTGTTGCTCACGTTGACCTGGCCGCAGCCGGTCAAGTTGCGCGGATTGAACGCGCTCTGGGCCGGCTTCCGCGCCGCGGATGTTCTGACCTCCACCGGCCCCGCGGACAAGCATCCGCGCGACGCCAGCGACGCCGACTGGCAGTTGCTCCGCAGTTTCGACAAGATTGAGAACCAGTATCCGCGCGCACTTGGCGTGAACTGGCTGGACTTCGACCGCGAGGTCACGACGCGCGCGGTGAGACTCCGCGTCACGAAGGTCATCGACGAAGCGCGGGCGCACGGGCACTTGAAGGGCAACACCAAGGGTGGCCGCCGCGTCTGGCTGGGCGAACTGTTGGCGCTGCAATCTCTCGGCGCAGCGGAGTTGAGTACCGCCATCGTCGCCGCGCCCAAGAAGGAAGAGGTTCATCCGCCTATCCCGATCCGCTTCACGCTCCCGGAGGAGGGCTTCGTCACGTTGGTCATTGAGGACCCCCAAGGCCGCCGCGTCCGCAATCTCATCTCCGAAACCAGATTCCCGGCCGGCGAAAACACCGCCTGGTGGGACGGCATGGACGATTTGCTGCGCGACAACGAAGCGGTGCGCCACGGCGTCTATCACATCCCGGCGCAATTCGTGCAGCCCGGCGCCTACCGCGTGCGCGGCCTCTGGCGGAAGCAGGTGGATCTGCGCTACGAGTTCTCGATCTACAACGCCGGTTCGCCCGCGTGGGAAACCGCCGATTCCACGGGCGCGTGGCTCGCGAATCACACGCCGCCGTGCGCTGCGCTGTTCGTGCCTGCGGACCGCGCGCCCGGCGCCAAGCCGCTCGTCTTCCTCGGCAGCTACGTGAGCGAAGGCGGTCACGGCCTCGCGTGGGTGGACCTCGACGGCCGCAAGCAAGGCGGCGTCGGCTGGGTCGGCGGCAACTGGACCGGCGCGCCCTATCTCGCGCGCGACGACGGCCCGCAACGCGACACAAACGCCTTCGCCTACGCCGCCGCCGCGTGGGGCAAGGACGACGCGGCCAAAGCCAAAATCAAACCCGGCGAGATTCGCATCACCGCGCTCACGACGGGCGGGAACAAGCTGGTGGTGAAATACGATTTCAAGCCCGAACAGTCGACCAACTCGCAGCACGTCGAATGGAGCGATTACATCGGCGGCTTGGCGGCGCGCGATGGCCTGCTGGTGGTGAGCATGACCAAGATTGACCAATTGCTCTTCGTGGACGCGAAAACGAAACAAGCCATCGGCACCGCTCCGCTTGCGAATCCGCGTGGCCTGGCGTTCGACAAGGAAGGAAAACTCCTGGCGCTCTCGGGGAACTCGCTTGTGCGGTTCAAGCCCGGCCCCGATCCCATTGCGCTCGCCAAACCTGAAACGGTCATTGCAGGCGGGACGCTCCCTCTCACCCAGTCCCTCTCCCCCAATGGGGGAGAGGGTGCCCGAAGGGCGGGTGAGGGGGAAGGCGGCTCCAGAAAACCCACACCTCTGGAATCCCCCCGCGCTCTCACCCTCGATTCCTCCGGCAACATCTTCATCTCCGACCGCGGCCAGAGCCACCAGGTGAAGGTCTTTTCTCCCGCTGGCAAATTCCTCCGCGCCATCGGCAAACCCGGCGTGCCGGAAGCTGGCCCGTACGATCGCCTGCACATGAACAACCCCGATGGCCTCACGATTGATTCGTCGAACCGGCTCTGGGTCACGGAGAATGACTTCCAGCCCAAGCGCGTCAGCGTGTGGACGCTCGACGGCATGTTCGTCCGCGCGTTCTACGGCCCCAGCGAATACGGCGGCGGCGGCAAGCTCGATCCCGACGACAAAACCAAGTTCTATTTCCACGGCATGGAGTTCCGGCTCGATTGGGACAAGGGCACCGACCAAGTGGTCAGCGTCTTCAGTCGTCCCAGCGCGAACGGCGTCGAAGGCGCGGGTCCCACGGCAAGCGCTTTGCCGGAGACGCCGCACTCCGTCCGTGGCCGGAAATACTTCTCCAACGACCACAACTCCAATCCCACCGGCGGCCCCGGCGTGACGATGCTGTGGTTGCTCGTGGATGGCGTGGCCCGGCCCGTGGCCGCGCTCGGCCGCGCGCACGAGTGGAAGCTGTTCAAGACCGACACCTTCAAACCGCTCTGGCCGCAGGGCGTGGATTTGCGCGGCGACTACTGGCGGAACGTCACGGCCTTCGCGTGGTCCGATCTCAACGGCGACGGTTTGGTGCAGACCAACGAAGTGCAGTTCCAGAAAGGCACGTTCGGCTCCGCGACCGTCGCGCCGGACCTGGCGATGATCGTGTCGCGCTACGGGACCAACGCGATGCGGTTCGCGCCGGTGAGTTTCACCAAGCCGGGCGGGCCGGTCTATGATCTGGCCAGGGGCGAAGTACTCGCGCGCGACGTGCAGAACCCCACTTCCTCCGGCGGCGACCAGGCGCTGTGGCACGAGAGTGGTTGGACCGTGTTGACCACGCCGCCGAAGCCGTTCGCTCCGCAGTCCGTCGGCGCGGTGTTCAAGGGCGAACCGCGCTGGTCTTATCCGAGTCCGTGGCCGGGCTTGCACGCCTCGCACGAATCGCCGCCGCCCAGTTTCCCCGGCATGGTCATCGGCACCACGCGACTGCTCGGCGATTTCGTCACGCCGCACGGCAGCGACGCCGGCCCGCTCTGGTGCGTCAACGGCAACCAGGGCAACATGTATCTCTTTACCGCCGACGGACTGTTCGTCGCGGAACTCTTCAAGGACGTGCGGCGCGGCCCGTCGTGGTCCATGCCCGTGGCCCAGCGCGGCATGTTACTGAACGATCTCACGCTCCACGACGAGAACTTCTGGCCGAGCATCACGCAGACGAAGGACGGCAAGGTTTATCTCGTGGACGGCGGACGTTCCTCCCTCGTGCGTGTGGACGGACTGGAAACGATTCGCCGCCTGCCGGAAACCAGCTTGAACCTCAGCGCCGACGATTTGGCCAAGGCCCGCGCCTACTTCGTGGAAGCCGAAGCCGCGCGCCAGATGAACCAGGGCAGCGGCACGATGAAAGTCGCCCTTCGCGCCAACGCGCCCGTGATCGACGGCGCGCTCGACGACTGGCAGAGAGCGGACTGGGTGGAGATCGACAAGAGCGGTGTGGCGGCTTACTTCGACAGCAAGAGCAAACCCTACGACGTGCGCGGGGCTGTGGCCGTGTCTGGCGACCGGCTCTTCGCCGCGTGGCGCACTGGCGACGCGAACCTGCTGAAGAACACCGGCGAAATGCCCAACGCCCTCTTCAAGACCGGCGGCGCGCTCGACCTGATGATCGGCGTGGACGCCGGCGCGGACGAGAAACGCGGCAAGCCCGTCGTGGGCGACGCGCGTCTGCTCGTGGCGCAAGTCAAAGGCAAGACCGTAGCCGCGCTTTACCGCGCCGTGGTGCCGGGCACGAAAGAGCCGGTGCCGTTCAGTTCACCGTGGCGCACGATCACGCTCGACCGCGTGGACGACGTGAGCGCCGACGTGCAACTCGCCGCCAAGGACGGCAACTTTGAAATCTCCATCCCGCTGGCCGCACTCGGCCTCAAGCCCGCCGTCGGCCAGCGGCTCAAGGGCGACATCGGCGTTTTGCGTGGCAACGGCTTCCAGACCTTGCAACGCGTCTATTGGGCGAACAAAGCCAGCGGCATCACCGCCGATGTGCCCAGCGAAGCCGAGTTGACCCCGAGGCTGTGGGGACGATGGGAGTTTAAGTGAAGTCCAGAGCGCTCGGTTTTGCGCCGGCAGCACCTATCGCCTCCTGTGGCCATCTACATCACCGACGAAAACGAGATGGAGCGCTGCTTCATGGACGCCCGGCAGGGCGGGAGCAGTCTGTTTCCACATGCGAAGAGTGGTGTCCTGATATTTGTCCGACTTCCATCAAACGGTTTGATTTTGTTTTTTGCTTTGAACTTCTCCCTTTGAATGTGCTGCGGGCTTTGCTATAAACCGCAACTGTATGCATGGCTATTCACCTGTCGGAAGAGCTCTGGCTGTCACTGTTTCAATTGCCGCCCTGATTGCTTGCACCAAGGAGAGGCAAGATCAGGCCAGCCGTAGCGTGCTCAGCAGCCCAACGACTACTGCCACAGTCGAGGTATCGGCACCCGTAGCAAGCATCTTGGACGAGACAGCAGTTCCAGACTCGGCGCTGCGAATACCTGCCTGGAACCTGATTATGGAGGGATTGAGCAAACGAGCCTGGGTGGGCGATTTAAGGCAGGTTCCGGCAACTGTTATCACCAACGGCACATTACGCAACGTCCCATACATATCGTTCCAGTTCTCGTTCGCCTACGAACTGAACATTTATGGTGAGCTTGAGAAGCCGGCTGGTTTTGAAATCGGGTTTCGCCCGCATGTGGGGGGCGACCACACAAGCGCGAAGTCGAATTGCGTGGGATTCATAGAAAGCATGCTGAACAGGGGAGGTGACAAAGAGATTATTCGGAGTCTCAAATGGACTGAAGACCTGGTTAAAAACGATGGAGTGGCATTTGAAGTCACACCCCCAACTGCTGCTGACGCAGAGGGAGGCTGGTGGATCTCCGTCTATGATGAACGAGCAGTCGAGATGTCCCGAGCTTCGCAGGCTGAGATGGAAGCGATCACGCAAACGGTGCCTTCTGCTCCAGTCGAAGTTCCAGTCATTCCCCGGCCTCTTCCGAACGATGGACCGATCACCTTCACCAACACGCAAGGCCGGGTATTTTCAAACGTAACACTCAAACCGGCACCGAACGGCCTTTACTGGTTTAATGAAAAAGGTGGGGGACTGATTCGCGCGACCGATGTTCCGCCCGACTTGGCACGACGCTTCGGAGTTGATCAAGAAAGCGCAAAGGCATACGACCGGGCCAAGCAAGCTTCTGACGAAAGATACGCGGCAGCTATGACATCGGCTAGTGCTCGCTTGGCCAGCCAAGAGTCTCAGGCAACACCGCGCAACAACGTGAATTGGACGTCCGACGAACTCCGATTTCTGCCAACCTATTCGAGTACAAGAGGCCACAGTAGCGGCGGTCCTGTCTGGGTTGGCGGGTATTATCGATCGAACGGGACGTACGTCCGCGGGCATTACCGAAGTCGTTGAGCCAAGTCCTGCTGGCCGCCATTTAATGGCCAATCCACCCCCCGAGCATTTACGGAGCCGGGATGACGATTTGGCGGTATCTCGGTCAGCGTGGTTTTTCCACCGGGCCAGCGGCTCCAAACCGGCGTGGCTTTGTCGCGCCGTGCCATCAGTCGCACCGCGCTGTCCTCCGACCAGTAGCCGCTCCCGCTGTGAACTTCACGGGCGGGCACAGGTGGTGTCTCTTCACTCGGCGCCCTGGGCTGGATCAGCCGCTCAGGACGTTTTCGTAGTCGGGCATCGGATCCATGTCGTCGCACGGTTCGCGGGTCCACGGCCCGGCGTCGGCGTCGGCGGGGGGGGCACGGGCCGGGGCCAGCGTCTGGCCGCCGCTTTATAGGCCGAGGTGGCGCAGGGTCTTTTCCATGTCCTCGCGCTGGTCAATGACGGCGATGACGCGCAAGGGGGGGCTGGCACTGGGGGCAGATGAGCGGGTCGGTGTGCGAGACTTGCTGGATAAGCTCGCGCCACTTTGGCGGGGAGTTTAGCGAGTGGGGCGGAGTGCTGGACGGGCGCAATGCGGCGGCGGGCGCACAGGGCTGACGTAGCCGCTGTTGAAAGTGGGCTTCGACAAGAGCAGAGCGGCGGCTCGACCTCTGGCTCGCGCTGCTGGTGGTCCCGGGCACGCAAGAGTCGGTGCCGTTCAGTTCCCCGTGGCGCACGATCACGCTCGACCGCGTGGACGACGTGAGCGCCGACGTGCAGTTCGCCGGCGCGGACGGCAACTTTGAAATCTCCATCCCACTGGCCACGCTCGGCCTCAAGCCCGCCGCCAGCCAGCGCCTCAAGGGCGACATCGGCGTTTTGCGCGGCAACGGCTTCCAGACCTTGCAGCGCGTCTATTGGGCGAACAAAGCCAGCGGCATCACCGCCGACGTGCCCAGCGAAGCGGAGTTGACGCCGCGGTTGTGGGGACGGTGGGAGTTCAGGTAGCAAGCTTGACGGCGTGGTAAATCTGCGCATCTTCAGGCCATGACGAAGCAGTTGACAGCGCGCATGGATCGGAAGCTGAAGGCAGAAGCGGAATCCGTCTTCTCGGAACTGGGGCTGACGCCCACGGTCGCCGTCTCCATGTTCTACGCCCAGGTGGTTAAAGTGCGTGGGCTGCCATTTCGTCCCTCCGAATTTCCCGCCTTGGAAGAATACGGCGCGACGCTGGCAGATGCTGATGCGGCTGAAGCCGACGCGCTGGCGGAGATCGCAGCCGAGCGCAAAGCTGGCCGCGTGGTTCGGTTCACGGGCAAGCTCCCCCGATGATTCGCGTGGACATCGGCCCGCGGGTTTTCAAGTCCGCCGAGCGGCTGGGGCCGAAAGTCACCGCCCATGCCGAAGCCAAGATCGCCGCAGTGGCGGCGCAGTTTGGCAATCCGCACGCCCACGCCGGGTTGGGCTTGCGCAAACTGGGCCGGCGTTCCTATGAAATCCGCGTGTGGCTCCAGTGGCGCGTGGTGTTCATCTACGAAGGAGATCGCTTGACCGCCTACGATATCATGAGCCATGACGAGGTCGCGGCCTGGCTCAAACAGCGGCGTGGGAAGTAGAGTTGCCGGTGTGAATTGATTGCGCCAATAACGCCAGCGGCATCACCGCCGACGTGCCCAGCAAAGTGGAACTGACGCCCGCCGTAACTCAAAAGGGGGTGTTACCCAAGATGAGGCCGGAAAATGCTCCGGTTGACTCAAAAGTGGTGTTACCCCAATGCCCCTGGAAATTGGAAGCGAAGGAAGCCGGGGCACGGTGGCAGTCCGGCCTCCCTCGTTCCCGTTTCTTGGGGGCTTCTTTTTATCCGTTCCCGCTCGCCGGTCAAGCCTGCGCTGGCCGTCGGTTGGCTTCGATC
>JACRJZ010000003.1 GCA_016219875.1 Verrucomicrobiota bacterium | reverse complement strand
GGGGCGTGCGTACGCGCGAGCCGGTGGGAGCCACGTCACGTCCCGGCTCGCGAGTACGCTCGCCCCACCGGCCTGGCTCCGGTTCATGGAACGGCCAGCGAAAACTGCTTGCTGGCAAGGGAAGGGAGCAGAATCCTCTCGCCATGAACACGCACCGACGAGTCGCATCCCCGACCACGAACATCCTCCCTGGCCTGGTCTCGGCGTTGCTCTTCGCTTTGTTGCCCTTGGCCCGCGGCCAGGCGGCTGACGCCGAGAGTGGCCGCTTCTTCCGCGAATACTGGTATGAGCGCGGTCTCACGAACGGGAACCCGAAATACGAACGCCGCTTCCGCGTGAACGCCCCGGAGACGGTCCTGCATCCGAGCTTCGGCCAGCGCATCGAGGCGCGGGAGAACGGCATGATGCTCATCCAGGCCGAAGAAAACCTGAGCCGGCTCACCGGCGCGGAACTTTACCTCGAACTCTGGGGCGGCCATCCGGGCACCGCCCGCAAGCGCGTCACCATCAATGGCCGCAGTCAGTACGAGCTTCCCGACGCCGGCACGGCGGCGACGAATTGCACGCACGGCTACCCGACGATCCCGCTTCAGATCACCGATCTCGTGAACGGCTATGACGCCCTCCAGTTCGCCTGTGACAAAGGCTCGACCTTCTGGGGCCACTTCATCGTCGATAACGCCAGCTTGCGCGTGACGCTGACGAACCAACACCCGGACTTGGTGAAAGCGGGGCTGGGCGGCTTCACCGCGAAGGTCGAGGCCCAGCCTGCGGGCGAGAACATCCAACTCGAACTCACCGTGCCGTCCGCATTCGCGTCGCTCGTCGCTGAAGCAGACTTCCAGGGGTTCTTCACCGGTTACGACGAAAACGGCGACGGTCTGGCCACCGACTGGCACGGTTTCACCAAGGACCGCAAGCCGGAGGCCTGGCTGGGCCGAAGTACCGCCGCGCCGTTCAAGGCCGTGTGGGACACGAGCCTGTTGCCCGCGCAAACCAACATGGCCGTTCGCGCTTGGGTGCGGTTCCGCGAGTTCACCAACCTGGTCTTCGTGACGCCGGCCTTGAGCGGATTGCGCACACCGGATCGCCGCGGAAGCCGCGTCCAGCTTGTCCCGTCGGACGATCTGCCCCGCCCCTTCTGGTCGCGGGCCGGCAACAAGAAGCGCTGCATGATCAATCTGCCGACGGCCCCGGCGCGACTTGAACGCGCGGAAATTCACGTCGTCCTATGGGACGGCGGCGCCGGCACGGTGACGGAACACTTCACTCTGAACGGTCACTCCATTCCGTTGGCCAGTGGAAAGAGTCGGCATGACGTCATCTACCGCCGGCTGCCGCTCGATCCCAAGCTGCTCCGCGCAGGCACGAACGTGCTGGAACTGCTTTCCGATACTGAGCACCACGGCATCGAAGTCCTGTTGCCCGGGCCGGCGTTGGCGGTGCGCTACGGGGAATGAAACGCCGCGCGAAGCGATTCAAAATCCCGTAGCGGCGTCTCGGCAGGGGCTCTTCTTTCTGCCTTTTGCCTCTTGCCTTCTGCCTTGAACTGCGGCGCTCTGCCGAGACGCCGCTACGCCCGCGGGGTTTCACCATGATCTCGCGCAGCAAAGACTTTCGCGCGCCGCGTTTTGGATTACTTTCGCGCCATGCAACGAAGCATCCTGGCGTTGGTCGATGACCTCTACGAAGACCTGGAACTGTGGTATCCGAAGCTGCGGCTGGAAGAGGCAGGCTTTGTCACGCGCCTGGCCGGCCCGACTCTGAAGACCTGCACGGGCAAGCACGGCTATCCGGCCAAGATCGACCTGCTGCTCAGCGACGCGTGCTCGGCAGACTTCACCGGGCTGCTGGTGCCTGGCGGTTTCATGCCGGACAAATTGCGCCGCGATTCCAAAGTGCTAGCCCTCACACGCGGGTTCCACGAGCAAGGCAAACTGGTCGCGTTCATCTGCCACGGCGGCTGGATTCCGATCTCGGCGAGAATCCTTCGAGGCCGGCGCGCGACCGGTTCTCTCGGCATCAAAGACGATCTCGAAAACGCCGGCGCCATCTGGGTGGACGAACCGGTCGTCATCGACGGCCACCTCATTTCCAGCCGCACGCCGGTGGATCTGCCGCTGTTTGCGAAAGCGATGGTGGAGTTCCTGACCCGGACAACCTGAAGCGGAGGAAACCTCCCGTGCATCACGCCAGCCGCCTGTCGTCCGATCCCACCTTCACCGCCAAGTCGCGTTCGACCTGGAACGTGGTGCGGCGCGTGGCGGTCTATCTCCGCCCCTACAAACTCCTCGCCGCCGCCACCGTGGCGTGCGCGGTCCTGTCGCTGTTGGCGTCGTTCGCCTTTCCGCAACTTCTCCAATTCGCCATCGACGGCGTCATCGCCCAGAAACGCACGGAGTGGCTGGCGCCGACGATGCTCGGCCTGATCGCGGCGTTCCTGGTCCGCGACGCTTTCAACGCCCTCCGTATTCTCGTCAACAACCACTTCGAGCAAGGCGTCATCTTCGACATGCGGCGCGACGTGTATGCGCGGCTGCAACGCTTGCCCGTGGGCTACTTCGATCAGCGCGCGTCGGGCGACCTGATGACGCGCGTGATCGAGGACGTGAACTCCGTCGAGCGCGTGCTGATCGACGGCATGGAACAAGGCGTCGTCGCCGCGCTGGGCGTGGTCGGAGTCGCGGCGATCCTGCTCTCGACGAACTGGCTGCTGGCCCTGGTGGCGATGACACCGATCCCGATCCTGGCCGCGGGCGCGCTCTGGTACACCATGACCGCCCACCGCCGCTACCGCCGGCAACGCGAAGCCTCCAGCGCCATGAACGCGCTCCTCATGGACAACCTCCAAGGTGTGCGCCAGATCAAAGCCTTCAGCCGCGAAGCCCACGAAGACACCCGGTTCGCCGACCGCGCAGACGCGCTCCGGCAAGGCACGCTGGGCATCATGCGAGTCTGGGCGTTCTACTCGCCGGCCATGAGCTTTGCGGGCGCGGTCGGGTTCGCGCTCGTTCTCTGGGTCGGCGGGCGGCTGGTCATTCACGGAGACATGAAGCCCGGTGAACTGGTCGGTTTCCTCTTCTACCTGCACATGTTCTACTCGCCCATCGGGCAGTTGCACGGGCTGAACCAGATGCTCCAAAGCGCCCGCGCCGCCGGCGAACGGATCTTCGACATCCTCGACACCGCGGCGGAGCGCGACAGGAAGCTGGCCGCGCCGGCGGGCGGAGTGATGGAGTATTGGAGCGATGGAGTATTGAAAGCGGACGCGCGAGCGCCAGGCCCCATCACTCCAATACTCCATCACTCCACCACTCCGCCCTCCGCCCGCGGCGAGGTCATCTACGACAACGTCTCGTTCGACTACAGCGCGGACCAGCCCGTCCTGCGCGGCGTCTCGTTGCACGCGCGTCCGGGCGAGATGATCGCGCTCGTCGGCCCCACTGGCGCGGGCAAGTCCACGCTGGTCAACCTCCTGCCTGCCTTTTACGAACCGACTGCAGGCCGCATCACCATCGACGGCCACGACATCGCGCAGATTCCCCTCGACCTCTTGCGCGCCCAAATCGGGATCGTGAGCCAGGAGCCGTTTCTCTTCAACGGCACGATCCGCGAGAACATCCTCTATGGCCGGCTGGAAGCGACGGAGGAGGAACTGCTCGCCGCGGCCCGCGCCGCCAACTGCCATGACTTTATCAGCCGCCTGCCGCAAGGCTACGACGCGCGCGTCGGTGAACGGGGCGTGAAGCTGAGCGTCGGCGAGAAACAGCGGGTCAGCATCGCCCGCGCCCTGCTCAAGAACACGCCCGTGTTGATCCTGGATGAAGCCACCGCCAGCGTCGATACCGCCACCGAGAAGCTCATTCAGGAGGCGCTGGAGCGGCTCATGGCCCGGCGCACGAGCTTCGTTATCGCGCATCGCCTGAGCACCATCCGGCGCGCCGACCAAATCCTGGTGCTGTGCGCCGGCCGCATTATCGAGCGTGGCACGCACGAAGAACTGGTGGAGGCGGACGGCCTCTATGCGCGGCTGGCGCGGATTCAAAACACGCGGTTCATCGAGGAAGGTTTCGAGCGGTTGGAGGTTGAATCGGAACTCGGAACTCGCCGCGGCCTGGCTTAAGGTCATTCGGGTTCGCAGAGGACTCCGGTTTCGAGCCACTGCCGGAGCTGCTGCCAGTGCCCGGCTCCAGAACCTGACAGGCTCTTGCCCAAAAGCCACGTCTGCCAGCCGCACGCGCGGGCCGGTTCGAGGTCGTTGTCGAGGCGATCGCCTACCATCAGCGTTTCGCCCGGGGTGATGCCCCGCGCGGCGAGCCGGGCGGACAGGAGCCGAAACACATGCGGGTCAGGCTTGCTGAAGCCGTGCTCGAAAGACCAGAAGCACAGCGCCGGCTCGAAGAGATTCATCGCCAGCCCGGATTCAGCCAGCGCCACTCGGAGTTCGCGGATCGTGTAGGGCTGCGCGTTGGAAGCGATGCCGATGAGGACTGAAGCGGCTTGAAGCGTTCGGAGCGTTTCTCCGACGGCGGGCATCAGGCGCACCGTGTGCCAAAGCTGCGATTGCGCGAACAGGAAGTCGTCCCGCGCGGCGGCGGGCAGTCGCCCTGTTTCCGGCAGGGCTTCTCGAACCACGTCCGGCCAGTACACCTCCGGGTGTTCGATGCCTCGCGCCTGCGCCGTCAAATGCTCGCGGACGATGACGGCGTCGCACGCGGCGCTGAATTGCTCCAGGCTCAGGCGCGGAGGAGACTGAAGCGCGTCGCGCCAAAGTTTCTCCCAGCGGGCCGCGGCGTCGGCAGGCGACGGCCCTACTTCGAGCAGCGTCCCGTAAACATCGAAGATGACGGCGCGGAGGTTCACGGATTGCAGGTCCACAACAACGGATACAGGTTCTCCGCGCCCAGCTTTTTGCGGAGGAACTCTTGCTGGGCGGCCTGGCTGGCGCCCACGCGCGGCGCACGGGCCAGCAACGGCGGCACGAGTTCCAAGAAATGCCGGGCGTAGCTGCGTCCGCCCAGCCACCGTTCGGCCGAGCGCGGCCATGGGGTCGGCTCCAGTTCCATCGCCTTCGCTTTCTTCCGCCACGATCTCAGGACCGGATTAAGCGCGGCGCAACTCGTCCAGGATGCCTCCACCGGCTGGGCCAGCACTTCGAGTTGCGCGGTCAGGGTGAGCCGGCTGAACGGCACCGCGCGCGGCTCAGTTGTGTCGGCCAACAGAGCGGGCGTGCCGACGAGCTTCGCGGCGGCGCGCGGCATGAGAGCTTTCCATTCGCGAAACAGGCGGACTTGGCGCTCGCGCTCGCTCGCCCAGTCGAACAAGTCCGGCGGCACCAACACCTCGCCGTAGCAATGCGGGAACTGGAATCCAAACTTCGCGAGATCCGGCGCGATGTTCGGCAGCGAGCGCGCGATGAGCGGACGCCGTGCCGCTGCTGCTTCTAGATACGGCAGTCCGAAGCCTTCCTGAATCGAGGTGAAGACGATGGCTTCGCTGGCCGCCATCAGTTCCGGAACCGTGGGCTTCTCGTTTTCGCCGTTCTGTAAAACGCCGAGACGAAGCCGCCAGCCGTGTTGGCTTGCGGCGGCGGCCATTTGATCCGCGTAAGCCTGTTCCTCGGCCGAACTGACGCCGCCGGTGGTCACGAGCCACGCTTCCGGGCGCAGCCAGCGCGTGAGCAAGGCGGCTTCGGCGATGTTCTTCCGGCGCAAGAGACGGCTGGGCAAAAGCCACACGGGGGCGTCGTTGCCCAGTTGATCGCGCAGCCAATCGCGCGCGAACTGCACGCGCCTGGCAAGTGGCGGTTCGCCAGATTCGGCGGGATTGGGGAGCCAGCCCGCCAGTCCAGGGAAATGCTTCTCCAGCACCGTCGCGTCAGCTTGGTTGATGGCCACGTGGCAGATTGTGGAAGAGCCGGTGAGCACCGCGCTGGCCACAGCCGGCAGCGTGCGGAAGCCGCGTTCGCGCATGGCGGCGAAGTGATGCCAGCGGTTCTCGAACCACCAGTCGTGATGGTGCGCGATCAGCGGAATGTGGCCATCGTGACAGGCGAAAGTGAGTTCGCGGGCGAGCGGGAGGTTCCGGCCCAGACCGAGGTTGTGCGCCCAGATCACGCATCCGTCGGCGCTGGTGCGGCCCACGAGTTCCGTGAGGCCGTTCACGATGCGGTGCCGGAGGGCTTTTCCGTCCGCCACCTGCTCAGATACATAGCCGAATGCCGGCTCCACGAGCACCTGGACCGGTGTGCCGCGAAGCAAGTGGCGGAAGTTACTCAACCACGCCGCGTCCGGCGCTTCGCCCGTGGCCAACACGACGGCGCGCAGCTTTTCCGGCCAATGCGTGACCAAGTGCGGCGTGGCGAGTTCGATCACCCGCCGCACGCCGCCGGGCCGGAAATGATTGTGGACGATGACGAGTTGCACCGCGGTCACTCTTCCACCGGCCGCCCGGCGGCGCGAACCTTTTCCCGCCCGATTCGGGCGCAACTTGCCACTGTCGCCATAGCGCAGACATTCCTGTCTGCCGTAGCGCCGGTTTTCCAAATGGCGAGCGTTGGAAGAGGCCAGCCGGCCGGCAGGTTCACGGTCTGGCCGACTGCAAGTCGGCGCTACGGCAGGTTGAAAACCTTGTCATTACCCACATCTTTTCGATGCTTGTTTTAGTCTTCTGATGATGGTTTCTTGAGCGCGTGGGCGTGGCTGCGGCCCGCCGTGTCGGTTCCTCTCCGGTCGGTTTTAT
>JACRJZ010000042.1 GCA_016219875.1 Verrucomicrobiota bacterium | reverse complement strand
GGCCGTTGCCTGCTTATGCTTGAGGGACACCAAGCCAGTGTTTCCGCCTGTACGTGGTCGCCGGACGCACGGCGGTTGCTCTCGGGATCTAACGACAAGTCGCTGCGGGTGTGGGACGCCGAGAGCGGGCGTTGCCTGCTCACGCTGGAGGGACACCGAGCCAAGGTTTACGCTTGCGGGTGGTCGCCGGACGGGCGGCGGTTGCTCTCCGGCTCTGGGGATAAATCGCTGCGGCTGTGGGACGCTGAGAACGGGCGTTGTCTGCGGACGCTGGAGGGACACCAAGCCAAGGTCTACGCTTGCGCGTGGTCGCCGGATGGGCAGCGATTGCTCTCCGGATCAAACGACAACTCGCTGCGGGTGTGGGACGCAGAGAACGGCCATTGCCTGCGGACGCTGGAGGGACACCAAGACAGGGTTACCGCCTGCGCGTGGTCGCTGGACGGGCGACGGTTGCTCTCCGGATCGAGGGACAATTCGCTGCGGGTGTGGGACACCGAGAGCGGGCGCTGCCTGCTCGTGGCCACGCTGGTCGGGCCTGGGGAATCTGCCACCTTCGACGGCGATCAACAGCGTGTGCTGTGGGCTTCGGCCAAGGCCTGGCGTCATCTCGGCTGGCGCGTCCACGATCCCGCCGCCGGCCGCCTCCGCATTCTGCCCGCCGAGTTTTTCGGCCCGCTGCCGACCGACTGAACCCGAACCCCAAAGTTGGCCCAGCGCCCGGAGTGCGACCGTCCTCGGTCGCAGGAACTTTCACCGACTCAAGGCGCGAGAATTTCTTCACCCCGCTTCCTGTTGCAGGTTGCTGTGGCCGAAGACGGCCACTCTCCACACCCGCTACGAGATCGGAATTCGGGCTGAACCCGAACCCAAAGTTGAATCGCCACAAAGAACACAAAAAACACAAAGATAGAGGTTCACGAAGCGGGAGGCCTAATCCATTTCGGTTTGACTCCTCCTCTGTTCACCCCGCTGTCCCTCTTTGCGCTTCCTTGCGTTCTTTGTGGCCAATCTCGGTTTCGAGTTGAGTTCAGGCGTCAGGACATTTTCGCGGCCACGGAGTTTTCCGCGAAGGCGCGGAGAACTGCGCCCGAGGCGGGCGCGCTCCCCATTCCATTTCGGAGTTTGAACTGAAACAGAACCGGCGCGGTGGCGGCTTGCTTCAGTTCGACATCGTCACTTCCAGCGTGTCTTCGCGTTTGTGCGGCGCGTCTTCGTCTTCTTCCACGTCGTGGCCGGTGACGTTCACCAGCGGCTTGGCGCGATTCGGAGCGACGGGTCCGTCCACCTTGTGGAACTTCACGCTCACGATGCGGCTGACGCCCTGCTCCTGCATCGTCACGCCGTAAAGCACGTCGGCCATGCCGATGGTGCGCTTGTTGTGCGTGATGATGACGAACTGCGAACTGGCCAGGAACCGTTGCAGGATGCGGATGAAGCGATTGATGTTCGATTCGTCGAGCGGCGCGTCGAGTTCGTCGAGCACGCAGAACGGAGACGGCTTCACCTGGTAGATGGAGAAGAGCAACGCCACGGCGGTCATGGTCTGCTCGCCGCCGCTCAGCAGGCTGATGCTCTGGAGCTGCTTGCCGGGCGGGCGGGCCATGATGTCGATGCCGCTTTCCAGCACGTCCGCTTCGTCCACGAGGATGAGGTCGGCCTTTCCGCCGCCGAAGACTTCCACGAACATGGAGCGGAAATTCTCGCGAATCTGGTTGAAGGTGGTGGTGAACATCTCGCGCGTCTGAGTGTTGATGCGGTTGATGACTTCCACCAACTGGGTCTTGGCGTTGACGAGGTCGTCGTGCTGCTTGGTGAGGAAGTTGTAGCGTTGCTCGGTTTCCTCGTATTCCTCAATGGCCACAAGGTTGACCGGGCCCATTTCGTCGAGGCGCTTCTGGAGGGCGGCGACTTGCTCACCCACGGCATTCCAGTCGGTGCTGAGTCCGGCGTTGGCCATTTCTTCCGGCGTGAGGGTCTGGACCTTGGGCTGGCCTTCGTCGGCGAAAGTGATGGTGATGCACTCGCTGCGGACGTCGTCGAGCTTGAGCTGGTATTTCTGCTGGATGCGTTCGCGAAGGTTTTGCACGGACATGGTCTTCTGCGCGAGTTCCACATCGACGCTGCCGCGCTGCTGTTGGAGGGCCGTGAGGCGGTGGCGCTGGCTGCGCAATTCCTCATCGCGCGCGGCGATGTCTTTGTCCTGCGCGCTCTTCTGGCTGATGAGGTCGGCGGTGCGCGTGCTGTTGACCTGGCGTTCGTGGGCGAGGCGCTCGATCTGCTGCTGGGACTCGGCGATCTCGGACTCGGCTTGTTCCTTGCGCTGGATGACGATGGCGATCTCGTTCTTGCGCTGGAAGACAAGCTGGTCGAGTTCGCGGATGCGGTTTTCGAGCGGGGCCTGTTGCTTGGCAAAGCTGGCGCAGAGTTGCTCTTCCGTGGCGAGCGCGACCTTGGTTTCGGTGAGCGCGGCGTTGGCGGTGTCGCGTTGGGCGCGCAGTGTGTCGATCTGCGCGTTCAGGTCGCTGACTTGCGTTTGAAGTTCCTTCTCGCGCACCTCCATCGCGGCGATTTGCGCGGCGAGGGCATTGCGTTTTTCCAAGCCTTCCTGCTCCTGTTCGGCGAGGCTTTGGATTTCGTACACGACGGTGTCGATCTTCTGGTGGAGGACGCGCTGGGAGTTTTGCAGGGCGCGGAACTCGCCTTCGCGCGTGGCAATCGCGACTTCCTGGGCGCGCAACTCGGTGCGGGCTTCTTCGAGCGTGGCCTGCAATTCCGTCTGCTCGCTCTGGAGCGCGCCCTTGCGGCGGCTGGTGTCGTTGACCTGTTCCTGCAATTGCGCGAGCGCGGCCTGGAGTTCGGTGATCTGGTTCTTGCGTCCGAGGATGCTGGAGGGCGCGCGGCCATTGCCGCTGCCGTTCAGGTAGCCGCCGGTGTAGATGCCGTAGCGGTTGAGCAAGTCGCCGCCGAACGTGACAAAGTCGCAACCCGCGTGGCCATTCTGGATTTGCGCAGTCGCGGTCGCGAGGTCCGGCACGATGAACGTGCGCCCCAGCAGCGCCTTGAGCAGTTTCTCCACGGCGGCGTCGCCATCGACAATCTTGAGCGCCGCCAGCGGCTCTTCAAGCACAGGGCCGCCTTCGCCGGGAAACTGCGGTTGCGGCGGCTGGGTATGCGCCTCGGGCGCCATCTCGCCATCGAAGGTGAGTTGGAGCGATTCGGGCATCTTGATGTCGAGCGCGGCCACGCTGGCGCGGCCCTGCTTGCTCGCGGTCAACTCGGAGAGGATTTGCTGCGCGGACTCCGGCTTCTCGGTGAGCACGAGCTGAAGGTTGTGGCCGAGGGCGTTTTCAATCGCAACGACGTAGCGGTCGGGCACGCGGATGCGATCCGCGAGCGAGCCGATCACGGCCCGCGACTGGCGCAGCACGGCCAGCGTGCCGGCGCTGAAGCCTTCGTGCGAACTCTCCAGTTGCTCCAGCACATTGAGGCGCGAGCGCGTCTCGGCCTGCTGGCGGAGGAAGCCGTCGAGCTGTTGGGTAACTTGGCTCATTTCCTGGCCAATCTGCCGGAGCCGGGCCTGGCGTTCCTCGATGGTGCCGCGGGTGGTCTGCACGCTGAGCTTCTCGGCCTCGACGTTGGCGGCGAACTCGCCCAGGCGCGCTTCGAGGCGGACGCGTTCCTCTTCGAGTTGGATTTTTTCGGCGGACAGTTTCTCGAGCCGGATGGAGTTGCCCTGTTTCTGAAGGTCGAGGGCGTTGATTTCGTTGCGCACGCGGGTGAGTTGCTGCGCGGCGCCGAAGGCCTCGGACTGCGCGCGACGCAGGCTTTCGGAAAGCGTCAGCAGCTCTTGCTCGGTCTGCTGGACGGCCTCGCGCTTGGCAGCCAGGGTTTGGCGCTGCTCTTCAAGCTTGAACTCCGAATCGCGCAGGCGCTCCACGACGGTGGCCAGTTCCTGTTCCGCGGCGCGCTTGCGCTCTTCGCCCTGGGAAATGTCGCTCAAGGAGCGGGAGTTCTGCGCTTCGAGTTCCTTGAGCCGCTCCTGGTTGAACTGGATGCGGCCCTCGTGCTTCTCGGCTTGGGACTTGAGTTCGAGGCCGTGCTGCTGCGACTGGGAAATCTGGCCTTCCAAGGCCGAGAGCCGGTTGCGCAGTTGGAGGATTTCATCTTCGCAGCGCAAGACGCTGTCCTGGCAGATCTCCATTTCGACGCGCAGCTTTTCCGCCGTGGCACTGCGTTCGGTGATCTCGGCTTGAAGCACATCGAAGTGATGCCGCGCGAGTTGCGTGTCGAGGTGCTGCAACTCCAGCGAGAGCTGCTTGTAGCGGCGCGCCTTGCCGGCTTGGCGTTGGAGCGAGCCGATCTGGCGTTTCACTTCGCGGATCAGGTCGGCGACGCGCAGAAGGTTTTGCTCGGTGTATTCGAGTTTGCGCAGCGCCTCTTTCTTCTGCGACTTGAACTTCGTGATGCCGGCGGCTTCCTCGAACACCAGACGGCGATCCTCCGGCTTGGAGGAAAGCAGTTGCGTGATGTTGCCCTGGGCCATGATCGAGTAGCTCGTGCGGCCCATGCCTGTGCCCATGAAAAGTTGCTGAATGTCTTTCAGCCGGCACGGCACCTTGTTCAGGAAATACTCCGACCCGCCATCCTTGAAGATGCGGCGGGTGACGGTGACTTCGTTGAAGGCGACCTCGACCCCGGCAGCTTGGAGATGAGCGTCATCCACATCACCAATCGTCAGCGACACCTCCGCCATGCCGAGCGGTTTGCGGGCATCGGTGCCGTTGAAGATCACGTCGGCCATCTCCCCGCCACGGAGCGCCTTGGCGGATTGCTCGCCCAGTACCCAACGGATAGCGTCGGAGACATTGGACTTGCCACACCCATTGGGGCCAACGATGGCCGTGACGCCCGGCTGAAAATTCAAAGAGGTTTTGTCCGCAAAGGACTTGAACCCCAGCATGGTCAAATTCTTCAGATACATGACGACTAAGAGTTAAAGGAGTCGTACAAACCGGAGCAAGCGAAAAACCACAACACTTTGTGGCCGCCGCTGGCCGGTCGCACAACTAATGGGTGAGGAACCGAAGACTACGACCGTGGCATTTGACTCAGGGAAGCCTGGATTTGCTCAAAAAAACTCGAAGAATGTCTCCCGCGAAGGATAACGGAACGCTGGAACTCCCAAAACCAACCCGCCAGAAGTCGAGCAACCCTGAGGCGATTTCAAAACTCCGTAGCAGCCGACGTGAGAAGGCTCACTCTGATTGCGGAGTGCAGACTGCAAACAGAGCCTGCCAAGGAACGGAGCGCGGCTGTGTCCGCAGGACCAGCCGCCGCACCAACCCAGGCGCGGGGCGTGGGAGCATATCCGAGCTTCGTCCTCTGGAGCGTGCTGCGGCTGGGTCTTCGACCACAGCCGCGCTCCGTTCCTTGGTCCGATACAGCATTCATCGGTTGCTCCGACTCTCCTCACGTCGGCCGCTACGGCTTTGAAAGAGCCCCCTGAGATACCAGCCCGCAGCCACACTGCCTCGACACCGGCATCGCATCGTTTCCTCTCGCCGGGTCGTGTCAGACGCTGGTCGCCAGCAGGGCGCGGAAGCAACCGAGGCGTGACCGCAAGCCGTCTGGCTCGGTCAACTTCCCACTTCCCGGATGCAGTTCATCTCCCCAAACGGGTTGGGCACGCGCGTGGGGCAATTGGGATCGTCCCGCCACTGCCCATCGACCAGGAAGCGATACTGGTGGGTGCCGGAGGGCAATGACACCGTGGCTTTCCAGACTCCGTCCTTCTGCTTTTTGAGATTGATGGGGTTCTTCGCCCACTCGCTAAAGTCACCGACAAGCTGCACGCAGGCAGCCTCGGGTTCATGCAGAGTGAACGCTTCTCGTTTCTTGATCGCTTTGGCCATAGTTACCTCGCTGATCGTTGTTATGAAATTGGACCCGACGCGAACGCCCAAAAGAGCACTCCGCCACGCGGGTCGCAGCGGATAGCATGGCGCGAGTGAATCACGCTTCGGCCCCGCAGGCAAGCCCCGACTGCGTCACGTCAACGCCTGCTGCGCCAACAACAGTGCCCCCACCGGCACGGCGTCTTCCCCCAAGCCCGACAGCCGGATCGGCGGCCCCGGCGCGAAGGCCTCCATGACGTGGGCGCGCAGTTGGCCCTCCACTGCGGTGCGCAACGGCTCGCCCAACAAGGACAATCCTCCGCCCATCACGATCACTTGCGGGTGCAGCAGATGAACGACGTGTGACAAGGCAAAAGCCAGGTCATTCGCGGTTTCGTCAATAATCTGCCGCGCCAGGGCGTCGCCTTGCCGCAATGCTTCCGCAAGATGTTTCGCTTCACCGGAAGATTGGCCCGCCGCCAGCCGCGCCAGGACCGAACTGGGCGCGGTTTTCACCGCGGTGCGAATCCGCCGATCCACCGCCCAACCGGAACAACGCGACTCGACGGTGCAGCCCTCCCGATCCAGACGCAGATGCCCGAACTCGGCTTCTCCAGGTTTCAGGCCGTGAAAAAGCTTGCCGTTCACCACCAGGCCGCCGCCGACGCCACTGCCCATGTTGAAATAGAAAACCGGATCGCTTCCCTGTCCCGCCCCGCGCAACGCCTCGCCCAGCGTGGCGGCGTTGGAGTCGTTCTCCACGACGGCCGGCAGCCCCGTGAGGGAGTGCAGCCATTGGCCCAACTCGAAGTCGTCCCAGCCCTCGACCTGATGCGAGCAACAGATTCGTCCGATCCGCCAGTCCACCGGCCCGCCAAAGCCGACGCCAATGGCCAAGGGCTTCGTCGCGGGGATCAGCGCCTGCAACGCCGGCTGCAATTGCTGACGAATGCCGGCCCCGCCGCCCGTCGGATCAACGGTAAACCGATGTCGCTCGCGGATGACTCCCGTTTCGTCTCCGACAACGATCTGCAATTTGGTGCCGCCAATTTCGATGGCGAGCAGAGTCCTCGTCATGGCTAGGCAGGTCTGAAGTACTCCGGCTCGTTGCCCGGTTTCCACTTGATGTTGCAGCCGAGGCTGGGCTTCTGGGCCGCCGGCACAGGCTGACCAGCCAGCACGGCATCCAGTGCCGCCCGCAAGTCCCGGCCCGTGACCGGCTCCTCGTTTCCCGGACGGCTGTTGTCAAACTGACCGCGATACACCAGCCGTCGCTGGCGGTCGAAGAGGAAGAAGTCCGGCGTGCAGGCGGCGCGATAGAACTGGGCCACGGCTTGGGACTCGTCGTAAAGGTACGGGAAGGTGTAGCCCGCCGCCCGCACTTCCGCCACCATGCTGGCCGGACTGTCGTCAGGATAATTCTGCGCGTCGTTGGCGTTGATCGCCACGACGGCGACGCCACGACGCTGGTACTCCCGGCCCAGCTTCGCCAGGCCCGCGCGGATGTGCTTCACGTACGGACAGTGGTTGCAGATAAACGTCACCAAGAGCGCGGGCGCGTCCTGGAACTGAGTCAGCGAAACAAGTTTTCCGCTGGTGTCCGGCAGGGAGAAATCCGGAGCCGCCGTCCCCAGCGCCAACATGGTGGAAGATGTGCGCGCCATGCGCAGAATGTGGAACTGTGGCGGGCCGCTGTCGAGTGATTTGGTGACGCGTTGGAACTCGACCAGGGCTGATTCAAGAAGGAGCGCGGGCAACCTGCCCGCGTGTTTCTCACTCTCATTTTCGACGGAACGTGCGGGCAGGCTGCCCGCGCTCCTCTCCGCATGTTCCTTGAATCAGCCCTGCCGCCCGACCCGATTGAATGCTGCGGCCCGCCGCTGCGTCGGAAATGACATCGTGAAACCAGAATCTGAACCACCCGCCATGACCACGTCGTCCCAATCGCTTCCCCTCGGCAGCCTCGATCTCACCCGCCGCCAATTTCTCGCCCGCACCGGCACGGCTGCCGCTGGCTTCACCATCCTTGCGCCGCACCTCGTTCGCGGGGCGGAAGCGAATTCCAAGCTCGATGTCGGCGTCATCGGTTGCGGCGGGCGGGGTGCGTGGATCGCCGACTTGTTTGCCAAGAGCGGCAAGTTCAACGTCGTGGCTGCGATGGATTACTTCCAAGACCGCACCGACACGGTCGCGAAGAAACACAACATCGCGGCGGAGAATTGTTTCAACGGCCTCTCCGGCTACAAGCGCCTGCTGGAGCGCAAACTCGACGCCGTCGCCATCGAGACGCCGCCCTATTTCCATCCCGAGCAAGTCAAGGCCGCCGTCGATGCCGGCAAGCACGTCTATTTGGCCAAGCCCCCCGCCGTCGATGTGCCGGGCTGCCGCTCCATCGGCGCGGACGGCCAGCGCGCGACCGAGAAGAAGCTCGCGTTCGTCGTCGATTTCCAGACGCGCGCGCATCCGGCGTATCAGGAAGTCCTCAAGCGCGTCCACGACGACGGCATCGGCAAACTCGTCACGGTCTATGCCGAGTACCAGACGAACCTCATGTTCGAGCAGCGCGACGCGCAGGTCCGCAAGGACCCGCAGAATCCCGAAGTCCGCCTCCGCGCCTGGGGCATTGATCGCGTGCTTTCCGGCGACGTGATCACCGAGCAGAACATTCACGCGCTCGACGTGGCGACCTGGTTCGTGAACGCCGATCCGATCAAGGCCATCGGCACCGGCGGACGCGCGCGTCCGTTCCTTGGCGATTGCTGGGACCACTACTCGGTGCTGTTCGAGTTCCCGAACGACCTCACCGTCACCTTCACGGCGAAGCAAGTGGGCTACGGCTACGACGACATCATGGTCCGCGCCCACGGCATGACCGGGACGGCGGAGACGCATTACTCGGGCAAGGTCTGGCTGCGCAGCCGCGAAGACGCCTTCAACGGCGACACAGCGAGCCTCTACGTCAAAGGCCCGGAGGCAAACATCGTGGCCTTCTACGACGCCATCACCAAGGGCGACTTCTCGAACCCGACCGTCGCGCCCAGCGTGCGGAGCAACCTCACCACCATCCTCGGCCGCACCGCCGCCTACAAGAAGGCCGAAGTGACCTGGGCCGAGATGCTGAAGGCCAACGAGAAGTGGGAAGCGGACCTGAAAGGGCTGAAAACCTGAACCGATTGCAGAATGCAGAATGCGGAATGCAGAATACGAGTTTGCGCCACGCTTTGTGCGTTCCTCAGCGGACTTCTTCCCCTGACTTCCTCCGCAGCGCAAACCGCCCGCGTCTCCAACTCGGAACTCGGAACTCGGAACTCGAAACTCACTTCCCCCTCTGCGCTAAGCACGCGCCCGCCCAATGTCGTCCTGATCTTCTGCGACGACATGGCCTACGCCGACGTGGGCTGCTTCGGCGCGAAGGGCTGGACCACACCCAACCTCGACCGCATGGCGGCAGAGGGCATCCGCCTGACCCGCTTCTACGTGGCCCAACCGGTGTGCTCCGCGTCGCGCGCGGCGTTGCTCACGGGATGCTATTCAAGCCGCGTCAGCATTCAGGGCGCGCTCGGGCCGCAAGCGAAGATCGGCCTGCACCCAGACGAGGTCACACTTGCCGAGGTGATGAAGCAAGCCGGCTACGCCACTGGCATGGCCGGCAAGTGGCACTTGGGCCGGCCTGTGCCGTTGCTGCCGACGCATCAGGGCTTCGATGAGTATTTCGGCCTGCCCTACTCGAACGACATGTGGCCGCGCCATCCCGAAGCCAAGGCGGGCACCTACCCACCGTTGCCGCTGATCGAAGGCGACCGCGTGCTCAAGGACGGCCTTACCCATGAAGATCAGGCGCAACTCACCACGCAATACACCGAGCGCGCCGTGAAGTTCATTGAGCGCCACAAGGACCATCCGTTCTTCCTCTACGTCGCCCACAACATGCCGCACGTCCCGCTGCACGTGAGCGCCAAGTTCAAAGGCAAGTCCGCGCAGGGCCTTTACGGCGACGTCATCATGGAGATCGACTGGTCCGTCGGAGAAATCCTGGGCGCACTCAAGCGGCACGGACTCGACGAGCGCACGCTGGTGATCTTCACATCCGATAACGGCCCCTGGCTCTCCTACGGCCGCCACGCAGGCAACGCCGGGCCGTTGCGTGAGGGCAAAGGCACCTGTTGGGAAGGCGGCCTGCGCGAACCGTTCATCGCACGGTGGCCGGGGCGGGTCAAGGCCGGCTCCGTTGCCCACGAACCGGCCATGACCATCGACCTCTTGCCCACTCTCGCGAAGCTCGCGGGAGCGGACTTGCCAAAACACCGCATCGACGGCCTGGACATCTGGACCATTCTGTCGGGCGATCCAAAGGCGAAGTGCCCGCACGAGGCGTTTTATTTCTACTTCCAGGACAACCAACTCCAGGCGCTCACCAGCGGGCGTTGGAAGCTGATGCTCCCGCACACGTTCCGCACGATGACTGGCCAGCCCGAAGGCCACGACGGCACGCCGGGCAAGTACCGTCTGAGCAAGATCGAGAAGGCCGAACTTTACGATCTCGATGCCGACATCGGCGAGAAGACCAACGTGGCCGACAAGAATCCGGAAGTCGTGGCCCGCCTGCTGGCACTGGCCGAGAAAGCGCGCGAGGACTTGGGCGACTCGCTCACCCAACGCAAAGGCTCCGGCGTGCGCCCTCCGGGGCGGGTGCAGGACGCGCCAGCGCCCCGGCTTTGAACCCCGAAGTCGTGAAACCGTCCTCTTCGACTTTCCATTTGCCGCCATCAGCCCAGCGGTTTAGCTTTCGCCCGTCCGTGATGAGCCTATGGCTTTGTTGAACCGTCCAACCTCAACCGACAGGAGTAGCACCATGCGTCATTTTTCTCGTCGTGATTTCATTCGCACGTCCTTCGCGGGCGCCGGCCTGCTGGCCACGGCACCGGGCCTGTTGGGCGCGGAAGGACCGGCCACGTTCAGAGGCACCGACATCGTCACGCTGGGCAAGACCGGCATCCAGGTTTCGCGCCTCGCCCAGGGCACGGGCTACAACGGCTACAACCGTTCCTCCGCCCAAACCCGCGCCGGCAAGGAGGCCTTCGACCGCCTCGTCGGCCACAGCATCGATCAGGGCATCCGGTTCATGGACATGGCCGACCTCTACGGCTCGCACCCGTTCGTGAAAGACGTGCTCCGTGGCAAGAAGCGAAACCAGTTCGCGCTGTTGACCAAACTCTGGCCGCGCAAA
Organism: Verrucomicrobiota bacterium; assembly: GCA_016219875.1. GTDB lineage: Bacteria > Verrucomicrobiota > Verrucomicrobiia > Limisphaerales > JACRJZ01 > JACRJZ01. The sequence goes on along the minus strand of JACRJZ010000042.1, from coordinate 197,257 downwards.
GAGAAGTGGGTCACGCCCTCCGGCGGCGCGAAGGAAGAGATCGACCGCTTCCGCAAGGAACTCGACACCGACGTGATCGACGTTTGCCTCATCCATTGCATGACCGACGACAAGTGGGCGACCCAATACGAGCGCATCCGTGACGAACTGTCCGAACTGAAACAGAGACAAGTCGTCCGGGCCGTGGGTGTGTCTTGCCATGATTTTGGCGCGCTGAAGCTGGCGGCCGGGCACCCGTGGGTGGACGTAATCTTCGCCCGCGTGAACCACAAGTGCGGCAAGGAATACGCCTGTGATGCCTCGGTAGAGGAAGTTTCGGCCGTGCTCAAGACCGCACGCCAGAACGGCAAGGCGGTCGTGGGCATGAAGATTTTCGGCGCCGGTAAGCTGGTGAAGCCGCAGGAAAAAGACGCCTCACTCAATTACATCTTTAAGAACGGCCTCGTGGATGCCATCACCGTGGGCATGTGCCAGCCGGAGGAAGTCGATGACACCCTCCAGCGCATGGCCAAGGTGCAGAGGGCCTGAAAGCCGATGGTGTTGCCGAGCCGGGAGCAGCCATCTTTGGTGGCCGGAGAGGGTGCGCTTGTAGTTGCCCAGATTCGGCGCACATCTTGAACCACCCGCTTTGACCACCCGCTGGAAAACTCCGCGCGTCCCCCCATCGGGCTGGAAGTCACGGCCCTACGGCGGGCAGAGATGCCCCTGCTGCTACCGATTCTGCTTCCAGCACCGGGGCCTCAACGAGGCCGCGAGCGGGGTGCTCTGCGTGTGACGGAAAAGAGAAGGGGCGTCCACATTGGACACCCCTTCGGAAAAAACCGGCTGGCTGAACCCAGCATGACCGAAACGGCCACGCCGCAGTTCATTGTAGGCCACGTTAATTCGGCATGATCATGTGGACACTCCCATTGTCGTCTGCTTGCGACATGATGTTGGTCAGCAAAGAGCGGCTGTTGGCTTGGACTACACTTCCGTCTGCCATCGCGAGGTTGCCTTTCCGGTTGTGGACGGAATTTGTCCAATCACACATGGTTCCTGCTGTCCGCGGGGCCACGTACGCAACGTTCGCCACGGGGAGAGAGCAATTCCCATAGCCGTCTGTTCGTATGTTCTTGTCACCCGCAATGACGTGATTCTGCGATTGCTCCAGCGGCAGAGCCTCTCGGCCGCCCGTTTTCCAGCCGGCATCGGCGCCAACGAAATAGCTGACCGCGTTAGCACGATAGGCAACATTCATGAATCCGTTCGGCCCGTTGCCCCAGTCCGAGGCGTCCTGCTTCATGCCTTTGTCGGCTGGGCACACCAGAATCTTGGGTGCCCCCAATTCGTTTGAGATCCAACCCCATTGGAAGAAAGCATTGCCCGCGTATGGGCTATAGCGAGTGCCCTCCGGGGCGCCAACATGCCAGTGGAACAGGCTTTGCTCGCTATCGTGGACCCACATGATCTCGGCCAGCGCCACCTGCTTCATGCTGCCGGTACACTTGATCTGCGAGGCTTTTTCCTTGGCTTTGGCCAGGGCCGGCAGGAGTAAGGCCGCCAGGATGGCAATGATGGCGATCACCACCAGAAGTTCGATCAACGTAAAGGCAAGTCGCTTGCCGTACCATTTATTTGTCTGTTGCATAAGCTCGGTGTTCAGTTTGATGTCGGTGACTCTAGGCTCCGATGAAAGCCTGTCAATCTATTTGAGGCCCACACCGGGAGTCCTATTCCCTCCCGCGCGGAAATTATTTTCGTTGCGGTGCCGGTTTGAAGGCGACGCTAGAGCAGTCCCCCCTGACGAGACAAGCAGGGACTGAGAAAAAGTTTGGGAGGACAGGGCTGCCGCCAACTCGGCTCCGTCCACGCGCCGGCGGGTCGGCCGGTCGGGTACGATCTGCGGATTTGGAAACCCGCGCTCCAAGCGGCGCCAGATCGAGCTTGAGGCAGCCTTGTTCCGCGCACTTGGCATTCCTCGGGGGGCGTCGTAGCCTCTTGCCCATGTTAAAAGCTCTGCGCTTCGTGGGCTTGATGAACGCCGCCGTCTGGTTCGGCGGCGCGGTGTTTTTTTCGTTCGTGGCGGCTCCGGGACTCTTCCAACCGGCCCTGAAGCGGTTGCTGCACGACTACTACGTGGGCAGTGTGGCGCAGTTGTTGCAGGAGCGGTATTTCCTGTTCCACCTCGTCTGTGGCGGCATCGCACTGCTTCACACCCTGGCACTCCGGCTCCTGCGCCACCGGGAGTCTCAGCGCGCTGTGCTGGGCGTGCTGGGAGGCATCCTCCTGCTCAGCCTGATCGGAAAGTTCCTGCTGCTCCCGACCATGTCGTCGCTGTTCCAGGCCAAGTACTCTGCCCCCACTTGGCAACAGCGCGGACAGGCGGAGGCCAGCTTTCGGCGCTGGCACGCGGCTTCGCAAGTCCTGAACCTGTTCGTCCTCGGTGGCCTGGGTTTCTATCTTTGGCGTATGGCCGGAGCCATGGAAGAAAATCGCTACGCCACGCCGCTGACTGCGGCCAATCCGTTCGCGGGCACGACGCGCCTGTGATTCCTGTCCCGCTTCCAGGCGATCGCCTCACCGCCAACCACGGTGCGGAGGCTTCGCTTCAAGGCTTGGCCCATGCGAACCCGCTGCTTCGGTAAATCCGCTCCACTACCGCCAGCGCGGCCCTGGCTTCCTTGAGTCCGGGCACGGGCGTGCGCCGGAGCCGGATGTCCTCGAAGAACTCGGCCATCTCGATCTTCCATGACTCGTCGCCTCGCGGGAACTCCCAGATTGTTGTGTCCGGCGGACCCATTTGCGGGAGCATCTTGTAGTAGGTCAGGCGCTCCAGGCCGTAGCTGCCGCCGAGTCCCTCCCAGTGCAACTTGCCGTCGCGCCCGTAGATTTCGAGGCTGAAGAGGTTCTTCCACTCGGAGCAACTGACGTGCAGCCAGGCGGTGTGCCCGGTCTTGTTGCGCAAGCTCAGGAAGGCGTTGTCATCGACTGGCATCTTCCAGAAGCAAGTCGTGGCGTGCCCCTCCACGGTCGTGAACTCGCCTAGGAAAATGCCCGCCAGGTCAATCAAGTGGACGCCTTGGTCAATCAGTTCGCCGCCGCCGGACAGCTTCGGGTCCGCGCGCCATTCCTTCTCGTAGCCGAGCCGTCCGCCCTGGCCGTAACGGCCGCGCACAAACAGGATCGGCCCCAACGCGCCACTGCGGAAAACCTCCAGCGCCTTGCGGCCGGCCGGATGATAGCGGTGGTTGTAGCCGACGCGCACCAGCACCGCGTGTTTGCTCGCCAGCGTTTCGAGCTTCTTGATTTCCTTCACACTGACCGCGGCCGGTTTTTCCACCAGCACGTGCTTGCCGGCTTTCACCGCCCGGCACGCGATGGGCGCGAGCGAGGCGTTGAGCGTGGCAATCATGACCACATCGACGTTTGGGGAAGCCACCGCCTGCTCGACCGAGTCGGTGGCAAGGCAGCCGGGGCTTTGGGCTGCGAGCTTCCGCGCGCGCTCGAGGTTGAGATCGCACGCCACGGTCACGCTGCCGGACGGCAAGTTGGCGAGGCGCTTCTGGCCGATGAGGCCGCAGCCGATGAGGGCGACACGAGGTCGATCAACTTGAGTGGACATGCTTAGCGTATGGCTCGCAGACAATTGGAAATTGGAAATTGGAAAATGCCAATTTCAAATTGCTGGAGACGAGCCTGACAGGGCGCGCGTCGGGGTCGGACAGCAATTTGCAATATCCAATTTTCAATTTTCAATTTCCCCACTGCTTCCCGCGGTCCTCCGGCACGATGCGCCGCAGGCAGTAGATGTCGGACTTGGCCAGCTCGTCACGGTGCTCGTGAAGCTTGGCCCACGGGTCCCATTGGGCGCTGAGGAGCTTGCCGGTGATGCCGTCGCTGGCGGCGCTGGCGAGATAGACCGCCAGACCGGCCCCGAGATGCAGCGGGGTGGCGCCTTGTTCCTTCCACTGCTTGTTCTTCTCGAAGAAGGCCGCGCCCACTTTCTCCGGCCCGGCAGCAAGCACTTCATCGACAAGCCGTGTGGCGAGCGCGCCGGGGGCGATGGCGTTGACATCGACATGAAACGGTCGCAGTTCCTCGGCGAGCGTTTCCATGAGACGCACGACCGCGGCTTTGGAGGCCGCGTAGGAACTGATGTTCGGCAGCGGATTGGTCGCGCCGCCGCCGGAGAGGATGACGATCTTGCCGCGCCCCGCTTGCTTGAAGTGCGGGATCAGCGCCCGGCACGGCAGCAGGACGCCGAAAAGATTGATGTCGATCGCGCGCCGCCATTCAGCCAGATCGACCGACTCGGTCGGCCCCATTGGGCCGTAGATCCCGGCGTTGTTGACGAGGATGTGCAGGGAGCCGAGTTCGCGCACTGCGAAGGCGACGAGGTCGTTGACTTGGGCTTCGGAGGACACGTCGCACGTCTTGGCGACGACCTTCTGCCGCGGGGCGAGCTTCGCGAGTTCGTCCCGCGTGGCGAAAAGTTCCTTCTCGCTACGGGCGCAGAGCGCGACGTTGGCGCCCTCGCGGACGAATTGTTCCGCGATGGCTTTGCCAAGTCCCTGGCTGCTGCCGGTGATGAGGGTGTTGAGGGCTGGGAGTTTCATGAGGCGCGTCCAACCGAAAGAAGTTCGAGGTCAGCAACGTGTTTCACTTCCTTTTCCAAAAACCGGTTGGCGTCCACCACGACGCGCTGCCGCATGGCGGGAACCAAGGTTGCCCAGTCCGCCTGGCGGAACAGCGGCCATTCGGTGCAAACCACCGCCGCGTCAGCGTCTCGGAGGGCTTGGCCCAGATCGGCAGTCAGGTTGACCGCCGCGAGTTCGGCGGGCAACTGGTTCACCGCCGGATCGAAGGCGGTCACGCGCCCGCCAGCGGCCAGCAACTGCTGACAAAGCTCCACGGCCGCGCTTCGCCGGAGGGTGTCCGTGTTCGGCGTGTAGGTCAGGCCCAGCACAGCGACGGTCTTGCCGCGCAACTCACCCAGACGCGACTGCAAGCGCCGGAAGGCCCAGCCCCGATGCAGGTCGTTGCTTTGCTTGATGGCAGGGATGACGGAAAGGCTCTCGCCGTTCGCCGCCGCGAGCTTCGTGAGCGTGACGACGTCGCGCGCCAGCGTGCCGCCGGCGAACGGCCCGCCCGGACCGAGGTAGGCCCGGCGCCCGATGCGGGGTTCGCTCTTGAGGCCCTCGGCAACCTCTTTGGCGTCTGCGCCGACGTGTTCGCAGAGGCGGGCCACCTCGTTGATGAACGTGATCGAGAGCGCGAGGAAGGAGTTGAGCGCGTGCTTCACCATTTCCGCCGACTCGGTGCGCATGAAGATTGTCTGCGCGGCGAAAGGCTTGAACAGCGCCTCCAGCAAGGGCTTCTTGGCATCGCTGCGCAGGCCGACGATGGCGCGCTCGGCCTTCTCAAAAGCCTCGATGGCCTTGCCCAGCCGCAGATTTTCCGGCGAGCAGGCGAAGTGAAGTTGCGGAAACTCCGCTTCCAGTTTCCGACAAGTGCTGACGGGCATTTGCGAGGAAATCAGCACGAGGGCGCCGTTCGGCAGATGAGGAGCAGCGTGGCGCAGGTGGTTCAAGACCGCCTCCACGTCAGACTCGTCGTCGTCGTTGACCGGCGTGTCATACGTGAGCCAAAGCACGTCAGCCTCAGCGCAGGCGGTCGCGGCCTCCGTCGTGAACGACAGCCGCCCCGCAGCCAGACCGTGGGAGAGAAGCTCGTTCAGCCCCGGCTCGAACAGCGGCGCTTGGCCTTGGCGGAGGTTCGCGATGGTCGGCGCGTCAAAGTCGAGGCCGACGACCCGGAAGTGCCGCGCGCAGCAGGCCGCCGTGACACAACCCAGATGCCAAAGCCCAAGGACGGTGAGGTTCATTCAGAGGAACGGCTACTTGCCAGAGAGCAGAATGGCCTGCAAGGCGCGCAGGTTCGCGGCAGGGTCAAAGATGGCGCGGACCGGACAAACAAATCCTTTGATGGCTTGGGCGCGGATTTCGCCGCTGGTGGTCTTGGTGGCCAGTTCGTAGTCGCCGCTCTTGAGAAGGTACTGCTCCACGCGCTCGCGATCCGGGTCCACCAGCCAGTATTCCTGCACGCCGTGGGCGGCGTAGTCTTCCATCTTTTTGGTGCGATCCGTCTTCTCGGTGGAATCGGAAAGGACTTCAACAATGAAATCCGGCGCGGGGAAGAGGCGTTGGTGTCGCTTGAAGCGCGCCGCCTTCTTCGCACTGAAAAAGCAGATGCCCGGCTCGTAGTCGCTGCGGGTCAGGGAAACCATCACCTTCTCGTGGCGAACCGCCCCAAGCCCGTGCCTGGAAACATGGGCGTGGAGGAGAGTGAACAACTGGTCTGAGGCTACACTGTGTCCCAATGAAACTGGTGAGTGCATGATGATTTCCCCTTCGATGAACTCGGCTTTGGCGTTCTCCTCCACCCGCTCCTGGAATTCCCGCCGCTTGCGCCGTTCTTCGGCGAGATGGCCCTGCAGTTCCCGCAGGTGCCGCGGCAGCATCGGCGAACGGAGCAACGGTTCCAGCAGCGTTTTCATGGCGGAGGCAATCTAGCAAAAGGCGCCGCGCGCGTCACCCGCTCTTTTCAGCCCCGCCGCTCCAGCACCCATGGGTTTTGCTGGAGCCACGCCAGCGTGCGGATGATCGACTGCTCGATGGTCAGCGTGGTGGTCCAGCCGGTGGCGCGGACTTTTTTCGTTTCGAGGAAGATGAACGGGTTGTCGCCGATCCAGCCACGGTCGCCGCCGGAGTACTCGAGGCACGGCTTCACGCCGAGGTAGGCGCAGATGTAGCGGATGGAGTCGTTGACCTGCACGTATTCGGCCGTGCCGAGGTTATAGACTTCGACGCGATGCTTCGCGGTCTTCGCTGTGCCCAGGTTCATCACGTGCAACATGGCGGCCAGGCAGTCCTGCACATACATGTAGGACTTCCGCTGCCTGCCGTCGCCGAGCACCTTGAGGTGATCGGGGTGATCGAGAAGCTGCTTCAGGAAGTCGAGCACGTGACCGTGGGTGTAGCGCTCCCCCAACACCGAAACAAAACGGAAGACGTAGCCCTCGAAACCGTAGCCTTCGCAGTAGGAATGAATCAGCGCCTCGCCCGCCAGCTTGGAGGAGGCGTAGAGCGAAGTCTGGATGGGGAAAGGGTGGTCTTCCGGCGTTGGGATGATCGTGGCCTCGCCATAGACCGAGCCGGTGGACGAGAAGGCGATGGTCTTGATGCCGTTGGCCCGCATCGCCTCCAGCACGTTGAAGGTGGCGATGGTGTTTTGCTCGAGGTCCTTTCGCGGATGCTCCAGGCCGAAGCGCACATCGGCGTTGGCGGCGAGGTGGAAGACCGTGTCGCAGCCGGCCAGGGCTTTGGTCAGCGCGTCCAGGTCCAGATTGTCGCCGCGGATGAGTTTGAAGTTGGGTTGTTTCTCCGCCCCGGCCAGGAACTCGATTTGTCCGGTGGAGAAGTTGTCCCAGCCCACGACCTGCTTGCCCTGGGCCAGCAGGCGGTCGGCGAGAGTGCTGCCAATGAATCCGGCGGCGCCGGTGATGAATATACGCTGCAAGTGTTTTCCAATCGTTGGGCGGCTCGGGCCGCCGTGTGTTCTCTGGGCGGCGGCCGAAGTCCTCAAGGCCCGTCCGGTTTCGCGCCAGAAACGCTGCGCTGTATAGCGGCGGCCTGACCGAACGTCAACAGTGCCGACTGGCCTCCCGGCCAAATCCCCTCCTTGGTCCGCCTACTCCCTGACCGGAACGCGCCGCTCGTTCTCGGAAACAGCCGCTTGCTGTTTCCCGCCGCGGCGCTCCAGCGACACCATGTCGCGGCGCGGATTCTCCCAGGCCCTCCGCACAGCCGCCTCGACCAGGTCGCGGGCCGCACGATAGTCGGGGTCGGTTGAGTTCTGATACGTGATTCGTGAACACTTGCCGCGGCCTCCGGAATCCTTCGCCAACGGAGCCGTGAGGAACAGGCTGCGGGCCGGCTCGCGAAAATCGATCCAGTCCAGGCGGGTCACTTCAGCCGTCCGGTGGCAAGAAGCACAACGGCGCTCGTGGACGGCGGCCAGATTCTTCAACAGCGTTTTGTCGCCGGCCAAGTCGTAGGCCGGCCGGCCAGCCCGTTTGTTCACGAAGCGGTCGTGGTACGGCGCGTTGGCATCGATCCAGGCGGCCAGCGTCCGCCATTCCGCGTCCGTGATGTTGTAGCGTCCGGCGCGGCGGCCACGAAGCGCGGCTTGGGCGAGCTTGCTTTTGGTCGAGCCGTAGGCAAGCGGCGGCGTGATGCTGGCGTCCTGGGCGCGCACGCCGGACATGGCGACGAGTCCTTTCTCGAGGATGGTTTCGTAGGCGCGGTTGTAGCCGTAACCGGAAACCTCGGCATCGTGCGAGGTCAAACCACCGAAGAAGTCCAGGCCGCCGGCGGGCTTCAGGCCGCAGTGACAGCTCACGCAGTGCCGGTCGAGGATGGGCTGGATGTCGCGCAGGAAACTCACCGGACGGTCGCCCCACGGCGGCGGCTCAGGATCAACCGCGCTCCGCGTCATCGCGAGGGAAGTCGTGAGTTCCGCCGGCACAGGCGCGACGTTGCGGCTTTCGTGGCAGCCGGTGCACGCGCGCTGTTCGCCCGGTTGGAAGCTGATGAAGGAGCGCATCCGGCGCAATTCCATGCGGTCCTCGTCCAGGAGTTGGAAATAGACCGCGGTGTCGGCCGGCACGCGGAACTTCACACTGCCATCCTTCTCCACCGGCACGTCGCCCAGGATGCGAATGGGCGTCCAACTGACCAGGTTCTTCCGTTCCGCACCGGGGCCGCCGTAGCGATGGTCCTCGCCGTAGCGCTGGCCGCCGCGCTCATTGTCGTAGGGCCAGCCGATCGGCTCCGCGAGCCGCAGCCAACGGATGCGTTCCGGCGCAATGCCGTCGCAGCCGTAACTGACCGTGCTCACCACGCAGGTCGCGTAGCGCGCCGCCGACACCGTCAAGTCCGGCAAGACCGGCGGGCGCAGGCGGGCGCGCAAGGGGATCGGCGTGAAGCACGAGATCGCCGGATCGCGATGGAGCAGTTCCTTGGTGCCGAAGACGTCGATGAGGTAAAGCGCGTAACCGCTGGGATCGACTTCGCTGGCCACGCCGGTTTTGCCCGTGCCGTAAGTGTAGGCGGCGAGGAACGTCTTTTCCGAAAGCGGCCACGGGTGCATGTAGTAACCGCCCTGGTCGCGCACGCCGCCTTCCGCGGCCGGCACGCCGTCCATGCCGCCCTCCGGCGGCAGCACGCCGGGCGTGACGATGCTCATCCCGCGCGGCTCATTGATACCGAGGCCGGGCGTCACCACGACCACCGGTCCGGCGGCCAGCGTGTGATGCCCCGCCGCCACGCAGACGAGTTTCTGGTTCCGCGTGCCGGGAATTGAGCGCACATCTTCCAGCGCCCAGGGATTGACGAAGTGCTGTTTGAAGATCGCGTCGGCCTGCGTGCCGTCGGGCCGGAGGGTCCAGAGGCTTTGGATGAACGCCCAACTGCGCTCGTGGTATTCCCAGCGCGTGTAGCCGATGGTGCCATCGTCGAGCGTGTGCGGGAGGTAATCGCCGTCCTTGTTCGCGCTCAGCCGGCGGATGCCCGAACCATCCGGTCGCATGACGTAAAGGTTGCAGCTCGTTTCGTCTTTGTCGTACTCGTTGCACTGAAGCGAAGTCCCGCATCGTTCCGACACGAAGACCACGTCGCCGTTGGGCGCGTAGGTGGGGTCCAGATCGCTCCATTCGCCAGACGTGAGCTGGCGCAAGCCGCGGCCGTCCACGCCGATCTCGAACAGGTGAATCGGGTCCTCCGTGCGGCGCAGACGATAGCTTTGGGTGCGGTCCAGCCAGCCCTCCGGCGGTTGGCTGCTCCTGGCCTTGGCGTAGCCGAAGACGATGCGCTGCCCGTCCCAACTCAAGTCCATGCCGTGAACATGGCCAGGCCCCAGCGCGCCTTGGAGAATGTTCCTCACTGCCGGCTCATCTTCCGCACCAGCCAGCGTGAGGATGCACAAGTCGCCGCCGGGCCGCGACACCCACGGCATGTGGTTCAAGCACACATCGGGATACGTTTCCTGACAGAAGCGCTTCACGAACAGCAGGCGGTCGAAGTCCAGCCGCGGATTCCGGAACGCCAGCCGGCGCATCGCCCAACGAACTTGGAAGTAGAGATCACGAAGCGAGTCGGCTGGCGCTGCCGCGGTGGAGATTCGAGTTGCGGCCTCAAGCCGCGCCGTCGCTTCATCGAAGACCCGCGTGAACTCTCCGATCCGCACGCCTGCTTGCTCCAAGTCCACCGCAAGCCGATGCCCGCGTTCGATGAAGTGCCGGATGACCGGCGCCGCGACCGCCTCGCTCGGTTTCAGAGGAGGCAGCTTCGACGTGGACCACATGCTGACGCTGCTCTGGTCGGCGGGCCGCTGCAGCGCAAGGTTCTTCGCCGGATCAGCCGGGCCAAAGATTTCCACTTCGTCGAGGTGGAAGAACACCGGCGTGGCGCTGGGAATCTGCAGCCGGACAAAGCGGGCCGTGACTTCGCCGTCTTTGAGCTTCACGTCCAGCGGCGGCACGCCCGACACCCCGCCGAAGTGGCGCCCCCGGTTCTCGGAAACGATCCGCCACTGCTGGCCGTCATCCGAAGCCAACACCCGCAAGTGGTCCGCGTTGTGCAGGCCGGGCGCGTAGTCGAGGCGATTGAACACCACGAGGCGCGTGAGCGGCTGGACTTCGCCCAAGTCCACCTGCCACCACGGATTCGGCTCCTGCGCGGTGTGAAAGGCGTACTTCCCATGCTTCACCCCATCCACCGCGCCCGCCGCGTCGGCCTCGGTCGGCTTGGCCTTGGGCGCCCAGGCTTCGGCCTGCCGCAGCCAATCGGCCTCGACCTGCTGGCGCATGGAGGCGGCCTGGCCTGGCCGGGCAACGACGATGAGATGAACCCCGAGCAGCGCGACGGTGGCGAACCTCGCGCAACTTGCGAGCCGGTTTTGGCGAACGATTGGACTCTTCATGGCTTCGGTCTGGCTGTCTTGACGGCGTGTTGTGGCGCGGATAATACCGAATGGAACTTTCGTGTCACGCCCGATGAACGGTAGCAGCCGATGTGAGGAGGCTCCGATTTCAATCTGCAATCTGCAATCTACAATCCGCAATCAGAGTGAGCCTCAACTGCAACGGAGTTTTTGAAGTCGCCTCTCGGACTTTCGCTTCACCGGATCAGCAAGTCATCCACTGCCGCGGCTAACGCCATCAAGTAGCCGTCGCCTTTGGAGTGGTGGGTGAGCGCCACGAGGATGTAGTGCCGGCCTGGACCTGTGACGACCGCCGTATCGTGGAACCAGTCTTCCCACCACCCGGACTTGCGAATGATCCCGACGCCGCGGCCCGTCAGACCTTTCACGAACCGGTCGTCCAGATGCGGAACGTCCGGCGACGCAAAAATCTCCCGCATGGTTCGCGAGGCCGACGCCGACACCAGCCGGCCTTGCTCCAGCAGGAGGTAGAACCGCAGCAATTGCCGGACGGTCGCCGCGTGCGAATGGTCCCCGACCGGATCGACGACGCGCTCACCGCCCTTCCCATAGTGCTTGCCGACCCACAAGCCGCCGCCGCGGTTCGCGTCGTAGAAGTGATACGAGTCGAGCACCTGCCGGATGGCCGTCAGCCCCAACTCTTGCGAATACTTCGCCGCCATCTCGTTGCTGGAGGCTTTGATCATCAGCCCCAACTCGTGGCGCGTCTGCGGACTGAGGTTCGTGGCCGCTTCGGGATGGAGTTGGAAATAGGCCAACAGGATGGCGATCTTCGGCACGCTCGCCGCGTATTCGATCCGGTCGGGGCGCACCATCGCCAGCCGCCGCGTGCGCAAGTCCAGCACGCCGACGGCGGTTTGGGCCTCGCTCATGCCGAACTGGCGGCGCAACTCGGTGTCGATTTGCTCCAACTTGGCCTGCAACGCTGGGTTGGTCGGCGTGTCGCAGTCCAGCGTGTAGCTCGCGAAGCTCGTATTCATCTGCGGTGCCCTGGTCGCGCAGCCTGCCAGGCAAAGCACGAGGGCCGACACCAGGAAGGCCGCGGCTGCTTCCAGTCTTTTGCGAAGCGGCTTGAACATGTGCGGAGGCTGCCTGGGAGCGCGTGGTTCGGCAATCTCCAATAAGGGAGGCAATTGCATAAACCCCGTAGCAGCCGACGTGAGGAGGCTCAAACTTCAATGAAAGCAGAGCCTGCCAAGGAACGGAGCGCGGCTGTATCCGCAGGACCAGCCGCAGCACCAACCCAGACGCAGGGCGTGGGAGCAAGTTCGAGCTTCGTCCTCTGGAGCGTGCTGCGGCTAGGTCTTCGACCACAGCCGCGCTCCGTTCCTTGGCCCGATGCAGCCACCGTCAGCGGTGGCTCCGACTCTCCTCACGTCGGCTGCTACAGTTTTGCGAGAAGCTCAAGGAAGCTCCGAATTTCGTTCCGAGCGACCCTCTCGTTGATCCGGCTCAACGCGGTGCGTGCCGTTTCCCAATGTTCTTTTCCGCGGCAGCCTGGGAAGACTTCCCGCCTCCTGCTCTTCCCCTCAATCGTCTCCGTTTGGCAAGACGGAGTTCCGCCAGCGTCGTCAGGGTCCCATGCTGCACTCCGACGTTGTAGGCTCCGGCGCATGGAGCGCAGAAGTTGCGAGTGGAGTCACCAGCCCTCTCTTCCGAAACGGTGATCGTTTCAAAAGCCGGGCTTTCACAGTACGGATTGTCGCAGTAAACGATGTCCGGACCGTACCCAAGCGGATCCCATTTCAGTTTCGGTGCATTTCTTTTCATGGAGAGTCTGCGCGGCCGTGTGCCTTGTTCAGAAGGGAGTGAACCCTCCCGACGCAACCAGCCAGGTTTTCACGTAATTTGTGCTCCCACAGTCGAACGACCCGCAACCCCTCAGCACGAAGCGCCGCTGTGGTGGCTCGGTCCCGCTGGCGGTTTCGTTCGATCTTGGCCCGCCAAAACTTCGAGTTTGTTCTCGGAACGTGGCCACACTGGGGACAACCATGCCAGAAACAGCCGTCAACGAAAACGGCAAGCCTGGCTTTGGCAAAGTAGAAGTCGGGCCGACCGGGAATGTTCTGCGGAGCGATGCTCCATCCACGAATCCCGGCGCGGACCAACGCCGAACGGAACCGGGTTTCGGTGGTCTTGTTGCCGCGCCCTCGAACCGCACGCATCTGTTGCGATCGTCCCTTGGTGACCCCAACGAACCGCCCATGTGGCAACTTCCGGCGAAGAGCACGCTCCACGAGTCAAATCCCCTCGTCGTAGAAGGCGCTCAACGCGGTTGCGAACCAGAACAATTCGGTGTCAGAGAAGGAGTCTGAAACCCATGATGGGAGTCCCTTGCGCGGGAACATCAGACCCGACAGAGCGTTGCAGAGCGACTGAATCTTGAGGTTGATCCGCGTTTCAAGGTCGGCTTGCTTTGCAGCGAGGTTCAGTGCTTTTGCCAAGGCGAGTAATACTTCAAGGAAGACGAACTGCGCCTTGCCCGGCTGTGACGGGCTTCCGATAGTAGCCCAGAACTCCCTGCCGATCTGTCGGTGAACCCGCGTGGCCCGACCTTTCCTCGCAATGAGCACTCCCGGAAGATTGCGCCGGTCTTCCTCCGAAAAGCCAGCCCCCAGGAGCTTCGCCAGAATCTGATTCTCCTTGTTGTTCGTAGTTCGGTCAGTGCCGTAGGTAAGGCCGATGATGATGTCGAGACTGCTAGCTTGCGGGTAGGTCCGCTTGGTCTGCTCAAGCCATTTGGAGTGGTTGGTGCTGATGGCATCCGTCATGGCCTGGACTTGCGTGTCGTTGATGCAGTTCGGCCCACTCTTGACGGAGATGAGGTAGCGCCGCTTCCCAAGGACGCAGGACTTGTCGATCTCGCGCCAGACCGACTGACGACGGCGTTTGGCTTTCTGTTCGCGGGAAAGCCCGACCAGAGATCGTGCCTCCGCCACTTTTTCTGGCGGGTCAATCCACTTGGCCGACGGCTCGGTGTCCAGCGGGTAGGATCCCAGGATGGCCGCTTCGATGGATTTGCCGAAGGACGTCTCCAGCCCCATGTAGAGCTTGTTGTTGAAAAGAAAGTCTGCGAACCGCGCGGGGTCGGTGAGTTTCATCACACTGGCGCAGGTCAGCAAGACGTACGGATTGGTCCGGTAATCTGAGAGTCCGTCCCGTTTCGCGATGGCTTCAGGAAGGTTAGTGCCGATGTATTGGGCAAGCACGCCCGCGAGAGCGTTGACGCGCTCCCTCCCGACACAGGAAAACAGTCGCACGACCTCATCCGGGTCGTAACGGCCTCTCTGTGCCTTCAGTATGTCGAAAAGTGGGTTGTCCGTTTGGGGGCGTGGCATAGCATCAGGCTCCAATCAGCACTTTGCTTCTTCGTTTCGTTTTCGGCGCACCGTAGCTCGGCTTGTCGTTGTCTTCTCCCGCTCCGTCCTGCCAAACACAAGTCTTGCCGTCCTTGAACCATTGCCGAGTGCGAACGTGCGATTGCACATAAACAATGCGGTAGGCGGACGGGGTGGCGGAGTAAGGCTCAAAACCACGCTTGGCAAGCGCGTCCAACTCCGGAGCAACCACTTTGCCGGCTATCTCACCAAGACGCACAGGCACCGCGTTGCCGATCTGAGCATATTGCTCGGCAGGCGTACCGCAAATTTCCCAATCGTCGGGGAATTCCTGAATCCGAGCATACTCGCGCAAAGTAAGGGCACGCGTTTCCGTTGGGTGGCAGAGCGAAGTGCCTGCGTGATTCGGCATCGTGACCAGCGTGGGACACGGCAGATCAAAAGTGAGCCGCCGCCACCAACCAGAACGCCCACCTTTAGCAAACCAAGCTTTACCCATTGATTCCTTTTGGATTTCTACGGGCAGGCTTCGCCAGTTCGAACCGGGGGGAACCAACGCCAAGTATCGTTTCTTGCGTGGACTGAAATCCAGGATCACGGGATTGGGATCAACAAGTCCTTCCAACGATTCCCCCAGCGTCCGCCACGGCAGCGCGTCAGTCCCGCTGTCATCAAATAGCGGCAACGTGTCGATTGCGGTGACGCCATTGGCTGCAGCGTGAGTCGGTGTCGCAAACTCCACGACTCCATTGAAGCGATTGCCGATGAACAACGCGCGTTCGCGCAGTTGAGGCGCGCCATAGTTCACAGCGTTCACCTCGAAGCAATCCATGTGGTACTTCCCTCCTTCAATCCGCTGCAGGTCTTCGGCAAAACTGCGAACGACGGAGCCAGGTTCTTCGTCCGGTTCCAGCGGTGGCCCTCCTTTTTCGGGTCGCTCCGCAATTGGACGGTGACGAAGCGCCGCGGACAACAGGCCCCGAACGTTCTCCATGAGAAAACACTTCGGCTTCAACGCTTCAACAAAACGAAGGAACTGCCAAAGCAAGGTGCCCCGATGGTCCTGAACTGTTCCGCGTTTGCCCGCCGTGCTGAAGGATTGGCAGGGGGGACCTCCAACCAGCAAGTCCAATTCACCCGGCTTGAGGCCCACAGCAGCCATCAGTTCGGCGGGTTCAAGTTGCGCAATGTCGCGGTGGAACACCACCGGTTGACCGAGAATTCTACCTGCCGTCTTGTTCGCCTCAATGGTGTCGGCAAACGACTTCTCTTTCTCAACACAGGCGATGACCTCAAATCGTCCGGTTTTCTCCAAGCCGATATCCAGGCCCATTGCCCCGGAGAACAGCGAAACCACCTTGTAGCGTTGGAGTGTCGCATCTCGTCCTGGGGCTTCCTCCTTCAGGCGGCAGTGAAGTTCGGCAGGGATCGGATACGAAACGGCGTTCGCCGCCACCTCCCGCTGCGGAGCCGGTGGCGCCACCAGAGCTGACCCCTGCTTCCGGTTCTTTGACTTGAGTGCAGACCGACGCATCGCTTGCGGGGCGAGGTTTACTCCGGGCAGTTCCCGGTTGGAAGGCAATTTGTCGAGGTTCGAGGCGCTCTGTGAACAACTTCCGGTTGCGCCGCCCGCCCAGTTGGGCGATAAGACCGCTGCGCGGTGATGAGCCTCGGTCCAAGTACCGGCGTAGAGATCCTCGTGCCGGGGCGTCAGGACTTGCTCTTCGGAGCCTCCAATCCCGCCTGGCGGGAGCGCCGATCTCCATTAGGCCATCACCGCGCATTTTCTTTTTCAGGTCCGGGACACTGGCCGGATTCCCGTCGGCACAGATGTTGTCCGCGGGAGGGAGGCTCGGCACTGACTTGTGTGAATGCAGCCGCCCCGGAACCAATCCAACCATGAGCAATTCAACGCACATGAACAGCATCACACCCCGCGTGAGCGAGAGCATCTTGGGTCGGCGGTTCAACGACTTCGACGCCCCGCGAATTTTGACTGCCGCACTGCTGCTGGCCGGCGTGCTGTGGGCCGCGAGCCTGGCGTCGGCCTTGGCCGCAGACGTTGTCACCGTCCGTCCGAAGGAGATCGACGACGTGCTCATCAATCCAGGGATCGGCTTCACAACCTTCCAGCGGTTCAACGGCGACCGCTTGAACGAAGGGCTGAAGTGGACGGAGGGGTTTCCCATCGAATACCAGAAGTTCACCGGCAGCCTGACAAACGAAAACCATCCGCGGACCAGCATTGCCTACTTCCGCGTGTATTGGAAATTCGTCGAGCCGGAGGCGGGCCAGTATCGCTGGGACATGCTCGATAACGCATTGGCCACCGCACGCTCGCGCGGGCAAACGCTCATGCTGCGCATCGCCCCCTACGGCACCGGCAAGGACAATGACGCGCCCGACTGGTATCGTGCGCTGGTGGCCGGGCAGGACTTGGAGAAGAAGCTCCCCGTCGAAAAGTGGCGCGTGCATCCGGAGAATCCGCTTTACCTCCGGCATTTCGGGGCCTTGATCCGCGCGCTCGGCGCCCGCTATGACGGCCACGCCGACCTCGAACTGGTCGATGTGTCCATCGTGGGCGCTTGGGGCGAGGGCGCCGGCGCGGAACGGCTCACCGAGGCGACGCGGCAGGCGTTGCTGGACTGCTACCTCGACACGTTCCGCCAGACGCCCTTGGTGTTGCAGCTTCAAGACCCCAAAGCCGCGCACTACGCGCTGGCCAAACGGCCCGTGGGCTGGCGCGTCGATTGTCTGGGCGACATGGGCGGCTTCAGCAAGACTTGGTCGCACATGAACGATTACTACCCGCAGACGCTGATCCAGACGGGCCTGCAAGAAGCTTGGCGCCGCGCTCCGGTCACGATGGAAGTTTGCTGGGTGATGCAACACTGGAAGAACCAGGGGTGGGACATCGACCACATCATCGACGAATCGCTCAAGTGGCACATCTCGTCCTTCAACGGAAAGTCGTCGGCTGTGCCGCAGGAATGGTGGCCGCAGGTGAATCGCTGGCTGAAGAAAATGGGCTACCGCTACGTGCTGCGGAAATTCACGTATCCGAGAGCGGTCAAAGCCGGTGGCCAACTGGCGTTCACGTCGTGGTGGGACAACAAAGGCGTGGCCCCGTGCTATCGGAAGTTCCCGTTGGCCCTTCGGCTCAAGAGCAGTCAGCGAGCAGAAGTGCTGCCCACCGACGCCGATATCACGGTGTGGCTGCCGGGAGACAGTTTGTTCGACAGCGCCGTCACGGTTCCGCCCAATCTCCCTGCGGGCGACTACGAACTTGAACTGGGGCTGCTCGATCCCCGCTCCAAAGCACCTGCCATCAAGCTGGCCATTGAAGGCCGCACTGAGGAGGGCTGGTACCGCCTCGGAATCGTCAAAGTTCAAACCGGCGCGGCGGCGAAATCTCCATGACCAGTTGCGTTCAAGCCGAACTCGAGAATTGGGGACCACACGCCGCCGGCGTGTGTTGTCCGGCGGCCCGCCGGACAACTCGTCTCGTTCAACGGTCAGTGAGGTGGAAGGTTTCGGCGGGCCGCCGAAACCCACACGCGGCCGGCCGCGTGTGCTCCCCGTTCAACTTCAAGATTCAGATTCAACACATGATCCGATGGTTCCTCGCGCTGTTTTGTCTTGTGGCGTTCGCCGTCTCCGCCATTGCAGCCGATCGACTGCGTCTCCTGATCGAAACCGACGCCGGCGGCGACCCCGATGATGAGCAGTCGCTCGTGCGCTTCCTGCTTTACGCCAACGAATGGGATGTCGAAGGCATGATCGCCAACCGGCCCGTGGCGCGCGGTGGCGAGAACCGCAACCCGGAGCGCACCGGCCTTGGCATTGTGCGCCGACAGCTCAACGCCTATGGCGACTGCTGGACGAACCTCGCGCGCCACGATCCGCGTTATCCCACCAAGGACTTTCTCTGGAGCCGGACGGTGGCCGGCCATAACGACACCGATCAGGCCGAGAAACTCATCATCTCCGCCGTGGACCGGCCCGACCCGCGGCCGCTCTGGTACTCCGACTGGGGCACGGACCACGGCGCCGCGACCAACAACCTCAAACGCGCCCTGGACCGCGTGCTCCGCGAGCGAGGGCCGGACGGTTACGCGCAGTTCAAATCGAAGCTCCGGCTTTCTTCCTACGACAAGTTCGCCGAACACACCGCAACCATCGCGCCGCCGTTCGCACTTTGGGTGAACACCTTTCAGCCCGTCGTCGATGGCAAGCGCTGGTACCACCGCTTTTCGGCGCTGACCTCGCGGGCGGGCGGCTTCGACCTTGTCCGCGACGTGCTCACCGGCCACGGCCCGCTGGGCGCGCTCTATCCGACGAACACGACCCACTGGGCCAAGGAAGGCGACTCGATGACGTTCCTCTACCTGGTGCCGACCGGCCTGAACGATCCCCACGAACCGACCTGGGGCAGTTGGGCGGGGCGCTACGGCTTGAACACCAATTTCCCCAGCCAGCCGTACTACTGGGCTTCTCTGGCTGACACTTGGAACGGCACGACGCATCGCGACCACACGCTGGCCCGCTGGGCGGCGGCGCTGCAAAACGACTTCCGCGCCCGACTGAACTGGTGCGTGGCCGGCGAATTCGCGAAGGCCAATCATCGCCCCACCGCCGTCCTCGACGGGGACGGAACGCGCGATGTGCTGCGCCGCCGGGTGAAGTCTGGCGACACTGTCCGATTCACTTCCCGCGGCTCAGCCGATCCTGACGGCCACGCCATTCGGACCACTTGGTTCGTCTATCGCGAAGCAGGCACGTTCCCCGGCGAAATCCGTCTCGAGTCCCTCGAAGGCGAATCGACGGGCTTCGTCGCGCCGCGAGTGGAGCAGCCCGCGAGCGTTCACGTCATTCTCCAAGTGCAGGACAACGGCACGCCCAGCCTCTCGGCCTATCGCCGCGTGGTCTGTCTCGTCCAGCCATGAGCGCCGCCGCGGACATGACTGCCGACAGAAGATTGAAGCTCGCCGTTCGACGTTGCTTTCTCTGCTGTCGGATTTACTTCGTCGTTACCCTGGGCGGTTTCGGTCCCGCCGCCGCCGACACGGTTTTTCCCGGCCACAATTGGGTGGAAGCTTCGCCAACCTCACAAGGAGTCGATGCCGCCAAGCTGACGGTGGCGGTGGAGTATCTCAAGGCGAACGCGGGCCGAGACGGCGTGCGCGAACTCGTGATCGTTCGCCACGGCCGGCTCATTTGGAGCGGCGACAACATCGACCATCGGCACGGGGTCTGGTCTTGCACCAAGTCGTTCACGAGCACCGTCCTCGGCCTGCTGCTGGAGGACGGAAAATGCGCGCTCGACTCGCCCGCCGCACAATGGGCGCCGGCATTGAGGCCCCACTACTCCGGCGTGACGCTGCGCCATCTGACGACCATGACCTCCGGCTATCGCGCGGTGGGCGATGAGCCGCGGGGAGACTATCGGCACGGCCCCAGCTCCACGCCGTTCCAGCCGGCCCCGCAGCCACTGTTCGCGCCGCCCGGCTCCCAGTACGCCTATTGGGACTCGGCGATGAACTTGTTCGGTCTGGTGCTCACGCGCCTCGCGGGCGAACCGCTCGAGGCCCTGTTTCGTCGCCGCGTGGCCGCACCCATCGGCATGACGAACTGGTCCTGGGGCGAGTATGCAAAGGAGAACGGCCTCGTGATCAACGGTGGCTCGGGCAACGGCGACAAACACGTCTTCATCACGGCCCGCGACCTGGCGCGGTTCGGCCTGCTGTTTCTGAACCGAGGCCGTTGGAATGGACGCCAACTCCTCAGCGAGCGCTGGATCGACCAAGCCACGCGTGTCCAGGTGCCAGCCGATATGCCGTGGGCGCAGCCGGAAAGCCGGATCGATGGCCGCGGGTGCTACGGCTGCAACTGGTGGGTCAATGGGACCACTGCCGGCGGCCAACGCAAGTGGCCCCGCGCGCCGGCGAGCGCCTTCGCGGCCTTGGGCCATAACAACAACAAGTGCGTCGTCATCCCCGACTGGCAAATGGTCATCGTCCGGCTGGGCTTGGACCAGAAAGACCGCGTCATCACGGACGAGTCCTTCGATCGGTTCCTCGCGAAAGTGGGCGAGGCCATCCGGTCTCGGCCGCCGGACAGCGCATCGAGCGGCCCCTGACATCAACCCAACACTGAAACCAATCCAACTGCTGAACCCCGATATGAAGACCATCCACCTGCTCCGCCTCGCCGTTTTGGCTTGGCTCATCACGCCAACGACAGCGCCCTCAGCCACCCCGGAGTCCGCGCCCGCCGGCATCCGTGGGCCGCTCCGCGTGCATCCCACCAATCCGCGCTACTTCACGGACGATTCCGGCCGCGCCATCCTCCTCACCGGCTCGCACACTTGGAACAGCCTCGTGGACATGGGGCCGTCCGATCCGCCGCCGCGCTTCGACTTCGACGCTTACCTCAACTGGCTCTCGGCCTACCCGCACAACTTCTTCCGGCTTTGGACCTGGGAGTTGCTGTCGTGGGACACCCGCGGCAACCGGGAAGAGAAGCCGCAGACCCACCACGCCGCGCCGCTGCCGTGGAAGCGCACCGGCCCTGGCAACGCTCTCGATGGCAAGCCGAAGTTCAACCTGAGAGAGTTCAACGACGACTACTTCACGCGCCTGCGTCAGCGCATGAAGGCGGCGCAGGACCGGGGCATCTACGCGGCGGTGATGTTGTTTGAAGGTTGGGGCCTTCAGTTTTCGCCCGACGCTTGGCGGCATCACCCGTTTCATCCTGAGAACAACGTGAATGGCGTCAACGGCGACCTCGACGGCGACGGCAAGGGGCTGGAAATCCACACGGGCCGCAGCCGCGAGATCACGGAGCTTCAGCGCGCTTACGTGCGGCAGGTCGTGGACACGGTGAACCAGTTCGACAACGCGCTCTACGAGATTTCCAACGAAAACCATCCGCCCTCGACCCAGTGGCAGTACGACATGATCCGCTTCATCCACGACTACGAGCGCGCCAAGCCCAAGCGGCATCCGGTGGGCATGACCTTCCAATACCAAGGCGGGACCAACGCCGCGCTCTTCGCCAGCCCCGCGGACTGGATTTCGCCCAACCCCGACGGCGGCTATCGCGACAACCCGCCGCCTGCCAACGGCTCGAAGGTCATCCTCACCGACACCGATCATCTTTGGGGCATCGGCGGCAACGTGGCGTGGGTCTGGAAGAGCCTCTTGCGCGGGCTGAACCCTATCTTCATGGACCCGTACCAGCGTCGCGTGCTCGACCACGGCCCGGAAGCGAAATGGGAGCCGGTGCGCCAGGCGATGGGGCAGGCCTTGAAGCTGTCCCGCCGCGTGGACTTGGCCACCTTGACGCCGCGCGGTGATCTGGCGTCATCGAAGTATTGCCTGGCCAATCCGGGCACGGAGTACTTGGCGTTCTTGCCCGAAGGCAAGGACGTGGTCCTGGACCTGACTGCGGCGGCCAAGCGATTTGAAGTGGAGTGGGTCCACGCGGTGAGCGGCCCAACTCAGAAAGCCGCGCCGGTGCAAGGCGGAGGCAAAGTCACGCTCCACAGCCCGCTCAATTCCACCAATGCGGTCGTGCATCTGAAGCGCCTCGAGTGAGTCCCCAAACGAAACTTCGCGCTTTGAACCCTTGAACCGGACGAAGACGGACCACGACCGGTCCCCGGGTGCGGTCTGGTTCATAGGGAGGGGCGCGCGCCCCGCCATTCCTGCCTCTGTCATTCCTGGCGTTGGCGTGGTGGTTGGATCAGGATTCGCCCGGTCATTTCCGAGTTGCGGGTTGCATCTTGCGGGCGGGCGGCTACAACTCTCGCCATCGGGCGATGACAACCTGCCAACAGCCACCGGCCACCCACCGCGGGAGCGCTCTCGGATGAACCTTCCGAACAAGCTCACCGTCTCGCGGTTTGCGCTCACAGCGATCTTCCTGTGGGCCGTCTTCTCGCGTTCGCCCATCAACGACACGCTGGCGCTGGTCTTCTTCTGCATCGCCAGCATCACGGATTTGCTCGACGGCATCATCGCCCGGCGGCGCAACCTCATCACCAGCTTCGGCAAGTTGATGGACCCGTTGGCCGACAAAATCCTGGTCTGTTCCGCCTTCATTGCGTTGGTCGAGCGCGGGCGGCTTAACCCCTCCACGCCCGTCACGGTCGAGGCCTGGATGGTCGTCATCATCGTGGCGCGCGAACTCGCCATCACCGGCATGAGGCTGCTGGCGGCGGCGCAAAACGTGGTGTTGGCGGCCGAGCGGTGGGGCAAGCACAAGACCATCTCGCAGATCGTGGCGATCATTGCCTTGCTGGTGATGGATGCCCACGTGGAATGGTGGCCGTGGCTGCAGGCGGTCTTCAAGCTGTGGATCGTCTATTTCACCCGGGGCGCCCTCTGGATTGCGGTCCTTCTCACGGCCCTCTCCGGCTGCATTTACCTGTGGCGGAACCGGGACGTTTACATGAAGGACACGTGAGCCGGTTCTGCTTGCTCATCGCCCAGGGCTTCGGCGCCGGGCGGATGCCGGTGGCCCCTGGCACGTACGGCACGGTGCCGGGCCTGCTGTGGTTTGTCGTGCTGCTGCTGACGGGAAACTTCTGGCTCTTCATCGCCGGCATCGTGCTTGGCATCGCGCTCTCCGTCTGGCTCTGCGGCGAAGCGGAGAAAATCCTTCAGCAGAAAGACCCGCCGTCCGTCGTTCTGGATGAAATCATCGCGGTGCCCATTTGCTTTCTGCCGTGGGTCGTGAGCGAGTGCCGTCGTCTCGGGGCGATGCCGGAGCCGGGTGCCTTCTTCAGCGCGAAGTCGTGGTGGATCACGGTTACGATCTTCGCGCTGTTCCGCGTGTTCGACATCCTCAAGCCGTGGCCAGTGAAGCAGAGCCAGCGCCTGCCCGGCGGCTGGGGCGTGACGGTGGACGACGTGCTGGCCGCGGGCTACGTCGCGCTGCTGAGTCTGTTCTTTGTCCTGTAGCGATCGTCCGAATTCGTGAGGGGACGGGATCCCCAGGGCATCGCTTCGCTCAGCCGAGCCGTGGGGATTCAATCGGGTTGGAACGCCAAGACGCCAAGACGCAGAGGCGCAGAGAGAATCCAAGAACCTCAGTCATTTGGTTCTCGTCACTGCTTACTGAACGAAACGGTTCGACCGTACTCCTCTTTGCGTCTTTGCGCCTCAGCGTCTTTGCGTTGAAGTCGTTTCGTCTCACTGAACACTTTTTCAGTGCAAGGCCCCTGGGTTTGGGCCACAACTTCTGCATGTCAGAGTCGCATCCGTTGCTCCGACTGGAGCGGGTTTTCAAAGACTACGTGGCCGCGGAGGGCGCGGCCCCGTTGTCCGTGCTGCGGGACATCACCCTGGAAGTCGCGCGCGGCGGCTCCTTCGCCATCACTGGCCCGTCAGGCTGCGGCAAGAGCACGTTGCTCAACATCATCGGCACGCTCGACCAGCCGACCTCCGGCAAAGTGCTGCTGGAGGACCGGGACCTGAGCGGACTCGACGAAGCGGAACTGGCCGCGTTGCGGAACCGCCAGATCGGTTTCATCTTCCAAGCCCACCACCTGCTGCCCCACTGCACCGTCTGGGAAAACGTTCTGGTGCCCACGCTGGCCGGTCGCCCACTCGAAACTTCTGAATGTCCTGAACACCGCGCGGAGCGCCTGCTCAAGCGCGTCGGTCTTGACGGGCGCCTGCATCACCGTCCCAGCCAGCTTTCCGGCGGCGAGCGCCAGCGCGTGGCCGTGGTCCGCGCGCTCATCAACCAGCCGCCGCTGCTGCTCGCTGACGAACCCACTGGTGCGCTCGACCGTGCGTCCGCGGAGGCGCTCGGCCAATTGCTCGTGGACCTGAACCGCGAAGAAGGCGTAACGCTGATCGTGGTCACCCACGCGCTGGACCTGGCGCGGCGGATGGGTCGGGTGATGGAACTGCGGGATGGGAGGTTGGTCCGTGGTTCGTCGTTCGTCGATGGTCCTCCCATCGCCTGACCCATTCCATGAACCACGAACCACGAACCGCGGACAACGAACTGCGAACAGTTCCATGACTCCTCGCACGCTCATCCTCCGCAGTCTTCGCCACCGCTGGCGCGCGCATCTAGGCGTGGTGCTTGGGGCGGCAGTGGGCAGCGCCGCGCTCATCGGGGCGCTGATCGTGGGGGACTCGGTGCGGGAGAGTTTGCGCCAGCGTGCGCTGGAGAGGCTGGCCGGCGTGCAGTTGGCTGCCACGACGGGTGATCGCTTTTTTGGCAGCGATTTGCTGAACCGGATGGTGACGCTCAGTTCAAACGAGTGGCGGAAGACGGCGCGGTTTCTGCCGGATGGCCAACCGCGGTTCCAGTTTCAGGAGGGGCAGGTTATCTGGCCTTGGCCGCACGTCTCACGAGGATTCGCCGTTCTCCAACTTCCGGCGACGGTTTCCCGTCAGGACGGCGAGGCTCGCGCCAATGCCGTCCAGGTTTACGGAGTGCCCGACGACTTCTTTCCGTCGCGGATAACCCACACCACCGAGTCGGTCTGGCTTAGCCAAACCTTGGCCCAACAACTTGACGCGGGGCCGGGCGACCAACTGGTTCTTCGCATCCAGAAGCCCTCCGCCATGTCGCGCGAATCGACCTTGGTTTCACTCAGCGAATCCACCGTCGCGCTTCGTCTGCGCGTCGCGGGAGTGCTCACTCATGTTCCGGGGGATTTCAGTTTGCGGGCGGGGAGTTTGCCGCCGCTGAACGCATTTGTTCGCCTGGAGCAACTGGGCAAAGGCACGGGTTTGGACGGAAAGGCGAATCTCTTGCTGGTGAATCCGGCGTCCATTGCGCATCCCGCCAGCCAAGCTGAGGAAACACTTCATAGGTGGTCCTGCTGGCTCCGCGGCGATGAAATCTCAGGGCTTGGCACCATCAGTCGGCAGGCAGACTCGGCCCTGACACTCAGCGTCGTTGAACGTCTGTTGACCAATGCGTGGTCGCTGGCGGACGTCAATCTCGGCCTCCGTGTGCTCACGAACGGAAGTCCCGCCGATGCCCAAACCGCCAACGCGCCCGTGGTGGACCTGACCACTTCCCGCGTCTTCCTGGATGGCGCGGTGATCCGGGCCGCTTCGGCAATCAGTCCTAGTTCCCAGCCGATCCTGACCTTCCTCGTCAACCAGTTCCGTGCCGGCACAAACACCACGCCTTACTCAATGGTCACCGCAGCAGGCGCGCCGTGGACGCCGCCCGACTTGAAGGATGACGAGATCGTTCTGAACCAATGGCTGGCGGATGGTCTTCAGGTGAAGCCCGGCGAGATGGTGGAACTCACTTCCTTCCTTCCAGATTCAGCGACGAAGTTGATCGAAGCCACCAACCGCTTTCGCGTTCGCGCCATCCTCCCTATGCAGATGCCGTGGGCCGACCGCACGCTGATGCCGGAGTTTCCCGGTTTGGCCAAGGCTGAGAGCACGCACGATTGGGACGCGGGCTTTCCGCTCGTCCACAAGATTCGCGAGAAGGACGAAGCGTACTGGAAGCAGCATCGCGGCACGCCCAAGGCGTTCATCACGCTGACGGCGGGACAGCGAATGTGGGCAAACCGGTTCGGCGAGTTGACGGCGATCCGCTTTCCAATTCCCACGAACACCGAGCCGGAAGAGTTCCGCGCGTCCCTGGAGAAACGCATCCTGGCCAACCTGAAGCCCGAAGACCTCGGCCTGCATTTCGAGCCGGTGCGCGAGCAGGCATTGAAGGCGGCGAACCAGTCGCAGGACTTCGGCGGGCTGTTCATCGGGTTCAGCTTCTTCCTGATCGCGGCGGCGTTGATCCTGATGGCGCTGCTGTTCCAGTTCGGATTGGAGCAGCGCGCGGCGGAAGTCGGCACGTTGCTGGCGCTCGGCTTCACGCCCAAGCAAGTCCGCAAGTTGTTACTCGTGGAGGGCACGGCTCTGGCCGCTGCGGGCGGCGTGGTCGGCGCGGCGGGAGGGATTCTTTACGCCAAGCTGATGCTGCGAGGATTGACAACCGTCTGGCGCGAGGCCATCGGCACGTCGGCGCTCACTTTCCATCTCACGCCCCTCACGCTGGCGATTGGATTGTTGGCGGCGGTGGCAGTGGGCGCGCTGACGGTTTGGGTGGTGTTGCGGAAACAGGCCCGGCAGCCGGCGCGGGCGCTGCTGTCGGGGGAAGGGGAAATTGCAGATTGCAGATTGCAGATTGCAGATTGGGGAGCGCACGGGATGACACGCGCAGGCTGGATGGCCGGCGGTTGTCTGGCGGGGGCCGTTGGTGTGGTGAGTTGGGCGGTGGCGTCGGGCGAGACGACGAATGCGGGGGCGTTCTTCGGCGCGGGAACGCTGTGTTTGGTTGGGGGGCTGGCGGTGATTTCGTGGTGGCTGACGCGGTTGGGTTGGCGCGCGGCTGTCCCCAGCCGCAGCGGCCCAATGGCTGCGAGCGCGTTGGGAGCGGAGCAAGGCCCGCTTGCCGTGTCGGGTGCTGCGGCTGAGGACAGCCGCGCTCCGTTTACTCTGCTATCGCTGGTGGTGCGCGGCTGCACGCGGCGGCGGAAGCGCAGTCTGGCTGTGGCGGCGCTGCTGGCGTGCGGGGTGTTCATCATTGCGTCCATCGGGGTGTTTCGTTTGGACGCGAATCTCCAGGCCTGGAAGCGTTCCTCCGGAACCGGTGGATTTGCGCTCATCGGGCAAAGCACGCTGCCGGTGGTGAAAGATTTGAACACGAAAGCGGGCCAGGAATTTTTCGGCCTGGATGAGAAGGAGTTGGAGGGCGTGGCCTTCGTGCCGTTCCGCGTGCGCGAAGGTGACGAGGCAAGTTGCTTGAACTTGAACCGCGCACAGAAGCCGCGGTTGCTGGGGGTGAAGCCGGAGTTGCTGGCCGGGCGCGGGGCGTTTGCCTTCGCGAAGCTGGCGAAGGAAGTGGCCGTCACCAACGGCTGGCTGGCGCTCAAGGCCAGCGAGAATGCAGGCCGAACGGGAATCGCCAATCGCCAATCACCGATCGCCAATGCCGAACGGGGAATGCGAAATGCGGAATTGGCGTCGCGCTCGCCGGGGGATATTCCGCCTTCCGCCGAGGTTCCCGCCATCGGTGACGCCGCTTCGATCCAGTGGGCGCTGGGCAAGAAGGTCGGCGACACGCTGGATTACACGGACGAGCGCGGCCAGACCTTCAAGCTGCGGCTCGTGGGCGCAGTGGCCAATTCCATTCTGCAAGGCAACCTCGTGATCGACGAAGCAGAGTTCGTGAAGCGATTCCCCAGCGAGGCGGGGTATCGAATGTTTCTCATCGACGCCCCGTCGAACCGCGTCGATGCGGTGAGCGCGGCGCTGTCGCGCGGCTTGCAAGATGTCGGCCTGGAACTCACGCCGGCGGCGCGGCGGCTGGCGCAGTTCAACGCAGTGCAGAACACGTATCTGAGCACGTTCCAGGTGCTGGGCGGGCTGGGGTTGCTGCTGGGCAGCGCGGGCCTGGGTGTGGTGGTGCTGCGCAACGTGCTGGAGCGGCGGAACGAGTTGGCGTTGATGCTGGCGGTGGGGTTTCGACGCCGCGCCCTGCAACGGCTGGTGCTGGGCGAGCACGTGGCGCTGCTGGGGCTGGGCTTGGCGGTGGGCGTCGGCGCGGCGCTGGTCGCGGTGTCGCCTGCGCTCTTCTCGCCCACGTTGGAGTTGCCGCTGAAGTCGCTGGGCCTCACGCTGGGCGGCGTGGTGCTGGTCGGGTTGGCGGCGGCGTGGGGAGCGACACGGCTGGCGTTGCGTGGGCGGCTCCTGGAGGCGCTGCGAAGTGAGTAGGGAATTGGGAATTGAAAATTGAAAATTGCGAATTTGAAATTGGCTCGCGGTCGAGCGATGAAGGACAACATGAAGATGATTGGCTTGAGTCTGGGTTTGTGCGTGGCGGCGGCGTCGTTTGGGGCCGAAGAGGTCAAGCCGGCGGCCAAGGCAGCTTACGAGAACAGTTTCGAGAAGGCCGAAACGGACAAGGTGCCGGACGACATGATGGTGCTGGACGGCGCGTGGGCGGTGAAGGCCGAGGGCGGGAACAAGTTCCTCGAACTCCCCGGCGCGCCGCTCGACACCTTCGGGGTGCTGTTCGGGCCGGCGGAGAAGGAGAACCTCGCCGTCGCGGCGCGGGCCTTCGGCACGAGCAAAGGTCGGCGGCAGCCGGTGTTTGGCGTGGGGCTTGGCGGCGTGGGCGGCTACCGGCTGCTGGTCGCCCCGGGCAAGCGGGCCGTCGAGTTGTGGAAGGGCGATGACATCGTGGCGAGCGCGCCCGTGACCTGGGAGTCAGGCGGGTGGACGATGCTGAAGCTGCAGTTGCGCAAGGCGAAAGACGGCGAATGGACCGTGGAAGGCAAGGCGTGGAAAGAAGGCGCCGCCGAGCCGGCTGCCTGGCAGATTTCCCACGCGGAGAAGGTGGAGCCGGCTTCTGGCCGCGCCTCGGTGTGGGGAAGCCCGCTTTCGGGAACGCCCATCCGCTTCGACGATTTGAAGGTCGCGGCGGTGAAATAGGACTACCGTCGGGTTTCGAGTTCCGAGTCAGCGCGGCTGCCTGGTGGGCAACTCGAAACTCGGAACGGGAAAAGAAGTCACCCCCGTGAGGCCGCTTGGGATTAACTCTGTGCCTCACAGGGGTGTGTCAGCATCCCATCACTCCTTTAAAGCTGGTGACGACACCCATCTGACGGTCGTCCATTTAGTTCATCGGCGGCCTGTCCATTTTCTTTAGTCCGTCCTTGCAGTAACCTCTGCCGGTCTGAACGTCACGGGTGCAAACTAGGCTCGGCACGGCGGCACATCTTCACCTTTCTTGGCAAACTGTTACCGGATTTTGAAATCAGCGGCATCCGAGTCGATTGCAGATTTTTGCGGGTGTGGTGCTCCGCCATGACTCATTTTCACCGAAAAGCCGCGGCGCTCGGCCGAGACGCCGCCACGCCGCCAAAGTTTTGCGAGCACCTCCGCTGAGGCGATTTCAAAACTCCGTAGCAGCCGACGTGAGGAGGCTCAAGCTTCAGGGGAAACAGAGCCTCCTCACGTCGGCTGCTACGGTTTTGAAAGAGGTTCCGCTTTCCGGTGAATTCCTCCCAAAGCACCGCAGTCCTATCTTCGCCGCTGCCCAGTTCGGAGAGTTCTGAAGGCCCCATTGCGGGCCGCGAAGGAAAGCGGGCGGCCAGAAAACGGTCCTGAGTTTTTATGACGATGAGCAGTGAAGTGTTGAAAGAGAAAGTCGCGCAAGCGGCGCGGCACCTCGGCCTGGTGCGCGAGGAAGTGCAGAAAGTGATCGTGGGCCAGCACCATTTGATCGACCGGATGCTGGTGGCGCTGGTGGCGCGCGGGCACGTTCTGCTCGAGGGCCTGCCGGGCTTGGCGAAGACGCTGGCGATCAATTGCCTGGGCCGCAGTACGAAGTGCTCCTTCTCCCGCGTCCAGTTCACGCCCGACCTGCTGCCCGCCGACGTGACCGGCACGCTCATCTTCGATCCGGTCAGGGGCACTTACTCGACCCGCATGGGGCCGGTGTTCGCGAACCTCCTCCTCGCCGACGAAATCAACCGCGCTTCGGCCAAGGTGCAGTCCGCGCTGCTCGAAGCCATGCAGGAGCACCAAGTCACCATCGGCGAGAAGAGCTACAAGCTGCCGCAGCCGTTCTTTGTGCTGGCGACGCAGAACCCCATCGAGCAGGAAGGCACTTACCCGCTGCCGGAAGCGCAAGTGGACCGGTTCATGATGAAGGTCATCGTCCCGTACCCGACCGAGGAAGAGGAGAAGATGATCCTGGAGCGGATGGCTTCGACCCGGCCGAATCTGGACCTCGCAGCGCGCGTCTCGCCGGAGGAGATTTTGGAGATGCAGGAGATGGTCAACGACATCTACGTGGACGAGCAGGTGAAGAACTACGTCATCAAGATCGTCTTCGCCACGCGCACGACCAATGGCCTCGACCCGGAACTGAAGCAATTCATCCGCGTGGGCGCGTCCCCGCGCGCGACGATCAACCTCACGCTCACGGCCCGCGCCGCGGCGCTTCTGCAAGGCCGCACCCATGTCACGCCGGATGACGTGAAGGCCGTTGCCCACGACGTGCTCCGCCATCGCATCCTGCTGACCTATGAAGCCGAGGCGGAGGAAGTCACGACGGACCAGATCGTGGAGAAGGTGTTGAGCAAAGTGCCGGTGCCGTGACGAACTTACGTTTTACGCATTTGCGAGTCGCACGGTCGGAAGCGTGAAACGTAAAACGTAAAAACGTAAAACCCACACCACGCTCCGTCCTCCCATGATCCCCAAAGAATGGCTCAAACGCATCCGCCGGGTGGAGATCAAATCCAAGCTGATCTCCGAGCAACTCATGGCGGGCGCGTCGGCCTCCATCTTCAAGGGACGCGGCATCGACTTCCAGGACGTGCGGGAATACGTGCCGGGTGACGACGTGCGGCGCATCGACTGGAACGTGAGCGGGCGGATGCGCAAGACGTTCGTGAAGCAGTTCATCGAGGAGCGCGAGTTGATGGTGATGTTGCTTGTGGATATGAGTCACTCCGGCCACTTCGGCACCGCGGGCCGAACCAAGCGCGAGTTGGCCGCGGAATTGGCCGGAGCCATCGCCTTCAGTGCGGTGCGGGACTGCGACCGTGTGGGCCTGATCCTGTTCACGGACCACGTCGAGCATTACATCGCGCCGCGCAAGACCCGGCAGCACGTCTTCCGGCTGATTCGCGACTTGCTGTATCACGAAGTGCAAGGGCAGGGGACTTCAATCAAGACCGCGCTCAAGTTCCTCAATCACGTCGTCCACCGGCCCGCCATCGTGTTCCTGATCTCAGACTTCCTCGACGAAGGCTATGAGCGTTTGTTGAAGGCGGCCAATCAGCGCCACGACGTGATCGCGCTCAAGCTGCTCGACCCGCGCGAACTGAGCCTGCCCGATGTGGGCCTGGCCTTGGTGCGGGACGCGGAAACCGGCGAGGTGATGGAGATCGACACCGGCGATCCCGGCTTGCGCGCGGCCTACGAGCAGCAGGCGCAGGAGCGCGAGACGGCGCTGCTGGATTACTTTCGTCGCTCGAAGATCGCGTCGCTGGCCGTGCGGACGGATCGCCCGTACTACCGTCCATTGCGCGTGTTCTTCGAGCGGCACTCGCGGAGCAAAGTGGCATGAACCCCGTCACCAACATGGCGACCAATGGAGTTGCTGGGTTCATCGAGGACCTCTCGCTGGTGCGCATCCCGCCGTGGTGGCAGAGCGGCTGGTTCATCGCGCTCCTGCTGGTGTCGCTGGCGGTCCTGGCGCTGGCTGGCCGCCGACTCTACGCCCGGCTCCATCTCAAGCAGGCTGAAAGGGCCGGGGAACCGCCGGCGCCTGCCGAAGCGCCGCATCTCGCCGCGCTGCGGCGTCTGGAGGAATTGCGCGCCAAGATGGAAGAACTGGGCGTGTATCGGCTGGCTATCGAGTGCTCGTGGGTGCTTCGGACCTACATCGAGGCGCGCTTCAAGCTCCGCATCGTCTATCAAACTACGCGCGAGTTCCTCGGCCACGCGCAGACACATTCGACACTCGGTGAAGAACAGCGCGGGAGTCTCGGAGAGTACCTGCAATTCTGTGACAAGGTGAAGTTCGCCCGCCACGGTGCGAGCCGGGAGGAGATGGTGCAACTGGTCGATTACGCCGTCGCGTTCGTGAAGCGGTGCTCGGAGGCAGCGGGCGCGGACTGCGTGGCAGTGACGCCGCAGGGAGAAGCGACGCCGACGAGAGAGAGGGAATTGAAAATTGAAAATTGAAAATTGGAAATTGCCAATTGAGCGCAGGCCCGCCGCGGTCTTGATCGGGAGTCTTCTCCTCACAAATGGCCTTCGCTTTCTGCCGCCGGGAAACGCCGTCATATTCGATGCCTGCCCCGATTTGCATTTTCCAATTTTCAATTTTCAATTCTCAATTCCCTTCCTCGGAGCCGCTCCATGACCTTCCTCCTCGACCTCTTACGCGGTTTCGAGTTCCAGCATCCCCCGGTGCTGGCGGGCCTGCTGGTTTTGCCGCTGGTGGCCTGGTGGTTGGGGCGTCGCGGCCCGGTTCCAGCCGTGCCGTTCCCGTCGCTCAAGCTGCTCCCAGTGCCTGGGCGCAGGCCGCGGCGCCTTGCTGGCCGGTTGAGCTTGGCCGTCGTGCTGTTGTCCATCGCCCTCCTCATCGCGTCGATGGCCCGCCCGCGTGTGCCCAAGGGGAACATCCCCGATCCCTCCAAAGGCATCGACATCATGCTGGCGCTCGACTATTCAGGTTCGATGACGGAGAAGGATTTTCATTTGAAAGGCAAGCGGGTGTCGCGCGCCGAGGCGCTGGCCGACGTGGTGGAGAAGTTCATCGCGAAACGTCCCAGCGACCGCATCGGCATCATCGGCTTTGCCAAGGGGCCGTACCTCGTCAGCCCGCTCACGCTGGACCACGAATGGGTGGTGTCGGCGCTGCACCAGATCGTGCAATCGCACGGCACGGCCATCGGCGAGGCCATCGTGGCGTCGGTGCATTTCCTCCGCAAAGCCAGCGCGGACCGCAGCAAGATCATCATCATCGTGTCCGACGGACAGAACAGCGCGGGCCGCAAGCCGCTGGAAGTCGCTCCCTTCGCCAAGAAGGAAGGCGTGCGCATCTACAGCATCATCGTTGGTCCGGAGCGGCTCACCGGCTCGAAGCTGAACGCACACGACTTACTCAAGGTGTCCAAACTGACCGGCGGCCAGTTGTTCCAGGCCGGCGACACGCACGCGCTGCAAAGCGTGTACGACATGATCGACCTGCTGGAGAAGAGACGTTTCGTGCAAAAGCGCTACCAGAGCTACCACGAGCTGCATCCGTGGTTGACGCTGGCCGCGCTGGGCGTGGTGCTGGGGCAGATCGCGGCGCAGGCGGTGCGGAGGCGGATTCCGTGAGCGGGAGAGGGAATTGGAAATTGAAAATTGAAGATTTGAAATTTCAAATTGCTCCGCCTCGCGCAGAGGTGGTGTTGCCCCGTCTGTTTCCTCAATCCGGAATCTGCGCCTCCGAAGCAGAGTCTTCCACTCCGTCCGCCCGCTCGCCTAATTTCCAATTTTCAATTTCCAATTTTCAATTTCCAATTCCAGTCCCTGCATGAAGTTCGCCCACCTCTGGCTCCTCTGGCTGATTCCGCCCGCACTGGCGGGGCTGTGGCTCGCGTTGGCGTGGGGCCGGAGGCGGCGGCGAAAGCTCAGTGATAAGTTCACCGGTGATCCCGCGCATTGTTGGTCCGCTCCTGGGTTCAGCGAAACCCGGCGCAGGCTGGGCACTCTCCTTCTCCTCGTCGCGGTCGGGTCCATGTTGCTGGCCCTCGCGCGACCGCTTCGATACGCCAAGGCCAACGAGGAGGAGTTGCAGGGCATTCCTTACATCGTCGCGCTGGATGCCTCCCGCAGCATGTTGGCCACGGACGTCAAGCCCACGCGCTACGGAGCGGCGTCGAATGCGCTGGATCGGTGGTTGACGGACTCCACCGCTGACCGCGTGGGCATCACAACCTTTGCCGGCGAGGCTTTTCTCAACGCGCCGATCACCTTCGATACCGAGGCGTTGCGCACGGTGCTGCGGTTCATCGAGCCGGAGGAGATTTACGAGGGCGGCAGTTCGCTCGCGCTCGCCATTGAGCGAGTCGGAAAATATTTCGTGAGCAACAACCTTCCTCAGCGCGTGCTCATCATTATCTCCGACGGTGAGGAGGTCGAAGGCGACGCCATCGAAGAGGCGCGCAAGTGGCACCGCGAAGCAAGGATGGCGGTCAGTACCGTCGGCGTGGGCACGTCCATCGGCGCGAAGGTGCCCGTTCACCGCCGGGGCGGCGCGTGGAGCGTGGCCCGGAACGCCTTCGGCCAGGAAGTCACCACGCGCTTGGACGAGGGCAATCTCAAACGCATCGCCAATGCCGGCGGTGGGCGCTACTTCCTCCTCGGGGCCAACGGCGAGGGACTGGACCAGCTTCGGCAAGACTTCCTTCGGCCCCTGGCCGAAGCCGCGGCCAAAGACAACTTGAACAATTACCGCGAACTCTATCACATACCGCTCGTGTTGTGCCTGTGCTGCGTCCTGTTCCGGTTGTGGCTGCGACCAGAGAGCTACCAATCTCGCGTCGCGACCGCCCAGCGACCACTTATCCGATGAACTCGACTTCCGTTTGCTCCCTCGGCCTGTTCGTCTGTCTGGCGGCGACCGCTTTTGCTGCCGTGGACGTGGAGCCGTTCGAGCAGTTGATCCAGCAAGGCAAACCTGAAGAGGCCATGACGCTCCTGGCGAAGGAACTGGAGCGGCGGCCTGAACATCCCAGACTGCTTTACAACTACGGCGTCGCCGCTTACGCCGCCGGGAAGTACGACGAAGCGTTGCTCGCTTTTGACAAAGTGGATTCCAGCCGCAACGGCGCGCTTGTCGAGAAGGCCCGCAAGCAAAAGGGCAACGCCGAATTCCATCTCGGCCTCCAGGCCAAGGCCAGTAACCTCGACGAAACCATCGAACGCTGGAAGACCTCGCTGGGCCACTACAAGATGGCGCTGAAGAATTCCCCGAACGACGCGATGGCGAAAGGGAACCACGAGGTCGTGACGAAGTTGCTGATGGACTTGCTCCTGAAGAACGCTGACCAACATTTGGAGAAGGCCCACCAGAAGTGGATGCAGGGCGAGCAAAAGATCGAAGAGCTTCGCAGCGCGATGGAGAAGTTCCAGGAAGCCAAGCGCGTCGATGAAACCAGCGAGCCGGCCCAGCAAGGCGAACGGCAGGCCCGCGAGGAGTTGGCCCAGGAACTCGCCAAGCAAGGTGAGAGGAAAGCCCAGAAGCCGGGCCAAGTGACCGAGTGGGCGGTCCGGGAAATGCAGAAGGGCGTCAACCAGCTCGAAGACGCCAACCGCTTGGTCCCGGAGCACAAGCCCATCGAGCAGAAGCTGGATCAGGCCCGGCAGAACCTGGCCGACGCGTTGACCCAACTCGCTCAGCAGCAGCTCGACCAGGGCAAGACCGCGAAGTGGGAACGCGAGCGGTTCGACAAGTTGGAGAAGGCCATCGACAACGCGGAGGGTGCGTTGGAGCAGAAACCGGAGCATCAGGAAGCGGCGCGTGTTCTGGAGCAAGCCAAGGACGAACTCGCCAAGGCCCACGAACAAAAAGGCGACCAGGAGATGCGCGACGCCGAGCGCGCTCCACTGCAACGCGCCGCGAACCAACTGGAGAACGCGCTCGAAGACTACCGGCAGGCGGAGCAGTTGAAGCCGCAGGATGCGAACCTCGCGGCCAAGGCCCTCAACGCCCAAACCAAACTCGAAGACGCCTTGCAGCGGCTCGCCGACAGGATGATGCAGGCGCAGCCCAGGGAAACGCTGGACGACAAAGCCAATCGCCTCGAAACCGCCGAGGAGGCCTTGCAGGATCTGGAGCAACTCAAGCCGTCGGAGAAAACAGAGCAGCAACTCGCCGACGCGCAGAATCAACTGCGCGACGTGCGTCAGGAACTGGCGGCCTTGGCGAAGGACCGGCCGCAGCCGTCGTCGCAGCCCGAGCCGGAGTCTGCCCAGGCCCCGACCGCGCGTCGCGAGCCGGCGCCCGACTTCGAGAAGATGCCGCACCTGAAGCAGCAACCGCTCGGCAAAGGAGATTTCAAATCCGACAGCATGAACCGGAAGGGGAAGGACTACTGAGGCGGTTTCCTCGACGACTGTGCCATGTCGATCTTCGCTCAACTGAATCAGGAAGCTGCGCGACGCGAACTGCAGTTCCTCGTGATCGGCGGACACGCGGTCAATGTTCACAGCTATTCGCGCCAGACGTACGACTTGGACCTTTTGATTTCCAAAGACCGCGCGCCCGAGTGGACGGCGGCGGTGTCGAGTCTGGGCTACACGTTTCTGAACGCGCACCCCACCTTCCTGCAGTTCACCGCTCCGAGCCCGAAGGACTGGCCGATCGACTTTATGCTCGTGAACCAGCGAACCTGGACCGGCCTGTGGTCCGAGGCCGTGGAGGCTGGGTTGGGAGGCGTCACCATCAAGGTGCCGTCGCTGCGCCACCTCATCGCCCTTAAGCTCCACGTCCTGAAGCAAGGGCTTCGTCACCGCGTGCTCAAGGACCTGAACGACGTGGTGCAATTGGTCGAGTTGAACCGGGTGGATG
Source organism: Verrucomicrobiota bacterium (assembly GCA_016219875.1). GTDB lineage: Bacteria > Verrucomicrobiota > Verrucomicrobiia > Limisphaerales > JACRJZ01 > JACRJZ01. The sequence continues at coordinate 160,739 of JACRJZ010000042.1, read as the reverse complement.
TTCGCGCGGATGAGTTCCGGCGACTGTGTGAACGCTATGGTAATCTGAAGCTCTATGAAGACATCGTTCGCGCCATCGAACCTGGCTAAGCCGCCCGCTCTCGTCGGAGGTGGCGGGCCGGAGCTGGAGTTGGCCGACGCGCCGGACTACAAGGCCTCGCCGCCGCGCGTCCCCCCAGAGCAGATGCTTCAATTCAGCGAAGAAAGGCTGGCGGCCTTCCACTCACGGCCTAGCGCGGAGGAAGAACGACTACGAGACCGATGTTTGGAACCATTCGTACTGTAAGCGAAAGACGGCCTCTAGCGGACGACTTCCCGACGCTCAAATTCCTCAACTGGAATGGGGAATGGCGGAGCATGACTTGGCGACCGGATTCGCTTCTGCGCTCAACGCATCACGGCTGCCTTTGCTGGCGCATGAGTTGGTTCGCCGTTACTCGTTTTCCCGACTGCTGACTCTTTTCGCTTTCCCCATCGTGGCCCCCTCCCCATGCTGCCGCCATGTCAGGTTTGATCGCCATCGTCGGACGGCCCAATGTCGGCAAGTCCGCTCTGTTCAATCGCATCGTCGGGCGGCGCATTGCCATCGTCCATGATGAGCCGGGGGTTACGCGCGACCGCATCAGTGCGGAAGCGGAGTGGCACGGCCGGCCGTTCACGCTGGTCGATACCGGCGGCATCGGCTTGCTGCGCAAGGAAAAGGCCGGCGACGTGATTTTGAAAGCCGCGGTCGAGCAGGTCGAACTCGCCATCGAAGCGGCCAGCGTCATCATCATGGTCACGAACGTCCAGGAGGGCGTGGCCCCGCTGGACCGCGAGGTCGCCTTGCGGTTGCGGGCCAGCCGCAAGCCCGTGCTCGTGGCTGTGAACAAGGTCGATGACACCAAGGCCGAAGCGGGCGTGGACGAGTTTGCCGAACTGGGCTTTGACTTCCTCTTTCCCGTGAGCGCCATTCACCGCAGCGGCATCGATCCGCTGATGCAGCAGGCGATGTCGTGGCTGCCGGCGGAAGACGTTCCCGGTTCAACGTCCGAAGTCCAAAGCCCTGACGAGACCAGCGTCGAGCCTCCGGCCTCCGGCCCCTCGGCGCTGAAACTCGCCATCGTTGGCCGCCCCAATGTCGGCAAGTCCTCCCTCGTGAACGCCCTCACGCAGTCGGAGCGCGTCATCGTCAGCCCCATCCCCGGCACCACGCGCGATTCGGTGGACGTGCCGTTCGAGGTCGAAACCGACGGCGTGCGGCAGAGCTACGTGCTGATCGACACCGCGGGCATCCGCAAGACCCGCCAGATGCACGGCGACATCGAGTTCTACAGCGTCAAGCGCGCGGAGGAATCCATCGCCCGCTGCGACATCGCCGTGCTCGTGCTCGATGCGGAGACGGGCATCCTGGAGCAGGACAAGAAAATCGCCGCCCGCATCGTGGAGGAGCGCCGGGCGTGTGTGATCGTCGTGAACAAGTGGGACCTCGTGGCCGACGCCGTCCGGCAGGCGCAAGAGGAAGAAATGGCGCGGCGCCAGAAAGGCGAGAGCAAGCACCGCCCCAAGCAAATGGTGACGCTGTCCGACTTCGGCGAATGGGTGCAGGAACTCCTGTTCTTCCTGGATTACGCGCCGGTGATTTTCACTTCGGCGAAGTCCGGCTTCCACCTGGACCGCCTGCTGGAGGCCGTGCGGTACGTCGCGGCGCAATTGAAGCAGCAGGTTCCCACGGCGCTCCTCAATCGCGTGCTGCGCGACGCCGTGGAACGACAAAGCCCCGTCAGTGCGTTTGGGCACTTCCTGAAATTCTTTTACGCCACTCAGGTCCGGCGGGCTCCGCCGACGTTCCTGCTGTTTGTGAATCGGGACGAACTCTTCTCCGACTCCTACCAGAAGTACCTTCAGCGGGAGATGCGCAAGGCGTTCGGCTTCGAAGGCTGCCCGTTGGTGCTCGTGCCCAAGGCGCGCCCCAAGACGATCGAACCGGTTCGAAAATCGGCGCCGCCCAGCGGAAGCCGGCGGGGCCGTTGATGAAACGAGATGCGGATGCCGTGCTGGTGGTGGCGCCGGCGGAGATGGACACGGACAAAGTGGTGCCGGTGGTGGGACTCGAACCCACACGACGTTTTTGACCCTCTTGAACCTCAAAATACTTCGATTTACTAACATATTTGACACTATTGACACGGGCAGACGTTATGCGCTATCGTTATGCCGATATGGCGAGCATACATCGGCAACCGGGAAAACCGAATTGGTTCTGCGCCTTCTACGACCCCGAAGGCTTCCGGCGCTTCCGCAGCACCGGGACGGACAATTCCAGAATCGCACGCACCATCTGCGTGAACATCGAACGGGCTGCGACGCTGGCCCGCCAGGGCCGGCTCTCGAATGAGAAAGGCTTGAAGCTGATTCGGGAGACGTGCGCGGCCGTTCAGGAGACGCACGGCAAGCTGGCCGCAGACCAAGCCCAGCCGATCCTGCAAGCGACCGTGGAAGAATTCGTCCGCGTGGCCGGCGGAGAACTGACGACCTACACGGTGAAGACGTGGTTTGAATCGTGGCTGGCCGGACGCACCGATGCGAGCAAGGCCACGCTCATTGAATACCGCCGGATCGTGGACTTGTTCTTGAACCATTTGGGCGCGCGGGCAACCAAGCCGTTGACCACGCTCGACACGAAACAGGTTCAAGACTTCAAGCAAGCTCTGACGAACCGCGTAGCGCCCTCGACGGTCAACAAGGCGCTCAAGGTCTTGAAAGCTTCGCTGTCCAACGCCGTCGCGAAGCGGCAACTGGAATTCAGCCCGGCCGATCACGTGGAGGCCGTCCAGACCGAAGAGACGGGACGCCGGCCATTCACGGAGAAAGAAATCCAAGCTTTGCTGACGACCGCCGATGCGGAATGGAAAACCATGATCGTCCTTGCCTACTACACTGGATTGCGACTCCGGGATTGCGCAAACCTGACGTGGCAGAACGTGGACATTCTCGCCAATACCATCGCGGTCAAGACTCAGAAGACTGGACGTCAGCAAGTCCTGCCGATTGCTGAGCCGCTGGCCAAACATCTTTCTGCGATGGCGGGAGACAATCCCGATGCTCCGCTCTGCCCCGCACTGAAGGACAAAACCGCTGGGTGGCTCTCCGCACAATTTTACAGGCTGATGGTGAAGGCGGGACTTGCTGAAGAGCGGAATCACCAGAGCAAGGGCAAGGGGCGGGATGCCCGGCGCGAGGCGAGCAAGATCAGCTTTCACTCTTTCCGGCACAGCACCACTTCTGCCTTGAAATCGGCGGGCGTTTCCGACGCGGTGACAATGGACATCATCGGCCACGAAACCGAAGCGGTGAGCCGCAACTACACCGTCATTGACGACGCCAGCAAACGCGCCGCGCTGGCCAAGCTGCCGGACATTCTGAAAGGCGAAGCATGATGAGAAAAGCCCCGTTCAAAATTCCGCCCGCCGTCGAATGGGATTTCCGCGCTGTCACGTCCGACGCGCTGCCAACGGCCTGCCTTTACGAATACTGCCGCGCATCTCGAAAGGTCCAACAAACAGCCCGCCGTTACTTCGGAACACAGTCCAACGGGAAGACCATCCGCGAACGGCTGATTGCCGCAGTAAACAAACGGGACTTCGGAGCCGTGGACCGGTTGCAGATAGCGACAGGTTACTTTGAAGATTTCGGAGTCTGGATGGGATTGGAGAAACCGACAGGGCCTTTGAAGGATTTCTACCTGCCGGTGGAAGTCTTCGACCTGTTGACAGCGAAACGCCCCGATTTCCCGGAGCCGTGGTTGGCAGTCCCGTTGCGATTCCAGCGCAATCGGCGATTTTCTCGCATCCGCATAGCATCGCGGGCCAACGTCCCCAGCCCGGCTAATGGTTGGCCCCCGCCGTCTTTTGATTTTGCGGAATTCCCCGGCGATGGTTCATGGATGCCATACGCTTTTGACATCGAATGGCCCGACGCCACGGTTGAAGAAATCACCGCCGACTTCAAGCGATGGCTCACTCGGGAAGCAAAGCGCCATCCCGAAATGAAGCCAGCGGGCAAGCGCGGGCAAGCTCCGGCCGAACCTCTGAAATGGCTTTCCGCCCTTCGCCTCGCCAATGCCGGACTGACATTCCCGCAAGTCAAGGCTTTGCTCCCGGTCTATGTGGACCGCAAGGACACCGGCAAGCAGCGGGACGCACGCAGCGCGGGTTTGAACTTGGCGGACATTCCGAAAGCGCCGCCGTGCGGCAACGGTTGCGGACTTCTGCCGAAATTCGCCGACAAGAGCGGCTTCAGCGATGCCATCGCACGCGCTGAACGCAAGCTGGCAGAACTCGAAAGCGGCAACGTGGAAAGTTGGCTTCTAAACGCCTCCCCTTAGCGGCTAACTACAGAGGCAATTGCCCGTGTTAATCGTGTCGCGTGACAACGAACGCGACATCGAAACGAAGGTCTGGGGCAACCACCGTCCCCCTGACAATCCCGCCGCAAGTCATCGTGGCTCCGATCCAACCGGAGTTCCTCCGGCTTCCCAAGCCCGGCCTGCTCTGCCCCTTCACGGGCATGACGCGCTCCGCTCTAAACGAACTAATTCTTCCGACTGAGCGTAACAGCTTCAAGCCGCCTGTCCGCAGTTTCGTTTTGCGGCAGCGCGGCGCGAAGACTGGCATCAGATTGGTGGATTACGCGCACCTGTCCAAATTCATCCGCCAGCATCCGCAGGAGGCCGGCAACCCCGTCCACGAAGAAAAGGAAGTTGCATGAACCAAGCCAGCCTTATCGTTGTGAAAACGTTTCCATATTCCAGAAAAGGAGGGCGAGAATGACGATTGACGCAGATAGTCCGGCGGCCTTGAGCAAGCCAACCGGGAAGAGTGAACGAAGCTGTGAGATGTTACCACCGTCCGACCTGCCGTCAAGTTGCATCGGCGAGCAGGTTGACGCGGAGCCACTCACTGTTCAGGAGCAAAACGATCTCGCCGGTTGTGAACAGCTTATTGAGCGTGGCAAGAATACGTTCGTTGAAGTTGGACTCGCTCTGTGTCGCATTCGAGATGAACGCTTGTATCGGGCAGCGCACGGGAGTTTTCAAGAATACTGTGAGAAGCGATGGAGCTTTGGACGCTCCTATGCCAGCCGATTGATTGAAGCAGCGAACGTCGCGGCACAGTTGCCAATTGGCAACACTGTCGCCAACGAAGCCCAAGCTCGCGAACTGGCCAAGATCGGGCCAGCTCAAAGAGTCGAGGTGTTGCAGAAAGCGGCCGAAGAGAACCGCGGCACACCCACGGCCCAAAGCATCAGGAAGGTAGTAGAGAGACGGAGGGGGGCGACACCGAAGCCGGCAGAAAAGGGCGCTTCACTATCGTCCTTCCGCACCGCTAGAGCGTCTCGGGACGCTGCAATGTCTTGGTGGTATTGCCGTGCCACTCCCAAAAGGCGAGGTGACTTTTTAACGATTCTAGTCAACAGCGCCGTTAATGGGGGCAAGTCCGTTGAAGTTTCAGACTTGTTTGCTTTTCGAGAAATGGTTCTGGACTGGCTGAACAAGCGGGTGAAGGAGGCGCAGCCGTGAGCGCCCCACTTGAACGTCCGTTGCCCCATTCCTCCGAAGCCGAGCAGGGAGTCCTCGCCTGCGTCCTCTTGGCCCCAGAGCGGTTAAACGAGTGCCGGGACGTAACCCGTGAATGGTTCCATGATTTACGGCATCAGACCGTCTGGAAATATTTGCAGGAGCTTCGCAAAGAGGACAAGCCGATTGACGTTATCACGCTTCACATAGCCCTCACGGACGCGGCTGTCCTGCAAATGGCCGGCGGAGACGAATATCTAGCGTCCCTGCCTGACAAGGCTCCTTCAGCGGCAAATCTGCCGGCCTACTTGAAAGAGTTAGAGGACAAGTTCCGCGCTCGGAAGGCCATCGAAACCTGCGACGAAATCAAGAAGGCGGTTTACGACCAAACCGGGAACATCGGTTCGGTCGTCAAGGCGGCGGGCGAGGCGTTGACGTATTTGGCTCGCGGTGGGGAAGGGGAGCCGACTGTGCCTCAGATTTTTCAAGCGAACACTTTCTTGGCGCAACCCGCCAATGGTGTCATGCCCGCTGTATTGATTGAAAACTTTTTCCACAAGGGGACGCTTGGAATGATTTCCTCTGCCTCGAAAGCCCGGAAGACTTGGATTCTTTATCATTTGGCACTGTGTCTCGACGCCGGAATTCCGTGGCTCGGATTGCCCACTCGGAAAGCCCGCGTCCTCTTTATCGACTGTGAGCTTCTTGTCCCGGCTATGTGGCAACGGTTGAACATCATTGCACAGAAGATTGACGTGGCTCCAAGTGACAATCTCACCCTCTTGTCCATGCGCGGATACCTGAACCTGATGGCGATGGACAAGCTTATTCCGTGGTTGCTCGGAAGAATCAAAGGGCAGGAGTTTGACACGATCATTTTGGACCCGCTCTACAAGGCCGCCGTCGGCAAAGATGAGAATGCGGCTGGGGACTTGTCCGGCATCCTTTCTCACTTGGAATATCTGTCGAGAGAAACACGGGCTGGAGTCCTGTACACTGGGCACTTCTCGAAGGGGAACCAATCGCAAAAGGCGGCGATTGACAGAACCTCCGGTTCTGGTGTTCACGCCCGATACCCCGATACGTTGGCGATGCTGACGGAGCATGAGGAGAAAGACGCCCTGACTTTCGAGGCAGTGCTTCGGAACTTCCCGGAGTTGCCGCCCTTCGTGATACGATGGAACTATCCTCTTTGGGTTCCCGACGCAGAGCTAGACCCTCAGCGATTGAAGCAGCGCAATGGCGCGACCGACTCGAAACGGGAGCCAACCGAAACAGAATTCCTCGCATTGCTGCCCGCCACTTGGCCCGCAGAGAGTCCGCGGGAAGGTTTGATCGGCAATGCGGAACTTCTCGCCGCGTTTGCGCGTTGCCGCTATGACAAAAACACTGCCGCCGGAATGCGCGATCGAATGGAGCGGAAGGGCATCATTGGTGTAGTGCGCGGCCTTCCTCACAACCTCACGCTCATGGGCCGTCCTGAAGCCAAGACCGCATTTGAGGCGTGGCAGGAGTCTGGTCAAGAGCAACCCAAACCTTCCAAGAGAAAAGGAAAAAAGTGATTCAGTTTTCCAGTTTTCCCTAGAAATCTGAAAACTGCGGTGTCAGTTCGCAGTTCAGTTAGTTTTCCTATTCTCTATAGGAAAACTAAATTGAAAACTGACTTGAACAGTCTTCCTGAGGGTAAACAATGACCTCCGAAACCCACGTCTTCAAAGCCGGACACTCTGAGTTCTTTGCGCGTTTGGAAGAATTGCCCGAATCCGTCCGCCTCACGATGAGCCTGACCGGCCCGCCCATCCGAAAAGCCAAGCATCGCAAAGCCTTTGCCCGATGGATGGCTGCAATCGTCCAACCGCTGGAACAGGACGGAAGGCCGGTTGTTACACACAACGCCAACACCGGTGAACTCGCTGTGATCGTATGAGGAAACGCCCCGACTCCAAGCTCCTGGCCGTCACCACGACGATGCCCGCCTTATCGCATTGGCCGGACAAACCGGCTCCCTTTCCACCCGAACACAGTGAAGTGCTTCGATGGCTTGGTCAACGGCCGGACCTTGTCGAATGGTTCTTCGGCGCGCTCCGCAATAGGGAACTGGTCGTCTTCGATCCAACAACGCACGCCTGGCGCGGACGCGACACCCTGCCCACTTTGCCGAACGATTCGTCGGCGAACTCGACGGAAGAGGGAGTATCGCTCTGTATATCTCCAAAAAGGAATCTCTTTGCATATCGGACGTTTACAGGGCAGGGGCCAGCCGCGTTGAAAGCTTGTGTGAGGTAAAAACCAATTCTGACTACCACCTATGACCTGGACCTTGACTAGTGCCGCCGTTGAATTCGGCGTCTCCAAAGAAACCCTCAAGCGCGGACTGGGTGCCAGCGGCATCGAGATCAAGCGCGGAAAGACCTTCTCCACGCGCGAGATTGTCCGCGCCCTGCACGGCGATCTGAAATTCGAGCGCACGCGCCGCGAACGTGCTGAAGCGAACAAGGCCGAGATTCAGGTCGCGTTGTTGGCCAGGCGGGCCATGCCCGTCAACGAAGCCCAGCGCATCTTCAATCGGTTGTTCTTGCCGGTGCGCGAAGCTTTTCTCGCCGCACCCGCTTTAGCTTCCCTGGTCAACCCCGGCGACCCGGAACATGCGCGGCAACACTTGGAGAATTATTGCGATCAATGCTTGAAGTTGTGCCGCGAATTCAAGTTCGATGAACCTGAAACCGTGTAAACCCGCCGCGCTGAGGGGGAAGGAAAACCAGCATGACCAACGATCCGCAACAACTCGGTGAGGGCGAGTATGGCTCAGTCCCCGGCGCGCTGGTCCCTTGCGCGTTTGAGGCCCACGGAGGAGAGCCGTTCATTGTCCCGATCACGCAGCCTGTTTACAGTGACAACGACCCCGCTCCCGATACCCGCGCGGGCGAGGCGATGGAACTTCTGCATTTCGGCTTGCTGGTGTGCCTTGACGCCCCGGCGCGGACGACGCGAACGCAAGTCGCCGCGCTGGCTTGTCTCGTCAGCCTGTTCAGCAATCCTGCCGAGGCGGCGCGAAAGCTGGGTGTGAGCCGCTCCACCATGACCCGCGCCGTCAAGGCGATGCAGCAAGCTCTCATCGCCGCGCAACGTCCAAAACATGACAATCCCCAATGAAACAGGGCCAACCGGAGCGCCCGGCTGATTTCTACGCAACGAACTCCCCTCTTACTGGCATGACGAAACTACTCGAAACCATCACCGGCCTGACGGCGACGCAGCCCACGGTCTCACGCGAAAGCGAGATCAAAGCCGCCACGAAGCGTTACCACGAATTGACCTACGGCCCCCCCTCACCCCAGGGACCGCCGGCGAAAGACGCGCCTTTGTCGGAACCAGAGTTGAAGAAAGGCTTGGAGGCGCGCGCGAAAGAGATCGCCGCCAAGCTGGGCATTGAATTGCAGCCGCCCCACAAAGAAGAGATTCTGCGCCGCGCTGATGGCCGTGTTTCCGTCTGCGGCTATACTTTCACGGGCACGCCCTCTGCGAAAATCTTGATCGACGCCGCCCGCGAAACGAAGACAACGCTCGCCTCGCCCGATGAACTCGCCGAGCTTCGGCGACTGGGGGACCGCTTTGAAAAACTGAACGCCGAGATGCTCGAACAAGTGTCTGACGCGAACATCGACCGCATCTGGAAAGCGGACCAAGCCAAGCGTGGCACGCCAGAGTATCGCGCCCTGGAGCGGCGAGACGCCGCCCAGCTTTGTCGCGAAAGCCTTCGCGTCATCAAGTCCGAACTTGCGGAAATTCTTGCTCAGGCTGCGCCGGTCCTCGCTCTTGTCAAAGAGCGTGTTCGCAAGTCGCTGCACAAGCGGTTGCAGGACGTGTTGCTGGAAGAGATCACACGCTCCTTGGATCAAAGCGTCCCCTTCAGCCCATCGGTCTATGCGAACACTCTGGACCTGATGTTGAGCCAGCTCGACCGGGCTGCGGAAATTGGGGCGTCAAATCCGGTCAAAACTCCGTTTTGGCGCGCACTAGCTGAATTGGTGAAGGCATGAGCAGAATTTTCTACGAAGCGGAAGTCGGCGCTTGGGAATTGCTGGCGAGAGCGTGGGGCAACGCTGCCCCCACGCGCGAATGGTGCTACGAACACTACGGGCGCACGCTCGGCTATCGCGCGGCGCTGGTCGCTCCCGAACACCTCCTGCCCGCCCTGCTGGCACTGGGGCAGAAGCACGCTTGCTCAAAAATGTTTATGCACGTATCCCGCCGGCTTGTTGGCCTTGAGCCTGTTTCGCCATGAATACTTGGTTCTCTGTTACCCGCCGCACCGACACGGCCCGCCTCTACATTTTCGGAGAGATTGGAAGTTTCGGTTGTGGTAGCCAGCAAGTGCTGGCACAACTTGACGGCGTCAATGGCGTGGAGCTTGTCCTTGACTCGCCCGGCGGTTCATCGTGCGACGCGCTGGAGATTTACGACCGGCTCGTCAAGCTGGACACTTCCGTCACCATTCACCGCGCCTACTCCGCCGCGGCGGTGCTGGCTCAAAGTGGCAAGGTGCGGAGAATCCTCAGCACCGGGCGCATGATGGTGCATCCGGCGATTGACTTCGTGGCGGGCACGTCCGCTCGGTTGCGTGAGAGAGCCGAGAGCCTCGACACCTTTAACCAGCGCCTTGCGGAAATCTTCGCTGCGCGCACCGGCCAGCCTGTTTCCGTAGCCGCCCATTGGCATTCCGGTCCCGACTTCTACTTCAACGCCCAAGAAGCTCTGGCCGCTGGCTTGGCTGACGAGATCATCGAACCGCCCTCGCTCCCGGTTTCTGCTACACCCTCCGAGAGCACCCCGGCGGAACCGGGGCCAACCGAAGACGAAGCCTTCACCCTCGACTTCCTCCGCGCCATCGGCCCGTTGCGCGTGGGCAGCCGGCCACGCTTTGAGCGCGAACTGAGAGCGTGGTTTAGTGGAGTGAGGGAGGCATGACCTGTGAGCAACGACGATGACATCGCACTGACTCAAGAACAGGCTGAACGGGTCAAGGAAATTGCCCGTGAGGTTGGCGCGGACGTTGGGGAAGAAGTTGGCTCCTGCAGGGAGACGCGATTCCAGGTGCGGTTGCCATCCGATGATTGATTTTCTCTGGCGGGGTTTCTCCCTGAGCGGAGCGGCTCAGGTTCTTGTCCCGCCAGTCCAAAGCGCCCGCCGGTTCACGCTGGCGGGCGCTCAAATCATCCGCTGTCTTCACCCTCGCCGCCTCCTTCCGACGCCCCTACGATCCTCCTAGCGCGTTTTTTTGGGCCATCCTGCCCGGAACGGCCGTAATTTGCATTTCGCTCCTCCCGGCTCTTTTTTGGGGGCGGCACTCCCGACGCGCCAGAATCGGTTTTACGAAGCGGGGCCGGCGTCCGCGGTCTTGAGCCGTCCGCATCGGAAAACGCTCAAGGGCGCGGCACTGGCGAAGCAGAGGGACGCCTCACAAAAGGCTCGACGTCGCCCGCCCGCAGTGGCATTAAAGAGACGATTCAAAACCAATCAGCATCACGCTATGAAAAGGGTCCATTACTTTGCAGCGTTCTCTGGGCAACTGTTGCTTTCTTGTATCCTGACGGCATCGCTTGCGAGTTCAGCCCAAACTCGCATTTATGAAACGAACGCTTACGTCGAGACAATCGCCGGCTCTGGCTTCTACGGATACTTGGACGGCCAGAGCACCGCGACAATGTTCAACAACCCAAAGGTCACAGTGGTCGATTCAGCAACGAACGTCTATGTCTGGGATTCCGCCAACTATCGGATTCGGAAGATCACACCTGACGGAGCCGTGACCACCTTTGCTGGTTCTGGCTACCGCGACTACTTGGCTCTGGACGGTCAAGGAACGAACGCTTCATTCTATGATGTCAGCAGTATGCTGATTGGCAGGGACGGAAACATCTGGCTTTACGATTACACCTACGTGAATGGGAAAATCCGTCTGGTCACAACTTCAGCAAACGTGACAACTCTCTGCACATTCTCTTGGGGCTATCGAGATGGCCCGCTCAGTAATGCGCAATTCTCACAGTCTATCTGGCTGGCCGCAGACAACCAAGGGGGCCTCTTCGTATCAGATACTGGGAATCGACGCATCCGCAAGATTGACACCAATTTGGTGGTTTCCACGTTTGCTGGATCTGGCAACTCTGGATACCAGGATGGCGCCGGCATCTTCTGTTCTTTCAACAACCCGACCGTCCTTGCCGTTGATCCATCGGGGAATATTTTCGTTGCCGATAGCGGCCAGCATTCAGCAGTCCGCAAAATCACTCCTCAGGGGATCGTCACCGCTTTCGCTGCTGGGCCTTACGGTTCCAATTCGGGAGATGATGGGATGGGAACAAATGCCTCCTTTTACTCTTACATCGACAGTCTGGCTGTTGACTCACTTGGGAACATTTATGTTGCCGACTCTGAGTTGATTCGGAAGATCAATGCTGGCGGTCTTGTCACGACTCTGGCGGGGTTTGGGAACGCCGGTTACAGCGACGGGCAAGGCAGAGACAGCCGCTTCTCCGCTCCAACTGGGCTTTCCCTTGACGGCGCAAACCGCATTTACGTTGCGGACAGAGGAAACCAGCGGATTCGACGCATCAGTTATGGGCAGGTTCCGACGAACGATTTTAGCATCAGCATGTATGCGGGCCTCTCCCTCGTTGGCGCAATCGGAAGAAGCTATCGAATCGACTACACAACCTCCATTTCCAATTCCACCGGATGGACGTCCGCTGCCACTATCACGTTGACTAGCAGCCCCTATCTTTGGTTTGACCCCAATTCGGCAGGCCGTCAGAAACGTTTTTACAGGGCAGTGGCGCTTCCGTGATGTTCCCGACCGAACCGCGGTCTTGAACGCCGCCAAGCTCGCCGCCGACTTGGGGGTGCCCGCGCTGCGCATCAGCCAGATTGTGCGCGGGCAGCGGGGCATCAGCGCCGACACGGCCTTGCGGCTGGCCCGCTACTTTGGCACCACGCCTGAACTATGGGTCAATTTGCAGGCCCATTACGATTTGCGCCTTGAACAAGACCGCCTCGCCAGCCGACTGGAAAAAGAAGTCAAGGTGTTGGCGGCAGCGTAGCTTGAAGCGTCTTTGGCAGAAGCGCCCCCTGGCCGAACGGTTCAAGGTGTCGGCGGATTTGTTCATCGACCGCGCCTAAAAGGCACGCTGCTGTCCACACTCGAAAAGAGGCAGGGGGAGGCGGAAGGAAGAGACAGCGGAAGACCCGTTTGGGCACACACCGGGCAAATCAAACAGGAGCGAAAACACGGTCAAACACGGACAAGCACGTTATGCGGAGGCGTTATGCTGAGCGTATTGCTGAATGCCTTAACGCACTAAACCATTGATTTTATTGAGCTTACTTGCGTTGGTGCCGGTGGTGGGACTCGAACCCACACGACGTTTTACGGTCCCGGGATTTTAAGTCCCGTGCGTCTGCCATTTCGCCACACCGGCAATGTTGTAACTGCAATATGTTACTAGATTTATATCAGCCCAATCTTGACGTTGCGCTAGATCTTGTGCTGGTTTTACCGCGTGAACTCCAAAGCAACGGAAAGCGAGAGCGGAGAACTTACCGGTTCTCCCATCATTGGGACGGCAACGGAAACTGGCGCAGGGCACAAACATCGGACTTCAACTTACCAGAAGGCGCGAGACGACCGCAAGCGGCCAATTCGAGGACTCTGGGTTCGAAACAACCGGTTCTACGCCCAAATCAGCATTCCCGACCCAGTCACCGGAAGCAAATCTGTTCGTCGGGTTCCGCTGGGTACCGCCTGCACGGCAGCAGAAGCCGTCAAGGCGATGAACAAACTGAAGATCCAGCGTGAAGAAAATCAGTTGCCTGCGGTGCGCCGCGCTCCGACTTTTTGCGACTATGCCAAGCAGTACTTCGATTACTACGCCATGGTCACAGACGCCAAGCGCGAATCGACGATCCAGAAGGAGAAGGCAATTATCAGGAAATGGGCGGATCATCTGGGCCACGTACGGCTCAACATGATCAATCGAGTCCTGATCAACTCCTTTCTCGCCAAGCGGCAAGCGGCAGGGGTGTCGGGCCGAACCCTGAATTTGGACATAATCGCTTTTCGCAACGTGCTCAAGCGGGCCCTCGAAGACGGCTGGCTGACCGTTCTTCCGACGCAGGGCATGAGGCCTCTGAAGACGGTCACGAGAAAGCGCGCACTTGTTTCGAGGGCGGACCTTGATGCGCTCTGTCGGGCTGCCTTCGAAGCGGCGTATTGCGACCGACGCTTGGCGAAGCAGGGGGAGGCCGGCAAACCTCTCAAAAATGCCCAGGCGTTTGCGGATTACGTCCGCTTGATGGCCTTCTGCGGCTCCCGTCGCAACGAAACACTGCGCCTGAAATGGTCGGATGTGGATTGGGAGCAGCGGCAATTGACAATCGGAGCCGATGGACTTGCCAAGAACCGACAGGCACGGGTGGTGGATTTCAACTCTGAACTCGAAACCCATTTGAGAGATATGGCGACGCGTCGCGCGCCGGATTCTGAATGGATGTTTCCTTCCCTGCAGAGGGGCGAGAAGGACATGCCGTCGAAGACTTTCATGGAATCACTAAGACTGGCTCGTACGGCAGCCAAGATGCCCAATCTCGGTTTTCACCGTCAACGACATATATTTATCCCCCGTGACGACAACTATAATTCCCCAGCGGGCATGAGTTGTTGGGCGTGGTGGTTGAGGGGATTCCCTGGCTGGTAGAGTGGAGTCAGGAGGGCGTAGCCCGACTGACGGAACGCAACCAGCCAGGGGCGGGGAGCCTCACGCGGACTGCCGGGACTTGGCTCTTTTTGTCCGCACGCTTTCGCCCTCGAACTCCAGGATCGTGGCGTGATGGACCAGCCGGTCAATGGCGGCCATCGTGGTCATCGGGTCCTTGAAGATTTGATCCCATTTCGAGAACACCAGGTTGCTGGTGATCATCACGCTGCGCCGCTCGTAGCGTTCGGCCAGGAACGTGAACAGCACTTCCATTTCCTCCCGGTCCTGGTGGGCGAACAACTGCGCTATGTGGTCACCGACCATCGAGGTCGATGGCTGGCGCTGTTGGGTTGGAGCGCCCCGGCGCTGCACCTCAAGGCGCGCGACCAATCGATCGAGTGGACGGAAGAACAGCGGGAACGGCGCTTGCACCTGCTGGCGCAGAACAGCCGCTACGTCATCCTGGCCGAGCGTGAGCAGCTTCCCAATCTGGCCTCGCGCGCCATGAGCCTGTGCCTGGCGCGTCTGTCCGCCGATTGGCTGGAGGAGTACGGGCATCCCCTTGTCATGGTGGAAAGCTTCGTCGACCGGCAACTCTTCCGCGCGACGGCCTACAAGGCCAGTGGCTGGCAGGCGCTGGGCTACAGCTCGGGATTCAAGCGGGTCGCCGAAGACTTCTACGAGCGGCATGATCGGCCCAAAGAGCTGTGGGTTATAGCACTCGATGCCCGAGCCTGGCGATGGCTTCGGGCCAAGCAACTGCCCGAGCATCTCCTGGGCTATGAGAAGAAAACGCCGCCAGCCTGCGTCGTGGCCACCAACGCCATGCGCAGCCTCTTCGAACGGTTTGACCAAATCGCCGACTGGCGGGAGCCGATTGGCAAGCGACACCGACTCTCCACGGTCATGGCCATTGTCGCCCTGGCGTGTCTGTCGGGAGCCGGACAAGGGTATCGGTCGGTCAGTCGTTTTGCCCAACGGCTGACCAAGCTGCAGCGTCGGGCTCTGCGGTGCTGGATCAACCCCAACACCGGCCGCACACAGGTTCCCAGCGAGTCGGTCGTGCAACGGGTCCTCAAGAAAGTTCCTCGGTCGGAGGTCGCGTCGATCGCGGTGGCGTGGCAAAACGATCTGCTGGGACCCGCTCCAGCCTCCGATGCGGTGGTCATCGACGGCAAAGAGGTTCGTGGGGCCGATGTCATGCTGGTCAACGCCATTGCCCAGCCTAGCCAGAGACTGCAGGGAGTCGAGCCGGTCGCCCAGAAGACCAACGAGATTCCCACCGCCCAAACGTTAATCCGGCGCCTGGACCTGACGGGGCGCATCGTCCAGTTGGATGGGATGCACACGCAGCACCAGACGGCCTACCAGATTCTCTACGAGCAAGGCGCCGACTACAGCATGATTCTGCGGGACAACCAACCGACGATCCTCAAAACGGCCCAGCAACTCCTGCCGGCCGACGTTCCCCCCTGGGCTGGAAAAGAAACGGTCTCGGGGCGGTCGCCGGGAGTATCGGGCGATTGTCGCCAAGACGATTGAGCCCAAGGAACTGGGCCTGGCAGGGGCGCTCCAGATCGCCCGGGTCGATCGCCGGATTGGCGCTCGGGGGGAGTTGCACAAAACTTGGCTGGCCGCTTCACGAGGCTGCCGCCAACTCGACGAGGCGGAGTGGTTGCGCTTGGAACAACAACGTTGGGGCGTGGAGAACCGCACTCATCACACCTTGGATGTAACTTACCGGGAGGACCAAAGCCGAGTTCGCCACCCAATGCGACTGCGGTCCTGGGCATTTTCCGGCGCCTCTCCAATGCCTTCAAACACGTCTGGGCGATCGGTCGCCCACGCCGCGAGGCCACCTCCGCCGACTGGATCGAACGCAACGTTGCCAACCGTCGCCTGGCCATCGACCTCATCACCCGTCCAGTTATCGTTTAAAACTTCAGTCCGAAAAACCCAGCCCCGACCATGCCCACAGCGCCTGTGCTGAGCTTGACGCACCCCTGGTGCCGCCGACAACACGTAGTTTTTCGCTTGACCCGATCACCTTATTTCTTTACGAGGACATGCGTTCAGCTTTAAGCACATCGTCTTATTTTTTTGTTGTGACGGGCATTTTGTGGTCGCATATGACACAACATCGGGCTTGCGAATGGGGGGCAGGCCGACTGACGAGTCGAATCCTGGATTCGCAAAAGCCACCCCCTCAGCGCACGGCCCGCACGGGTATCCGCCTGTGCATTGAGGAACACAGCCATGACACTAACCTCTGACTCAAACCACCCCAGCATGCTGCACACAGAGACGTTGTCTCTCCCGGCTCAGAACCGCCCAAACCACGGTCGTGCCTGCGACAAAGAGGGCATCCATCGGGTTATCTCGCGCACGGGAAGTATCCTGGTCGGACTGCTCTGCACCTGGACAACGATCTTGCCGCTGAGAGCCCAGACTGTCAGCCAAACATTCACGCTGCAACCCGGCTGGAATGCACTGTGGCTGCAAGTGCAGCCTGGCAACGTCGCGGTAGCTGATGTGTTCAGCGGTCTGCCGATCGAGAGTGTGTGGACCTTCCGGGAGTCGGCTTCGTCCGTCGAATTCATCGAAGATCCGAGCCAGCCGGTTTGGAACAAGAGCCGGTGGCTAGTGTACATCCCGACAAATCGCGTCGAGTCGATGCACAACACCTTGGCCGCGATTTACGCGCCTCGCGCGTACCTGGTCAATCTGGCCACGAACTTGCCGGTGGTCTGGCAGGTGAGCGGGCGGCCGCCGCTGCGCCCGCTCCGTTGGGTCCCAGACGCCTACAGCCTGCGTGGTTTGCCGATCGACGCCAGCGCACCGCCGACGTTCGGCGCCTTTTTCCAGTTTTCGCCAGCGCACTACGACACCGCTGGCGGAGTGCTGCGGCCGATGTACCGAATGAATTCGAGCGGGCAGTGGACCCGCGTCACCGCTGCAGACACGATCCGAACCAACGAAGCGTGCTGGATCTATACGCAGGGCGCTTCGGATTACCAAGGGCCGTTGGCCGTCAGGTCCGAGTTGGGTGACGGCCTCGACTACGCCTCCACGGCCGACACATTACGGCTCGTGCTGCAGAACAACCGGCCGGCGGCGCAGTCGGTGCAAGTGCGGGACTTGATCGCTCCGAGTGCGAATGCGTTGTCCACTCCTTCGTTCGATCCAAGCAACGGCATTCAGTGGAATCGGCTGCTCACCAACCCGCCGGCACCGCGCTTGCTAGACCTGCAAGCAGCGGAGCAGTTCAACTGGCGCCTGACAATCCGACGCGAGGCTTTCTCCAGCCTAAATTACTCCACGTTGCTTGAGATCAAGGACGGCCTCGGCACGCGCATCTGCGTTCCGGTGACGGCGCGCAAACTCAGCGGTTCGGGCGGCGGAGGCGGCGGAGCCGAGGCCGAGGCTCGCGCTCACGCCGGCTTGTGGATCGGCACGGCCACAATCAACGCCGTCAGCGAAGCGCACTCAGGGTCGTTGATGGTGGTGTCGAACGCCTGGGTACCGGACAGCTACTCGACCAACGGCGGCGTGGTGACGACCAACTGGATGGCGCAGACCTACATTCGCACGAACGTCTCGATGACACCGACGCCCGCTGCGGGCGAGTTTCCGCTGCGCCTGCTGTTGCACGTCGATGCCAATGGCCAGGCCCGCCTGCTCAAGGAAGTCATTCAGATGTGGCAAAACGGAACGACCACCAACAACGCTCAGGGGTACGCGGTGCAAGCCACGCCCGGCCGCTTCGTGCTGGTGACCGATGACACACTCCTGCCGCGATTCACCGGAGCCACGTTGCGTGACGGCGTGCCGGTGGGACGACGCCTGAGTTCGGCGGCGTTTGACTTCGCCGACAACGAACTGGAGTTGGACGGCACCTTCGCCTTCAACAACACCGTTCGCGGCAGCCTGGCGATTTCCCCCCACTCGCCGACGAATCCCTTCAAGCACAAGTACCATCCCGATCACGACAACCTGAACGCCCGCTACGATGGCACGGCCGATCCGCCGGAGGTGTACACCGTCACGCGCGAGTTCGAGCTGCAGCTCCCCGCGCCTCCGGCGAATGCGCCGCCCGGCTACGGTTACGACCGGATCGACGGCACCTATCGTGAGACGTTCGCCGGCCTGCATCGGACGAACATCGTGGTGAGCGGGTCTTTCCGGCTCCGGCGCATTGCGACCACCGGCGTGCTGAACCAATAATCTTCTCCCGACCATGAGAACTCTTCGCAACGTCATTTCCGGCTGCCGACCGCCGGCACCAGCCCGAACGCAGTGGATGGCTTGGATGCTCGCCACCGGATTCACCGTGCTCGCCGGGACGCTGTCAGTGCAGGCACTCACCATTTCTGGCCGCGTGACCTCTGGCGGTACGGGTATTTCGAACGTGAACGTCCATGTCGTCTGCGGCCACACCGACTACGATGAGAACTTCACGACCGATGCCAACGGGTACTACACGGCCACCGGCGTGCAGACGCACAATCTCGGGATCTATGCCCACCATCACTACATCGCGACGTTCTCGAAAGCCGGCTACACCTTCTCCCCGCCCAATATTGACGTGGAGGTGCCGACCGATTCGGGCAACATCGTCGGTCAGGATGCAACCGTGGCCGCCGGTCCCGGCACCGGCCAGATCACCTCCGGAGGAATCGGCCTGCCCGGCGTCACGGTCTCGCAGGTTCAGGCGGACGGCCACCTGGCGGAATGGGAAACCCTCCTGGCGCTGCCGGACGGCAATGCGACGGGATTATCGATCCCTCTGGTGATCGGGACCAAAGGCGCAATCACCTGTGTAAACTTGAAGCTCTGGATCAACCATCAGAGGTATCTCGATCTCATCATCAAGCTGCGCCATCCCGATGGGACGGAAATGGTGCTGGCGGACCGCAACTGGGACACGAGTGGCCGGGCGGGCTGGAGTTGGTACCGCCACACCTTCGACGGCAAACAGGCCAACGGCACATACACTCTCATCATCGCCGATGCGGCGGCCAGCTACACCGGGTCTCTGGAAGCCGCCTACCTCTATCTCAACAGCAGCACGACGACCGACAACAACGGCAACTACGATCTGGGCACGATCATGGTTCAGGCGCAAGTCACGCCCAGCAAAACCGACGTGACCTTTTCGCCCTCGGTGCGTACCAATTACGCTGGCGTGCCGGGCAACTTCACCGCCACCGGCCCGATCCACGGCTACGTCAGGTCGGGCAGCAGCCACGGCGTCAGCGGCGTCACCGTCACCAAGGGCAGCAGCACCCGGACGACTGACGCGAACGGCTTCTATGACTTCGGCAACGGCAGCGCCGGCACGGTCTCAGTTGCGAAAACCAGTCACAGCTTCTCGCCGGCGAGCCAGACAGTGTTCCCCGGCAGCGATGGCAACTTCACCGTCTCCACCGGCCCGATCACCGGGCGGGCTCGCTCCGGCACCACCTATCTCAGCGGGGTGACGATCACGGCCACTCGCACGGGCCAGACGACTCAGACGGCGACCACCGACAGCAGCGGCAACTACAGTTTCAGCAGCCTGAACGGCAGCGCCGATTGGACGATCACGCCGTCGAAATCCGGACTGACGTTCACGCCCGCGTCCTCGACGAGCTTTGCCGGTGCGACCGGCGTGGTGTTCGTCGTGGCCAGCGGTTCCATCAGCGGCCAGATCACCGCCAACGGCGTCGGCGTCAACGGGGTGACGGTGACGGCTGCGGCTTCGGGACAGAGCACGCGCTCGACCACCACCGACGCGAGCGGGAACTACAGCTTCACGGGGCTGAACGGCGATCCCAACTGGACGGTGACGCCCTCTCGCACGGGCTTGACCTTCAGTCCGGCGAACAGCGTCACGTACGCCGGCGCCAGCGGCATCGGCTTCCTCGTGACCCAGTCACCGCCGACGATCTCGGATGTGGCGAATCTGACGATGAGCGAAGACAGCATCACGAACCTCAACGTGACGGTGAACGACTGGCAGACCGCGCTCTCAAGCCTGAATCTCACTGCCAGTTCCGACAACAGCAGCCTTCTGCCAACGAACCGCATCACTCTGGGCGGCTCCGGTGGCACGCGGACGGTCACGCTGTACCCGCTGCCAAACGCGACTGGAAGCGTCAGCATCACCCTGACGGTGAAAGACGCGAATAACCAAACAGCCAGCGATTCGTTCACCGTCACGGTGGCGAATCTGAACGACCCCCCCGTCGTGGGCAGCGGCCCGGCCCTACGTTTCGATGGTGCCGACGACTACGTCAGCATTCCGGCCTGGGCGATTCCGACCAACGAAATCACCGTCGAGTTCTGGCAGAAAGCCGATGAGGCGCGCCAGCAAGCCACCTTCACCGCCGTTGTGGACGTCAACGCCAACCGCTTCAACGCTCACGTGCCGTGGTCGGACGGCAAGGTTTATTGGGACTTCGGCGATGTTTCCAACGGCGGCCGGATCAGTTACACGCCGCCGATTTCGGTCGTGGGCGCGTGGCACCACTGGGCGCTCGTTTCCAGCAAGGCGGGCAACTTCATGTGCATTTACCGCAACGGCGTGCTCGAGGCCTCGAACTCCGTGGCCAGCGCCCGCACCGGAACCCAGGCCCTCAATATCGGTTACTCCGGCACCCGCTTTTTCAAAGGCGACCTCGGCGAGTTCCGCATCTGGAACGTCGCGCGCAACGCGGACGAGATTCGCACGAATCTGAACCGGATGGTGCCCACCAACTCACCCAACCTGATGGTTTATTATCGGTTCGCCGAAGGGGCCAGCAGCAGCGTGCGTGACCTGGCATCGCTCAGCTCAACGGGCACGAATCAACTCGGGTCCCAAAACGGCACGCTGAGCGGCTCGCCAGCTTGGCTCGCCAGCGTGATCGATGGCCCACCGAAGGAGTCCCGTTTCATCGTCGGCGAAAACGAATCCGTCGCCATCGTCCTCCCGGCCTATGACATCGAAAAGACGCCCGCGCAGTTGCTCTTCACGAACGTCGTCGTCACCACCGGCGCTGTCACGCATGTCGCCGGCCTCGGCGCCAGTAACGTCACTTTCACCGCTCCGGCCATTTACACCGGCCCAGCCCTGCTGCACTACCAGGTCTCCGACGGATCGGTGTTCATCAATGGCGTGATCAACCTCTTCTGCGCCGGCACGAACGCCAGCCCTGTCCTGGTGTCGCCCGCCAACCGCACCATCGAGCGCGACACCCCTTCGGTGGTGATTCCGTTCCGCGCTTGGGACCGCGAGACGCCCGGGCCAAGCCTGGTCGTCTATGCGACCGTCTCGGATCCGTCTGTCGCCACGATCGACTTGGGCGAGGGTGTCGCCAATCCCGTCTCCGACACGACCGGCACCAATTGGACCCTCACGGTCCTGCCGCAACTCGGCGCCATCGGAGCGGTGCAGATCACGCTGACGGTCCAGGACGAGTACCAAGTTGAGACCAGCGCCTCCTTCGAAATCCTCATCGTGCCGCCACCGGCTTTTGAGGTGGTGGACCTGGGTCTGTTGCCCGGCAAGTCCGTCAGCTTCGGTCGGGGCATCAACGATCAGGGGGCGGTGGTGGGCTTCGCCGCCGACAACAATAACGAACAGAACGCCGAGCCGTTTCTGTTCAACGGCCTCGAGAACGGCGGCCAATTCTCTTCGCTCGGTCGCTTCCTCAGCGGCGGCGCCACCCGCGCCCTGGCCATCAACGGCCAGTTCAGCGTGGTCGGCAGCGGCACGACCAACAACCAGCTCCGCGCTTTCTTCAAGTCTGCCGAGGACGATCTCATGCCGCTCGGCCTGATCGCCAACACCTCGAACAGCGTCGCCACCGCCGTGAGCAGCGCGGGTGCGACGGCGGGTTACGCGATCTCGAACAACCTGTCCGTCCCCTTCCTCGTTCCGCCTTACGGCACGGTCTCGAGCAGCCTCGGGGCGCTCTCGACCACCTTGAACAGCGCCCGTGCCTTCGCCCTGAACGCCACGAATCTCGTGGTCGGTGTTGCCTCGAATCAGACCGATGGCCAGCGGCGCGCCGTGATCTGGCGCGGCGGCTCCGGCGCCACGAATCTGTTCGCGTTCCCGAACGACACCAACAGCGTCGCGCGCGCGGTGAATACGTTTGCCCAGATCGCCGGCAGTTCCACGACCGTTTCCAACACCGACTCCGCGCTGAGTTTCGCCGCGGCGGGCGATTACGTTTCCGTGCCGCACCAGTCGGCTCTCAACGCTTTTCCGCTCACCGTCATGGCGTGGGTGAAGACCACTTCCAGCGCGAACGCTCTCGGGGTCGTGAACAAATACCTGGCCGCCTCCCAGAACGGGTACCAAATCTACCTGAACGGCGGACGCGTCCGCGCCTGGTACTTCCGCGGGGTTAGTGGCAGCTACGTTCAAGAGAGCCCTCTCGGCCTGGATGGCGGCGTGGTGAACGACGGCAACTGGCACCACGTGGCCTTCACGGTGGACGCGACGGGCGGCTATCTGTGCGTGGACGGCGTTCTGAAGGCGACGCGCGCCTGGTCGGGCAGCGCCGGGGCTTGCACGACGGCGCGGGCGCTGGAGATCGGACGCTATCCCAGCGGTGGCGGCACGACGTTCAACGGCCAGATCGACGAGGTGCAAATCTGGAACGTGGCCAAGTCGTCGAACGAGATTGTCACCGCGCGCTTCCGCAGACCGAGCAGTTCCGAGCCGGGCTTGGTTGCGTATTTTCCCTTCGACGAGGGCAGCGGCAACGCCACCGCCGATCTCGGCCCCAACCATTTCGCCGGCACACTCCAGAGCGGACCCACCTGGGCGACGCGCGTCGTCCTCGAAACCGGCTCGGAGCGGGCCTTTGTCTATGACACCGTCGCCAGCACGCTCACCTGCCTCGGCACGCTCCCACTCGGCGTGTCGAGTGATGCTCGATCGATCAACGATTTCGGCCAGGTGGCCGGGATCGCGCTCGACTCGAACGGCACCGCCCGCGCCTTCTTCCACAGCGCCGGGAAGCTCTACAACCTGAACGAACTCATCTCCGAGCAGCGCGCCCGCGATTGGACCCTCGACGCGGCTTGCGGCATCAACCGCAGCGGCGCCATTGTGGGCACCGGCCGTTCGAACGGGTTGACCCGCGCCTTTCTGGCGTTGCCCGCCACGGTGATCGGCCAGCCGGTGGCGCGTCCGCTCGGGGCCGTCGAGCGGATGCCGGAAATCACGATCCTCCGCAAGCACCTGCCGGACGACAGTTCGCTGAATTCGTTCTTGTGGAGCGAGGCCGATCGTCGGCTCTACGCCATCCGGCCCGTCATCGCCAAGCTCGCTTGGTTCACCACCTTTGCCGACACGACCGGCACGGGCACGAACATCACGGCCATCACTGAGCGCGTCACCACCGTCACGGCCAACGTCTGGCCGAAACATCCGACCATTCACATCGCCGGCGCGCCGGTGGAGGTGCAGCCAGCCGGCGTGACGTTGGCGCATTCGTACCAGAGCTTCCTCTACGTCACCAACGGCGCCAGTGTCGAACCGAACGCCAAGGTGTTCACCTGCACCAACAGCGGCTACAGCGTGCTCTATTACCTCAAGACCGACGGCCGCTCGCCCAATCCCCAGACGCAGTCGCCCTACTTCGAGGTCGTGCGCACCGTGCCGTGGGACGACTCCCACGCCGGGATCACCACCGTCAACTGGACCATCGGCGACGAAGTGATCGACTCGGCGCACGCCGACTACGGCGGCAAGAACGGTTACGTCTTGTGGGAGATCTCGCCCTACGACGGTTCCGGTCCGGACCGCGCTTACAGCCGCGCCGCGCGCCTCGGCCCGATTCTGCCGGTGAACAACCAGCAGGACCCGCTGCTGGTCGTCTGGTATCGCACCAACCGCATCGGCGTGGCTTGGGCGTCGGTGCCGATCCAGTACTCGCTCACCTGGCCGACCAATGCGCCGCATCTGGTGATCGCCAGCACGCTTGGCTCGGGCGAACTCAACACCGTGGATTACCCGGAGAAGAAAGTCTATAACCAGCCGAACCCGGCGCTGCCTGGCTTTAACCCGAACGAGGAACACGCGCTCATCACCAGCGACACGCTTTACGCGCTGCGCAATGACCTGAATACGATCAACAATCTCTCGGAGCCGTTCGTCTTGCTGAAGTATCGTGACCGCATCACCGACCGCTGGCAAATGCGTGTCTTCGAGGTGGTGGCGGAACAAGCGCCCGAGTATGTGTTCCGTTACACCGTGCCGGTGGCGAGAGAGATCCAGCCGCCGATGCCGCTGAGCGTGCTCCCGCTCTGCCAGGACTCCGGGATCGTGTCCGGCCCTGGCTGGGAAGATGTCTATGGGAAGATCTACGCCCGCGCCGCTGGACGCGACGGTTCGGACACAAACCTCGTTCTCCGCTGGTACTATCCCTTGCAGCCCGGATTCTATTACCCGGATACGAACATTGTCGCCGGCTCGTGCATCGCCTGGCTGGACCGCCATCCGGCCGGCGAACTCGTGGCGCCGAACACCGGGCAAGGCGTGTCCGGCGTCTCCATCGACGTGACCTACGACGTGCGCTGGGAGATTCACGATGTGTTGCAGATTGGCGAGAGCGTGCTGCACCAGAAAGCCGGCCTGCCGGATCTGTTCGCGATGCGCAAGGCGGAGATCATCTACGACGACCTGAGTCCCGATGATCCAGCCTCTATCCTGGCGCTGGCGCGGTTCTACGATCCGATCAGCACGCGCACGTTGGCGAGTGGGGTGAACATTCCCACTGCGTTGCTGGATCCGACCAAGACCCACCTGAGTGCCGGGAAAGTCTATTTCAACGACCTGCCGTGGCAGTTGCAGGTCCGGCTGAGTTACGACCCGCTCAATGGCTGGCTGTCGTTCAGTGGCTATCTGGACGAATCGTTCGCTGGCGAACCGCTCCTCCTGCCGAACGTCCTCAGTGGGCGCGAACGTGACGACTTGAAAGCGCTCGCCAGCAGCCTGCCGGCCAGCGATCAGAGCACCTGGGGAGCTCTGATGGATCGCCTCTTCGACCTCACACGGAATCCGAACGGAGTCGACGTCGATCCGGAGGATGGCTGGCCGGATCAAGCGCTGCGCATCGGCCTCACCACCGCGATGATCAATCGCACGCCGACCGTCGTCCTCGAGCAATTCGGTGCCGGTCCGAAGGCGCTGACCGCCGGCTTGGGCGGCGTTCCACCCGCCGAGGCCAAGCCCGGGCACGCACTGAACTTCGATGGCGCGAACGATTATGTCTCACTTGGCCCGAGCACTCAGCAGGGCGACCTCAACCTCCAGGGAACCGACTTCACCATCGAGTTCTGGGCCAAGCGCACGACCGCCACGGGTGATCGTTGCATCTTTGGCCAAGCCGGCGGTCCAGCCGCCTTCGGCCAACTGCGCCTCGGCTTCCGCAGCGCCGGTCAGTTCGCCTTTGATCTCGGCACCAGCGCGGGCTCGGTCTTCACCACCACGGCCACCTACTCCGATACCGACTGGCATCATTGGGCCTGCAGCTTCGACCAGAACCGCCGCGAGCAGATCATCTACCGCGATGGTGCCGAGGTCGCCCGCCGCACCGCCACCAACGACTACGTCGGCACCGGTGTCGCCGAACTCGGCCGCTTTGCCTCAGGCAGCTACTTCTCGGGCCGGCTCGACGAGTTCCGTGTCTGGACTTCGGTCCGCAGCGCTGCCGACATCCGCGGCCAGATGAACAAACGTCTCCTCGGGTGCGAGACTGACTTGACCGTGTACTACCGCTTCGACGAAGGCAGCGGTTCCGACGCCGTCAACGCGGCCGATGGCGGCGGCTACACCGGCGACCTGAACGGCGTCACCTGGGTCACGTCCACCGCACCGTGCGGCATTCCGCCGCGCTACATCACCGTCGCGGAGAACAACGACACCGCGCTGGCGGGCGCGCCGGTGAACCTCTATGTCATCCGCATCGACGACGGTCCGTTCCGCGGCGACTTGAAAGCCCTGCCCGGCGAAAACGTTTTCGATCAGCGTCTGACCATTCGGCACAGCAGCGATTTCGGCGGCGATCCCGGTCCGCTCACGTTCCAGTGGTTCTACAAACCGATCGGCGCCGATTTCGATCCGACCGATCTGCCGGTCGTGACCGACCCGGCGGCCGACCAGCCTTCCGAGATGCGCGGCTGGATTCTCTACTCGAACATCCGTCCGATCTCCGGCGCCGGCGTGAACTACGTCACCATCGGCGAAGGCGGCGAGTCGGGCTTGATCACCATTTCCGACAACGCCTTCATCTGCCGGTACCGCGGCTACGCCGTGAACCTTGCCGGCCCCACCAACTGGAGTGGTTGGGTCGGCGATCCCTCCGGCACTCCGGATGAGCCGCGGCCCGTGCTGGCGGAAGGCTGGGTGAAACGCGTGATTCGCGGACTCAACGTTTTTGATGCGCGCAGCAGCGACTTCCACTCGACGCCTGCCAGCACCTTTTCGAGCATGTTGGTCCAAGCCGGCCCGCGCTACGAAGGCCCGATCGCCTTCAACCCCGATCCCTCCTACCTGAACAGCCTCGGCATCATCGAGGCCTACCAGACGGTGCTGGAACGCGCCAAGGGCCTGAGCATCGAAGGCGCGCCGGCGGTCGATTTCAATCCGGCCAACAACGCCCTGCTCATGGCCGCGACCAAGCTCTCCGATCTTTACATGCTCCTCGGCAACGAAGCTTACGCCGACGCGCAGGACCCGAGCATTGGCTTCGGCACCGACAGCGTGGAATACGGCAGCGCGGCCTCGTCGATCTTTGCCTTCCAAAACCAGCTCGATTCGCTGCTGGAAGAGGAACTCGTCTTGTTGCGGGGCCGCGACGACTCCGCCGCCGGTGTGGCGGCGTCGCCGGCTTACAACCGGCTCTATTGGAACTTCACCCTCGGCGAAGGTGAGATCGCCTACCAGCAAGTCTATGACATCAGCGATCAGAACCGCGACGGCTTTATCGACGAGCGCGACGCCCGCATCCTCTACCCGCAGGGCCACGGCGATGCCTGGGGCCATTATCTCACGGCCATCAAGCAGCACTACACGATGCTCCGCCATCCTTACTTCACTTGGATCCCGCGCACCGAATTGGTGAACGTCAGCGGCGTCGCCGTCGAAGTGGACTTCCTTGACGAGCGCAAGTTCGCCGCCACCGCGGCCGCCAAAGCCCGCACCGGCGCCGAGATCGTCGATCTCACCTATCGTTCGCACTATGTCGAAGATCCTGCTGGCCAGTGGCAAGGCTACAAGGACACCGACGAGGACCGCGCCTGGGGCGTGACCGAATGGGCGCGCCGCGCCGGTCAAGCGGCTTACTTCGATTGGGTCGTCGGCAACACCATCCTCCCGGCGACCGATCCGAACACGAACCACGTCGGGATTCAGAAGATCGACCGCACGACCGTGCGCGAGTTGCACGAGGTCGCCGCCCACTACCTCGAGATTCAAGGCAAGCTCGACCAGGCGGACGTCGGTCTGAACCCGCTTGGGCTGGCCCGGGGTGTCGTGCCTTTCGACATCGATCCGTCGCTCATCGCCGCCGGGCAAACCCATTACGAACAGATTCAAGGGCGCGCGCTTGACGCCCTCAATAATGCCAGCGCCGTTTGGGACCAGGTGAACAAGGCCACGGAACAGTTGCGCCGCAATCAGGACAGCCAGGAAGAGTTCACGAAGAACGTCATCGACCAGGAACGCGACTACAAAAACCGCCTCATCGAAATCTTCGGCTATCCCTACGCCGGCGACATCGGCGCCGGCAAGACCTACCCGAGCGGCTACGACGGCCCCGATCTCTACCACTACATGTACATCCCGACGAAGGAGATCACCGATGAGACGGCGCCGCCCAGCACCAACTTCAGCGCCTTCTACACGACGCTCCAGACCGGCTACAGCGACTTCGGGTTCGTGTTCCCTGACGGCATCGTGCCGACCGGCACTCTGTCCAGCAACGTTCTCGAAGTGAGCTATCCGTTCTCAGTGTCCGGCTACGGCTTTGTCCCGCCGTCAAGTTGGGGCCAGCGCCGCGCGCCCGGCGAACTGCAAATGGCGCTGAACGAACTCGTTCAGGCCGAAGCCCGCCTGAAGCAGGCCCTCGAGAACTACAACAAGAACATCCAGCTCATCCAGGAAGAGTGGCAGGTTTATAACGAAGGATATTGGGCGGAGAACGAAGCCCTGGGGATCGTGCAGAAGAAATTCGACCAACTCACCGGTATTGGCGCCGCCATTCTCGCCGCCCAAGAAACCCAACTCGTGCTGAACCGCATCACCAGCCTGATCGACGACACCACGGACGTTACGACCGAGAGTCTGCCGAAAGTCCTCGGGCTGGCGAATGATGCCACCGCGCCGATCCGCGGCGGGATCAAAGCGATTTCCCTCGGCCTGAACGAAGCTCTCAAGATCACCAGCGACGTGGCCGCGGGCGTCGGGAACGCGTTGTCTTACGGCAAGGACATCGCCGCGAACCAGGCCGAGCTCGACCTGGCCGAAAACACGATGCTCGGCAGCGTTTATGAACAACTTCGTGAAATCCTGAAGTACATGCGCGAAGAAGCGCCGTTGCGACTCGAGGTGTTCACGCAACGCGAAGCCGTGGTGCAGGCCGGCAACCGCTACCTCGCCGCCCTGGCTCAAGGCCAGCGCCTCATCGAGGAACGTATCGTTTACCGCAAGCGCGTCTCCGCCGAAACGACCGAGCAGCGCTATCGCGACATGGCCTTTCGCATCTTCCGCAACGACGCCCTGCAGAAGTACCGCGCCTCCTTCGACCTCGCCGCGCGCTATGTGTTCCTCGCGGCCACGGCTTACGACTACGAAGTGAACCTACTCGGGAGCGACACGCAGGCCGGGCAGAGCTTCCTCACGGACATCATCCGCCAGCGCAGCCTCGGCCAGATCCTGGAAGTCTCGGGCGGCGCCGGCGTTTACGGGGTGCCGGTCGCCGGCACGCCGGGTTTGGCCGATCCGCTCGCCCGCATGGGCCAGAACTTCGCCGTGCTCAAAGGCCAACTCGGCTTCAACAATCCCGAAACCGAAACCGGCCGCTTCTCGCTCCGTCGTGAGAAGTTCCGCCTGCTCGACACTTCTGACGCCGCGTGGCGCGCGGAGTTGAAGAAGTGTCTCGTCGCAGATCTATGGCAGGTGCCGGAGTTTCGCCGCTATTGCCGGCCATTCGCGCCGGAGAGCGCCGGTCCCCAGCCGGGACTCGTGATTCGTTTCCCGACCACGGTCACCTTTGGCCTGAACTTTTTCGGCTGGCCGCTCGCCGGCGGCGACAGCGCCTACGATTCGAGCCGGTTTTCGACGCGCGTCCGCAGCGTCGGCGTCTGGTTCACCGGCTATAACGGCGCCGGCCTTTCGCTCACACCGCGCGTCTATCTCGTGCCGGCCGGCCTGGACATCCTGCGTTCGCCGTCGCCGGACGACTTCGTCACTCGCGACTGGCGCGTCGTGGATCAGGCCTTGCCGGTGCCGTTCCCGATCGGTGCTAACGCGCTGAACGATCCTTCCTGGATTCCGATGAACAACTCGTTGGGCGGCACCTTCGCCGAAATCCGCCGCTTCGCCAGCTTCCGCGCCTTTCACGACGCTGGTTTCGACACTTCGGAAATGACTAGCGACAGCCGGCTGATTGGCCGCAGCGTTTGGAACACCGACTGGATAATAATCATCCCGGGCGGCACGTTGCTCAGCGACCCGGCCGCAGGCCTCGACGTCTTCATCAACTCGGTCACCGACATCAAACTCTTCTTCCAAACCTACTCGTATCCGGGGAACTGAAATCGCAGACGTGAACCTCAAGCCAAGCATCCCCATATGAAAACGATTTTCACATCGATCAACCGGAAGGCCGAAACCCGAGATCTGCTGTCTTGCCTGTTGGCTATTGCCGGTTGGCTCTTCCCATCCGCCGCCCGCGCCGAAATTCCCGAACCGGACAACCTGCTCTACGGCGTGATCCGGCTCGGCACGAACCAGGTCACAGCCGCGAACACCAACATCGTAATCGAAGCCCGCCGCACGCCCACGGGGGCGGCCTTGGCGAGTTATCGGATGGGCGCCAACACCAAGGCCGGTAATTTCTACTCGCTGAGGTTGGCCCTGGAATCCTACACACCGGTGCTCGACGACACGGCTTCGCTCAGCAATCAGCAAGTGTATCTGGTGGTGCTGGAGAACTCGGTGCTGCGGTCCACGAAGGTTTTTACCGTGGGCGGACGCGGCCAGCTCACCCGCGTGGACTTCGGCACCATCGACGAGGATGGCAACGGCCTGCTGGACGATTGGGAGCGGCACTACTTCGGCGCCCTTGGCCAGAATCCGAACGCCGACCCCGACGGCGATACCCTCACCAACTTGCAGGAACAGCAAGCGGGCACCGATCCACTCACCGCCGACCTGCGTCATCCGGCAGACCAGAATCCCACCAACAACTGGCTGACCATTCACGAAGTGACCAGCTACGCTCTCGCCTGGAAGCTGGGCCAGCCGTGGTCACTGCCGCCGACCAACATTGATCTCAACTACGTCACCCGCGCCGGCTACTTGTGGAAGAACGGCGAGGATTACCGGCTGGATCGCAACGTCTCGACCAGCGCGCCGCTCTGGTGGGTGCCCGGCCAACAGGTCCGTTCGCCTGCGATGAAGAGCGCCAGCCGTGCCGACAGCGTGATTGTCCGGGAAATGCCCGCTGCCCTACACTCCAATGAAACGGTGGCCGTCACCTTGACGGTGGCGCCGGCTCAATTGACCGCTTGCTACGCGGTTGAGGAACGGGTGCCCGCCGGGTGGACGATCGGCGCCATCAGCGACGCCGGATCGCTAGACATCACCAATCAGGTCATCCGCTGGGGCCTCTTCTTCGATGCCGAACCGCGCACCTTGGCTTACGAAATGATGCCTCCACGTCCGATCGACACCGTGGACCTTTCCGGGTCCGGTTCCTTCGATGGACGCACCGTTCCCGCAACAGGACGGCGAAATCTGGTGCGGCGCGGCTTCATTCGGCTCCAGGCCGCGGCACCGGCAGTGGCTGGCCAGGCCCTGCGCATCCTGATGCAAGGCGAACCGGCTCGCGCGTATTTGATCGAGGTTTCGGAGGACCTGAAGAGTTGGCGTGAAGTGTTGCGGACGAGCGCCGACGCGCAAGGCACCTGCGAGTTTCTCGAACGGGCCGGCGCTGTTTCCCACCGCTTCTATCGGGCGCGGCTTGTGAGCGAGATCCCATGAACCCCGCGCGTCCTGAGGCTCAGGGCTTTTCCCGCGACCATCCGTGGACGGGGCGAGCGCAGTGTTCCCACGAGCTTGGTAGGGACCGATTCCACTCGGTCCCAGTTCTCTTCGAATTGGAAAGCGAGGGACGGAGTGGAATCCGTCCCTACCAACTGCTTCGCGCGCTCGCTGCCATTGTTGTGCTCTGCTGGGCACCTTCCTCTCCTGCCGCCAGCAGCGTGGTTTGCGCGATGCCCGACAGCGTGGCCGTGGGCGAGAGCTTTTTCCTCACCAACACCGCCACGCCGGCCGCCAGCGTGGGCGTGTATGCTGTGGAAGATCAGGTGCCGGCCGGCTGGGCCGTCAGCCAGATCAGTCACGGCGGCGCGCTGGACACGAATCAATGGAAGCTGAAATGGGGACCGTTCTTCGACAACACGGCGCGTGTGCTGACCTGCCGGATCACGCCGCCTGCCCTCGCTGAAGGTCGCTACACGTTCACCGGTCAAAGCTCCTTCGATGGCGAGGCGGTTTCCATTGTTGGCGCGCGTCAAATCACGGTGCGGGGTGCCGGCCAGGCCAGTGCCGTGGTTTCCTTTTTGCAGCCCAACTACGTGCCGGGGCTGGCCTTCGCGGTCACCAACAGCGCGCGGCCTGGAGCACTGGTTCAAGTCTATTCGGTCGAAGATCAGGTGCCCATCGGCTGGAATGTTGCCTCGGTGAGCCACAGCGGCGTGTTCGATGCGACGAACAGCAAAGTGAAGTGGGGTCCGTTCTTCGATCACACCGCGCGTGAATTGAGTTTTCAAATTACGCCGCCGCTCAGCGCCACGGGGTTGGTGACCTTCAATGGCGTCGGTTCCTTCGACGGCCAAGCCACGCCGATTACCGGCCAGCGCGAGACGCGGCCGGTCACGAGCACGGTCATCAGCACGCTGCCAGCGCGCTTTCAGCCCACCGTTGCTTTCACGGTGACGCTCTCCGTGGCGCCTTCTCCTGAAGTTACGGCATGGGCTGCCCAAGACCGAGTGCCAGATGGCTGGACCGTCAGCAGTATCGGCGGCGACGGTTCCTTTGACGCCACCAACCAGACCGTGAAGTGGGGACCTTACTTCACCAATGCGCCCGCCGTCCTCAGTTATCAGGTCACGCCGCCAGCCGGCGCAATCGGCACGGTGACGTTTGCCGGCGTTAGCTCCTTCAATGGCGTGCCCGTGCCGATCACGGGACAACGCGCGAGCACCGCTGCGGACAGCCGCGTGGTGCGCACGTTGCCGCTGACGTTTCTTCCTGGACTGGGCTTCACCGTTACCAACGCAACAGCGCCTGCCTCGAATGTGACCGTGTATGCGGTGCAAGACCAACTGCCCGCGAATTGGTCGGTCAATGCCGTTTCCATCAGCGAAGGCGGCCAGTTCGACACCGCGAACCATCAAATCAAATGGGGGCCATTCTTCGACAGCACAAGTCGCGTGCTCACTTACCAAGCCATTCCGCCCGCTGGGGCTGTGGGTGCTTTCGTGTTCAACGGAGTCGGGTCCTTTGACGGCTTGCCTGTGGTGATCACGGGCGACCGCCAGACCATCGCCCTGCCGCCCGCGCAAGCCAACGTCATCGTGCGCGTGCTGCCTGAAACGCTGCGCGCAGGCGGCTTCGTCCTCGTGACCAATTTCGTGTCGGTTGCCGAAAACGTGACGGTGTATGCTTTGGAAGAACAAATCCCCTCCGGCCTTTCGGTGAGTAACATCACCGGTGGCGGCGCCTTCGACGCCGGTCAGCGCAAGCTCAAATGGGGTCCGTTCTTCGACAACCAGTCGCGCCAGTTCTCTTACCGGCTCTGCGCGCCGACAGCGACCGGCGGCCTCTTTCCGCTGGGCGGCGTGGGCTCGTTTGACGGACAGCCGGTGCTGATCGCCGGGCCGTCAGAGTTGACCGTGCTTCCGAATCAACCGCCAGTCGCGCGGCCCGATTCGCTGCAACGGCTCTGGGACCAGAACGGCTCGGTGCCTCTGTCGAAACTGCTCTTGAACGACTCGGATCCGAACGGCGACCCGCTCAGCTTACTGGCGCTCCCGGCGTTTAGCGCGCACGGGGCGACGATCAGCCTCAGCAATGGGGTGGTCTATTACGCGCCGCCAGCCGGCTTCAACGAGGCCGACACCTTCACCTACAGCGTGGCTGACGCCTACGGCGGCGAAGCCAGCGCCATCGTGAGCGTGACAGCTTACCATCCCGCCGCGGGCCAGAACATCAAAGCGTACGGCGCGACAAACGGCTGTTTTTGGCTTCTGTTTGGCGGCGTGCCCGGTCGCACCTACACGGTCGAGGCCACCGACAGCTTGAGCCCGCCGAGTTGGTCCGCACTCGGCTCGTCGGCCGCAAATGCCCTCGGCGAATTTCTTTTCGTGGATCCGGACACCCACCGCTCGCCGCTCCGCGTCTATCGTAGCCGCTGGCCGTAGTATGAGACTCACTTCGATCATCGTCTCTTGCCTCCTCTGCGGCGCCTCGGCGCAAGCAGCCTTACTCACCTACGACTTCGTCGGTCTGAACCGCGCCGTGCCAGACAACGATGCTGCGGGCGTAACAGACGTACGCACGCCTGCTGCGACCGGCACTCCCGAAGGCGATCTGGTCATCACGGATGTGAACGTTCATGTCACTCTGAGTGGATGGTCAGCCATCAACGGCGACCTCTACGTTTACGTCCAACACGGAGCAGCCGTGGCGGTGCTGCTCAACCGTGTCGGCCGCCGCGCGGGCGATGACTGTGGCTACGGCGATCCGGGCTTCGACGTGACTTTTGATGACGAAGCGGTGAATGGCGACATTCACGGTTATCGCGCGACACTGTTTGGCAATCACGACACGCCGCTCGGCGGCCCGCTCACGGATCTTTTGTGCGGTAGCTGGGCGCCAGACGCTCGGCGCGACGATCCTTCTGCCGTGACGCTAGAGAACATCGCGTTTCGCGACGCCGAGTTGAGCAACTTTGATGGGGAGCGCCTCGGCGGCACCTGGTCTCTGTTCGTGGCGGATATGGACACGGGCGGTCAAGTCACGCTTGATGAGTGGTCCCTCACTTTTGCGGCGATTCCCGAACCCATCGCCTGGCCAATTTCCATCGGCGTCGCCTTCGCCGCCCTGGTGGTCGACCGAGTCACCCGCCGGTCACGACTTCCTCGGTCTTCAGATCGCCATAGCCCACGCGCTCAAGAAGCCACGATCAGAAGACTAAAACAAGCATCGAAAAGATGTGGGTAATGACAAGGGTTGAAAACCTGCGCTACGAAGCGGGGCGGATCGGAGCTTTATGCAGCCCTGCCCCCCTGCGCCCTTCGCTTTTTCACACTGCGACGCTTCGGCCCAGTTCGAGAAAATGCAGCCAGCGCTCGTTCACGGGACGACGATAGATGCGCCCCAACGCCAGCGCGTAGAGCTTCAATTGCGGCACGTAGAGCTTCACTTTCTCCGCCAACTCCGCCGGCTTGAACTGGTCCGTTTTGAAGTCCACCAAGACGATTCCGTCGGGAAGGAGGAGCGCCAGGTCCACCGTGCCCTGCATGACAAGGAATTCGCCCTGGAGCGTCGCCTCGGCCTCCGCCGGCCCCAGCGCGATTCCCAACTCCGCCAGTTCTCGCGGTGTCACTCGTGCGGTAAATGGAATCTCGCGATGCACGGCACTCGAGGGCTGAGCGCCGATGCGCCGGCCCAGTTCCGATTGCCAGAAGAACCGCAGCGCGTCGAAGTCGAGTGCGGTTGCTTGATCCGCAGCGAGCACGCCCGCTTCCACCAGGCGCGCTGCTTCGTTCCGCAACTCCGCGGTGCTTCCCACCCTGTCTAGGGCCACGCACTCCATGAACAGGTGATGGGCCGTGCCTCGCTCAGTGGCCGACAGTCCGCTGGGCGCTCCCGACCTCCGCGCAACCTTGAACTTGGGACTTTGAGCCTCGAACTGAAAAAGGCCTCGCGCTTCCTCCTCCTCTTCGGTCGCCGCGCGGCGCCGCAGCACGGTCACCGTGGTCTTGGCCGGCTCCACGGTGGCAGCGACAAAAGGATAGCTCCAAAGGATCCGCTCGCGGAGTTGGTGCACCGCTGCGGCGTCCGGCTCGGAAACCCCGGTTGCCGCCGGCGCCGCCTCGTCTTGTTTCAGGGCCTGCAGACGCGGATCACTCGCCGGCCAGAGGGTCCAGCGCAACAGATCGTTTTGGCCGCGTTCGGGACTGTGCCAGTCGCCGTCGCGCGTGACGGACGGCAGCCACAGCCGCAGCCAATCCAGCGGACGACGAGCTTCAATGATTTCGCGATCCGTGGGCCGCGCGGGTCGGTCGCCCGCCGGGAGCGCGGAGGCCCACGGTTCCCCGGCCCGCTCGCTCGGCGCCGTGCCGACGAGCACCAGGGTGTCGCGGGCACGGGTCATCGCCACGTAGAGCAGGCGCAACTCCTCGCCCAACAACTCGCGCCGTTCGCGCTGCGCCGCGAGCCAATGAGGCAGACTCGGATAACGCTCGTCCGCCTCGGGCGGCAGCACCTTCGGGCACAGTCCGTAGTACTCGTTCAGCAGGAGATCGCCGTGCAAGTCCTGGAGATTGAATCGCGTCCCCAACCCCGCGACCGCGACGACCGGGAACTCCAGTCCCTTGCTCTTGTGGATGCTCATCAGCCGTACGGCGTCGCGCGTGGGCAGCGGCGCCGGCTCTTCTTCCAGCCCGGCCTCCTGCTGCGTTTCGATGAAGCGCAGGAAGCGGTAGAGGCCTTGGCGTTGGTACGGATCGAATTGCCGGGCCAGCTTGAGAAACCGCCGCACGTTCGCCACGCGCTCCTCGCCGCGCGGCCCGGCCCGCAGCAGCGCCTCGTAATGCGTCTCCGCCAGCGCGGCCTCCAAACACGCCGAGAGCGAGCCTTCGCGCGCCAGACGGCGCCAGCGGGCGAATTGGGTGAGGAAGAGGGCGGCCTTTGCAGGCAATTGCCGATTGCCGATTGCCGATTGCCGATTGGGTTCGGGTGCAGAATGCGGCAAATCTGAAATCCGCAATCCGCAATCTGCAATCCGGTTCAGTGCCGTCCAAAACAGCCCTGGCTTGAGCGCCAGCCGGGTTTCAACCAGTTCATCCAGCGACCAGCCGGCGAGCGGCGAGCGCAGCACGGCGAGCAACGGCACGTCTTGCAGCGGGTTGTCGAGCAGTTGCAGAAGGCTCAGCAAGTCCAGGATCTCCGCGCTCTCGTAGAAGCCGCCGCGCGCCGCCTGCAACGGCACGCCCAGTTTGCTGAACTCCTTGGCAAAGCTCTCCACGCGCCCCGCGGGCGAGCGCAGCAGGACCACCATGTCGCTCCACGTCACGGGCCGAAATGCCCCGGCTTTGGCGTCGAAGATGGCGTGCCGCTCGCTCCTCAATTCGCGCAATCGCGCCGCCACCAGCCGCGCCTCGCGCTCCGTCGCCTGCAAGTCGAGCAATTCGGCTTCGGCGGATGAACCGTCCTCGCCCGCGGCTCCGTTGCCGTTCTCGGATGGCTTCACCAGCAGATGAAATTCGACGCGCGCCAGCGGTGTCCTCGCTGCGTCGGCCTCGCGCGCCAAGGCTCGTCGTCCTTCACGGTCGCCGAACCGCAGCCGCGCGTCGTCGTCGTAAGCCACGCCGCCCACGGGGTCGCGCATCAGCGCGGCGAAGAGGCTGTTGACGAAGGCCAGGATCGCCTCGCGACTGCGGAAGTTGTCCGCGAGCGGAAGGCGCCGGCCCAACGCCGGGTCCGCGCCCCACGCCCGCTCGTAGTCCCGGAAAATGGACGGCTTGGCCAGGCGGAAGCGGTAGATGCTCTGCTTCACGTCGCCGACGAGAAAGCGGTTGGCCCGTTCCCCGGCGCGGCTCAGAGCGGCGATGACGCGGTCCTGCGCCTCGTTGATGTCCTGGTATTCGTCCACGAAGACGTGCTGGAACCGCTGCTGCCACTGGCGGGCGATGGCGGTGCCTTGGTCTGGGTCCGCCTCCCAGAGCAACTGCAAAGCAAACTGTTCAAGGTCGGAAAAATCCAAACCGCCCAACTCGCGTTTGGCCCGCGCGAACTCTTCGCCGAACTCCTGTGCCAACTGGAGCAATGCCGTCATCGGCGGCCGCACCCATTGCCAGTCCTCCGTCAGTGGGTCCGTAGGACAGGCGTCCCGCCTTTCTCCATCTTCTCCAGCAGTCTCACCCGCTGTTTGGGTTTGATCAGAGACAGGCGCGACGCCTGTCCTACGAGTGATCGACGCCAAGAACGCCGCTTCCTCAAAGAACTTCTTGATCGGATCGCGCAGCTCGGTCTTCCGCCGCTTAGGCCAGTCGGCGGCATCGGCGGCCAGGATTTCGCCGATTGCTTCGGCCATCCCTTCCATCGCCGTTTCGCCAGAGAACGTTCGCTCCAAAGCGCGGACGCACCGCTCGAGGTTCTCCGCCTGCGAAGCCATCGGCTGAAGCACGGCCCGCCAGGACTCGCTCCAGACCTGAAAGCCTTCCGCGAACCACTCGCGCCATTGCCGCGGCTCTTCCTCGGCAAACAACGCCAGTTGCCGCTCGAACCACTTGGCCGGACTCGGCAGCGTCTGCGTGTAGCGGTGAACGCGGAGGACCAGCGCGCGAATCCGCTCCTCCGAGCCGCGGCCTTCACGGCGGATGAGTTGGCGGACGGCCTCGGCGGCCGGCGTTTTCGCCGCGTAATGCCGGGCGAACAACGCGGTGAACGTTTCCTGGATGAGCGGCTGGGTCTGCAGTTCGTCGAGGACCGTCAACTGCGGGTCCAGGCCCAGTTCGTGAAAATGCTGGCGCACCAGATGAAGGCAAAAGCCGTGCAGCGTGGAGATGTGCG
Organism: Verrucomicrobiota bacterium; assembly: GCA_016219875.1. Lineage (GTDB taxonomy): Bacteria > Verrucomicrobiota > Verrucomicrobiia > Limisphaerales > JACRJZ01 > JACRJZ01. Next base: position 122,363 of record JACRJZ010000042.1, on the reverse strand, counting down.
CCGTATCGAGCAGCGCAAGCTGGCGGGCCAGGTGATCGTTGTCCGGTTGGGCCGCCTGCCGTTGCAGCAGCGCCAGCCGGATGCGATGCCGCATCTCCGCCGCCGCGGCTTCGGTGAACGTCACCATCAGGATGTTCTCGATGGAGCACGGCTGTTGCGGGTCCAGCAGGAGCGCGAGGCAGCGTTCGACGAGCGTGTGCGTCTTGCCCGTGCCCGCGCCGGCGACCACGAGCACGTTGCCGCGCGCGGCGATGGCGTCCTTCTGGGCTTGGGTGAACGAGTGCATCGTTGTGGGCCGGACTTTACCGGCACGCCGCCGGATGCCGAGAGGAAAATCCCGTCGCAGCCGACGTGAGGAGGCTCCATTCAGAGCCTCCTCACATCGGCTGCTCCAGTTTTGCACGAGGCTTCCATCACGGCGACTTCGCCGCCGAACCGCCCGCGGGAAGCAGCTTCAGGGCGTTGTCCCGGTAGAGCTTCTTCAACACGTCATCCGGCAGCGCAAAGGCATGCATAGGCCAGTGGTATTTGCGGAAGAACACCGGGTAGAAGTGCTCGTCCGTCGTCTCCAGCAGCCGGAAGGTCACCCGATACATCTCCGGCTCCGGGTCCACGTCGGTGCCGTAGAGGAGGCGGTCCTGATAACGCTGGAAGAACCGCGCCACCGTCCGCGGGACCGGCGAGAGTTCGCCGAAGCGCGCGCCGATGTCGCCGTGGAGGTTCGGATAGCGGTCCAGCATCGCGCCGAAGCGGTCGAGGTCGGCGCAGCAATTGGCCAGGTGGCAGGCGATGAATACCGTGCGCGGGTGCTTCCGTACGGCGCGCTCGAGCGAATCGATCACCTCGTCGTGCTCCAGGACGCCGGGGCCTTTGGCGATGCGCCACTTCCAGGCGTTCATCAAGCCGTCGTTGGTCGAGTTCATCGGCTCGTACATCCACTGGTCTTCGCCGACGTGGATATTGACCGGCATTCGGAGGTCGGCGCATTTCTCCAGGAGCGCGTCCATACGCGGATCGTCGATGTGCATGCCGAGGACGTTTGAAGTCGCGCCCAAACCGCGGCCCTTGTCGCTGAGTTCGCCCACGCCGGTCGCACCGGCCTGGTGGCACCGCTCCAATTCCGCGATGGCGGCCGGGCCGAAGCCGGGTTGATCGAAGCCGGTGTAGTCCAGGCCGCACCAGACCTCGAAGTGTTTCGGGTGCCGGCGGTATTTGGCGAACACGTCGTCGAACCGGGCGCCGGTGTTGCCGGAGAGAATGATCGTCCGCTCCACGCCGACTTGGTCCATCGTGCGCACCCAGCGGTCCACGTCGGCGTCGGTACGGGCGTAGTTGTGGGAATGCACGTCAATGATCGGATACCGGGCTTTCTCCACGCGTGTCTCCGGGATTTTGAAGATGGACCGCGGGCGGTAGTCCTTGAGCAGGATTTGGTCGGGAGGCGTTTGGGCCGGAGCCACGAACGCGAGGCCAGCCAGCACGAAAGCCGCGGTGCGAGGACCGAAGCACCGGCGGAGCAACGAATGTGTTGTCATGGCCCGGAGTGTACGCGATGGGCCGCGGGCCGTCTCGGAGAATTCAGCCGGCACGCCGAAGTGGAAGGCGGGCGAAATGGTCGCGGGGACATTCGGTCAGCCCGTGGGCGGCATGGTCGTGGCGGCTTGCAGTGCGGCGTTTGTGGACGCGTACTTGGGAGTCGGAGAGTCGGAGAGGGCTGCCCTTTTTGGGCTTTGAACTCCGGGCCTAGCCTTCCTATGCTGCCGCCACTATGAAACGAATCATTGCTCTTCTTGTCGGGTCGGTGTGCTTCGTGTCGTTCGGGTGGCCCGCCGGCGCGGCCGCGTTCAAGGGACAGCTCGGACTCCAGCTTTACAGCCTGCGGGCCGACTTTGCGAAAGACGTCCCCGCTTCGCTCAAGGCGACGCGCGAGTTCGGCTTCAGATACGTGGAACTGGCCGGCACCTACAACCTCGCTCCGGAGAAATTCAAAGCCCTGCTTGCGGCGGAGAATCTGGTTCCCATCGCGGGCCATTTCCCGTTCGAGCGTTACGCTGCCGAGCCGGAGAAGGTCGCCGCCGAAGCCAAGGCGCTCGGTCTGAAGTACGCCGGGTGCGCGTGGATTCCGCATCAGGGCGCGTTCGACGAGAAAACTTGCCGCCACGCCATCGCCGTCTTCAACCAAGCCGGCGCGGCGCTCGCCAAGCACGGCCTCAAGTTCTTCTACCACCAGCACGGCTACGAGTTCGGCGCGCACGGCCAGGGCACGCTCATGGACCTGATGATGGCCGAGACGGACCCGAAGCTCGTCGCGTTCGAGATGGACATCTTCTGGGTGCAGTTCCCCGGCCAGGACCCGGCGAAGTGGCTGGAGAAATACGGCAAGCGGTGGGAACTGGTCCACTTGAAGGACATGAAGAAGGGCCTGAAGACCGGCGATCTCTCCGGCCATACAGACGTGGCCAATGACGTCGCGCTCGGCACCGGCCAGATGGACATGCCCGGCATCTTGCGGGCGGCGCAGAAGGCCGGCGTGAAGTGGTATTTCATCGAGGACGAATCGCCGAGCGTCCACGAGCAATTGCCGGTGAGCTTGAAGTATCTCAAGGAAGTGAAGCTTTGAGCGGGCGCTGACTTTCGCTCCGCCTCTGCGCCGACACCCAATTGACACCGCCCCACGGTTCTGGTGGACTTTCGCCCTCGTGAACGCACTTCATCGAATCAGAAGGCCCCTCATCGCGCTTGGCGGTATCGCCGCGCTGACGGGCGTTGTCACTTCCACCCTGGCGGCGGCTGAAAGCGCCGTGCCCTCGCTGGAGCAGCGCGTGGCCCAATTGGAGCAGGCGGCCAAGGCCGCCGCGGCTCCCGCCATCAATGCCGGCGACAACGCCTGGATGCTCGTGAGTGCGGCGCTGGTGCTGATGATGACTGCGCCGGGCCTGATCCTGTTCTACGGCGGCCTCGTACGCAGCAAGAACGTCCTGGGCACCATGATGCACAGCCTGGTCCTCATGGCGGTGGTGTCCGTGATGTGGATGGTCTTCGGCTACAGCATGTGCTTCGGCGAAGGCAACGCTTTCATCGGGAACCCGCTGCAATACCTGATGCTCCGGGGGGTCGATGCCACGCCGAACGCGGATTATGCCGCCACCGTGCCGCAGCAGACTTTCATGCTCTTCCAGATGATGTTCGCCATCATCACGCCGGCGCTCATCAGCGGTGCGATGGCGGAGCGCATCAAGTTCAGCGCCTACCTGCTGTTCGTGGTGCTCTGGGTCACAATCGTCTATTTTCCGCTCTGCCATATGGTCTGGGGCAAGGGCGGCCTCTTCAACTGGGCGCTCGGCGGCAAACTGCCGGTGCTCGACTTTGCCGGCGGCACGGTGGTCCACATCAGTTCCGGCGCGTCCGCGCTGGTCTGCGCGCTCGTGCTCGGCAGGCGCGACGGCTATCCGCAAGAGCCAATGATGCCGCATAACGTCGTGCTCAGCCTGATCGGCACCGGCCTGTTGTGGGTCGGCTGGTTTGGCTTCAATGCGGGCAGCGCCGTGAACGCCGGCGGGCTGGCCACCAGCGCCTTCGCCGCCACGCATTTCTCCGCCGCCGCTGCCGCCCTGAGTTGGGCGGGCCTGGAGTGGAAACTCAAAGGCAAGCCCAGCGTCCTCGGCGCCGCCTCCGGCATGGTGGCCGGCTTGGCGACGATCACGCCCGCCTCGGGCTTCGTCAGCATTCCCGCCGCGACGAGCATCGGCCTGGCTGCCGGCGCGATCTGCTATTTGGCCGTGACCAAGCTCAAGACCAAGTTCGGCTACGACGACTCGCTGGACGTGTTTGGCGTCCACTGCGTCGGCAGCGTGACCGGGATGCTGATGTTGGGCTTCCTGGCTGACGCCAAGGTCAACACCGCCATCGCCTCCACGTTCAAGGTCAACGACCAGGTCCTGTCCCTCGCCGGCGGTATGCCGCAATTCCGCAACCAACTCATCGCGGTGTTGTTCACCGCGGCGCTCGCGGGTCTTGCCAGTTTCATCCTCCTGAAAGTCATCAACGCCCTGGTCGGCTTGCGAGTGGATGTGGAGGATGAGAGCGCGGGCCTGGACCTGTCGCAGCACGGCGAGCGCGCCTACACCGAGTAACCCCGGAAGCAGTTCTATGAAGAAAATCGAAGCCATCATCAAGCCGTTCAAACTGAACGAAGTCAAAGCCGCCTTGAATGAGATCGGCATCCAGGGCATGACCGTCACCGAAGTCAAAGGCTTCGGACGGCAAAAGGGCCACACGGAAATTTACCGCGGCAGCGAATACACGGTCGATTTCCTGCCCAAGGTGAAAATCGAAACCGTCTTGCCGGATGGCCAAGTGGCCCCGGCGGTCGAAGCCATTCTCAAAGGCGCCAAAACCGGAAAAATTGGCGACGGCAAGGTGTTCGTCACGTCGATCGACGACGCCTACCGCATCCGCACCGAAGAGCGCGGCGAGAACGCGGTCTGAGGCGGACTCGCCCAACGCGGCCAAGCCACCAGCCGGGTCGCGCGGCGGGAACGGTTGCCAGGTGCGGATGGAAGGGTGGAAGGGTTGAAGCGTTGAAGAGGCTCCGGCATTGGGCTGGAGCCATCCGTGAAGTCTCTTCAACCCTTCAACTCATCTCCGCCACTCCGCCCAGAAAAAAATCCCTCGCCCCTCTTTGCTTTCTCCTCCATCCTTTCCTCATGGGTAAACGTCGTGAGGCGCGTGAACGCGCCGTGCAGTTCCTATTTCAATACGATCTGAATCCGCCCGAAAACCTGGATGAAGCGCTGGCCCACTTCTGGGAGTCGCAGCGGCAGCCAGCCCTTGAAGCGGACAAAGGCAAAGCCACCTGGGGCGAGCGTCCGACGCTGCCTCCGCCCGACGCCAGCGAGATGGCGGTGCGCCTTTTTGCGGACCCGTTGATCCGCGGCGCGGTCCAGCATCGCGACGCCATCGACGAGGAAATCCGGAAATACGCCAAGAACTGGGAACTCCACCGCATGGCCGCGGTGGACCGCAATATCCTCCGGCTGGCCATCTACGAGATGAACTATCGCGAGGACATCCCGCCGATTGTGAGCATCAACGAGGCCGTCGATATCGCCAAAAAGTTCTCCACCCAGGACAGCGGCAAATTCGTCAACGGCGTCCTGGACAAGGTCAAGAGCGAACTCATGCGGCCCGCCCGGATCGTGACATGAGTTCCAGATCCCAAGTCCCAAGACCGAAGCTCACCGTCAGGCAGCGCGAGGAGGAACGCGGGCGCTGCCTCAGGATCGAACTGACAGCACCTCGTAGCGCAGGCTTTCCAGCCTGCCGTATCGCCGACTTTCCAGTCGGCGGACCACCGAACCGCTTGGCGGGCTGGTGTTGGCTGAGTGTCCGCAGGTTGGAAAACCTGCGATACGGCAGACTGGAAAGTCTGCGCTACGCAGTCCAGTCGGTCATGCTTGATGCAGCCGCGGAATGCGCGGATGCCTCTGCCCTCCGCCTCACCCGTTCCGCCTTTTGACCTGTGTTCGCCGACCTCCATCTCCACACGAATTTCTCCGACGGCACCTTCACGCCAGAGGAAGTGGTCGCGCACGGCCATCGGTTCGGCTTTGCCGCGTTGGCCTTGACGGACCACGACACCGTGGAAGGCTGCCCGCCCATGCGGCGCGCCTGCGAGGCCCACGGCATCGAGTTCATCTCCGGCAGCGAACTGACCGCCGAATCCGACGGCAACGAACTGCATCTCCTGGCCTACGGCATCGACATCGCCCATCCACGCCTGCTCACCGAACTCGCGCGGTTCCAGGGCGTGCGCCAGAACCGCATCCGGGAAATGGTCGCACGGTTGAATGGGCTGGGCATCCCCCTGGCCGCCGACACCGTCTTCCGCCTGGCCAACTGCCGCGCGCCGGGCCGTCCCCACGTCGCGCGCGCGCTCGTCCAGGCCGGCCACTGCACGAGCCTCGACGAGGCCTTCGACCGCTTCCTCAAGAAAGGCAAGCCTGCCTGGGTGCCGAAGTTCAAGATCTCTGCCGCGGATGCCATCGCGCTGATTCACGAAGCGGACGGCCTGGCGGTGCTGGCGCACCCGGGCCTGAACCGCACGGATGAATTCGTGCCGGACCTCAAGGCCGCTGGACTCGATGGCATGGAATGCTTCCACATCAAGCATTCGACCGCCATGGCCGAGCACTACCTCACGCTCGCCGACCAGTATCATCTGCTCGTGACCGGCGGCTCAGACTGCCACGGCATGAACAAGGGCCGCCCGCTCATCGGCACGATCAAGCTGCCCTACGAACACGTCGAGGAACTCAAGGCCCACCTCGCCGCGCGCCGGGCGAGGGCCGTGCCGGCCTGATTCTTCCGAGCGCCACTCCACCCTGCTGCACTCCCGATGGGACTTTTCCAGAAATTCAAAGACGGTCTGCTCAAGACCCACGCCAAACTCACCCACGAGATCAAGCGCATCATCACGCGCTCGCCCCGCCTCACGGGCGACTCGTTGGAAGAACTTGAAGCAGCCCTTCTGGGCGCGGACCTCGGCGTGGCCGTGACCACCCAGATTCTCGACGCCGCCAAGAAAGCCTACGAATTGCAGGGCCGGTCGGGCCTCGACTTTTTTGAAATCGCCGCCCGCGAAGTCGAGAAGAGCTTGTCCGCGAACAACGGCGCCCTGCACAAACAGCCGCACGGCCTGACCGTCATTTCCATCGTCGGCGTCAATGGCACCGGCAAAACCACCACCGCCGCCAAGCTGGCCAAGCTCATCCAGTCGCGCGGCGAAACCGTCCTCCTGGGCGCTTGCGACACGTTCCGCGCCGCGGCCATCGAGCAGATCAAGCTCTGGGGCCAGCGCCTCGACGTGCCGGTGATCGCCGGCGCCTACAACGCCGATCCCGCGGCCGTGGCCCACGACGCCGTGGCCGCCGCCCAATCGCGCCACGCCCACTACCTTCTGGTCGATACCGCGGGCCGGCTTCACACCAAGCACAACCTGATGCAGGAACTCCAGAAAGTGCATCGCGTGATGGACAAGAAACTTCCCGGCGCGCCGCACGAGACGCTGCTCGTGCTCGACGCCACCACCGGCATGAACGCCATGGTCCAGGCCCGCGAGTTCAACAAGGCCGTCAAGCTGACCGGCCTCGTGGTGACGAAACTCGACGGCACCAGCAAAGGCGGCATGGTCGTGGCCATCCAGAAGGAACTGGGGCTGCCGATCAAATACATCGGCCTCGGTGAACAACCGGACGACTTGCAGCCCTTCGATCCGAAGCAGTTCGCCGAAGCGCTGTTCTCGGCGAAGGAATGACACGTGAGCCGAACCGAAGCCAATCCACCTGCTCGGTCTTCTCCCCACCGCTTCCGCGTCTGCTCACCCCGATTTCAAGCCGTACCGCGCGCGCCATGCAAATTCTGCGAGCCAGACCCGAGGATGCTGCGAAGCTGACTGAGATTGCCTTCACATCGAAGCGGCACTGGGGTTATCCAGAGCGATGGATTGCGAGTTGGTTTCACCTTCTCACCATCGAACCAAGGTTGATTGCCGAGCAGGAGACTTACACGGCACACGTCGATGGAGCTCCGGTCGGCTTCTATTCGTTGAGTGGCGGATTTGGCCGGATGCGTTTGGAGCATCTGTGGGTGTTGCCTGAGGCGATGCGACGAGGAGTTGGGCGATCGCTCTTTGTCCATGCCGTTGAACGAGCGAGAGCGTTTGGGTGCGAGACGTTGGAGATTGAGTCAGACCCGAACGCCGCTGGTTTTTATGAGCACCTGGGGGCGCGTCGTGTCGCTACCACCGTCACTGAGTTGGAGGGGCGACCTCGTGAGTTGCCTGTTTTAGTTTATGAGATTGCACGGACGGCTTGACCATTCATTGAAGCGAACGGCGGCATTGCGCTCCTGCTCCAATCGACGCGTCTTGTGGCCGCCGTCGCTGAGTCGTTAGCCTCAGCGAGTCTTCAGCAAAGATCTCAAGGCTGGTTCCAGTTCCGGGAACCGGAACACAAAGCCGCTGGCCTCCAGCTTGGCCGGCTTGACCCGTGCGCTGGCCAGCAGGGCACCATCGGCCATCTCGCCGAACAATAGTCGCAGCGCGAAGCCCGGCACGGGCAAGATTGCCGGACGACGCAACACCCGGCCCAACGTCTTCGTGAACTCGCGGTTGGTCACCGTGCCTGGCGCCACGGCATTGACCGGGCCGCTCAACGTCTCGGTCCTCATGGCGAAGAGGACCACGGCCAGCAAGTCCTCCAGCGTGATCCAACTCCAGTATTGCCTGCCGCTCCCCAACGATCCGCCCAGGCCCAGGCGAAAGGGCGTGAGCATCTTCGCCAGCGCGCCGCCCTGCGCGGCCAGCACCAGCCCGAGCCGGAGATGCACGACGCGGACACCTTGCTCGGCAGCGGAGGCCAAGGCCGCTTCCCACTCGCGGCACACCTCAGCCAGGAAACCGCTGCCCGGCGCGCTCTGTTCATCGAGGGCCTCTTCGCCGCGATGGCCGTAGAAACCGGTGGCCGACGCGCCCACGAGGGTCTTCGGCGGCTGCGCCAGTTTCGTGAGCGCCTCGCACAGCAGGTGGGTGCCGTTCACGCGGCTGTCGCGGATGCGGGCCTTGGCCTTCGGCGTCCATCGTTGCGCGACGTTTTCGCCGGCCAGATGGACCACGGCATCGACCGGGCCACAGCGAGAAAGATCGATCTGCCCCGCGTCGGGATTCCAGGTGGCCTGAGAGGCTGGGGTGGTACCGCGGTCGCGCCGCAGTTCAATGACGTGATGCCCTTCCGCCGTCAAGCGGGGCACGAGCGCCGATCCAATCAAGCCCGAAGCGCCGGTGACGAGGATGTCCATGGATCAGGATGTGGTTGTCCCTTCACCTTTCGGTACGCCTCCAGCGCTGTTTCACGCGCGATGAGGTGTTTCACGATGGGCTTGGGGTAATTCTCCCCCAGTGTCACCCCGGCCCGCGCGAGCGATTCCGCCGGCGCTTCCCACGGCGCGTGAATCCACCGGTCCGGCAGCTTGGCCAGTTCCGGCACCCAGCGGCGGATGTACTTCGCCTTCGGGTCGAACTTTTTTCCCTGGCTCACCGGATTGAAGATTCGGAAATAGGGCGCGGCGTCGGCCCCGCAGCCGGCGGTCCATTGCCAGCCGAGGGTGTTGTTCGCCAGATCGGCATCGACGAGCGTGTCCCAAAACCATCGCGCACCGTCGAGCCACGAGATGAGCAGGTGCTTCACGAGAAACGACGCCACAACCATGCGGACGCGGTTGTGCATCCAGCCGGTGGCCCACAGTTCGCGCATCCCGGCATCGACAAAAGGAAAGCCGGTCAGCCCTCGCTGCCAGGCGCGCAGCCACACCGGTTCGTCCCGCCACGGAAATTTGGCGAACTGGCTTCGCAGCGGCTGTGCAGGGGTGTGCGGGAAGTGATGGAGCAAGTGGTGCGCGAACTCCCGCCAGCCGATCTCCGCGAGGAACCGGCACTGCGGCCATCGTTCCTCCGGGATCGCCTTCTCGGTTGCGCTTCGCCGCACGGCGTGCCAGACCTGCCGGGGACTGATCTCGCCGAAATGCAGATGCGGTGAGAGGCGGGAGGTGCCAACGCGGCTGGGGAAGTCGCGCACGCCATCGTACTTCAGCAGCCTCTCGTTGAGAAAACGCTTCAGTTCCGCGCGCGCTCCGGCGCGGCCCGGTTTCCAACTGGCGCGCAGCCCGCCGGCCCAGTTGACCTCCGGTTCCAGTTCCAGGGCTTCGACCGGCAACCCGACGGGCCATTTGCGCGGCGCGGGCAGTTCACGCGGCGCGGGCCATGGTTTCGGCGGCGCCGGCAGCGCGAGGCACGTTTTCCAGAACGGTGTGAAAACCTGGAACGGCCCGCCGCTCTTGGTCTGCACTTCCCACGGTTCGTGCAGCAGCGCGCCGTTGAAACTCTCTGCTTCGAGGCCGGCACTCCGCAGTGATTCCATGACCTTCACGTCTCGCGCCATCACCGCCGGCTCGTAGCGGCGGTTCCAGAAGACCGCGCTTGCTCTCCCGTCTTTCGCCAAGCCCAGCAGCGCCTGCCGCGTCGGTCCGCGGCGGATGATGAGCCTGCTGCCGGCCCGCTTGAGGTCGGTTTCCAGCGCCAGCAGCGACTGATGAAGCCACCAGCGCGAGGCACTGCCGGGCGGCCACGGGGCTTCTTCCTCCGGCGCCCAGATAAAGACCGGCAGCACCGCGCCGCGGGCGACGGCGGCGTGGAGCGCCGGATGGTCCTCCAGACGCAAATCGTGACGAAACCAGACGATTGAGATGAACTTCATGGCCAGCCGCAGGCACTTCCACCGGATGCTCGCGAAAGCGCCGGAATGTGGCTTGTCAGGCCAGCCGGCGCAAGTGGGCTGGGCCAGAAACAGGAATGCCGAATGGCCACGTCGCTTGACCAGCCAGCCGGTCGCTGCTATGACATCCGCATGATGGACGTTCTGCTGCTCTCCCGCATCCAGTTCGCGTTCACGGTGGCCTTCCATTATTTGTATCCGCCGTTGAGCATCGGACTGGGCATCATGCTGGTCCTGATGGAAGGGCTTTGGCTCAAGACGAACCAGCCCATCTACCATCAGATGGCGCGGTTTTGGACGAAGGTGTTTGCGCTCACCTTCGCCATCGGCGTCGCCACCGGGATCGTGATGGAGTTCGAGTTCGGCACCAACTGGGCGACCTACTCGCGTTACGTGGGCGACGTGTTTGGAAGCGCGCTGGCGGCGGAAGGCATCTTCGCCTTCTTCCTCGAATCCGGTTTCCTGGCCGTGCTGCTGTTCGGATGGGACAAGGTCGGTCGCAAGATGCATTTCTTCTCGACCTGCATGGTCAGCTTGGGCGCGCACTTCAGCGCCATCTGGATCGTCGTGGCCAACTCGTGGATGCAGACGCCCGCCGGGTTCCGCATCGAAGGCGAGGGATTGAAGGCGCGGGCGGTGATCACGGATTTCTGGGAGATGGTTTTCAATCCGTCGTCGATGGACCGGCTGTTTCACACGCTCTGCGGCGCTTGGCAGGCGGGGGCGTTTCTGGTGGTCAGCGTGAGCGCGTGGTATCTGCTGCGCAAGAAACACGCCGACTTCGCACGGGCGTCGTTGCGTGTGGGGTTGACCGTCGGCATGGCGGCGTCATTGCTGCAACTGGTCAGCGGTCACAGCAGCGCCGGGGGCGTAGCGCAGAATCAGCCGGCCAAACTCGCCGCCTTCGAGGGACTTTACGAAACCCAGAGCCGCGCGCCGCTCGCGCTCTTCGGCTGGGTGGACGAGAAAAGCGAAACCGTGCGCGGCGTGGAAGTCCCCGGCCTGCTCAGTTGGCTCGTGCATGGCGACGCCGCCAAGCCCGTGAAGGGCCTGCGCGAGTTCAAGCCGGAGGACCGGCCCCCGGTGAACCGGAGCTTCCAGTATTATCACCTCATGGTGGCGGCGGGCTTTGGTTTGATCGCGGTGGCGGGACTCGGCTTTCTTTATTTCTGGCGCGGCTCGCTGTTCGAGAAGCGTTGGCTGCTCTGGCTGCTGGTGTTCTCCGTGCTCGGCCCGCAGCTCGGCAATCAGGCCGGCTGGTTCGCCGCCGAAACCGGGCGGCAGCCGTGGATCGTGTACGGGCTGCTGCGGACCTCGCAAGGGTTGTCGGAGGTGGTGAAGGCCGACATGGTGCTGGCTTCGCTGATTCTGTTTGGCTTCATCTACGTGCTGCTCTTTGCCGTCTTCGTGTATCTGCTAAACGATAAAATCCAACACGGACCGGACGCAGCGGACTTGATGCCTTCTGGCAAACTGGCGCTGCCGATGAAACACTGAAATCCAAATCCGAAATCCGAATGTCGAAATCCGAAACAAACTCGAAGCTCGAAATTCCCAAATCCGAAACGATCTTGGGCCGATCGGGTTTCGGATTTGCTCCTTCGGATTTCGAGTTTCGGATTTTCACCTGGCCATGACCTTCGCCTCCCTCGATCTCAACACCGTTTGGTTCATCCTCATCGGCGTGCTCTTCACCGGCTACGCCATGCTGGACGGCTTCGACCTCGGCGTCGGCGCCCTGCACCTGTTCACCGACACGGACGAAGAGCGGCGCGTCATGCTCAACGCCATCGGCCCGGTTTGGGACGGCAACGAAGTCTGGCTCGTGACCGGCGGCGGCGCGCTCTTTGCGGCGTTTCCGAACGTGTACGCCACGGTCTTCTCCGGGTTTTACTTCGCCTTCATGCTCCTGCTGGCGGCGCTCATCTTCCGCGCCGTGGCCATCGAGTTCCGCAGCAAACAGCCGATGCGCTGGTGGCGGCAGATGTGGGACGTGGGCTTCAGCGCGGGCAGCGTGCTGTCCAGCCTCCTGATCGGCGTGGCGATGGGCAACATCGCCTGGGGCGTGCCTGTCGATGAGCGGGGCGAGTTTGCCGGGACGTTCTGGGGCTTGCTGCATCCGTATGCGCTGCTCCTGGGTGTCACCACCGTCGCGCTCTTCATGATGCACGGCGCGATTTACGCCCTGCTCAAGACCGCCGGCCCGCTGCACGACAAACTGCGCCGCTGGGTCATCAACTGCATGGTCTTCTTCATCATCTGCTACGCGGTGACGACGATGGCCACGCTGCTTTACGTCCCGCACATGGCGGAGCGCGTGCGGGCGAATCCCTGGCTCTTCAGCGTGGCGCTGGTGAACATGCTCGCCATCGCCAACATCCCGCGGGAAATCCACCTGGGCCGCGACGGGCGCGCGTTCCTCTCGTCCTGCCTGGCGATGGCGGCGCTGATGGGCTTGTTCGGGCTGGAGATGTTTCCGAACCTCGTGCTGAGCAATCCCAACCCCGCGCACAGCCTGACCATCTACAACGCGGCCTCCTCCGCCAAGACCCTCGGCATCATGCTCACCATCGCGCTGATTGGAGTGCCCATCGTGCTGGCCTACACCGTGAGCATCTACTGGATTTTCCGCGGCAAGGTGAAGCTGGACCGGATGAGCTACTGAAGCTGCAATTGCGGAATGCGGATTGCAGATTGCGGATTTTCAAACAGAGCCTCGTGAGGTCGGCTGCTACGCTGCTGGACTCGGAACCCAAAACTCGGAACCCGAAACTCGCCTGTCACGGCTCTGCCAACGCCCGCGGCGGCCCGAGGATCACGGAAGCCAGCACTGCTGAGCGCAGCGACTTCGGGTGGCGCACCAAGGCCACGGCTTCAGTGGCTTCCTGCGAAACCTTGCGGTGAAAGACGTGAGTCAAAGCCACCGGCTTCCGGGTCACCTCGCGCAGGCGGGCCTCCACTTTATGTTCGAGCGAACTGGCCTGTTCGTAAGCCTGCACGGACTCCGTGAGCGCGGGCAGCGGCCGGAAAGTCACTTCCACCGGATTCTTCTCCGCCGTGTAGGTGCTTTCACTGAACTCTTGCGGCAGCGGCGGTGGTGGCGGCGGGGCCGACGGGCGACGGCTTTCCACGAGCACGGGCGGTGGCGGCGGCGCGGGCTGGGCTTCCGGCAACTGATCGCCGAGGAGGCGCTTGAGTTCTTCTTCCCAACTGATTGGCTTGGGTTGCGGTTGCGTAGGCGAAGGCGCGGGCGCGCCTGCTGGACGCTGACGACGACGGGGCGGCGGGGCAGGCATGTTCTCTTCCTCGCCGCTGCGGGCCTTCTTTTGCAGCCAGGACGCGATGACACTGATCAACAGGAAGATGACCAGACCGATTAAGCTGTCGATGCCGGCAAACATGGAATCAAGCTACGGCAGGTGGGGAAGAAAGCATCTGCGATCTACCCTAGCGACTTCCCCTGTCCTGCGCTCGGTGCCGCGATGCTGTCGCGCATGGAGGTATCGGCCTGGATGTTCTTCATCCGGTAGTAGTCCATGATGCCGAGGTTGCCGGAGCGGAAGGCTTCCGCCATCGCCAGCGGCACTTGGGCTTCAGCCTCGACGACACGCGCCCGCATCTCGGCCACGCGGGCGGTCATTTCTTGCTCGACGGCCACGGCGGCAGCGCGGCGCACCTCGGCGTGGGCCTGAGCGATGAGCTTGTTCGCCTCGGCCTGTTCGGCCTGCAGCTTGGCGCCCACGTTTTCGCCCACGTCCACGTCCGCGATGTCGATGGAAAGGATTTCAAAGGCGGTGTTGCTGTCGAGCGCCTTATCCAGAACGGTCTTGGAAATGCGGTCGGGATTCTCCAGCACGTCCTTGTAGCTCTGCGAGGAACCGATGGTGGTGACGATGCCCTCGCCGACGCGGGCGATGATCGTCTCTTCGGTCGCGCCACCGACGAAGCGGTCGAGGTTCGTGCGCACCGTCACACGGGCCTTGGCCTTGATGACGATGCCGTCCTTGGCCACGGCGTCGATGGTGACTTTGCCGGACGTGGGATTCGGACAATCAATGACCCTCGGGTTGACCGACGTCCTGACCGCGTCGAGCACGGTTTTGCCGGTGCCTTTCGTGGCGAGGTCGATGGCGCAGGCGCGGTCGAAGATCAGATGGATGCCGGCTTTCTGCGCATTGATGAGCGCCTGCACGACGGCCTCGACGTTGCCATTGGCGAGGTAGTGCGTCGAGAGATCGTCGATGCTCACCGGGATGCCAGCCTTCACAGCGGTGATGCGGTTATCCACGATCAAGCCGACCGGCACGCGGCGCAGGCGCAAGGCGATCAATTCGGTGAACGTCACGCGCGCGCCTGAGAACAAGGCGCGAATCCAGATCGTGAGGAAGTTCGCCAGGACGAGGACGATGATGAAGACCACCAGGGCCAGGATGCCCCAGAGGATCAATCGGCCGGGAATTTCCGCGAGGAGGGGTTGGATGCTCATAGGTCAGGAGGTTCGAGTTTTGGTTTTGGATGGAAGTGAAATGGGAGGCAACTGCTGAAAGGTGTAGCAGCCGACGTGAGGAGGCTCAAACTCCGCTGAAAACAGAGCCTCCTCACGTCGGCTGCTACGGTTTTGAAAGTGGCTCATGGGAAGGGACGATTACGCGACGGCCCGCACGACGACTCTCATGCCCTCAATGGCCACGACTTTGATGGGCGCGCCCTTGTCGATCCGCGCGCCTTCGGTCACGACATCCACGCGCTGGCCGCCGATGAGCGCGATGCCGGACGGGCGCAAGTGCGACAGGGCCGTGCCGGTCTGGCCGAGGAGGGCAGGCTTCTCGGCGTTGATGTTGCCGACGGTCTTCACCGAGATGAAGGCGCGCGCGAAGCGAGTTTCGGGAAAGTATTTCAGCCAAAGCACCGTGCCGGCCACCAGCGCCGCCAGCACGCCCAGCAGGATATAGCTGCCGGTGCGCGGGCCAAACAGGACGTAGCCTTCAACCACACCCGCCAGGATGCAGATCGCGCCGAGAATGCCCGCGATCATGCCAGGCAGGACCGTCTCCGCCAGCAGGAGAAGCGCGCCGACCACGAGCAGTGCCACGACCAGTTCCATGCGCGGCATGATAGGAGCCAACTCCGCGCGGGCAAGTGGAATTCCCGGAAAGGATTTGGAGGGAAACTCGCGCTATCCCGCCTTCTGGGCGAGCAACTCGTTCACCCGCTTCATCACGGCGAAGGCGTCAGCCACATAGAGGACGTCAGCCTTGCCACGCGCCCAGCCGCAGTTTGGATCGAGGCTGATGGCGCGGCGCTCACTGATGAAACGCCAGCCCACAGTGTGCGGCTCCTCCCCATGGCAGCAGGTGGAAAGTCCCTTCGGATGCCGCGGCGTCGAGCCGGTCTGGCCGATCTGATTCAAGTGCGTGAGGAACGCCAACACCGCCTGGCCTTCGCCGCCGAGATCGACAAGCGATTTGCTGCTGCCAAGCGACGCGCGGGTCAGATTCAGAAAATCGCGGATCAGTTTCTCCGCCTCCGGCACGTGCGTCTGGCCATCGGCTTGTTTCTTCGTCCAGCCCGCGCCGGTCACGAAAAGGAGGTTCGCGTCGGGACGAATCGTTTGCGCGTCCGCTGCCGGTTCGCGCAGGCCCGTGACGGTCGTGCGCTGGCAGGCTTCGGGCAGGTTCACGGCTACCGCCTCCACGGCTGCGACACCCGCCTCGCCCTGCCACGCCGGCTGGCTGCCTGGATCGACAAGCAGAAACCACGGCCGTTGCGTGCGGCTCATCTGGGCTTCCATGCGCTGACGGTAATACCAGCGGTTGATCGCAACCGCGCTGCCAGACACGGCCAGGCCGGTCACATGGGTGTCGGCGCGGCCGTTGAACCGCTGCGCGACGCCGGGCAACACCCGGCTCCAGCGGGACGTGGCCGGGGCGATTACCACCGTCGCCAGCACCGAACGGCAAAGCGCCTCCGCAGCGGCGGCGTCCGTGGCGTAACGCGCCTGGGCGAAGTCCGCGCCTGCCGCGCCCACGAACTTCTTTGCGCCGCAAGAAGCCACGCGGTTGGCGGCGGATTGTACGTCCACGCCAACTAGACCCACGACGAGCGTGGAGCCGGCCAGGGCGGCATTCAAAGACTTCGCGGCGCCGAGGGTTTCGAGGGCCGCCTTGGGCAGCGAACCGTCCGTGTCGGTGTGGAGGAGACAGAAAATCGTTTCCATAGTCATGATCTTCGTTTCAACACGTTTAACGGCTTCACTGCCGGATCCACTCCACAATTTCCCTCGCGATGTCGTCCGGCGAAGCGTCCTTGACGAGGCGCGTCTCGCGCTGCTGCTTGGGCAGCGTGACGCTCGCGTAGGTCACGCCTTCCGCGCCGACCTTGACCGGTTTGGCCTTCTGCAATGCCGGCATCACGGTGCGCATGTTGACCATGCCGACCTGCGGATTGTTCTTCGGTTCCGGGAGATTGCCCGTGGCCCAGCCGAGCACCGCCGGCGCGCCGGCGCAACGGGAGATCTGATGTCTGCCGCCCTCGATGCGTTCCAGAACTTGAAAGGAGCCGTCGGGGTTGGGCGTGAGTTCATCGACGCCTTGAAATTGGTCCACGATGCCGAGCCGCTCGCCAATGACCTGCATCGTCACGCCCGCGCCGCGCGAGGCCGATTCCCAACCGCCGAAGACGAGGAGCTTCGACTTGTCGAGGCCGGGGATGGCGGAGATGGCGTCGGCCAACGCCGCCGCGGTTTCGAAGGCATCCGTAAAGCCGCTGGCCGGGCCGTCGAGGGCCACGAGTTCAAACGGCGCCTTCTGCGCCACGGTCATCATGACTTGCTGGAGCTTGGCCTTGGGGCCAAGGCTCACGAGCCAGACCTTGCTGCCGGGCGCCTTCTTGGCGAGGTTCGCCGCCTCGTAAAGCGCATGGCTGGCCCACGGGTCGAGGACTGCCGGAAGCATCATCTCGTTTTTCAACGCCGGACCGGTGGGGCCGGTGACCGGCTCCAGGGTCTGAAGCGGGTCGGGAACGAGGCTGCCGCAAACCACAATCTGAAATGCACTGCTCATAAACGGGCGGACATAGCGTCATAACAGGCGGCGGAAGGCAAAGGAATTCTTCGGCAGCCAACTTTCCACTTGGCAAACCGTGCCGCTTGAGGCACTAGTGCGCGCGCCTTTTGATGGGCATTGGATATGAGATCGACAGCTTCGCTTGCACTCGTAGGGATCATTGGCGTCGTGTTGAGCGCCGCAGACTCAGATGCCGCGGTGGCCCCCGGCGTCTCCGCCTCGCAGAAACTTCCACCCAAGACCGTGGCCAGCCTGCAGGCCCCCAAGCCCGGCATTTGGAAAGACGCGGTGGGCGCGGGCTTCCAATCTTCCGCGCGGCACGTCGGCGTGACGGCAGGGGCCGGGCCAGGCATGACGGTTTTCGGGACCAAGCACGCCCACGACATCGCGCTGGGCGGCGTCTCCTACGGCAAGATGTGGGGCGACGTCAAGGGCGAGGGCCACTGGTGGCGCGGCAATTGGGAGTGGCACGCGGAGCTGTTCGCGGGCAGTGAGTTCAATCCCCGCACCGAGTACCTCGTCGGCTTGGCGCCGCACATTCGCTACAACTTCGCGACCGGCACGCGGTGGGTGCCGTTCCTGGACGCCGGCGGGGGCGTGACGGCCACGGACATCGGCAAACCTGAACTCGGCGGCGCGTTTCAATTCAATCTCCAGCCGGGCCTCGGCGTGAACTATTTCGTCAAGCCCAACCTTGCGCTCAGCGCCGAGTGCCGTTGGCTGCATCTTTCCAGCGCCCGCATCTCGACGCCGAACTTGGGTGTGAATACGTGCCTGTTCATCGTGGGGTTGAACTGGTTTTTTTGACGGGGCAGGACGGTTGAAGGGTTGAAGGGTTGAAGAGTTAAAGAGGCTCCAGGCAATGGCTTTTTGCCCTGTGCCGTGGCCTCTTCAACCCTTCAACCCTTCAGCCCTTCACCTTTTCAACTCCTCAAAACCCTCACCCAAACAAATCCAACTGCGGCGGCGCTTCCAACTGCTTCAGCTTCTCCCGTTCCGCGCGATGGCGTGAAGGCCGGCGGACATTGCCGTCCGGCGTCAGCTCGCTTTCCTCCAGGTTCCGCAGAATGACTTTCGCCCGCTCGATGACCGGCTTGGGCACACCGGCCAGCCGCGCGACCTGGATGCCGTAGCTCTTGTCCGTCCCGCCTTCCACGATCTTCCGCAGGAACACCACTTGGTCGTTCCACTCGCGCACGGCGACGTTGAGGTTGCGCAGCCGCGGCAAGCGGCCCGCAAGTTCGGTCAGTTCGTGATAGTGCGTGGCGAAGAGCGTCTTCGCCCCGACCTGGTTGTGCAGGTGTTCGACAATCGACCACGCCAGGCTCAGGCCGTCGAACGTGCTCGTGCCACGGCCGATCTCATCGAGCAGGATCAGGCTGCGCGGTGTGGCGTTGTTCAGGATGTTGGCCGTCTCGCTCATCTCCACCATGAACGTGGACTGGCCGCGCGCGATGTCGTCGCTGGCGCCGATCCGGGTGAAAATGCGGTCCACCAGATCGACGCGCGCCTCTTTCGCCGGGATGAACGAGCCGGTGTGCGCCAACAAAGTCAGCAACGCCACCTGCCGGATGTAAGTGCTTTTGCCCGCCATGTTCGGCCCGGTGATGAGTGCGATCTGAGCCAGCGTCGGACAGGCGTCGCGCCTGTCTCCATTTTCTGGCGCGGCGGCCGAAAATACAGCCGATTGAGAGTTGATATTGGAGACAGGCGCGACGCCTGTCCCACTCCCACTGGAGAGGCCGGCATCGTTCGGCACGAAGCGATCGTCCACCAGTGTCTGCTCCAGCGTCGGATGGCGTCCATCGCGCAAGATCAGTACGCCCTCATCGCCGATGCGCGGGCGGCAATAGTCGTGCAGGCGGGCGGTTTCGGCAAACGCTGCCAGCACGTCCAATTGCGCCAGCGCGTGCGCCGTTTGCTGTATGCCCCGCAACTGGGCCAGCACCTGTTCGCGGACCTTCAGGAACAATTCGTATTCCAATTTCAGGCTCCGCTCTTCCGCGCCGAGAATCTTGCCCTCCATTTCCTTCAACTCCGGCGTGATGTAGCGCTCGCCGTTGGCGATGGTCTGCTTGCGGTGATAGTGCGGCGGCACTTTGCCGAGGTTGGCCTTGGTGACTTCGATGTAGTAGCCGAAGACGGAGTTGAAACCCACCTTGAGCGACTGGATGCCAGTGCGCTCGGCTTCCTGCTGCTGAAGGCGGGCGATCCAGTCCTTGCCTTCGCGCGAGCCGCGGCGCAGTTCGTCCAGGCTCGCGTCAAAGCCTTCCCGGATAACGCCGCCGTCCTTCACCGAGAGCGGTGGTTCCTCCACAACGGCGCGGGCGATCAACTCGACGAGGTCGGGCATCTCGGTGAGCTGGGAGGCCAGTTCGCTGAGTAGAGGCGGCATGCTTCCGGTTGGGGAGGCCGGTGTCAGAAGGCTCCGCCTTTGTCGATCGGACAGATCAGTCTGATCAGACAAATCCGTCCGATCAGGCGAATCCCCAACCAAAGCGGCCAGGCTCGCTTTCAACGTGGGCAGCCGCTCCAAGCCCTGCCGCAGCGCCTGCAGATCACGCCCGTTGCCCGAGCCGAAACTGAGGCGGCCGAGTGTCCGTTCGAGGTCGCGCACGGACGAAAGCTGCTGGCGGAACGCGTCCAGTTCCGCGCCGTGCTCCAGCCACGTTTGCACCGCTTCCTGCCGGCACACGATGGATTCCACCGTGCCGAGCGGCTGGCTCAACCAGTCGCGCAAGCACCGTGCGCCCATCGGCGTCACCGTGCGGTTGAGCGCGCCATACAGCGTGGCGGTGCGCGGAGCGTCGCGATGGAGCGGCTCCAGAATCTCCAGGTGCCGCAGCGTGACGGCGTCGAGGTAGAGATAGTCGGAGCGCTGGTAAAACGAACAGGCCGTCAGGTTCGCGACCTCGCGGCGCAAGTGCTGCGTGAGATAATGCAGGACCGCGCCCGCCGCGCCGATGGCGGCTGGCTTGTTCTTCAAGCCGAACCCGTCCAGCGAGGCCACCTTAAAATGCTCCCGCAGGGTGAACTGCGCTGTCTCCGGCGCAAACACCCAGTCGTCGTAGCCGTTCAAAATCGGGAAGGAACTCCGCAACAAGCTCTGCACGGCGGCGGCTTCGCTCGGAAAAATGATCTCCGCCGGCCGCAACCGCTCCAGTTCCGTGAGGAGCGCGGACTCGGTTTCGACTTCCGTGGTCTTGAACTCGCCGGTAGTCGCATCGACCACGGCCAAGCCAAAGCTCTTGCCCGCGACGCCGATGGCGGCGAGGAAGTTGTTCCGCTCGGCGTGGAGCATCCGCTCGTCGAAGTGTGTGCCGGGACTGAGGATTTGTGTGACCTCGCGTTTGACGAGCTTGCCCGGCCGCGGGTCTTCCATCTGGTCGCAGATGGCGACCTTGCGCCCGGCGCGGAGCAGGCGACCGATGTAGCCGGGCGCGGCGTGAAACGGCAGGCCGCACATGGGCACGCTCTGGCGCTTGGTCAGGGCGAGGTTGAGCAACTGCGAACCCGCCACCGCGTCCTCAAAAAACATCTCGTAGAAGTCCCCCAGCCGAAACAACAGCAGCGCGTCTTTCGGCAGTTCACCTTTGATGCGGCGGTATTGGGCCATCATCGGCGTGAGTTGGGTTTCCTGCGACATCGCGCGGGAAAGCTAGACAGGATGGGCGGGGAGGTCGAAAGAATTTTGGCCGATGACGGTATTGCTCGCCGCCCGCCCCAGAGGCGGGCTTGACCCACCTTGGCTCCCAGTTAGAGTTCGCGCGTGGACGCTACGACAGTTCAACGTTCTCCGATTCACCGCCCCCGACCAAGTCAGGCTCTTGGCCAGGGCGGATTTTGTCGTGTCCTCGCCGTCTTCGTTGCATGACCTTCAACCCCGATCTCCATCCCCACCGTCGCTTCAACCCGCTCCTGGGCGAGTGGATTCTCGTCTCCCCCCACCGCGCGCTCCGTCCGTGGCAGGGCGCCGTCGAGAAATCCGCCCAAGACCAACGGCCGGCCTACGACCCCGCCTGCTATCTCTGCCCCGGCAACCAGCGCGTCGGCAACGACGCCGTGAACCCGCGCTACACCGGGCCGTTCGTCTTCACGAACGACTTCCAGGCCATCCTGCCCGGCACGCCGCTGGCCGATCCCTCGCCCATCGGAGGGGAGAGAATGCCCGAAGGGCGGGTGAGGGACGACCTGTTCCGTTGCGCGCCGGTGCAAGGAACCTGCCGCGTCATTTGCTTTTCCCCGCGCCACGACCTCACCATGCCGGAGATGCCGGTGGAGGACATCGTCCAAGTCATCAACGTCTGGGCCGACCAGACTGCCGAACTCGGCGCGAAGTATCGCTGGGTGCAGGTCTTCGAGAACAAGGGCGCGATCATGGGCTGCTCGAACCCGCATCCGCACGGCCAGATTTGGGCCGGAGACTTCCTGCCGCGCCTGGTCGAACCGGAGGACCTCCACCAGCGCAGCTACGCCCAAGAACACGACCGCGTGCTCTTGCTCGACTACGTCCGCCAGGAACTGGAGCAACGGGCGCGGGTCATCGACCAAAACGAGCATTGGGCGATGGTCGTGCCGTATTGGGCGACGTGGCCGTTTGAGTTGCTGCTGGTCCCGCGCCGCCACGTTTTGCGCCTGCCCGATCTCACCGCCGCCGAACGCCGCGCTTTGGCCGACCTCCTCAAGCTGAGCCTCACACGCTACGACAACCTGTTTGAGACGAGCTTCCCTTACTCGATGGGCTGGCACGGCGCGCCGCTGGACGACGCCAACAACGATCATTGGCAGCTCCACGCGCACTTCTACCCGCCGCTCCTCCGCTCGGCGACGGTGAAGAAATTCATGGTCGGCTACGAGATGCTGGCGGAACCGCAACGCGACCTCACGCCGGAACAGGCCGCCCGGAAGCTCGCTGAACTGCCCACGGTCCATTACAAGCTCGCAAACGCCGGCGAGAGTGACGAGTTGTGACGAAGGCCGGCCGCGGCCGCTGGTCGGAGTCGCCACGAGCAGGCGACGTCCAGGGGAAACCGGCGCATCCTGACACTGCCGCCGGACCGCGGACGGTCCCCGTCCGCAGCGGCGACGGAGAATCTGGCCCACTCACTGGTTCCGACGCGGAAATCGTGTCGGACCCGCTGCGGCCCGGGACGGGCCGCGATCCGCAAAAGCCAGGGCTGCATCAAGCTCGGTTCGGGAGCCCTCGTAGCGTAGACTTCCAGTCTGCCGTAGCGCCGGTTTTCCAACCGGCGAGCGTTGGAAGAGGCCAGCCGGCTGAAAGTATCACGGCCTGGCCGACTGCAAGTCGGCGAGACGGCAGGTTGAAAACCTGCGCTACCCGGTGCGCCGGGTGGGAGCTTGATGCAGCCCTGCCGCAAAAGCGGCGGCCCATTTTTTGACTTGCGTTGAACGGGAAGCAGGTGGAACCTCTCGGCACATCTCCGGGTGCAGCAGATTGCCTTTGTCAGCGGCGCTGCGCGGGGCGGTCGCGCGATCTGGAGTCTGGCGCGTGCCAGAACAACCAACAACTAAACCTCAGACTCACATGAAACGGTCAAGCATTCGCAAGAAGGTCATCACGGTTCTCCTCACTGCAAGCCTCACCGGCTCGCTGGCTCAGGCCGCTACCCGTACCTTTCAACAAGAATTTAATGGGTACACCGGCACTCAAGACACCGAATTGAGGGGTGCAGCCGCCACCACTGCTCAGGGCGCCGCCGTCGGCATCACCGTGGACCAATCCGATGGAGGGGGCATTTCCCATGGCCTCATCCGCTTTGACAACATCTTCGGCCCAGGAGCAGACCAGATTCCCTTGGGCGAGACGATCGTGAGCGCCACACTCTACTTCTACTCGTACGTCAACAACGCCCAAAGTGCTAACGCCAGCGAGCTCCATCGGATGTTGCAGGACTGGAGTGAGGCTGATGCCACTTGGTCCGGCTCCTTTGGCGGCGATGGTGTTCAAACCGATGACACGGAAGCGGTCGCGACGCCCGATGCCACCTTCACGCCGAACTTCGTCAATCCCGCCGGCAACGTTGCCAACACCCGGACCGTCACGCTCGACGTGACTGCCTCGGTGCAGGCTTGGTCAGCCGGCGCCCCCAACTACGGCTGGGCGATCATTCCGCTCGGCACGGACGGCTACCGGATTGACTCCTCCGAAGTGACGGCTTCACTCACCAACCGTCCGCTCCTGGTGGTGAACTTTGGGGCGGCCGAACCCATCTTGATCACGACGCAGCCGGCGGACCTCACGGTGGAGGAGCGGCAGAACGCCGCGTTCAGTGTGGGCGTCACTGGCACGAGGCCGGTCTATCAGTGGTTCCGTGGAGCGGCGATGATTCTGGACGCCACCAATTCCAGCTTCACGCTGAGCAACGCCTTGCCCGCGGATTCCGGGGCCACCTTCCACGTAGAGATTCGGGGCGAAGCGGACCCGGTCAACCCGGTCATCAGCCGCGACGCTCTCCTCACGGTCAATCCCGACGTCATCGCGCCCAAGTTCGTGACCGCGGCTTCGCTGACGAATGCCGCCGTGATCGATCTCACCTTCAGCGAGGGGGTTAATTTCTACGGCCCCGAGGGGAATGTCGATGACAACCTCAACTGGGTCCTTCGGGACTCGCACGGGGTGGAGGTTGGAGTGTTGTCTGTCGTGTCCAACAGTCAGACGTCAATCTCGCTTCAGACGGACGCCTTGTTGCCCTATGAAACCTATTTGGCGGAGAATACGATTACCATCCAGGACTTGGCGGTCACGCCGAACGTGTTGCCTGCGGCGAGCCAAGTGCCCGTCGCCCGCTTCCAGTGGCCGAACGTCTCCGGCCTCAGCCAGACCTTCCGCTACAACGACACGGGCGAGAGCAATCTGGCGCCGGCGTGGATCACGGTGGGGTTCGATGACTCCGCTTGGAAACAGGGTTTTGGCCTGTTCGACGGCAAGCTCGGCGCCGACACCTACACGACCAACGAATTGAATGAGATCACCACCAACACGGCGCTCTGCCGCGCCACGGTGAGTTCAATCCCGGTCGCCACCTGTCTCCAGATCTACCGCAACATCACCACTTCTTCGACCACCGTGCCCGCCGCGCAGCGGCCGGACCGCATCATCACCGCCTACTTCCGCACCCACTTCAACTTCTCGGGTGAAACCAACGGCGCCTACCTGCGCTTGGTGTCGGTGCTCGACGACAGTGCCATCTACTACCTCAACGGGGCGGAGATCATCCGTCTCGGCGTCAACGCCGGCACGCCGACCTACTTGACCTTCGCCAACCGCACCATCGGCGACGGTAACTACGAAACCAACTACGTCTTCGTCGGGCCGAATTTGCTCCAGGGCGACAACGTCTTGGCTGCCGAAGTGCATCAAGTCAACAACACCAGTTCGGACATGACGTTCGGCGTGGAGGTGGCCCCGTTCCGCATCGACGCTCCTCCCGGCGTGCCCAGTGCCTCGTTTGGTCCGACGGGCGAAGTCATCATCTCCTGGGCGGGACCTGGGGTGCTGGTCGAATCCGACACCGTCAACGGGACCTACACTGACGTGGCTGGCAACCCGGCCAGTCCGTACCAGCCGACGCCGACTCCCGGCCAGAGCAAGTTCTATCGTTTGAAGAAGTGACGTCGGTTGAAGGAGCGGTGATGGCCGCTGCCTTCGTCTCCCCGAGCGCCCTGCCGGAACCTCTGGCAGGGCGCTTTCGTTGTGCAGGAGCCGCTCGGATTTCAAGGAGCCTCTCTCGAAACTGTAGCAGCCGACGTGAGGAGAGTCTTTGAATCCGAAATCTGAAATCAGAAATCAAGACAGAGCCTCCTCACGTCGGCTGCTACGGAGTTCTGCAATGGCCTCTCACGTTTCGAAATCGCCTCCTGAACCTCGAAATGCGACAGTTTGGCCATGTTGAACTCTGAATTCGTTGCCGCCCCCGACAAGAACTCCCGCCGTCTCATGGTTGTGTTGCACGGCTTGGGCGACAGCAGCGCCGGGTATCGCTGGCTGCCCGCCACGATGGCGTGGCCGTGGATGAACTACCTGCTGGTGAACGCGCCGGACGAGTACTACGGCGGATACTCGTGGTACGATTTCATGGGCGAAGCCGAACCTGGCGTGCGCCGCAGCATCGGCTTGCTGACTTCGCTGTTGGACGGGCAGCGCGCCAAAGGCTTTCCACCAGAGCAAACCGTCCTGCTCGGGTTCTCCCAGGGCTGCCTGATGGTCCTGGAGACGGGGCTGCGTTATCCGCATCGCTTCGCCGGATTGGTCGGAATCAGCGGGCACATTCTCGATCCCGAGACGCTGCTCGCGGAACTGTCGCCTGTCGCGAAGGAGCAGCGGCTGCTGGTCACACATGGCACGCATGATCCGCTGATCCCGTGCGCGGGCGTGCGGAACCAGATCGCCGCGCTGAAGGCTGGTGGTGTGCGGGTGGAGTGGCGGGAGTTCGCCAAGGTCCACACGATTGATGAGCAGGAAGAACTGGGCGTGATCCGGGAGTTTGTGGAACGAGGGTTTGAGAACTGAACGCCCGGTTCCAGCTACAACCAGGCTTCGCTTCAGGGCTGCATCAAGCTCCCGCCCGGCGCCCCAGGTAGCGCAGGTTTTCAACCTGCCGTAGCGCCGACTTGCAGTCGGCAAGACCGTGAAACTTCCAGCCGGCTGGCCTTTTCCAACGCTCGCCGGTTGGAAAACCGGCGCTACGGCAGAGTGAAAAGTCTGCGCCACGAGTTCTCCCGAACCGAGCTTGGTGCGACCTTGGCTTCGCTTCAGCAGTGGGTTTTCCTGCTGGCCTTGGACCTCCTGTGGAGGCCAGACTGCCGCCGCAACATTCGATCATGAATCCGAAGGCCGAAACTGACTGGGTGGTCTGGCACCAAGCGCCGGACGAAGCCCTGGAAAACCGCGCCGCGATCCACCTTTGGTGCTGCGACCTCGACGACCCGCGCATCGTTTCGTTTTGCGACGAGGCGGTGTTGAGCGAGGACGAACGCGGGATCGCCGCCCGGCCGTGCTCGCCCAGACAGCACGCGCTGTACGTTCGCCGCCGGTCGCTGCGGCGAGTGCTCTTGGGACGCTTCTTGAATCTGGCACCCAAGGACCTGAAGCTGGCGCGCGGTGATCTGGGCGAGCCGTCCGAAGAGTTGGTGTCGGCCGTCCGGTGCCATTACAGCGACTCCAGTTCGCAGAACGTCTTTGTGCTGGGGGCGACGGAGGGCGCCGCGCTCGGCGTGGACGCCACGCCCGCCATGCCGGAGTGGGATTGGACCGCGGTGGCGGAATTCATGGTCGGGCCGGAGCACCTGCGGGAACTGGACCGTTTCCCCGAAGCCGAACGACAGGCGGTGTTCCTCCGCTTTTGCTCGCTGCGTGAAGCGGTGGCCAAGGCCTTCGGCCACGGCATCGCCGAAGCCGCTCAGGAACCCGTGCCCGACGAGAGTCTCTGGGAAGCCATGATCCGTCCGCCTTCGGACCCGCGGCCGGCGGAGTTGCGCGAGTGGCGCTGGGAACATCGCGTGGTGCCAAGCGGAACCAGCTACGCGGTCGTTTGCGTGGCGCAGCGGCGGAGGGGGTGCGGGGAAGGTTGAAGGTTGAAAGTTGAAGGTTGAAGGTTGAAGGTCGCCGTTGGCCGGCGCGTGAGAAAGAAACCGCTTCAACTCGAACGGAGCTGTTGCCCTGAACGCAAAGACCCAAAGGCGCAGAGGCGCAGAGGCTTTAAGAACCAGCAGGCTCAGCTATCCTGAGCTGTGGAACGCGCCTGGGCCGCCCGGTGAGGGCACCGGGCCTACATGGCACGCCTTTCCTGTAGGCCGGGTCCCCTGACCCGGCGGACTCTGCTTCATCTCGTTCCTGGCCCTCAGAAAACCGTGCGGACGGCTCAGGAGTTCTGAGACTTCACCGAAATGGTGGCGGCTCCCGCCCTCCACCCAAAGTGACCGCTCCCTCTCCTTTGCGTTAACTGCTCCGTTTAGGTTCAACGCTTCAACCCGAAATCCCCCAGCGCCTCCGCCAGCCGCCGGTACTGCGGCAGGGCGTTGTAAAGCTGGGCGGAGATGCGCAGCAGCCGTTTTGGCGGAGCCGGCCACGGGATCACCGGCACTTCGATGTGGTGATCGAGCCGCAGTTGGTCCAGGAGCGGGTCGGCATAGAGCGGGGAAGCGGGCGGTTGGTTGTCGGCGGAATCCGGCAACGGCACCGAGGCCAGCGAGCCGATGCACTCATCGGGGCACGGCGGGCTGATATGCAGCGCCTCACAGAGGAGACGTCTTCCGGCCAACGCGAGCGCGCGGTTGCGCTGCATGACGCCCGGCCAGCCACCCGGCAGCAGCGCGCCGACATAGCGCAGCGATTCTCCCACGCTCAACAGCGCGGTCGGGTCCCACGTGCCCGTCCAGCCAAACTCGATCTGAAACAGCGAGCGGTCGCTGCGCGTGGAGTTCGCGCCGTGGCTGATGGACAGCGGACGAATCAGGCGTTGGCGGTCGCGGCGCACGTGGAGGAAGGCCGCGCCTTTGGGTGCGCACAGCCACTTGTGGCAATTGCCCGTGTAGTAAGCCGCGCCGACTTCCCGCAAGTCCAATGGCACCATCCCCGGTGCGTGCGCGCCATCGACCAGTGTGTCGATGCCGCGCCCGGCCAACTCCGCCACCAACCGGCGGATGGGGAAAACCAGTCCCGTCTGGCTGGTGACGTGGTCGAGGAGAACCAACCGAGTGCGCGGCGTCACGCGGGCAAGCACAGCCCCGACGATGTCCTCCGCCGACTTCAGTGGGAACGGGACCGGCGCTTCCACCACGGCGGCGCCAGCGCACTCTGCCACGAAGTTCAGGGCGTTGCGGCAGGCGTTGTACTCGTGGTCGGTGACAAGCAACTCGTCCCCACGCTCGAAGCGCAGGGAGCGCAAGACGGTGTTCACCCCAGCCGTGGCGTTAGGAACGAAAATTAAATCGTCGGCTTCCGCGCCCAGGAAGCGGGCCAATTCCGCGCGGGCGCCGTCGAGCAATCCTTCCAGGTCGCGCACAAAGAACTCTACCGGCCGGCGCTCCAGGCGGCGGCGGAGTTCCTCTTGGTGCTCCAGGACGTGTCGCGGACAACTGCCGAACGAGCCGTGGTTCAAAAAGACGACGGCAGCGTCAAGCGGCCAGAGCTGAGGCGGGACGGCCGGTTGCTCAAGAAGTTCGTGCGTGCTCACGTTCACTTCACGGCCACTTCGTAAATCATCCGCGCGCCAGCCGCTATGTCCCCTCCCACGTCGGCCGTGAAGCGCAGCGCGTTGGCGTCGGCCTTGGCCGGCACTTCGGCGAGGCGCTTGCCGCTGGGCGCGAGCGCCCAGACGCGATACTGCTGCGGCGAGTCAAGCCGGATGGCGATGTCCGCCTTGCCCGCGCGCACCAAATGCGGCAGCCGGCCCCAGCCCAGCAACGTCCGCCGGGCGGTTTCGGCGTATTCGATGCCGGTGTTTTGCAGATCGGTCAGATGCGTGACCAGCAGGCGGCGGCTTTGGCGAATCGGGCTTTGGTCGAGCGCGCTCACCCACACGGTCGCGTCGTTGCCGGCGACGGAGACCCGCACGCCGCCGCGGACCGTCTCGATGGTCTGGCCTGCGGGCGCGTAGCCGCCGGCGGTGCGCAGTGTGTCCAGCACGAGGCGGTCGCGCGGGCCGTCAATCGTGACTTCGCCCGTTTCGCTGCGGAAGAACTTCTGCGTCGGATTCGGCGCGGCGTCCGGCTTGAACAAGTTGCGCTCCGTCAGCGCCGCCACCAGGCGATCGTTGTCCACCGTGTACGGGTCGAGCGGCAACACCTGTTTCCCGCGGTAGGCGGAGGCGGGTGTTTGCCAAGCCAACGGCAGCACCACGGTGTGCGGAAGCGGCTTCTCCGGCGACGGCACGACCTGTGTGCCCACGCGCGTCACCCAGGCGAGCCAATGCCACTTCGGCGCGAGCGTCGGAATCTTCGCCGCGGGTTGGGCGAGATCGGCGGCACTCATCGCCAGCGCGACACTGTGCGGGGCCGTTTGAAGGTCGCCGCGGAGGAAGAGGCAGAGCGAGGCCCGCTCGGCGGCTTGGCTGAGCGGATCGGAGGCCATGTCGAAGTAACCCATCTTGGAGGGCGTGAACATCCCGTCGCGGCTGTGGCTGTAAGCGAAGCGCCAGATGCCGCCCCAGCCCTGCAGCGCGCCCATCGCTCCGGTCAGGATGCCGCCGACGCCGCGGAAGCGGCCCGGCCCGGAGTAGTTGTACTCGGTGAGGGTGAACGGTTTGTCAAACAGGCGCGTGAAGGTGATGGTGCGCCCGCCCGACGCGCCTTCCGCCAGCGGACTGGTGTTCGGGCAACGGCTCGGCAAGCGCCACGAGCCTTCGAGGAACTGCGGGTGATCGACGTAGAAATGATCGTCCACGTAGTCATAGACGGCGCGCGCCGCCTGGTCCGTGGTAAAGCGCGTCCAGGAACTGGCGTTGCTGACCAGCGCGCGGCAGCCGAGTTCGTCACGAAGAAACGCCTTCATCCGTTGCACCATGTCGCGCTCCGTGTCGGCCAGGAAAGCGATGCCGTCGCGCGCGCGCAAGCCGTCGGCCTGAAGCCGCTCCGGCAACGCGACTGATTGGCGGGCGGGGTCTTCGTCTTCTTTCAAATCCTTGCCCCAGGCCGTCGCCAGCGCCTGGCGGCTGGCGTAGCGTTTTGCCAGCCAGCGGTTCCAGGCTTGCGTCCATTCCGGGATGGTTCGGATGTCTTTGAAGAAGTTGCCGAAGTTGCCCTCGTTGATCATGGCGAGCCAGGCCAGCGCGGGTTCGTCCGCGTAACGGCGCTGTGTGTAAGGGTTGACGTGGCCGAGCAGGGCGCGAGTGAAGGTCTTCCAGTTCTCGAATGCGCCCGCGTGGACCGGCACCAGAATCTTGAAGGTGTCCATCGCGATTTGCCCGTCGCGCTCGATGCCCACTTCGCGATACGGCACGGGGCGTGAGACGTAAAGGTCGGTGGTGAGGTAAATGCCACGGCGAATCAGGGCGGCCATGAGGTAGTCGAACTGGTCGAGCTTCTGTGGGTTCAGCGTGGTAGTCGGTTTCTGGCCTTGCGTGAGGTCGCGTTCGTAGTGGTGGATGCGCAGCGCGTTGTAGCCGAGCCGCACCAGCCGCTCCGCCAGTCGGTCGGCTTCGTCCTTGGAAAGATACTGCGCGCCGAAGCAGAGATTCACCCCGTAGAATCGGCGCGGCGTGTCCGGCGAGTCGGTGAAGGCGAACTGCCCGTCGGCCCGCGCGATCACCCGCCCGTGCTTGCCCGCCGGGGCGTCCGTGAAACCCATCGCGGAGAAATCCAAGGCCGAGCCTGGCTCGATCTCCAACTCGGGACGCAGCGGAATCCAGTCGGCGCTGGCGGTGATGGCGATGGGCGGGTTGGCCGGGGCCGCTCCTGTCTTGACTGCTTCAGCCGCGGTCAATGGACTCACGGCCAGGCCGCCGCCCACCATTGCGAAGGCAACCAGATTGAACAAGGAACCTCGTGCCAAACTGTAGCAGCCGACGTGAGGAGGCTCTGACTTCCTTCTGAGTTCTGACCTCTGCCCTCTGAATGGAGCCTCCTCACGTCGGCTGCTACGGG
Organism: Verrucomicrobiota bacterium; assembly: GCA_016219875.1. GTDB lineage: Bacteria > Verrucomicrobiota > Verrucomicrobiia > Limisphaerales > JACRJZ01 > JACRJZ01. The sequence continues at coordinate 91,369 of JACRJZ010000042.1, read as the reverse complement.
GTTTTACAGTTGGCTCGAAGGACCACGGTTTCTTCGACGACGAAAGCCGGCGGACGATCACTTGAAAGTTCATGGAAGGAACCGACTGCGGATGTCCGCGGCATATTCAGAGCGGTTGAAGGCCGGCCGCGGCGATTCTTGAAGCCGGCCTTAGAGCCATGAGTTTCCTCGCAGATTCAGGACGGAACACAGATTCATTTTCCGAAAAACTTTCCTCTCATCTGCGATCCGCCCTGAATCTGCGAGGAAGTTCACAGGAAGCCACTCCGCTTGATGCCGACTTCCATCGCGGCCACGGCCGCCTCGCTCACTTGGGAGACGGCGGGCCGGCTTTCGGCTTGGCGGTGACCGCGAACATCCCGGCGAAGCGCGTGGACGTGTCGTCTGCGCGGTGCCCAAACTCCGGCAGGTAGATGGCACAGATGTCGCCGTCCAAGTAGAGCGCGTGGTCGCACCGCAATGGCTCTTTGAACAGCCGCGCGAAGTCATAGAACCGCAGCGCCTGTTTTGAAATCGCGAAGACCAGCCGGCCGTCCCGCGTCACGCCGACGCCGCTCCGCCAGTGAAGGTTCTTCGAGTCGGGTTGAAAGGCTGGATGAATCTTCCCATCGGAAACCAGGAGCGGCCCGGATTGGCAAGCCAGCGAGGGGCGCAACTCCAGTTTGGCGAACTGGGCCGACTCGGCGATCCCAGGCTTGCCTTCAGCCACATAGAACACACCGTTTGGCTTGAGGTAGAAATTCCATTGCCCGCTTTCGCCGTCGCCCAGATTCAACGGTCGAAGCGTTCTGCCGTCTTCGACGTGCAGGCCCACCGGCGCGCCCTCGCGAGAGTAGATGCCGGCGTTGATGGCGAACTTGAGTTCCTTCGAGCGAGCGGCCAGGTGCTCGCTGAGCCGGGTGAAGGTTCCGAGTTGTTTGCCCGCGGCGTCCCGCCAGCAGAGCGACAGTTCATCCGACTCCAGGTCCACCCAGTAGGCCACGAAGTCCAGGCCCGCGAAGCGGACGCGCTCCGCTTGGCCAGCCCACGAGAGCGCCGTCTGAACGGACAGGAGGCCGGCGAGAACCAGCCAGCCAGGCATGAAGGCGCGGCCTACCAAAGAAACGATTTCTGTTCGGCCAGTTGCTGGTCGCCGCTCCACACGGTCACGCGCCAGGCGGCCAGTTCGCCGAACTGCTTGTAGGCCGCGCCGTCGAGCTTGAGTTGGGTCCAGCGGCTGAACAGCGCCGGCTTCTTGGCGGTGGTTTCGATCACGGCTTGCTGGGGCTGCCCTTCCTTGTTGCCGCGGGCTTCGACGCGGATTTTCACCTGCTCGGCGCCCGAAACTTTCCATTGCACGTCGAAGCGCAGGGCGGACCGGAGTTGCGGATTGCGGCGGAGCTTGGATTGATAGGCATCGCGTTCGTAGAGGCTGGGGTGCAGCGCGTGACGGCCTTTCTCGTCGAGGAAGGACGGCAGCACCTTGATGATCCGGGCGGACTCCGCGCGGGCGGTGACCGCGGCGGCGAAGCACAGCAAAGCGAACAACTTCATCCAGCGCATGGCCGGAAGCTAAAGCCGGACTTGGCGCCGAGGCAATCACGAAGCGCGCGGCACGCCGATGCGGCCAGTAACGCATCCAGCTCAGTTCGGGAGCACTCGTAGCGCAGACCTTCCGGTCTGCCGTGAGGTTCGTGCAAAACTGTTGCAGCCGACGTGAGGAGGCTCTGACTGGATTGCAGATTGCGGATTGCAGATTGCGGATTCCGACCTCTGACCTCTGACTTCTGATCGGAGCCTCCTCACGTCGGCTGCTACGGGGTTTTGCAGTCGCCTCGCGGCAGGCTCGAAAGCCCGAACTGCGAAGTGTCGCGGGCCGGAAATTGACTCAGCCCTTATTGCGGCTTGGGCGCGGGCGGTCCTGCGCTGGGCGCGTTGGTCGGCTCCGGCTTCTTGTCTTCGCCGAACAACTCTTTGAGCGTGCGCAGCGGATGCAGCGGGGCCATGAAAATTTTCGGGATGTAGAGCGGCTGGGCTTTGGGATGGCCCAGCGTGCCGGTGATCTTGTACTCAAAAATCTTCGTGACCGGCCACAGGATCTTGCTCACCAGCCAGCCCAGACCCGGCGTGTTGCGGAAAAGTTCCGCCTCCATCTTGCCTTGGACGTTGCCGTCGAAATCGACCGCGCCATCGAACTGCATCCTCATGCCGGTGGCGTGGACTTCGAGGTCGCGCGAAAACAGCACGCTGTTGGTCAAGACGAACGTGGCCGAGGCCCGCCGTGCCCGGCTGTTGCCGATGCCGGGCACCACCTTATTCAGCGCCGGCGAGAAGAGCGCGAAGACCGGTTCGTCCCAAATCAGGCCGTCGCGCAGGCTCACATCACCGTGGCCGAACCAGCTTCTCAGGTCCGCCGTCGTGGCGTTGGTGACGACGAGGCGCCCGCCCAGTGAGCCGGCGAGGTGGTTCGTGGAAGCGGGAAACAAGTCGGCCAGCAGCGGCCCGGCGCTGACGTTCGTAGCGGTCAGGTCGAACTGAAAGCGCGTGCCGGCGTGGCTGTCCGCGAAGTCAAAGAATCCCGCGCCCGCCGCCGTGCCTTCGTGGATTGCGCCGCCAAAGCTGGTGATCGAAAGCGTTTCGTCCAGCCAATGCAGCCGCGCGGACACCTGGTCGAACTTGAAGTTCTGCCACTGGAACGGCCCGCCGGACACCTCGAAGCGCGCGTCGTCCAGCCCGCTCTTGCTGTAGATGCCGACCGTGCCTTCGAAGTGGACCGTGGGCGGCCGGGCGAACCGATAGGGCGAAAGCGTCTTCACGATGTGCGGCCCGATGGCGTGCGCCACGGCGGCCGGGTCGATGGCGCTCTGCACGTTCGTCAGATTGACCGTGTTTCGGCGGAAGTCCACGCGCACCTGGTCCACGCTGACCGCGCCTTCTTCGCGCTCGATCCGGGTGTTGAACACGTCCAGCATCCGGTTGGTGTAGGCCGCGTCGGAGTTGCAGCTCTTGATGGCCTGCCCGCGGAACGTGGCGTTCGTCAACTCAACGCGCGCTCGTCCGCCCAAGCGGTCCCAATCGCCCCAACGCCCCGAAGCCTCGGCCTTGATCCGCGGCGGTTGCCCGAACGCAAAATAGCCAAACGCCTTGCGGGCGCCTTCGGTGTCCAGCGCCGGACGCAAGCATTCCAGATCGATCGTGCTGCGGAGCCGGGTGGTGAACTCGCGCGAGCCGCTGTCGAAATCCAACGTAATCGTCGCGCGGCCTTCCGGGCGGACGAGTTCCACGCCTCGGGCCTGCCAGAGCAAGTTCGTCACCGTGACCTCGGCGCGGGCGGACGAAATGGGGACCGACTTCACCGTGCCGGCGCCCAGCCGCGCCCGCGCCGCGAGCGCCAGCGTGGGCAGAACTTCGCCGCGCCAATTCACCGCGGAGTTGGTCCACGAGGGCAAGACCACTCGGAAGGCGGCGTCGAGTTGCGGCGGCGCATCCCAATGGGCCTGGTCGCTCCACGGGGCGGCGTTCGTGGTGAACAGCGGCGCGAGTCGCCACGGATCAAGACTGGTGGCCAGCGTGCTCGTGAGTTCCCGGGTCGCCGCGTGCCAGCGTGCCGTGGCGGACAACTGGCCGCCGGACAAAGTGGCCGTCAGCGAATCCACGTCCAGCGTTGGCCCGCGCCAGCGAGTGTCACAGGCGAGGCGCTGGAGATCGAGCCGTCCGGCCTGGGCCTCGGCCAGTTCGGCGTGGGCGCTGACTGGAACCTGCTCCAGCCGCGCCAGCCAAGAAAGGTTGGTGTCGATCAACGCAGCCCGCGGCGGCAGCGACAGTTGTCCGTCGAACTTCACCGACTTGGCCATGCCGACGATGCCCAACGGCGCGTTGGTGCTTTTGGCGACGGCGTGCAGCAACTCGAGCTTCGCCGTGGCGGACGCCGGCCAGAGGTTCGACGCTGCCTGCACGACGCTCGCCGTGAGGAAGGCGTTGGTGGCGTCCAGCCAGCGCGTGCGGACTCGCCGGCCTCGCAACTCGTAGGTGCCGTGGGCGAGGGCGGTGTTGGTCGCAGCGGCGCGCAACGAACCGCGCAGCGCAAGTTCATCCGCTGCGGCCCACGGCGAGCGGACGGCGCGCGCGGTCAGGTCCAGCGAACTCCGCTCCGCCCAGCTTGGCGCGAGCGGGGACAACGCGTCCGAGGTCAAATGGAGTTCCTGCGCGCGCCCCCAGGGCGTGTTCACGCCTTCGGCATCGAGGCCCAAGCGGAGATTCTGCGGCCGCAAATGAGTCAGCGGCGTGTCGGCCCGCGCGACTAGGCGGAGCGTGGCGGCTTGGCCCCACGGCGTGTGCGTGCTGCGCGCGGCGAGGTCCACTTCGATCTGCCGGAGCGTGTTCGACGGCGGCTGGAGCGCCAGCGAGAGCGCCAGGTTCCGTCCATTGGCCCACGGCGACTTGAAGTCCTCGGTCGCGAGTTCTGCGCGCAGCGAGAATGTCTCCGGCGCGTTCCCGTCCGTGGCGAAGGTCCCCTTCATCTCTGCGGGCGGCGCGAACTGGATTTGTTCCAGGCGGGCGAACACCCGGTTCCAGAACTCCGCGCGCTGCCGGGCCGCGGCGCGATCACGCGGCTGGCGGCGGAAGAGCGCCGGCGCGTTCGCCACCGTGCCGCTGAGATGGAAATTCACGCCGAGGACGCGCCCGTCGAACGCGCTCAACTGCCAGCGATCGTGCGGCTGAAAATCCACCTGCACCTGCAGGCGCTCCACGACGATCTCGCGCGTCGGCGCGTTGCTGGCGGTCAGCGGCACGCTGGCCCGCCCGTCGAGGAGCGCCACGCCGCGCAGTTGGACTTGCCGCCGCCACAAGGCCGCCGTGTCGAGACGGAAGATCAGTTCCTGCGCCGTCACTTGCAGGCGCGAGGCCGCGTCGGCCTGCTCGAAGCGGACATTCTCCGCCACGATGCCGCGATACCACCGCAGCCGCATCCGGGAAAACTCCACTTCCATCCCGTGCGCGCGCAGTTCCGCCAGCAGCCGCTCTTTGAGGAAGTCCGGCAGGCCGACGCGGTTCAGCCACAGCAGCGCGCAGAGCAGCGCGAGAACCAGCAACCAGCCCGTGATGCGGACCCAGCGGAAGGTCAGACGCGCCCGGCGCCAGAAGCGGCTTTGGACCGGCGGGGGCATGGCGGGTCAAATCGGGATACGACCCACCCGTAATGGGTCCGTTTTTCGCGGGAATGGAAAGGAGGTCCGTCTGGTGGGGCGAGCGTACTCGCGAGCCGCTCCCTGTGCCAGGTCTTCGGCTCGCGAGTACGCTCGCCCCACCGGCACGGCATGAGGCACCGGACAAGATCCAAAGGTTGCCTCCAAGTTCGGTGGCACCGCGAACCGCGACGCGCCTTCTCGGCGCCGTTCTTGGGGCGACGGAATGAGCGGCAGGCCGAAGGCGCGCACCATGTCTTGATAGAGGAAGAAGGGGAACTCGAACACCCAGACCTGTCCCTCGATCGTCGTCGCGGCGTAGGGGAAGCGTCCTGGGGTCGGCCCGCCGAAGTCCATCGTGAGCCTCTGGACCTTCTCGCCGAGCTTGAGTTCCACGATCACCTGGAGGTTCAACTCGGCGAAGCCGTAGCGGGGAAGGGTTTCTTTGCCGCGCGCGCACCACACCGTCGCCTGGAGTTCGCCCAGGCGAAACATGATTTCTTCGAGCGCGAACGAATTGGGTTGGTAGAAGCCCGGCGAGCCGGGCGCCAGTTCCCACTCATGGTTGGCGGTGCGCAGCAGGGTGCGGCTGGCGCCGCTGTGGCGCGCCGTCACGCGCGTGACTTGGTTGGTGGAGAAATTCCAGACGCGGCGGTCGCGCAACTGCCACGACTCGGCCGGCATCCGGTAGTAGTCCGCAAACGGAATCGCATAGACCGAATCCTCGTCGGCGCGGTGGACAAAGACTCTCTCGGCGGTGTTGGTGCCAAACTGGATTTCGCCCAGCAGCAGGTTAGTGACGCCGGCCGCGTTCGTGACGGTGGTTCGGAGGAGATACTGGCGCCGCGGCGGGGCCAGGCCGTAGTTGGAGAAATCCGTGACCACGTCCTTCACGAATTCACTGACCTGAAGCTGGCTGAGACCTTGGAGCCAGTCGCGCACGAAGGGACCGTCCACCAGCGTCGTTTCGCCCGCCACCCAGTTGCCGTTCGTGAGGCGGCGCAGGGTGAACGGCTCTTCCCCGCGCACTTCGATGACGGTGACGCTGGCGGGTTGGAAGGCCAGCAGCCGGCGGTCGCGGTATTCGGCGGCGGGAGTGCCGAGGGTTTCGAGCAGCGCCTTCGGCACGAGGACCACGTTCGTCTGGTTCAGGCGGCGGGCATAGACGTTGGTGGTGTCGCCGACGGGGCCTTTGCCGAATTGCACGCGCTGCGACTGGTTGGTGCCGCGCCCGAGCGCCACCTCCAGTTGCGGCGGCTGCAAACCGAAACTGTCGAGATCGGCCTTCGGGTCGTCCGTGACGAATTGCGTGACGCGGGCTTGGACGAGGGTTTCGAGCAGGCCCTCGACCTTGGCTTGGTCGGCGCGCTGCCGGGGACGGCTCAGGTGCCAGAGCTGGTTGGTGGCGTCGAATTGCAGGAACAAGCCCCCGCCGCCTTTCGCCACTTCCAACCGGTCGAACTCGAAGCCGCTGAACTCCAGCAGCGCAAGGTTGCGCCAGTCGTTGACGGACTGAGGCAGAAGCTGAAGCACGGCAGCGTCCACCACGCTGATGTCGGGCGAGCCGACCTCCTGCACATAGACTTGATCGCCCGGCGGCGTGAGCGCGCCGAAGACCAGTTCGTGGCGTTCGCTGCCTTGTTCGACGAGCACGACGGCCTGCGGCGTTTCGAGTCCGAAGTCGGCGGGCTTTTGTCTGCGGCCGGCGAGGTCGCGGGGCGTGAGGTGGGTCGGCGCCACCGCGCGCTCCAGCGCCAGGAGCAGCCGCTCCACGGCCACGGGCGCAGCGGGATAAACTAGCGGCGCGGTCAGGCGCCAGGATGCTGCGGCGCGCTCGGCGCGGACGACGAACTGGTTTGTGCGCCGCACCTGCACGCCGGTGGCGTCAGCGGTTTTGAGACTGGGCAACAGGCGTGACGGGGGAGCGACGGCGGGCGTGGTCGGGCCGGTGTGCCGCTCGTAGAGCGCAATGAACCCGAACAGCCCCACGGTGCCCGCCACCAGCAACCAGGTGTTTCGCCACTTCATCATGACAGCGCGGCAAGTTAGCGGCAGCCGCGCGGCGGGAGCAATCACGAATCGGGCGTGAAGGTGTTGAAGGGTTGAAGAGTTAAAGCGGCTTCAGGGGATGGCTTTCGCCCTGTGCTGAAGCCGCTTCAACTCTTCAACCCTTCAACGACTTCAGCACCGCGCGCAGTTCCGTCGGTTGCAGGTTAAAAGTTGAAAGTTACAGGTTGACCGGATCTGCGCCGGGTCAACCTGCAACTTTCAACCTTCAACATGTAACGGCCCCCCGCTACCCCAGCCTCTGGCGCAGCAAGGCGAGTTGCTCGGTCAACGCCGACGGCAGGCGATCCTTGTAGTTCGAGTAGGACGCCGCCACGTCTTCCACTTCCTTCTTCCAGCCTTCGACATCGACGGAGAGGAGGTGTCGGAGATCGTCCCCGTTCAAGTTCAGGCCGGAGAGGTCCAGCGCGTCGGGCGTGGGCAGAAATCCGATCGGCGTTTCGACGGCTTGGCCCGTGCCTTCGACGCGCTCGCAAACCCATTTGAGGACGCGGCTGTTTTCGCCGTAGCCGGGCCAAAGCCACTTGCCGCTGTCACTGCGGCGGAACCAGTTGGTGAAGAAAACCCGCGGCAGTTTGCGGCGGTCGGTGCGCTGGGCCAACGCCAGCCAATGCGCGAAGTAGTCGCCCATGTTGTAGCCACAGAAGGGCAGCATGGCGAAGGGATCGCGGCGCAGCACGCCGGCCTTGCCCAGGGCGGCGGCCGTGGTTTCAGAGCCGCAGGCCGAACCGAGGAAGACACCGTGCTCCCACGACACGGCCTCGTTCACCAGCGGGATGGTGGTGGCGCGACGCCCGCCGAAGAGGATCGCCGACAGCGGCACGCCCTCTGCGCTCTGCCAGTCCGGGTCGATGACGGGGCATTGCGCCGCCGGCGCGGTGAAGCGCGAGTTCGGGTGCGCGGCCTTGCGTCCGCAATCCGGCGTCCAGTCGTTCCCTTCCCAGTCAATGGCCGTGGCCGGCGCGGGCACGCCCATGTCTTCCCACCACACGTCGCCGTCGGGCTTGAGGGCGACGTTCGTGAAGATGGTGTTGCGAGTGATGGCGGCCAGGGCGTTGGGATTGGAGTGCTGCGAGGTGCCAGGGGCCACGCCGAAGAAGCCGGTTTCAGGATTGGTGGCGTAAAGCCGGCCGTCCTGGCCTAGGCGCAGCCACGCGATGTCGTCGCCCAGGCACGTCACTTTCCAGCCCGGCAGCGACGGCTGCATCATGGCGAGATTGGTTTTGCCGCAGGCGCTGGGGAACGCGGCGGCCACATAGTGCTTTGTCCCCTGCGGCGACGTGAGACCGAGGATCAGCATGTGTTCGGCGAGCCAGCCCTCGCGGCGCGCGATGGTGGAGGCGATGCGCAACGCGAGGCACTTCTTGCCCAGAAGTGCGTTGCCGCCGTAGCCGGAGCCGAACGACCAAATGGACGGGTCGTCGGGGAAGTGGACGATGTATTTCTTTTTCGGGTCCGGCTCGCAGGGCCAGGGAACATCCTGCTGCCCCGGACGGAGCGGCGCGCCGACGGAGTGGAGACAGGGAATGAACGCGCCGCCGACGCCCAGCTTGTCGAGCACGGCCTGCCCCATCCGCGTCATGATCCGCATGTTGACGACGACGTAGGCCGAGTCGGTGACTTCGATGCCAATCTTGGCAATGGGCGAATCGAGCGGTCCCATGGCGAAGGGGATGATGTACATCGTGCGGCCTGCCATGCTGCCTTTGAAGAGGCCGAGCAGCCGCTGGCGCATTTCCGCCGGATCCGCCCAATGGTTGTTCGGGCCGGCTTCCTCTTGGGTCTTCGCGCAGATGAAGGTCCGGTCCTCCACGCGGGCCACGTCGCTGGCGTGCGAACGGGCCAGGTAGCAACCGGGGCGCAGCTTTTCGTTGAGCTTGGTGAAGGTCCCGCCCTGGACCATGAGGTCGCACAGGCGCTGAGTCTCGGCCTCCGAGCCGTCGCACCAATGGACGCCGGCAGGTTGGCAAAGTTGGATCATCTCCTCGACCCAGGCGAGGAGCTTTGGATTCGTGGTTGGCGCGGCAGACATGATCGTAGTCGTGTTCACAACACTTCGGGCTGAACGGATGCCACACTTCGGTCAGGTGTCAACGGAACCGGCCACCCGCTTTCGCCCAAACGGACGCCGGTGAAGGAAAGAGAAAAACCGCGGCTTGGCGAGAAAAAAACAGAGCCGAGAGGCGATTTCCAGAGTTGCCTCAAGCTCGGTTCGGGAGCAGTCGTAGCGCAGACTTTCCCGTCTGCCGTAGCGCCAGTTTTCCAACCGGCGAGCGTTGGACGAGGCCAGCCGGCTGGAAGTCTCACGGCCTGGCCGACTGCAAGTCGGCGCTACGGCAGGTTAAAAACCTGCGCCACCCGGTGCGCCGGGCGGAAGCTTGAGGCAGCCCTGGACGATTTCCAATTCGTGGCGGCCGGGGTCAGCCGCCTCCATTCGAGGCGATTTCAGGACCTCGTAGCAGCCGACATGAGGAGGCTCTGTCTTGATTTCAGATTTCAGATTTCAGATTTCGGATTCAAAGAGTGAGCCTCCTCACGTCGGCTGCTACGGTCCTGAAAGAAGCTCATTCGTGATGAAATTACAGCGGACAGATGCCCAGTGGACCGCCCTGGAAGAGGTTTTCAGATCATGCTGACTGCGGTGGCCCAGTTCGCTGCCTGCCTCCGGCGAGACGCAGCCCACCCCTTGCCACGCCCACTCCGCCACTGCCTCGTCGTCACACTCCGCGGAATCTGTCAAGAACTCGGCCCAGTCAACCTGAACGCGCGTTCCGCGTGGACGCGCATGATGCCCGAACGCCGGCAACCCGGCCAGGGGCCGTTACTTTCGGCGACGGGGCAGGGCATGTTATGAACAACTCTCAAGGTCTGATGTGGAAAGTGCTGGCGGTCGCCGGAGCGTGTGTACTGCTGGCCTTGATCCCTCTTGCGCTCAACCGCCTCGCCCGCAAGGCCACCTCTGAAACCCCGCGCCCCGCCCAGACCGGTGAAAGTGCCATGCGCACCACCGTTCGCAGCAGCATCCCGCCGGGCGAAGAAGCTGCCGCCCTCGCTCAACCCACGCCGCCCATCGTTGCCAAGGCGGACGACCTCTTCGAGGACATCACGGACCAGGCCGGGATCAAGTTCGTCCACCAATACTGCGACAACCGCATCGCCAACATTCTGGAATCGAACGGCGCCGGCGGCGCCATCCTGGACCTCGACAACGACGGCTGGCCGGACATTTACCTGGTGAACGCCGGCCCGCTCGAGGGCGTCACCCATCACAAGCCCGGCACTGCGCGCGAGCCAAACCGCCTCTATCGCAACCGTGGCGACGGCATGTTCGAGGACGTGACCCAGAAGGCCGGCGTGGCCGGCTCCGGTTACGGCACGGCTGCGGCGGCGGCGGATTACGACAACGACGGCTTCACCGATCTCATCGTGGTGAATGTCGGCAGTTGCCTCCTCTACCACAATCGCGGCGACGGCACCTTCGAGAACGTGACAGTCCAGGCGGGCATCACCACCAAAAGCACGGGCATCTCCGCCGTGTGGCTGGACGCCGATAACGACGGCTTGCTGGATCTGTTTGTCGCGAACTACCTCACCTTCGATCCGAACTACAAACTCTACTTCAACCCGGACGCCTACCCCGGCCCGCTCTCCTACAAGCCGGAGTTCAATGTGCTCTATCGCAACCTGGGTGGCGGCAAGTTCGAGGACATCAGCGAGAAGTCCGGCGTGCGCGTCCCCGGCCATCGCGCCATGAGCGTTTGCACGCTCGACTACAACCACGACGGCTTCCCGGACATCTACATCTCCAACGACGGCACACCCAACTCGCTGCTCGTGAACGACGGCAAAGGCCACTTCAGTGATCAGGCCACGAAGCTCGGGGTTGCCTTCAATGCGCTGGGCGAAGCCGCCGGCTCGATGGCCGCCAGCGTGGGCGACTGCAACGGCGACGGCATCCCGGACATCCTCGTGTCGCGTCTCGGCTACGGCTCGCTTTACATGGGCTCGCCGCAGGGCCTCTACAGCGACCAGATGATGGTGTCGCGCCTCGGCGGCATCACCGCGCAGTTCGTCGGCTGGGGCTGCAACTTCTTTGATTTCGACAACGACACCGACCTGGACATCTTGATCGCCAACGGGGACGCGCACCATCTCGTGGGCTGGGAAAGCTTGCTCATCGAGAACGAAGGCGGCGGCAAGTTTCTCGATGTCCGCGAGAAAGGCGGCAAGATTTTTGAGACCAAGATTCGCGCCCGCGGCAGCGCGGTGTCTGACTTCAACAACGACGGCAAAATGGACGCCCTGATCACGGCGATGGGCGACCGCGCGTTCCTCCTTCTGAACCGCGACAAGTCGGGCCACCACTGGCTCAAGCTGAATCTCGAAGGCACCCAGAGCAACCGTGATGGCTTTGGCGCGAAGGTCACCGTGACCATCGGGGGCGTGAAACTCTACCAGGAAGAGCGCTGTCCGGCGGGCTTCCTCATGCAGAGCGACAAGCGCCTCCACTTCGGCCTGGGCAAGGCGGCGGCCGCGGACAAGATCGAAATCCGCTGGCCCAGCGGCCAGACGCAAGAGTTGGCCAACGTGAAGGCGGACCAAGTGCTGAAGATCAAGGAGCCGGGGAAAGCGGGGAAAGGGAATTGAAAATTGAAAATTGCGAAATGCGAATTGCAGATTGCCCAGCGCCCAAAGCAAGGCTGCATCAAGCTCCCGCCTGGCACACCGGGTAGCGCAGGTTTTCAACCTGCCGTAGCGCCGACTTGCAGTCGGCCAGGCTGTGAAACTTCCAGCCGGCTGGCCTCTTCCAACGCTCGCCGGTTGGAAAACCGGCGTTACGGCAGACTGGAAAGTCTGCGCTACGAGTGCTCCCGAACCGAGCTTGATGCAGCCTCGCGCCCGAAGCGGCGGGCGCAATTTTCAATTTTCAATTTTCAATTTCCAATTCTCAATTCCCTTCTGCTTGTTGGCGTACTTTCCTCCTCCGCCGCCGAGCCGGACCTAGTTCTCACCCAGACTCCGCTGGCCGCGACTCAACCAAGCGCGCCTCGCACCATCCTTGATTCCCGCTATCCGCCCGGCAGCCGCGTGGCCGCGGCTCGCGCGCCGTTCCTGCCGGGCCGTGTGCGCGTCCTCTCGTCCGGGTTGGCGGCAGCGGGCGATCCCGTCATGGCCCCGGATGGCCGGAGCGTTTTGTTCGTCGGCAAAGAGAAGCCGGATAGCGCCTGGCAGATTTACCAGGCATCGCTCGATGGGACCGCGCCGCAGCGGCTGACTTCAATGTCCGGCGGCGCGATGTCGCCGGACTTCGTCTCGAATGGCGACCTCGTGTTCGTTTCGCCCGTGCCGGCCGTGGGCGGCGACGGTAGCTTTCCGAAGGCCGCTTCCGTCTTTGCCCAGTCCCGTCAGGGCCCGCCACATCGCCTCACGTTCAATGCTCACGACGCCACTGATCTGACGGTGCTGGGGGACGGCCGTATCCTGTTCGCGACCGCTTTCGGAAGCACAACGGCGGCGGTGGCGTCAGCCCAAGCTCTCTTCACCGTGAACAACGACGGCACGGAGTTCACGCTCTACGCCGGACGCCATGACCGCGCGCTCCGCATCCGGCGTCCGCGAGAGTTCGGAAACCGGCTCGGCTATGTGGCGTCGTCCGCAGACGCCCCATCCCGCGAAGCGTGGGCGGAAACCGTGCGCAGCGCGCGGCCGTTCTCCAACGAGGAGCGCCTCTTCGCGTTCGCCAAGACCGAGTGCGCTTCCGTCAGTGACGGCGGCGGCGGCACGTACTTGGCCAGCTTGAAGCACGGTTCCACGCTGGCGATCTATCGCGTGGCCACCAACGCCACGGCGCTTGGCCCGGCCCTGTTCGACGATCCCGCCTGGCACGACATCGAAGCCGTGCTCGCCACGCCTCGTCCGCAGCCGGTCGGGCACATCTCCGCGATGTCGCCTGCGAAGCCGTTCGGCACGATCCTGTGCCTCGACGCGAACCGCACTTCGTTCCTCGCCGCTGACGGCAGTGTCCCGAAGGCTGAAACCATCCGCGTGACGGGCTTGGCCGCGGACGGCTCGGCCAAGTGGCTCGGCAACGTGCCGGTCCACGCCGACGGTTCGTTCATGGCTGAAGTGCCGGCAGACCTCCCGCTCGGCTTCGAGGCGCTCGACGCGCGCGGCCAAGTGTTGCGCGCCACGCCGCCCGTCGTGTGGGTGCGGGCCGGCGAGAATCGCGCGTGCCTCGGCTGTCACGAGCCGCACGGTCGCTCGCCGCGCAATCATCGTCCGCTCGCCGTGCGCGCCCCGCTGATGCGCCTGGTGGGACCGGACGCGAAGCTCGCTCAAACCGGCTCGTCCCGATGAAACGGAGCTTCGTCACGCTTTCGGTTCTGGTGTTGCTGGCCGCCCTCGCCGCGACGTGGGGCGGGCGTGAATGGTCCCTTTCGCACGTCCGCTATTTCACCGGGCGGCAAGACCTCGGCTGGGTGAGTTGCTACAACTGCCACCTCGTCACGCTCGAAGACCAGCCGTGGGCCAAGCCGCGGCCGAAGCACGATTCGCCCGCCGGCCTCGCGGTGTCCCCGGACGGCGCGCGGCTCTATGTCGCGCTCGACGACCGCGACCAACTCGCCGTCGTCGATGTGGCTTCGCGGCAAATCGTCCAGCGCGTTCGCGTCTCCGGCAATCCGTACGGCCTCGCGCTCGATCCCACGGGCAAGCGGCTCTTCATCACCTGCAAAGGCGGCGACCGCGTGGCCGTCCTCGACACGAAGTCACTCAAAGAAGCCGAGTCCATCGAGGTTGGCCTCATGCCGGCGGGCGTCGCGTTTTGCGAAACCAAGTCCGGCCCGCGGCTGGTCGTGGCCAACTCCGGCTCGGACGACATCTCGATCCTTTCGCTGTCGCCGTTCAAAGAAATCGCCCGGCCCGCGGCGGGACGCGAGCCGTACGCGGTGGCGGCGGCCCGCGGGGGCGAATTGGCGATGGTCGCCTGCCGGCTCGCTGCCGCGGTCGGCCTGGACGCGCCGCCGTCGTCGGAAGTCACCGTGGTCAATCCCGGCCTCGGACGGGTGGTGTCGCGCGAGTCGCTTGACTCCGCGCATCTTTCCGAAGGTGTGGCCTGGGTGCCTTCGCGCTCGTGGGCGCTGACGCCGCTGGTGAAAGTCCGCAACCTGGTTCCCATCACGCAGGTCGCCAAAGGTTGGGTCATGTCGAGCGGCCTGGCGGTGTCCGACCTTGGCGGCGCGCTCATCCAGATGCCGCTCGACGAAGTGAACGATTACTTCGCCGACCCGTCGGCCATCGCCGTCGATGCCGCGGGCCGCCGCGCTTACGTGGCCAGCGGCGGCGGCGACACCGTCAGCGTGATCGACCTGGAGCGCCTGGCGGCTTGGCTGGCGAAGGCGGGCGAGCGCGAGAAGGAGGAAGCCATCGACGACCTCACGCTCTCTTCGGAGTACGTCCTGGCTCGCCTTCCCACCGCGCGCAACCCGCGCCAACTCGCGCTCAGTCCCGACGGGAAGACGTTCTTCATCGCGGAGCGGTTGCAGGACTCGGTGCTGGCGGTGAACACGGAGACGCTGCAGCCGCTGGGCCGGATCGCATTGGGCGACGGCGGATTGAGCGACCCCATCCGCCGCGGCGAGCGCGTGTTCACCCAGGCGGCGCACACGTTCCAGCGGCAGTTTTCCTGCCGCTCGTGCCATCCCGATGGCCACGTCGATGGGCTGGCTTACGACTTCGACGGCGACGGCGTGGGCGACAACCTGCTGGACAACCGCACGCTTCAAGGCGTGGCCGGCACCATGCCGTTCAAGTGGAACGGGAAGAATCCCTCGCTCGAAATCCAATGCGGCCCGCGCTTCGCCCGCGTGCTCATGCGGACCGACCCGATTCCGCCGGCGGACTTGCAGGACTTGACCACGTTTCTCCAGTCGCAGCCGCCGGCGCGGACGGTGCATCGGAGTCAGCAGGGCAAGCTGACCGAGTCGCAGGAGAAAGGCCGGGAGGTTTTCTTCGCCACGCACCAGCCCAACGGCACGCCCATTCCGCGCGACCGGCAATGCGCCACGTGTCATCGGCCGCCGCTCTTCACGAACCGCCTGCCGAGCGACATCGGCACGAAGGGCCGCTACGACACGACAAACCACTTCGACACGCCGCACTTGCTGGGCATCGCCGCCAGCGCGCCCTACTTGCACGACGGCCGCGCCAAGACGCTGGAAGAACTCTGGACCGTGTATCAGACGAACGACCTGCACGGCGTCAGCAGCTACATGAACAAGCACCAGTTGAACGACCTGATCGAGTACCTGAAGACACTATGAAGACCACCCTCGCTTCCCTGATCGCTATGCTGCTCGTCACACCGCCGGCCATGTTCGCGCTGGACGCCGTGGGCGACGTTCCCTTCCCGATCGTCGAACGCTTCGAGAATTTCGGAAAGGAATCCGGCATCCCGGCCAACAAAGTCCACTGCGTCACGAAAACCAGCGATGGCCGGCTCTGGATCGGCACTTGGGACGGCTTGTGCGTGCGCGAGCCGAACGGCCAGTTCCGGCGCTACGGCCCGGAGCATGGCCTCAGCCACAAAATGGTGCTCGCCATCGTGGAAGACCCGCGCACCGGCGACCTTTGGCTCGGGACGATGCGCGGCTTGAGTCGTTTCAGCGCCGGCAAGCTCACCGCGTTCACTCAGACTTCGAGCGGTCTGCCCAACAACGTCGTGTATGGTGTGGCGCTGGTGGGCGACACGGTTTGGGCCGCCACTGCGGCGGGCACGGGCGCGTTCAACACCAAGGCCGGCGAATGGAAGATTTACGACCACAACAACACCGTCATGCACGAGCCGTGGTGCTACACCGTCACCGGCGCCGGGGACTTGGTGTACATCGGCGTCTGGGGCGGCGGGATCATTGAGCACGATCCCAAGCGCGGCACCTTCAAGGAGTATCGCGACCCGGACAAGGACTTCCACTTCGACCTTGTGCCCGACGACGGCCCGATCAACGACATTACCTCCTGGCTGGCGTGGGAGGACGGCATTCTGTGGCAGACCACCTACTTCGGGTTCTCGCGCTACGCGAAGGGCCAATGGCAGACCTGGGTGGAAACGAGAAGCCCGCTGCCGTCGAACTTCACGCAGTTCGTCTGGCCCCACAAACGCGCGGCGTGGGTCGGCAGCGACCGCGGCGTGTCCGTGACGGACGGCAAGTTCTGGGTCAACTACCTCGTCGGCGACAAGGGCGAGGGCTTGGTGGAAATCCATCGCCCCGGCGCGACGCAACCGGAGAAACGCACAATGAGCACCGCGTTGGCGAACCAGTTCGTGTTGGGCATTTACGTGGACGACACCGAGGCGTGGTTCGCCACGAGCAAAGGATTGAGCCGGGGCGTGTTCGCCAAGACCAAGACCGCCGTGGCGGCGGCAAAGTGAACAGGAGGACGCAATGAAAACGAATTCCACGAGCCAACTCCAAGACCCCGGCAACGGAGCGCGGCTGTCCCAGCCGCCGCAACGTTCGGAACCTGCCAGCTTGAGCATCCTTCTGAGGCGTTCAGCCGTTCGAGGTTGCGGCGCCTGGAACAGCCGCGCTTCGGGCCGTCTCTGCGCGCTGCTGTTCGCGCTGCCGCTGGCCGCGTTCGCCGCGGGCTACGACGAGAAGCCGGAGCCTCCCACGCCGAAGAAGGACGACGGCTGCGTCAACGAGCCGCTCACGCCGGAACAGATTCAGGGCGCCCAGGCCCGCGCCAGGGCCTACGCGGCGACGAACAGCCTCTATCCGTATTACGCCAACACGCCGGAAGAACTGGTTCCCTTCAGCAAGATCGAGCCGTTCTACCGCTACTGGACTTCGCGCCTGCCGTTCCGCGGGCCGGGCAAGGATTACCCCCCTCCGCCCAACCTGAAGTCGCTGAAAATTGGTTTGCTCAGCCCGGCGCCCTACGGCCCTGAAGGCGCGCGTGGACGGCGCACCAAGAAGGGCGTGGAGATGGCTTTCGAGGAAGCCAACGCCGCGCGCCGGCCCGGCGAGTTGCCGTTCGAGATCTTCTATCGCGAAGACGCGCCGCAGTGGGGCAGCGCAGCGAACATCACCGTCGAGTTCGCGGACAACGAAGTCCTCGGCTTCCTCGGCACCATCGACGGCGACGCCACCCACGTCGCGCTCCGGGCCACGCTCAAGTTGGAGACGTACATGATCAACACCTCCGACCCGGACCCGACGCTGACCGAGACGCAAATCCCGTGGCTCACGCGCGTCTTCCCAGACGACCGCCAGCAGTGCGTCCGCCTCGCCGAACTGGTGGTGAAGCAGCACGGCTGCCAACGCATCGCCGTGTTCCGCGAGAGCAGCCGTCCGGGCCGCGTGGGCGTGATGCACTTCGTCAACTACATCCGCCGCCTCGGCGTTCCCCCGGTGCAGCACGTGTTCTTCAAGCCGGGCGACAAAAGCATCGGGCCGCAAGTCGAAGCCATCAAAGCCGCCGACTGCGACGCCGTGCTCTTCTACGGCCAGCCCGACGACGTGGGCCGGTTCGCGGCCGAGTTTCGCCGGGCCGGCATCAAGGCGAAGTTCTTCGGCTTCGACCGGCTGAAGGAAGACGCGTTTGGGAAGGCCGCCGGCGCAGCCGCCGAGGGCACGACGATCTGTTACTTCTTCAATCCCGACCGCGCAGACCAGCCGTGGGTCGAGTTCGTGGAGAAGTTTCAAAAGCGTTACGGCGAGAAGCCCGACATCTATGCCGCCTACGGCTACGACGGCGCGAAGCTGATGATCCAGGGCGTGCGCGCCACCGGCCCCAACCGCTACCGCATCCGCGACTACCTCGCTGGCCTGGACGAATACGATGGCGTGACCGGCCACATGATCTTCGATGGCCGCTGGGACAACATCGTGCCCATCGCGACGGCGCAGTTCCGCGAGGGCAAGTGGCACTTCGAGGCCACGACGCCGGTGGCGAGGGACAAGGTGAAGCTGTCACAGAGATAGGTGGCGAGGAGGGGAGGGGAATTGAAAATTGAGAATTGGAAATTGTGAATTGCAGATTGGAGCGGGACCGCGGGTCTTGAACGCGCAGTCCAATTTTCAGTTTTCAATTTTCAATTTTGAATTTCCATTTCCCTTGCTTCCCGGGCTGCTGCTTGCGGCTCTGACTCTCGCCGCCGCGCCTGCCGCTGAGCCGGCCTTGCTCATCGGCCTTCTTCTTCCTCCCGAAGAATCCGCCGCCGCCAGCCTGCGCCAGGGCGCGGAACTCGGCATCCTGCACGCCAACGACCTGCCCGGCCCCAAAGTCGGCCTCATCGTGCGCGGGCGGCCCGGCCAATGGGGCGACGACGGAGCCGAAGCGGCGCGCATGGTGCTCGATGACGGTGCGCGCGGGCTGATTGCTCCGCCGGACGGGGCGGCGTCGCATCTGAGCCTCCAAGTTGCAGGTCGCACCGCGATTCCCGTGGTGTCGTTGTGCGGCGATTCGTCTGTCACCGGCGCGGGGATTCCGTGGATGGTTCGCCTCGCGCCGAAGACGAGCGACGAAGCGCGGACGCTGTTCGGCGTAGCGGCGGTCTGGCGACCGCCGCCATCTTCTCAGCCTTCTCCGCAAACGAACGGGGGCGCTCGTCCGTCGCCGGCCCGCCGTTACGCCGCTGTGGTGCCGGACGGACGCGCCGGACGCGAGATCGCGCGCGACTTGGAAGCGGCGGCCATCGCCGCGGGCTGCCGTTTGGAGCCGCCGCTCCCAGTGGCCACGAACCGAAGCGACTTCACCCAGGTCGTCAGAGAAGTACTGAAAAGCAAACCCGACAGCGTCCTGCTCTGGCTCGACTCTCCGGGCCGCGCCGGGCGAATGGTCGCGGAGTTTCGTCGCTCCGGCTTCAAGGGCGAACTGGCGGGACCGGGCCGGCTGCGCTGCGCCGAGTTTCTTCAAGCCGCCGCCGAGGCTGCGGAAGGATTCCTCGTTCCGGGCCTCGTCCTCGATCCGGCCAGCGAGGACGAGCTTCGTCGTTTCACCCGCGCTTACCGGGAGCGATTCCGCGCCGAGCCGGACAACGCTGCCGCCCAGTGCTACGACGCAGCCCGGCTGCTGGTCCACGTTTTGCGCCAGGCCGGCGGGGAGACGGCGCACCGTGCTTTCCCGCTCACGGAGACGCTGCCCGGCGCGACCGGGCCTCTGTCCTTCGACCACGAGGGCAACCGCCGTTCCACGCTAAATCTTCTGGTCTGCCGCAACGGAAACTTCACACTCCGCCCAGCAAAGAACTGAGACTATGAGCCAATTTCAAAACCTCGTAACGGCGTCTCGGCAGAGCGCCGCCATTCTCGAATTCCAAGCCGAACAAGTGCGGCGCTCTGCCGAGACGCCGCTACGCCGCTGGGTTTTGAAACCCGTTGCGACGAGCACGCATTTCAAACGCAATCTTGCCGCCGGCTTGGTCCTGCTGACTATTGCCATTGCCACGTTCAGGGTCCGTGCGGCACAGACCACGCCACCGGAGCGCGCCCAGCCCAACGCCATCATCCGCCCGCAGGACATGGCGGATGCCTTGCGCGCCGTGATCGCCGCCGAGCGCGAGGTCTATACCAAGGTGGTGGTGCAACGCCTCGTTCACGACGAGAAGACCATCAAGACGAGCGAGCACTGGGAGCAGGACAAAGCCTTGCCCACCCCCTGCCAGGACTTGCGCCTGGGCGCGGAAGCCATCCAGACCAAGGGCGCGGAGTTTTCTTACACGCTGCGCGCGCTTCGCCCGATCAACCCGCGCAACGCCCCGGAAACTGCGGTCGAGCGCCTGGGCCTCGAAGCCGTCGCGCGCCACCCGGAGACGAACTACTACGGGAACGAAACGCTGGGGGGCCGCCGCTACCTGACCGCCGTGTACGCGGACAAGGCCATTTCGCGCGCCTGCGTCGCCTGCCACAACGAGCATCCCAAGAGCGCCAAGAACGACTGGAAGCTGGACGACGTGATCGGCGGGTTGGTGGTGAGAATCCCGCTGGAGTTCTAGCCCGGATGTTGAAGTTCGCTTCGACGGTTTTTGCCGGCGCGTTCCTGCTCTTTGCGGTGCAGCCGCTTATCGGCAAATACATTCTGCCTTGGTTCGGCGGCACGCCGGCGGTCTGGACGATCTGCATGTTGTTCTTCCAAGTCCTGCTGCTGGGCGGCTACGCCTACGCCCACGTCAGCACCAGCCGTTTGTCGCCACGCCGGCAGGCCGTGCTGCATCTGGCGTTGTTGGCCGGTGCTGTCGCGCTGCTGCCGATCACGCCGTCGGACGCCTGGAAGCCGCAGGACAGCAGCCATCCCGCCCTGCGCATTCTGGCGCTGCTGGCGGCGTCGATTGGCTGGCCCTACTTCGTCCTCTCGGCCACAGGCCCGTTGATGCAGGAGTGGTTTCGCCGGACGCATCCGGGCCGCTCGCCGTTCCGGCTCTACGCGGTGTCGAACCTCGGCTCGTTGCTGGCGCTGGTGAGTTACCCTTTTTGGTTTGAGCACCAATTCTCCCGCAAGACCCAGGCCGCATGTTGGTCGTGGGGCATGTTGGCTTTCGTGCTGTTGTGCGGCTTCTGTGCCGTGTGGTTTTGGAGACGAAACCCCGTGGCATCGGCTGGACCGGACTCCGCCCCTGCAGAGGCAGTTATCCGTCCCGCCATCGGACGCCGCCTGCTCTGGCTGGCGCTGCCGGCCTGCGCGTCCGTGCTGCTCCTCGCGACCACGAACAAGCTGTGTCAAGACGTGGCGGTGATTCCTTTTCTCTGGGTGCTGCCGCTCGGCTTGTACCTGCTCACGTTCATCGTCTGCTTCGACAGCCCGCGGTGGTACTCGCGCGTGGCGTTCGGCGTTTTGCTGGTGCCCGCCGTGGCCGCGTCGTGCTGGACCCTGGCCCGGACGGATGACGTGCCGCTCGTCAATCAGGTTGTCATCTACTCCGCGGTCCTGTTCGTGGGCTGCATGGTTTGCCACGGCGAACTGTACCGGCTCAAGCCTCATCCGCGGTTCCTCACCAGCTTCTACCTGATGATCGCCGTCGGGGGCGCGCTGGGCGGAGGGTTCGTGGCCGTGATGGCTCCGCTGATCTTCGACACCTATGCCGAACTGCCCTGGAGCCTCGGCGCGTGCCTGCTCCTCTTCCTGATCGTCTGCGCCCTCGACAAAGGCGGGCTGGCGCCATCGGGCTGGCGCGTCTTCGGGCTGCTTTGTTCGCTGCTGGCTGGCGTGGCTTTGGATCGAACCTGGGTCTGGTTCACCGGCTGGCTGAAAGCCCACCAGGAGAGACTTCATTGGAGCTTCCCGGCGAATCCGAGTTGGCGCTACGTCGAGCAACTGCATTGGGTGATTTGGCTCGGCGTCGCGGGGCTGGTCGTCAGAGCTTTTCTCAAGCGGCACTCCGCCCGCCCGCGCCGCTGGCACCTGATCACCTGCGCGTTGCTGGGGGCGGCGCTCTGGTGGATCGGGGCGACGCTCTGGACCCAGTCCTGGCGTGCCCGTCAAGGCGCGTTGAGCCTGGCGCGGAATTTTTACGGAGTGCTCTCCGTGCGGGAATACGAGCGCGCCGATCCTGACAAGCACTACCTCGTGCTGCAACACGGGCGCATCACCCACGGCCTGCAGTTTGTCGAGCCGGCCTCCGCGCGCTGGCCTACGACCTACTACGGCGAGAACAGCGGGATCGGCCTGGCCTTGCGCCACGCCTCGCGCCAGCAGGACCGCGTGATCGGCGTGGTAGGGCTGGGCACGGGCACGCTGGCGGCCTACGGCAAGAAGGGCGACCGGCTGCGCTTCTATGAAATCAATCCCGAAGTCCAGCGCCTCGCGCAGGAGCGCTTCACCTATCTGAAGCAATGCCCGGCGCGCGTGGAGGTGGTCCTGGGCGATGCCCGGCTTTCGCTGGAGCGCGAGCCGCCGCAGCAGTTCGATGTGCTGGCCTTGGACGCCTTCAGCAGCGACGCCATTCCGGTGCATCTGTTGACGCGCGAAGCCGTGGAAATCTACCTCCGCCATCTGAAGCCCGACGGCGTCCTTGCGGTCCACATTTCGAATCAGTATCTGAATCTCGCTCCCGTCGTGGACCGTCTCGCGAGCCACTTTCAGCTCCAGCTTGCTTCCATTTCCGAAAGCGACGACCTGTCGGAGGAAGAAACGGAGTGGTGGCATTACGCCTCCACCTGGGTGCTGTTGACCCGGAACGAAGAGTTCCTCCGGCAACCCGCCCTCCGCGAGGCCCGCAGCGAGCCAGGGGCCAAGACCAAGACGATTCCCCTCTGGACGGATGACTACGCGAGCCTGTTTCCGTTGCTGCAATGAGGCGCTGGATTTTTCTTTTGAACCCGGCCGATGTGTTGTGTTCAATGGCGACGCCAATTATGAAAGCCACATTACGTTCCGCCCGCCGGCCGATCACGGCCCTCGCGCTGGTGCTGTTCTTGGAAGCTGGCGCCCCTGCGGCCACGCTGTATGTGAACGTGAACAATACCACGCCGGTTTCGCCGTTCACCAACTGGGCCGGCGCCGCCCAAGTCATCCAGGACGCCGTCGATGCCGCGCAAGCCGGCGACACCGTCCTCGTGACCAACGGGGTTTATGGTACCGGTGGTCGCGCGGTCTTTGGGACGATGACCAACCGCGTGGCGGTGACCAAGGCGGTGACAGTACGGAGTGTCAATGGGCCTGCCGTGACCCAGATCTTGGGATACCAGATGCCGGGCACTACCAACGGCGATGGCGCGATTCGCTGCGCGTATTTGACCAACGCCGCGACAATAATCGGGTTCACTCTTGCCAATGGAGCAACGCACGACGGTCCGTGGGACGATGTCCGCAATTATTGTGGAGGAGGCGTCTTTTGCGAATCTGGAGGCGCGTTTCTGACGGACTGTTTGCTGGCTGGCAATTCGGCCACCGGGTACGGCGGAGCGGTTTACCTTGGCACGTTGAAACATTGCACGCTCGTCGGCAACAACGCTTACGCAGGAGGTGGGGCATTTGGGGCCTCGCTAGACGACTGCATACTCATTGGCAATTCGGCGGGGGAGGGCGGCGGGACTTTAGGCGGAGCACTGAATAACTGCACACTAGCGGCGAATTATGGTTTCGACGCTGGTGGAGGCGCTAACTCTAGCAAGCTGACCAACTCCATCCTCTATTACAATGAGAGTTCGAACTATCATGGGCCGACCTTCAATCACGTTTTCTGCATTCTCGAGTATTGCTGCACAATGCCGCGGCCCGTGGGTACGAGCAATGTGACCAATGCGCCATCGTTTGTGGACACCAATGGTTGGAGCAATCTGCGTCTTCAGATCAACTCCCCCTGCATCAACGCCGGCAACAACGCCTACGTCACGAACACCACCGACCAGGACGGCAATCCCCGCATCGTCAACGGCACGGTGGACATGGGCGCTTTCGAGTGGCAGGTGCCGGTGCGGTTGGCCGCGCTGGCTCCGCCCGGCCCCGACGGACTGCCCTTGAGCCTCACCGGCGAAACCAATCGCGTTTATGCTCTCCACGCCAGTTCCAATCTCACGACTTGGTCCTGGCTGGCTTGGTTGACGAACTCTTCCGGCCAGTCCACCTACACCGACTCGCTCTCTCCGCTCCCGCCCGCCCGATTCTACAAAGCCCTGCCCATACCATGAAGATTCCTCTGTTCCACCGGCGCTGCGCCTTCGCCCTGATGTTGGCGGCGTTGATCAGCTTCTCGACTTCCGCTTTCGCGCAGCCGGCGGCGGCCACGCCTGCCTCGCCAAAACCTTTTCCCAAAGACGGCCTCGCCGCGCGCTACCCCGGCGACGCCGGCATCGAGCGCGATTCGCGCGTTGTCTTCGTCGAGGACTTTGAGGCGCCTTCGCTCGACGCGCTCTGGCAACGCTGGGAAACCGTTGGCGACAAGCCGGGCCAGACCTTCTCCGACGACGTGCCGCCCGGCAGCGCGGGCAAACACTCACTCATCATGGAGCGCGAGAGTGGTCCCGGTGCGCAACTCTATCGTCGCCTCAAGAACCAAGACGGCGGCTGGGGCTACGACCGCCTCTTCGCCCGCTACTACGTGAAGTTCGATCCTGACTGCGGCGAGATTCACCACTTCGGCCCTTGCCTCGGCGGCAACAACCCGGCCACGCGCTGGCCCTCGGTGAAAGCCGGCCAACCGACCGACGGCGCGAAGTCTTTCTGGGTCGGCATTGAGCCGTTCGGGTCGAGCTGGACATGGGACTACTACACTTATTGGTGCGACATGCGCGGCAGCCCGCCCCGTGGCCAAACCTGGGGCAACAGCTTCGTCCGCGACCTCAATCTCAAGGTCGCCAAAGGCCGCTGGATTTGCGTCGAGCAGATGATCCAGATGAACGACGTGGGTGCCACGAACGGCGAGCAGGCGCTCTGGATCGACGGCCAACTCATCAGCCACCTCGGCCAGGGATTTCCGAAGGGCCTTTGGACCTACGACAAGTTCACGCCCGGCAAAGGCGGGAACGGCATCCGCTGGAACCCGGAGAAGGGCGGTCCGGATCGCCTCGCCGTGCCCGAAGGCGGCGCGCCGTTCGAGGGTTTCCGTTGGCGGACGGTCAAGGAACTGAACGTGAACTGTGTCTGGCTCTACATCTACACGCAGAAGCCGGCGGGGCACCGGATGAAGGTCTGGTTCGACCATGTCGTGGTGGCGATGGACTACATCGGGCCGATGCAGACACGGTGAGGTCGGGTCGAAACGAACCTGCTCCGACCTCGCGAAACACGGCTGCTTCATCTGCCTCGGCCCGCGTCCTTTCCGATGGCGCTTCGAACGCCTTCGCTTTCGACACCGATGCGGCACGGGGAAACCTCCTGTTGCTGTGACAGTCAGGTCATCGTTGTCGCTGCACTGCCCGCGAGCGGCTTCGATTTCAAGACAAGCCTTTTGGTTTCTTGCCAGTCGCGGGCCAACGTGGGACACTGCGCCCATGAGAGCTTACGAAGAAGTGGCCGAATTCATCGCCACGCGCAGTCCGCGCGAGGTGGCGGAGTTCAAGCCTTCCGCCGAAGCCCGCCGACAGGTGGGGGAGTTGCTGCGGCGGGAGAAGACCACTGGGCTGACGGAGTCGGAGCGCCGCGAGTTGGACCACTACGAAGATCTGGAGTTGCTGATGAACTTGGCCAAGGCGCGCGCCCACCAACTTCTGGCTCATGGGCAATGAGATTCCCGAGTCGCTTCGATGGCGGGTGTCGGAACGGGCCGACCATCTCTGCGAATACTGTCTGGTCCACAAGGAGAACGTCTATCACGGTTGCGAAGTGGACCACATCGTCAGCCTCAAGCATGGTGGTCTGACGGTGCCGGACAACTTGGCCTATGCTTGTTTTCACTGCAATCGGCACAAGGGAACCGATCTCGGCTCGCTCAACCCGGAAACGGGCGCGTTTGTCCGCTTCTACAATCCGCGCACCGATCAATGGGCACAGCACTTCTCTTTCTGGCAGGGACGGATTGAGCCATTGACGGCCATCGGTGAAGTGACCGTCCGGGTGCTCGATTTCAACCATCCTGAACGCGTCGCGCTGCGAAAGCTGCTGGCGGACACCGGACGCTATCCCACCGTGGCGGCCCTGGCCAGGATGCGGGAAGGATGATGTTCCGGTGGCCGCGAGAGTCGGATTCCCCCACGGTTTCAAGCTTGCAGCGGGGGAACCGACTTGCCTAGTTTCCCGCCGTTACAGCAAGAGCAACTATGAGCAAGAACCACCAACCCGGTCCTTTTCATGCGGCCAGCGCGATGGATTTCCTGCCGCCGGCGCAGTTGCGGCAGGTCCAGTTCACCCGGCTGATGGCAATGGTGACGCGCGCCTACGAGCGCGTGGCGCTGTTCCGCAACCGCCTCGAGGAGCGCCGCCTCAAGCCCGCCGATCTCAAGAGTATTGACGACATCGCCAAGCTGCCTTTCACAACCAAGACAGACTTGCGCGACACGTACCCCTTCGGGCTGTTCGCCAGTCCGCTGGAAGAGATCGTCCGCTTCCACGCCTCCAGCGGCACGACCGGCAAACCCATCGTCGTGGCCTACACGCAGGAGGACGTGGACGACTGGTCGCTGGCCATGTTGCGCAGCTTCGCGGCCTGCGGAGTGCATAGCGGCGACATCATTCAGAACGCCTACGGCTACGGCCTGTTCACCGGCGGGCTGGGCGCGCATTACGGCGCGGAAGCGCTGGGCGCGAGTGTGATTCCGATTTCCGGCGGCAACACCGACCGACAGATCATGATCCTGAAGGATTTTGGCGCGACCGTGATCTGCTGCACGCCGAGCTACTTCCTGCACATCATCGACAGGGCAGGGGAGTTGGGTGTCGATATCAAAAAACTCCCGCTGCGCGCGGGCGTGTTTGGCGCGGAGCCGTGGACGGAGAACATGCGCCGCCGCATCGAGGCCGAGAGTGGCGTCAAGGCGTACGACATTTACGGCTTGTCCGAAATCGTCGGCCCTGGCGTGGCGATGGAATGCCTGTGCCAGTCCGGGCCCCACATCTTTGAGGACATGTTCTACCCGGAGATCATCGACCCGAAGACGGAGCAGCCGCTCCCGGATGGCGAGGAAGGCGAACTGGTCCTGACGACGCTCTGCAAGCGCGCCATGCCGATGATCCGTTACCGCACGCGCGATATCACGTCGCTCGCCGCGGACCAATGCCCCTGTGGTCGCACCATCCGCCGCATCTGCCGCATTGGGCGTCGCAGTGACGACATGCTCATCATCCGCGGCGTGAACCTCTATCCGTCGCAAATCGAAGCCGCGCTCCTCAAGGTTGAAGGAACACTGCCGCACTATGCGATCATCGTGGACCGTGCGCAGGGTCTGGACACGGTGGAAGTCCAGGTGGAAGTCACGTCGGAGTCGTTCAGCGACACCGTGGGGGCGATGGAGCAGCTTCAGCAGAAGATTTCACACTCGATTGAAACCGTCACCGGCCTGCATGCCGAGGTGCGCTTGGTCGCGCCGCGCACGCTGCAACGCAGCGAGGGCAAGGCCAAACGCGTCCAGGACAAACGCAAACTTTGAGCCAGAGAAAGCCACTGCCATGAAACTCAACCAACTCTCCGTCTTCCTCGAAAACAAACCCGGGGCCTTGAGCACGCCCTGCCGCCTCCTCGCCAAAGCCGGCGTCAACATTCAGACCTTCGCTCTGGCCGATACGCAGCAGTTCGGCATTCTGCGTCTCATGGTCCACGACTGGGCCAAGGCGAAAGAACTGCTGGAAAAAAACGGCTACGTGGTCAAGACCACCGAGGTGGTGGCGTTGGAAGTGCCGGACAGCCCGGGCGGTTTGGCCGACATCCTGGAAATCGTGGAAGCCGCGAAAGTGAACGTGGAGTACATGTACGCCTTCACGGTCAAGCAAGGCGGGGAGGGTCTGCTGGCCTTCCGCTTCGACAATCCCGACGCCGCCATCAAAGCCCTCCAAGCCCGCAAGATCAATGTGGTGGGCAACCTGGAGTTGGTGAAGAGGCTGGGAGATTGACGGGGGCCTCCGATCAAGAGGCGGCTTGCCACGGACTCGCGAACACGAACGTCCGTGCTCCGACGCTGTGAGCTCTTTGTAGCACCGAAACTACGCCATGAAATCGACACTCGTCTTCGTTCTCTCCGCGGCGGCGGCCTTCGCTCAGTCGCAGCCGGACCCCAACTTCAAAATCCATGACTGGTCGCGTCCGCGCCCGCCGGTAGTCGATCCCGGCACGCCGGGCACCCTGGACCAGCCGGGCCGTCCGCCTTCCGACGCCACCGTGTTGTTCGACGGCAAAGACCTCGCGGCTTGGTGCAGCCTGGATGGCAGCGCACCCAAGTGGATCGTCAAGCAGGGCGTGATGGAATGTGTCAAAGGCAGCGGCTACCTCCGCACCCTTCAGAATTTCGGCGATTGCCAACTCCACCTCGAATGGGCCGCGCCGACGCCGCCACAAGGCGAGAGCCAGGGCCGGGGCAACAGCGGTGTGTTCCTCATGGGCTTGTATGAGGTGCAGGTGCTCGACTGCTTCGAGAACCAGACTTACGCCGACGGCCAAGCTGGCGCCGTCTATGCCCAATATCCGCCGCTGGTGAACGCGGCCCGTCCGCCGGGCCAGTGGCAGACTTACGACATCATTTTCACCCGCCCGCGGTTCGAGGCCGGCGGCAAACTCCTTTCTCCCGCGCGCGCGACCGTCTTGCACAACGGCGTGCTGGTGCAGAACAACGTGACGCTCACCGGCCCCACCGGCTGGATGAGCCGCGACGCCTATTCGCCGCACGCCGAAAAGCTGCCGCTGTCGTTGCAGGACCACGGCAATCCGGTCCGCTACCGCAACATCTGGGTGCGCGAACTCACGGACGCGGCGCAAAAGGAATTCACCTACCCGGCTGCCGTGCTTGACCGCTGTGTGGGCGACTACCAGTTCGAGGACGGCTTGAAGATCGGTGTCTCCCGCACGAACGCTCACCTGCTGATGACGATCGGTGTGCCGCGCGGGCATCAGCATTTGCTCTTCGCGGAGTCACCCGTGAAATTCTTCGCCCGCGACGTGGATGCGCACCTGATCTTTCAGACCAACGCGCACGGCGTTTCCGGTGGCGTGACGTTCTGGATCGCCGGCGAGTCGCGCAAAGGAAAGAAGCTTCTGCCGCCGGCGCGCTGATCGCGCGTCGTTCTGGTTCCTGCATCAACAGAGAGGCGCAGGGCTGGCCGCCGCTTCCGCACCGAGGAGCCGCCGCACGGCCTCCAAGACCCGGCCAGCCTCCAATCGTGCGAGGTCCCCTGCGGGCGCGCGCAACACCTGATGCGTGGGCCGATCAAGCGGGTACGGGCCGTAAAGCTCCGGCGTCGTCGGTCCAAAGCACGCGACCAACGGCGTGCCGACGGCCGCGGCGATGTGCATTGGGCCGCTGTCGTTCACCACGATGAGCCGCGCGGCTTGGACCAAGCCCACCATCTGACGGAGGGTCGTCCTCCCGGTGAGATTGTGGAAGCGCGGGTGCGCCGCGAGGCTTGGTGGAGCCGAACACGGTCGTTGGCTGCTCCAGACCACTGGCGGGCCTTCCGGTGACTGGAGCAACAGTTGTGTGAGTTCAGTGAAGCCGGGCCAGTTCTTGGCGGCGACTCGGCTGTGGGGCAGCAACACCATGGGGCGTTCGGCGAACAGACCTTGATGGGGCGGCGGCAGCGGTTCGCTTTGCAGACGAATCAGTCCGTCAAGTCTGGCCTCCAGCCCGATCAGCGGCAGGAATTGCAGGAGCACGTCCACGGCGTGCGCCAACTTGCCCGCCGGAGGCAGCGGCGCGTGGCGCGTGCAAGCCCAGCCGGCGAACTCGCGCGCGTCCGAGCGGCCCACCTTCACGCTGGCGTTGGCCAGCAACGTCATCAGACCCGAGCGGGCGAGTCCCTGCATGTCCAGCACGCAATCGTATTCGTCGGCGCGCAACTCCGTCACGAAGCGCTTCAGGCCGGAGAGCCAGGCGGCGCGCGGAAACACGATCACCCGGTCCACGGCCGAGCAGCCTTCCACGAAGGGCGCGAAGACCTCGCGCGCGATCCAGGTGATGTGGCAGCCCGGCAACTGCTCGCGGATCGACTGCGCCACCAGCAGCCCGTGGACGATGTCCCCGAGCGACGATGGCTTGATAATGAGGAAACGCTTCATCGGACCAGCGCGCCCATCCTCCCGGCTGGGGACCGGCATTTCAAGGGTGTTGTGGAGAGTGCCAGTGTCAAGACACTGGTGGATTCGAGAATCCCTGGATCGTAGCAGCCGACGTGAGGAGGCTCTGTTTTCAAATCCGAAATCAAAACAGAGCCTCCTCACGTCGGCTGCTACGCTTTCTCGAATCAGCCCTGAGTGTCCAGAGGCACCCGGTGCAACCCGTTTCAGAACTTCCACGCCCCGCGCATGGGGCGCAGCGCCAGCTTGCGGTTGGCGTCCGCGTCGTCGAGGAACTTTTCTTTCACGGGATCGAACTTGAGTTTGCGGTCCACGCGGGTGGCGATGTCGCTCACGTGGCAGAGCACGTCGGCTTGGACGGCTTCCTCGATGGGGCAGATGGCGGGCTTCCTGGTCTTGATGCTTTCGAGCAAGTTGCGGGCGTGGTTGGAACTCCGGGGCAGCTTCAGTTTGAGGTCGTCGAACTTTTCTTCCACCAGCGCTTCCGGCGAACTCCAGATTTTGGCGCGGTCCACCACCACCCAACCGTCCGTCCCCTCGAAGGCCGTGCCGTGATCGCGCAATTCGGCGAAGCGGCCTTTCCAGTGACTCAGGTTGTTGAACTCATTGGCTTCGCCGCCATTGTTGGTGCCGCGGTATTCGAGACGGACGCCGGTGCCGAACGTGAAGTTCACCAGCCAGGACGTGGAGGTGTTGCACGCGCCGGTCTTCGGGATGACCGCCCGGCCTTCGATCTCCATCGGCTGGGTCATCATCTCCGGGTGCCCCCAGAGCGCGATGTCGAGCGGATGGACGCCCCAGCCGGCGATGAAGCCCAAGGCGTAATCGTAGTTGAACCACCAGGTCTTCCAACTCTTGGGCGTGTCGAAGGCCTTGCCCTCCGTGTAGGGCGTCTGGGGAGCCGGGCCGAGCCAGAGGTCGTAGTTCAATTCGTCCGGCGGCGCGATGGGATCAGTTGGACCGCCGGGCCGGCTGGCGGAGCACCAGACGCCGATTTGCTTGAGCGTGCCGATGCGGCCATTGCGGACCAGTTCGCAAGCTTTGCGGAATTTCGCGTCGCTGCGTTGCTGGGTGCCAAACTGGAAAAGGCGTCGGTTCTTCTGGCAGGCCTGGCGCAAAAGCCGGTCTTCCTCCACGGACAGCCCCAGCGGCTTCTCGACGTACATGTCCTTGTTCGCCTTGGCCGCCGCGAGGGCGACCGGCACGTGCCAGTGATCCGGGGTCGCGATCAAGACCGCGTCGATGTCGTTTCGTGCGAGCAGTTCGCGGAAGCCGGCGTAGGTCTTTACATCCTGGTTCTTGTAGTGGCCGTTGACCTGGTTGACCGCGGCGTCGAGGTTCCGCTTCAGCGGATCGCACAACGCCACCACCTGGGCCTCGGATTGCGCGAGGAAGTTGCCCATCACCCCGCGGCCTTGCGGCCCCACGCCGATGGCGCCGATGACGATGCGGTTGCTGGGGGCGACCTGGCCGCCGGCCCCCAGCGCGGAAGAGGGGATGATGACGGGGAATGCCGAAGCTGCCAGCGCCGCAGCGAGGTTGCCTTTGATGAATTCGCGTCGAGAGATGTGGTGTTTCATGGTTTTGCCGGGATTGGACTGAAGCAGGCAAGCCGGTATTCGGAAAACGGCCCGCAAGGTCTGGTTGCGATGGGTTGCTTTTGGCTCTTGCAGCCCGCCAGCCGGGCCTCTATAAACGGCCCCACAGTCAGCCACATCAAAAACTCTATGAGAACGCCCGCCTTGTGTCTTCGCGCGGAAGTCTTCCTCCCCCTGTCCCTGGCTTTCGCTTTCACCTCCACCTTGCTCGCCCAAACTTTTGTCGGCACCAACCAGCCGGGACAGGCCACGGACTTCACGTTCACCCTTGGGGCCGGCACGACCAACCTCTCACTCGTCGTCTCCAATGACGCGTCCGAATGGTCCTACCTGCTACTGAAGAGGGGGGGGCTGCCCAGCGACACGGATTATGATTTTGCCTCCCGACTCGATCGGACCAACAATCAAATCAACCTGCAACTGCCAGAGTTCAAAGCGACGAATTACGGTCTGCGGGTCGTCACGCCGGCCGAGTCGGCTGAGGATGCGTTCGCTGTGGCTCTCACCACCAACCGGACCAATTTGCGCTCAGCCGCGTACCCGGCGCTCAAGCCGCTGGCGTTTTCCACACCGGGCGCCTTCCCCAGCGGCAGCGCTGAAGGGTCTTGGCAATATTTCCAGGTGGACATGCCCACCAACCTGCCCGCCGGCTGGCGCTTGGTGCTCAGCAGTCCCAGTGCGAACAATCCGGACCTCTACGTCCGGCGCGGGGCGTTGCCGGATGAGTCGTACCACGGCAAGGCCAGCACGGGCCAGGGCATCGACACGATCGTCTTCACCGAGACGGAAGCCACGGCGGGCACGTATTTCATCGGCGTTCGCCTGCCGTCCGCCGCGACGACCAGCGTCAGCTACACGCTCTCGGCGGAGATCGGTTACATGACCGAACTCACCTGGGATCCCGGCACGACCCATCTCGGCACGGAAGTTTTCACCAACACCAGCCCCACCGGTGGCGACTATTATTTCCACCTCACCACACTCGACACCGTCAACGGCCTCTGGCGCACGGCGCTCAACGTGCAGAGCGGCGAAGCGGACGCCTACCTGACCCACGCCGGTTTCCCCTCGATGAACGACGCCGACTACGTTTCGACACGCGTCGGCTCGGATGGCTTCGTGCTGTCGCAGTTCGCCGGCCAGTTCGCGGCGGACCATGATTGGTATCTCCTCATCCACGCCACGCCGGGCGCGCAGTGGAACCTCGTCAGCGGCGAGGCCTACGTGCAGCCACTCCCCGATCTCGCCCCGGATGCCAGCAGCGGAGCCACCGCAACGATGGGCGCGGAGGGAATGCACTTCTTCAAGACGACCATTTCTCCCAGCACGCTGGGCTGGCGGCTCAGTCTGAACGGGCTGAACAATGAACTGCTCGTCAAGCAAACCACCGCGCCGCATCCCCAGCCCTGGGGTTCGTACGACTGGGCACAGCCAGGACAGATGTTGCTGGTGCCGCCTTACCTGAACATTGGCGACTCGTATTTCATCGGGGTGGTGGGCGATCCGGGACTGAACTTCACGCTCGATTCACGACAGCAGGCAGTCACGGACCTGGCCTTCGGGGCCTCGACCAGCTTCAGCGTTTCGGCTGGAAGTTTCCCGTACCGAACCTTCCGCGTGCAGGTGCCGGTGGACCAGATCGCGTGGCAGGTCAACGTCACCCCAACCTCCGGCAATGCCGACCTTGCCGTGCGCCGCGGTGCCCTGGCCAATGAGTTCTACAGCGATGCTTTCTCGGACGTGGCTTCAACCAGCGACGCGGACAGCGTTACGATGGTCCCGCCCGGCTTGAGCGATGGCACTTTCTACATCACGGTCTATGGCACCGCGCCGTACTCCGGCACGCTCACCAACGGCGGACCGGTGATCACAGACGTGGATTACCTCTTCCGCATCACCAACGACGCGCCGAGCCGCGTGGGCTGGCGGTTCTATCGCGTGGCCAATACCGACCAGCAGGCGGGCACGCTCGGCTGGGACTTGTTCCTCCAGAACCAGCCTCCGGGAACCGAGATTGCCCTGCGCCGCAGTGCCGTGCCGGCGCGGTGGAATTCCCGCGACAACGGCTACGTGGGCGGCCAGGGTTACGTCGATTACTCCGGCCCGGACGGCTTTCTCCAGCGGCCTGGACACCAGGCGGACATTTGGTACCTCGGCATCTACTCGCCCACTTCGGCGCTGGGAAACTTCGTGTTCACCGGGCAGCAGTTGGGCGGCGCGTCGCTCAGTACAGTTGGCGGCAACACTTCGGTCAGTGTCACCAACCAACCCCTCGGCCGCTGGCAGTATTTCCGCGTGGACGTACCAGCGGGCGCGCTCGGCTGGGACATGCGGCTGGTCAACGTCACCAGCGGGCGCCCGCAACTGGTCATGCGGCGTGACCAGTTGCCCTCCGACCTCTACTCCTCGGGCTGGTACTGGTGGCAGGGCACCACCTGGCCCAGCGGCTACCAACTGGCCGCGGGCGGCGACCTCACGGGGCGGGCTTACGATCCCAGCGGCCAGACCAACGAAGACGGCCGCGTCCTGCAACTCACGATGGGCAATCCGCTGGAGCCGGGCACGTATTACGTCGGCGTGCTCAACGGCTACGGCAATGACGATCCGATGAGCTACACGCTCCAACTCCGCAGCATCGGCCCGGGCCAGACCATTCTGGTCAGAGACCTGGCCTTCACCGGCGGCGTGATCTCCAGCAACGGCCTGCCGCCGCGCGAAGCCGCTTATTTCCGCATGGCCGTGCCGGACAACGCGCCCAGTTGGAAAGTCAAACTCAGCACCAACGCCGGCGAAGTGCTGCTGTTCGCGCGCAAGGAATTGTTGCCGGGCGTGGGCGGCACGGGCGCTCGAATGCAGAAGGACGGCGACGAGCATTACCTGTTGTTGCCAGATTACGGCCAGACCAACCTCACCGCTGGAACCTATTACCTGACCGTGGTCGGCGAAGGCAATGACCCCATCAACGGCGGGTGCGTCGGCACGAACACGTGCAACTTCACACTCACCAGCTTTGGCGCGCTGGCCTTCACCAACCTCGGGGTGCTGGATGCGAGCGGGGCCACGGATCTCGTCCGCACGAATGGCCAGGAAGGCGGCGAGATCAAAGCCTTTCAGTTCATGGTCCCGCCGGGCACGCTGGCCTTTGAAGTCAGTTTGGAAAACCGCGTCGGCAACCCGGTCATGGCTTTGCGCGTCGGCGCCCAGATTGGTTTCGCCGATCCACTTTTCAGCGGCTATGGACGCGAGGGTGGGCAGAGCGCGGCCTATTCTGCGTCCGATCTGATGACCGTCGTCAACCCCACCAACGGGGTTTACACGCTGGTCGTGCAAGCCAGCCACGTCAACGGCACCTACACCAACGCCAGTTACCGCATCCGCGTCCACGCCCGCCTGACACCATCGCTGGCCTTCGAGGGCGGCTCGGCGAGCTTCACCAACCAGAACGCCGACACCTGGCAATACTTCCGCGTCACCGTGCCCAGCAATGCGTTTGGTTGGGATCTGCGGTTGGTCGATGTCACCAGCGGCAGTCCCGCGATGGCGGTGTGCCGCGACCTGCTGCCCACCAGCCTGGGCGGAACCTGGGGCTGGGGAGCTGCGGTCAACACGAGTTGGCCCAGCGGCTATCAGTGGACACCCAACACCGATTGGACCGGCTGCACCTTCGATCCCACCGGGACACGTTACGAGCATCGACGCATCTTGACGGCGGGAATGGGCAACCCGCTTGAACCCGGCACCTACTACGTGGGCGTACGGGGCGACGACAATCCCTACGACCTCAATCCGATCAGCTACACCTTGGTCAGCCGCGGCATCGGCACGAATTACGCCATCGGCATCCAGAATCTGGCTTTTGCTGGCGGGGCGGTTTCCAGCAACGGACTCGCCGCGCGCGACTGGGCTTGTTATCGCGTGGACGTGCCGGCGAATACGCCGAGTTGGAGGCTGAAGCTGACCAACAGCGTGGGCGACACCACGTTCGTCATCCGCCGCGGCGGTTTGCCCGCCAGCGACGCGAGCGGCAATCTGGATTTCGGCGGCGTCAGCGTCCACAAGACGGGCGACGAAACCCTGCTGCTCATGTCCACCTCTGCCGACAGCAACCTCGTGGCCGGCCCCTATTACGTGGCGGTGGCCAGCCAGGGAGAAGACTCGCAGGACGGCGGCCGCATCGGCACCAACGCCAGCAGTTTCACGCTGCTCAGTCTCGGCCCGCTGGGCATCATCGGCCTCGGCACGGTCGATCCTTCCGGCACCACGGACTTGGTTCACAGCAATGGCCAGGCGGGCGCGGAGTGCAAGGCGTTCCAATTCACGGTGCCCTCGGGCACGCTCAGTCTGGAGGTGCGATTGGAGGACCGCACCGGCGCACCTATGATGGCCTTGCGCGCCGACGGACAATTGGCCTCTCCGAGCGACTACTGGACCGGCAGCTATGGTGTGCTCGGAGGACGAGCTTACCAGTGGGCAGACGACAGCTTGATCACCATCGCCAACCCACCGACGGGTGTTTACACCCTGATGATCAAGGCCACGGCCACGGCTGGCCCCACTTACCCGGACGCCAGCTACACCATCCGCCTCCACGCCTCGGGCACCGAATCCTTGGCCTTCGACGGCGGCGCGATTTCCGTGACCGACCAGGCGTCCGGCGACTGGCGGTTCTTCCTGGTGCAAGTCCCTGCCGACGCCCTGGGCTGGGATTTGCGCCTGACCAACATCACCCTCGGCACCCCCCGCTTCGTGGTGCAGCGGGATACGCTGCCGGATTACTTGGACACCACCTATCCGTGGAACCCCGGCGTTTCCGCCACCTGGCCCAGCGGCTACAAGTGGATGCCCGGCTACCAGATGGCCACCAGGATGGTCGCCAGCATGGGCAATCCACTCGAACCCGGCACCTACTACATCGGCGTGAAGGACGCCAGCCCCAACGCCACGCCGTGCAGTTACACACTGGTCAGCCGCGGCATCGGAACGGGCCTGAGCATTCCGGTGGGAGAAATTTCCTTTGCCGGCGGCACGGTTTCGACCCCGGCCCTGCCCGCGAGCGAGGCGGCTTATTACCGCGTGGTCGTGCCGAGCAACACGCCCAGTTGGAAGATCCGGCTGGCCGCTGACGTGGGGGACAGCTACTTCGTGCTCCGCAAAGACGGGCTGCCGAACTCGGCTCCCTCCGGCAACTTCTTGTGGGGCGGCTTCCCGGTGAAACAGCCCGGCAACGATCACCTCCTGTGGCTGCCCGAGGCCGGCCAGACCAGCATCCCCGCCGGCACCTTCTACTTCGCGGTGTGGAGCGAGGGCATGAATCCGAGCGATTACGGGCCAGGAACCAACGCCAGCGCTTTCACCCTCACCAGCGTGGGCGTCTTCAATCCCACCAATCTCGGCCCGCTGGGCGCCTCGGACCTGACCCGCGCCAACACGCTGGAATGCGGGGAGATCAAGGCCTACCA
The DNA here is from genome assembly GCA_016219875.1 of Verrucomicrobiota bacterium. Lineage (GTDB taxonomy): Bacteria > Verrucomicrobiota > Verrucomicrobiia > Limisphaerales > JACRJZ01 > JACRJZ01. Next base: position 54,426 of record JACRJZ010000042.1, on the reverse strand, counting down.
GTTCACCATCCCCGCCGGCTCCCGAGCGGTGGAAGTGCGGCTGGACAACCGGGTCGGCAATCCCATCCTGACCATGGACTACGGCAACGAGGTGCCGAGGACCTATAACCAGTACGGCATCGCCGGCGGCGGCGGCTACAACTGGTATGAGGAGCGGCTGATCACCCTGCCCAATGCGAGGCCGACCAATTACACCATCGCGGTGCAGGCGCAACTCCAGTCGGGTGTCGGGTACGTGGGGGCCAGCTACACGTTGGTGGTCCATCCGCTGCCGGTCCCGGAACTGAACTTCGCTGCCAACCTGAACACCAACGGCCTCTCCAACGTCGCCACCGGTTCGCTGGCCGACAACCAGCGCGCGTTCTACAAAGTGGTTGTGCCCGCCGCCAACAACGGCGCGCCCGTGCTCGGCTGGAAATTGCTGCTCGCGCCGACCTTCGGCGCGCCCCAGATGCGCGTGGCCAAGGATAAGTTGCCGCAGGATGACGTGGGCGGCAGCACGGTTTTCGTTCCAGACGAAGCCATCATCGTCCCGGACTATCTCACCCCCGGCACCTGGTATGTGGAAGTGAAAGGCGTGGGCGGCAGCGCCTACACGCTCACCAGCACGGAACTCACTTTGAAGCGGCTGGCCTGGACGATGCCCGTCGTCGGCCAACCCGTCACCACGCCCGGCCTTCCGCCCAGCGGCCCACTCTTCGGCGACACCGGCGTGGGCACGAACGGCGTGGCTCTGCCCGGCGACCAAGGCACCGATCTGGGCGAGGGCGACCTGGACTACTATGCCGTGATCGTGCCCTCGAACAACGTGGGCCTGATCCGGACTCGCCTCGACGCCATCAGCGGCAACCCGAACCTTTACCTCCGCGTCGGCCTCGCGCCCACGGTGACCTACAACTCCGGCGTCTGGCCATACTGGGTTTACGACCGCTTCCTCAACGGCACCGCCGGCAGCGAATACGGCAACTGGGTGTCGATGAACGGCCGCTACGAAGCCTTTCTCCCGCCCGGCATCTGGTATCTGGCCGTCCACGCCGCCGGCGGGTCGAACGTCCGCTACCGCCTGCGCGTCTCGACCGGAGACATCCAGGATCTCGCCCTCAACGGCGGCAGCTTCGCCAACCAGACCCTGACCGCCGGCGACTGGCGTTACTACCGGGTGCAGATGCCTTCCAACGCGCCCTTGAACTGGAACGTCACCTTCAGCCAGGACATCGGCGACGTGATGATGCACGTCCGCGACACCACGCCTCCAGGATTTGGCCAAACGCCGGGCTATGGCAGTTACGACTGGGAGCAGGACGCCAAGAACCACGGGCCTTACCTTGATTTCGATTCGCCGGGCACCCACACGTTCTCCACGCCGCCGCTGCGGCCCGGCGCGATTTACTACCTCGGCTTCCGCGCCGTGAGCGACGCCACCTTTAGCGTCAGTTCGACTACGAGCGGCGGAACCATCGACGTGACCAACGCGCTCGCCTTCTACGGCGGCACCTGGACCAACGAGCTTCCCGCCTATGGCGCGGTCAAGTTCCGCATCGATGTGCCTGCGGATGCCACCCGCTGGAGACACGCGCCTATCGCCGCCGCCAGCGTTTATCAATACCTCTCGCAAGGCACTCTGCCCACTCCAAGCGCGGCCCACTGGGCCTACGGAAATGCCGCTCCCAACACCGGCCTAAACCAGTCTCTCGTCACACCGAACAACTGGCCGTGGCTGCCGGGTTACTCCTACTACCTCCTCGTCACGAACACCTCCGCCACCCCACAGCCGTTCGCCATCCGCATGGATGGCCGCAACGCCGCCACCGAGGACGAAGACAACGACGGTCTGCCGGACATCTGGGAAAACCTCTACTTCGGCAACACCTGGCAGTACGATGGCACGCACGACCCCGACAGCGACCTGGTGACGAACGCCGCTGAGTTCGCCGAGAACACCATTCCCACCAACAACGTCTCCTTCCGTCCGCGCCTGACAACCGTGGTCAACGGTCTGGGCAACTTGGTGAGGAGCCTCTACCTGAGCAATTACGTCTATGGCTCCACGATCACGCTCACGGCCACGCCCGGCTCGAACACGCTGTTCACCGGGTGGAGCGGCGACGCCAGCGGCACCAACAATCCTCTCTCGCTGTTGCTCGATGGCCACAAGCGAGTCCAGGCCAATTTTGAAACCACCAACTGCCAGCCTGTGCCCGCGGGCTTGTTGGCGTGGTGGAAAGCCGAGGGCAACGCCAGGGACGCATGGGGCAACTACGATGGCTTCCTGCGCAACGGCGCGACCTGTGCGCTAGGCATCGGTGGCCAGGCCTTCAGTCTGGGCGGCAACAAGTACGTGGAAGTGCCGGACAGCCCCACCTGGGCCTTTGGCACGAACGAATTCACCATTGAACTCTGGGCCAACTTCAACAGCGGCGGCAACAGCCAAGCCTTCGTGGCCAGCGACACCGGCCCCGGCTACGCCGACAAATGGATCTTCTGGCTCAACGGCGGTGTGCTGCGCTTCCACATCAACGGCTCGTCTGACAACGTCAACATTGGCGACGCGCCCTTCTCGCCCGAGGCAGGTCGCTGGTATCACGTGGCCCTGACCCGCAGCGGCGAAACCTACACCTTCTTCATTGACGGCACGCCCGTCTCGACCAACACCACCACCGCCGTCGTTCCCGACGCCAACGCGCCCCTGACCATTGGCCAGGCCGAAGGACAGTTCTTCTTCAACGGCCTGCTCGACGAAGTTTCCATCTACAGCCGCGCCCTGTCGGCGCAGGAGGTGCAAGACATCTTCATGGTCCGCAACGCGGGCAAGTGTGCGCCGTTCGACGGTCTCGCCCTCTTCGGACCGCAACATCTGGACGACGGTATGTTCAGGTTCACCATCTTGGGCCACCCGAACCGCACCAACACCATCCAAGCCTCGACCACGCTGACCAACTGGACCACGCTGACGAACCTTTTGAATTCCAACGGCGCGCTCCAGTTTACGAACCAGCAGGCGCCGGATTTCAATTGGCGCTTCTACCGCGTCATTTCGCCGTAGCAGCGCAGGCGCAGCCTGCAACCGCGGTCGAACAACACAGTCAACCAACTCCATCGATATGGAAGCTCGGATGGCCTCCCCTTGGGCGAAAGGGGCTTGTCCCTGTTGCCGTCTTTGGCGCTCACCGCCCGCGTTTTGACGAAGCTCGTTTGTTTGTGCTCCCGCTTCAGCGCTTCAGACTGGCGCTCCTTGTGTGCATTGCAAAAGCCCGCCTCCCTGTTATCCTTGCCCGGTCGAAACGACACGGTTCTCTGGCTATGACCACCCTGGCAAAACCCATGCACGACAAGCAAAGCGAGCCTGACCATCGCGAACTGCCCATCAACAAAGTGGGCGTGCGCGGGCTGCGCTTCCCGATCCAGATTCGCGACAAGGCCCACGCGGTCCAGAACACGATCGCGACGATCGGGATGTTCGTCGATCTGCCGAAAGAATTCAAAGGCACCCACATGAGCCGCTTCCTCGAGGTGCTCAACGCCCACGGCAGCATGATCCACGTCGATAACATCCCGGACATCCTCTTCGCCATGCAGAAGAAGCTGCATTCCGCAACCGCACACCTGGAGATGGAGTTTCCGTTCTTCCTGTCGAAGAAAGCGCCCGTCACCGGCAAGGAAGGCATGATGGACTACGTCGCGCGCTTCGATGCCGCCGCCTGCGGAGAGGACATTGATTTCGTCCTCACCGTGAAAGCGAATGTCACGACGCTCTGCCCGTGCTCCAAAGCCATTTCTGTCCACGGTGCTCACAACCAACGTGGTGAAGTGACCGTCCGGCTCCGTTCGAAGAACACCGTGTGGATCGAGGACGTCATCGCCATGGTGGAAAGCTCCGCCAGTTCCGGACTTTACTCGCTGCTCAAGCGCCAGGACGAGAAAAGCGTCACCGAGCGGGCCTACGAGAACCCGGTGTTCGTCGAAGACCTGGTGCGCAGTGTCGTGCTCAAACTGGAGGCCCACCCCGACGTGACCTGGTATAAAGTGGAAGCGGAGAACTTCGAGAGCATCCACAACCACAACGCCTACGCCTGCATCTGGAAGGAGCGGAAGGCTTCGGGCTGACCGGCGGGCGCGGCGCTTCGCCAGACCTCAGGGCCTGCGCCTCGCCCGCTCGGAGCGAATAAGGAGCCCGCCCAGCCTCCGTCACGCGCCGGTGACTTTACTAATTACGCGATTAGTCCGGCTTTCGCATTTGACAGGTGGGGCGGCAATGTTACGGTTTTTCCCCCGACCGGACCCAGCGACGGGTTCCCTCGTTGCGTCCGGCGGGTGAACGATTTTTGACTGGCACTATGAGCGAAACCATGACCACGGCCCCCGCGGGCGGTCCCAAAGTCACCAACATTTCCGACGCGGTCATCCGCATCGCGGGCAACTCGCAGGACGGCATCCAGGCGCTGGGCGGCTTTCTCGCGCGCTTGGCGGGGCGCACCGAGCAGGAAGTCATGACCTACATGACCATCCCGTCCACGATTTCGGGGGGACCGTCCATTTTCCAGGTGCGCATCAGCTCAGGCGAGGCGCTGAGCGCGGGCGACGAGAGCGACGTGCTGCTCGCTTTTTACCAGCATTCCTATGACGAGCACCTCTCTTCGCTCAAGAAGGGCGGCATCGTCCTGTATGACTCCGACCACGTCCAACCCAAGCCCGAAGTGAAGGACCAATACCGGCACGTGGGCGTGGCGATTTCCAACCTCACCGTCGAGGCCATTGGCGGCACTGCGAAGGACAAGGGCAAAAACATCTTCGCGCTGGGCCTGATCGCGCGCATGTTCGACCTGAACACCGACAAACTGCAGAAGCTCATCTCCGAGCGGTTCGCCAGCAAGGACGCCAGCGTGCTGAACAACGCGTTGACCGCTTTCCAGGCCGGCTACGCCTACCCGCTGGACAACCTCGTCGAGCGGTTCCACTTGTTGACCTCCGAACGCGGCGTGCAGCAGGTCGTTATGACGGGGAACGAGGCCACGGCCTACGGCATGGTGGCCGCCGGCGTCCGGTTCGGCGCGGCCTATCCCATCACGCCCTCGTCGGAAATCATGGAAATCCTCCGCCACGAACTGCCCAAGTACGGCGGCACGTTCGTGCAATGCGAGGATGAAATCGCCTCCGTCTCCATGGTGCTGGGGGCAGGTTTCGCCGGGAAAGTTTCCGTGACCAGCACCAGTGGTCCCGGACTCTCGCTGAAGACCGAAGCCCTGGGCTGGGGCGTGATTGCCGAGGTGCCGGTCGTCGTCGTGGACGTGCAGCGCGGCGGGCCATCGACCGGCCTGCCCACGCAAGTCGAGCAGTCTGACCTCAACATCGCTTGCTTCGGCGGACACGGCGACGCGCCGCGCATCGTCATCGCCGCCAGCGACGTGGAGGACGCGTTCTACAGTTCGATTGAAGCCGTGAACCTTGCCCGCCGGTACAGCGTCCCGGTCATTCTCCTTACCGACCAAGCCATCGGCACCCGGATCGAGGCGTTCCCGATGCCGAACTTGGAGAAGGTCTGCCAGGACATTTCCCCCGACCTGACGCCGGTCCAATCGCACAAGCCCTACGACCTTTCCGTGCCGGACGGGTTGAAAACCCATCGCGTGGCCGGCACCCGGATCATGGATGGCCAGTATCCCGTCATCACCGGTCTGGAACACAACGAAATGGGCCATCCCACTTCCGCCGCCAACCTGCACACGGCCATGACTGCCAAGCGGCGCGCCAAGCTTCAGGCCCTGGCCCGCAGCCTGCCGGTTCCCGAAGTGTGCGGCTCAGCGGAGGGCGACGCCTTGCTCGTGAGCTGGGGCTCCACCAAGGGCCAGGTTCGCGAAGCGGTGGATCGACTGCGTGCCGAGGGCCACAAAGTTTCTGGGATGCACTTCCGGCACATCTTCCCGCTTCCTGAGGGCTTGGACAAGGTGTTCGCCAAGTTCAAGAAAATCTTCGTCGTGGAGATGAATGACAGCGGCCTGTGGGGCTACGGCCAGTTTGCTGCGCTCCTCCGCTCCCGTCTCTGCGACGCCCGCATCAAGGGCATCAACAAGACCGAAGGTCTCACCTTCAAGGTCAAGGAAATCGGGGACCTGTACAAAGCCGCCAGCAAAGGCTGATGCCTGGCGCCTCACCACCCACCGCCAACCATTCTGCACGTATGAGCACTTTAATTGCTGAAAAGCCTGCGACCGCTGAAAAGCCGGCCGCCGCGCCTGCCATCTCCATCCCCAGCCCGGCCAGCCCGGGCCTGAACGAGCCGCGCAAGCCGCTCACGAAAAAGGACCTCACCGCCGACCACCCAACGTGGTGTCCGGGCTGCGGCGACTACTCGGTGCTGGCGCTCTTCTTCAAGCTTCTGGAGAAACGCCAATTCGCCCAGGAGAACATCGTCACCGTATCCGGCATCGGCTGTTCGAGCCGCTTCCCGTATTTCGTGCAAGGACACGGCGCGCACTTCATCCACGGGCGTTCCCTGCCTTTCGCCAGCGGTGTGTCCTTGAGCCGGCCCGATCTGCATGTCTTTGTGTTTGGCGGCGACGGCGACCTCTTCTCCATCGGTGGAAACCATTTCACCCACACCGCGCGCAAGAACATCCGCCTCACTTGCGTCTGCATGGACAACTGGGTGTACGGCCTGACCAAAAAACAGACCTCCCCCACTTCACCGCCCGGCTACAAGAGCAAGACCGACGGCTGGGGCGCCGTGGACCAGCCGATCAACCCGCTCAAGCAGGCGCTCGCCGCCGGCGCCACCTTTGTGGCCCGCACCACCCACTCCAATCCGAACCACGTCCTTCAAACGATGGAAGCGGCCATGAGCCACGACGGCTTCAGCTTCGTCGAGTGCCTGAGCGAGTGTGTGGAGTTTTACGAAGGCGCCTTTGACGCTTCAAACCCCCGCAAAGGCGGCGTGTTCAACCTTGTTCCCACCGACCACGACGTCACCAACGAACAGGCGGCCTACAAACTCGCCAGCGAACCGTTCCCCGGCTACTTCGGCCTTTTCTACAAGGTCAGTCGCCCGACCAAGAATGCCCTCGAAGCCAAGCTCAATGCCGCGCAGCAAGAGAAGGTCAAGGGGCTGAAGGATTGGCAAATCCTCCAGAAGACGCTGGATCGGATGCGGTAGTCCGAGACTCAGGACTCCTGATCCCGTGGAAATGGCGTGGCCCGCCCGGTGAGGGCACCGGGCCTACAGGGTCGCGCGAGAGCTGTAGGCCGGGTTCCCAGACCCGGCGATTGGGGATCAGCAGTATTCCACGCGGCCTCAACTGCAAGGTGTGGGGTCAGGAGTCCCGAGACGGGCAGAATCCACTGTCGTGGGACGGCGCGTCGGTGTCGTGAGATGAACCGCCGGACTCAGGTTCACTTAGCCGCGCTGCGGTTGAGGAGTTGCTCCAACTTCTCCAGCCGCTGTTTGAGCGCCTGAATCTCGGCGTCCTTCTCGCGGACAATTTCATGCAGGCCTTTGATTGCGGCCAGTGCCACACCGTCGGCGTCGCTCGTCGTGATGTGGCGATCATCTTCGCCCACACTGAAGGCGGCGTGGAAATCCTGGGCCATGGGGCCGATGTGGCGAACCGCCTCTTTCTGCGACCTGTAATTCCACGTGGCCACGGGCAGGGCGAGCAGTTTCTCGAGGACGGCTCGGCCGTTTACGGGAGCGATGTTCTCTTTGGCGTTGCGGTCGCTCAACGTGGCCCACGCCCCGCCGCCGGCGCTCAACGTGACGCCGGCCGTGGGCGCGCCGGTGTTGTCGATGGCCGTCACAAAACGCGCGCCGCCGACCGCGCGCACGGCAAATTCGTTGGCCGTTTCGGATCGGAAAGGCTGAATCGTGAGCAGCAACGCGGGATGCGAGCCGTCCGCCCAGACGAAGGAACCGTCGTGCATCGCTTCCGCGCGTGTGCCGGCCGCGAAACTGCCTGCTCCGCCCGCCACGTTGAGCCGCCCGCCGGGCACCGTCGCAAACGAGTCGCGCACGCTGTTCGATTGCCCGCCGCCGATCGACGCCCAGAACCCCTCCTCGTCGCTGAAGTTTTTGTCGCCGCCGGCAATGGTCGCCCCGTTCGATTTGATCCAGTTGTTATGGCCACCCGCAATGGTTGCGTGACTGGCGCTTTCGACCGCATTGTTCTCCCCGCCGGCTACGGTCGAGTTCTTGCCCGTGATTTCATTGTACAGGCCGCCGCCGATCGCGGCGTTATCCGCTGCGGCGCCAATGACATTGTAAGCGCCGCCGCTGATTGTCGCTCCATCGCTCTGGGTTTCGATGCGATTGGTCTCGCCGCCGCCGATCGTTGAGTTCAACGCTTCGCGCGCAATCGTGTTCTGTTCCCCGCCGGCCACGGTGGAATAGGACGAATCGCCGCCGATGGCATTTCCGCCGCCACCGCCGATGCTGGCGAACATCGAGGCATTCGTGTTGCCTTGGCCGCCGCCGACGGTGGCGTAGCCGGCATTGAGGCCGACGGCGTTGGCTTCGCCGCCACTCACCGTCGCTCCGAGCGCGTAAGCCCCGATCGTGTTCCTGAGGCCACCGCCGACGAACGCGTAGTCGGCATCGAGTCCGACGGCGTTGTCGTGACCGCCGACAATGGCGCCGTAGGATGCACTGGACCCGATCAAGTTCCCCTGTCCTCCTCCAACGGTGCCATATGAAGGGACATTCGTGTTCTGCGCGCCGCCGCCAACGGTGGCACCCTGGCCGAGGCTGAGGTTGCCGGCGCCCCCGGCGACCGTGGCGAACCAATCGCTACTCACGTTGTTAAGCCCGCCGCTCACCGTTGCTCCGACACTGCTGCAGACGTTGAATGCGCCGCCGGCGATCGTGGCCTCAGTGCCGGAATTGGTATTACACCGACCTCCGCTCACCGTCGCTCCGCCGGTGCTGCCGCCATCGCTGAAATTGAACAGTCCCCCACTCACCGTATCATGGTCACCGCGGCTGTCGTTGCGGTAGCCGCCGGCCACGGTCGCGCTCCAACCCAGGTTGGTGTTGCCGGAGCCGCCCCCTACAGTCGCGTACTCATTGGCGCTGCAGTTCAAGGAACCGCCCGCGACGGTGGCCCATCGTGCCCCCCACCAACCCCCGCTCGTGTTGCCGAAACCGCCGCCAACCGTTCCGAAATCGCCCGTCACAACGTTCGGGTAGGTCCCCCCATCCTCGTCGTGCGCGACGCCGCCGCCGGCGATCGTCGCTCCCGCGATGTTCGCCGCCACGGTGTTGCTCTCGGAGCCGCCGATCAGATTGGGGGCGCCCAAGGCATAAAGCCCGTTCGGCGGAGTCGGCTCGATCCGCAACGGGCGTTCACCACGAACCCTGAATTCCAGCGGCGCGTCCAGGAAGCTCATTACGCCGGCCGCACTCGCAGCGTGGAGCGCGTAAGGCGCGGGGGTCACGGGCTGGCGCGGACTCAGCGTGATCGGGATCATGTCGCTGCCATACACGCTCAGGGTGATTTCCAGCCAGCGCGCGGCGCCGGTGAACGGGTTGGCCCCGAAGTCGAGCGTCACCCCAAACACGCCGTTGCTCACGGGCACCGGCGCGACGTTGACGGGCGTGCCGACGAGGGTGCCGTTGGTCACCGCGTCGTAGAGGCTGAACTGGATTTCGTACAGTCCGTTGGCCGGGCCGGTGGCGTCGGTCAGACGGCCTTGGTAGGTGAAGGCGGTGCCCAGCGACGCGGCTGAGAGTTGAGGGGTGAGAGTCGAAAGCAGGGCCAGCAGCGCGGCCAGGAGGGGCAATTTCAAATTGAGAATTGAAAATTGGAAATTGCGAATCGGCCGCGCGCCGCGCGTCGTGGTTTCGGATTTCGAAATGCGGATTTGTTTCGGGTTTCGGACTTCGGATTTCGGATTGGTTCTCATAGTCGGCTCGTGGTGCGTGGTTCGTTGCCGGTGATTCGAGTGGTTCATCGTTCCGTTCGCGCCCGGTAGAACCTCACGGCCTGCGTGCCCGAAGCGGCGTCATGGAAGTGGAGCGGGCCGGCATTGAGGTCGTTCGTCTGGAGGGGCGTCCAAGTCGTCAGGTTGGTCGAGACTTCGATGACCGTCGTGGCCGGCTGGGAGCGGAGCGTGAAGCTGAACAGGCCGTTGGTGCTGACGCGGCAATCCTCGGCCACGAGGTCGAGCGGTGTGTCGGTTAGGACGCCGGCAGCCCAGAGGATGGCTTGGCGCAGGACGGTCAAGTCATTCGGGCCGGCGTCGGGTCCGTACACGTTCCAACCGATGTATACCGCTCGACCGCTGCCGATCGAGTCAGCCACAAGGAGCCGGGCGTGGTTTGTGGGAGAAACGGCGCTCGCCAAGCTGAGCAGCGCGGTATCGGTACTCCAACTCAAGTAGTCCCACCCCGTGTAGCCGTAGCGCCAGTAGCCGTGGGAAATCCAGGTCGCCGGCAGGCCAGCGGTGATGGGATGCGCCGTGTCGAGGCGAATACTGACGCCGTCTCCCTCGGCCAGAATTGCGAGACTGCCTACATCGCCGATGTGAACAGCCGAAGCGCCGTTGTAGATTTCGGGCGCGGTGGGGGAGGAGACGCTGGAACCGGGGTAATTCACAACGACATCGAGACCGGTCCATTGGTTCTGGCTTACGGGTCGAACAAAGAAGCCAAGCCCGGAGAGCGTTGTGGCGAGGGCATTGCGTTCCTCGACCGCGCCAGTCGCCCCGATGCCGACCACGAGTTGTGAGTTGGTCTTCACGAGGAGCGTGACATTGGAGCTGGACACACTGCCGGGGGCATTGCTGACGATAACGCTGTAGGTGCCGGTGTCAGTGGGTTGAATGATCGGGATCGTGAGTGTGGCGTTAGTCTGGAAGGCCAGGAGCGAAGTTCCTTTCCGCCATTGGTAGTTCAGCGGGAGCGCGCCCGTCGCGCCCACAGTGAAGGCAGCAGGCTGGCCGACCCTTATCGTCCGGCTTTCCGGCTGAGCAGTAATGGTGGGCGGTGCCGCCGTGCTTGTTCCCAAAACTGCGCGCCGCAGCACTTCGTCCCAGCCACCATCCCGCGACCCGCGTGGGACGGCATCGGACCATAGGAAAGCGAGAAACACGATACTCCCCGCGCCCTGCGGGATCACCGCCACCGTCGTGTAACTACCTCCACTATCCTGGTAAATGCTCCGACCGCCGGGCGGCAGGCTCGACTTCAGCCACGGGAATGTTGATCCTGGGTAGCTGAGAAGGATCGCCGGCCCACCGTCAAAGGCGGTGCCATGGGCCGCGTCAGCAAGCAGGGGCGGCGTGCTCCACAAGGCCGACGCGATGCTGTAACCGAACACTCGATTGACCAAATCTCCCGCCCGGTTTGCATTCATATCGCCATTGAGGACCAACTTCCCGCCACCGGCGACAAAGTTCGAGATCACGCTTTTCGCGGAAGCGGACAAGGCTGGAGCCAACGCACGGTTCTCCAACCACGGGATGTACAAGACGCTCGCTCCGAGGAGAGCGTTGGAGAATGCCCCAGCGTTGGTTCCAGTGAAGGTCCGCACCTGACAGCCCTTGGCCAGCAGGGCAGCCAACACGTTGGTGCCTTCGCACCATGAGCCATCCGTGCAGGTGTCCACGTAGGCTGGGTCATAGAACAAGCTGACTGAGACCGTGTCGTCGTCCACGACGGTCAGCGTGGCGTTGGACGGCGCAATGAGCGCCACGTTGGTTGAGGGATGAGTGAGTTGGAGCAGGATGGTCTCATTCGTCTCGGCTACGGCATCGTCCAGAATGGGCACGAGGAAGTTGGTGCTCCACACACCGGCCGGGAACTCCAGCGTGCCGGAGACGGCCGTGTAGTCGGAGCTGGCCGTGGCTGTGCCGTCGGCCGTGGCATATTGAACGCTCAGCGCTCCGCTGGCGGGATTCTCGCGCACAACGGTGATCGCGGCCGTGCCGCCCTTCTCAGCCACGCTGGTGTCGGCGGTGGCGAAATGCACTCTGTCCAGCGCGGTGGTGAATTGCCACACGGCGCCAGTGACGCTGCCGGCGGCGTTGGAGGCCACAACTTGCCAGAAGTAGGTGGTGCCGAACGCCAGCAGGCCGGGGTCGCAGGCGGTTGACGCACTATTGGTCACGATCAAGGACAACGCAGATTGGTTGGTGCCAAACAGGACCGAGAAGGTCGTGAAGCCGGTTCCCATGTAGCCCGCAATCCGGACATGTGGCAGAAGCGTGTTCGAGAAAGCGCCGCCTGAAGCACCATCCAGCACGGTGAACGGCCCGGCACCGAAGCCAAGGGTCGGATTGAGCGCGGGATTGTCGAAACCGTAGAACTCGATCTCGTGTTGGCCGCTTCCCCAACCTCCCGTCACGTTGAAGGCGATGTCGTAAAGCTGTCCCGCCTCGAAGCTCAAGGTCATCGGCATTTCCACGAAATCCAGCGGCCCCGCGGGGATTCCCTGACCGGCGGCGGCGAGTATCGCCCCGCGCGTGGTTCCGGACACGGTGCGAACGTTGACCCCCAAAGCGGTTGCGGCGCCAACACGCGCCTTGATGGCGAGCGACGACACTTGGCAACTGCGGTTCGCGCGCACGGTGACCGAGCGATCCTGCGATCCGCCGATGAGCGAAGTGTAAGGCGTCAGATTGGTTGGACCCAGATCCACCGCGCTCCATCGATTGGACCGCCCGTCGTCCCACGACAGCATCGTGGTGAAGGATACGAGCGTGGCGGCATGGGGCGGGGTCGGACAGCATGGAGGCTGCGGCGGTGGCGGTGCGTCCACGGTCAAAGCCGCGTTGGAACTGAGCGCCGCGCCGGCGAGGTTGGTCACGACCACGCTGTAAAGCCCGGCGTCGTTGGTTTGCACGTTGGCGATCGTGAGGCGGTTGCTCAGCGTGCCGGAGAGGCGTCCGTCGTCCAGCAAGTTGGTGCCGTCTTTGCGCCACTGATAGAAGAGGGGTTGGCTGCCGGACACCGCCACGTCGAACGCTGCGGTTGCACCAAGGACCACGGTTCGGCTTTGAGGCTGCGTAGTGATAAGAGGGGGGCTGAGCGTGCCTGTTTCCAACACCGCCCGCCGCAGCACCTCATCCCAGCCGCCATTCTGCGTGCCCCGCGGGAACGCATTGTACCAGTCGTACGCCAGGAACACGATCCGGCCTGCCCCGCGCGGAATCACGGCCACCGACGTGTACGCGGCCTCACCGTCCTGGTAAATGCTGAGGCTGCCCGCCGGGAGACTGGATCGCAGCCATACGTAGGTTCCATCGTTGTTGGGCAGGCTGGCCGGTCCGCCGACAAACGTGGTGCCGGCGGCCGCGCCGGTGAGCCAAGTTGTGCTGCTCCACGAGGCCCGGACGATGGTGTGCCCAAACACGCGATTGATGAAGCTCTCATCCCGAGTTCCGTCTTGACCATTGATGATCAATCGCCCGCCACCGGCGACGAAGTTCGAGATCACGCTCATGGCGGAGGCAGACAATACCGAAGCCAGATCACCATTTTCCAGATCGGGGATGTAGAGGATGCTCGCTCCGACCAGGGCGTTGGAGAACGCCGCGGTGCTGGTTCCTGTGAACGTCCGCACCTGACAACCGCGGGCGGTCAGCGCGGCGATGACGTTCGTGGCTTCGTCATCGGTCGAGTTGCTCGTGTCCACATAGGCCGGATCGAAGAACAAGCTGACCTGGACGGCATCGTTGTCCACGATGGTGAGCACGGCGTTGGACGGCGCGGCGAGGAACACGTTGGTTGAGGGCCGATAGAGTTGCAGCAGGACCGTCTCGTTCACCTCGCTGGCGCTGTCGTCCAGGATGGGCACCTGGAAGTTGGTGCTGAGCACGCCGGCAGGGAATTCCAGCGTGCCGGACACGGCGGTGTAGTCAGAGCCGGCTTGGGCCGTGCCGTCGGCGGTGGCGTAGTGAATACTCAGCGCGCCGCCGGCGGGATTTTCGCGGACGACCATGATCGTGGCCGCACCTGCGTTTTCGGCGATGCTGGCTGTCGCGGAAGCGAAATGCACTTCATCCAGCGCGGTGGTGAAGTGCCAGACCGCGCCGGTGGTAACGCCGCCGGTGGCGTTGGAGGCCACGACCTGCCAGTAGTAGGTCGTGCCGAAAGCCAGCGGGCCGGGGTCCAAGGTGGCTTGGGTGAGGTTTGTCGCAAGTCGGTTCAGCGAAGTCGGACCGGTGCCCAGCCACACGTCGTAACGGGGCGAGGCATTAGCTTCGAAGCACAATTCCATGGCGTAAAGGCCGCTCGTGGAGAAGCCGGAAACCAGCCCTGGGTAAGGCGGCGCTGTGTCGGCAGCGAGAGCCCCAAACGCGGTGCCCGATGGCCAGGCCGCTGGAAACGTCGCCGCTTGGCGAGCGTACTCCACATTGGAGTTCCCCCAGGCGCCCCCGATCGCATAGTAAGATCCAGGGTAAAGCTCGTGCTGCAACGGGCCGGAAGAATACAGGCTGTGCCCGATGCCAGTCTGGGGGACGATCTTCCAGAAGACCGGCGTGTAAGGCCCCGAAGTGTTGGTGGCTTGAAGGACGTAATAGTACACGTCCAAGGTGCCGGTGAAACTGAGTTCCATCTTGATCTCAGCTAGGGTCTGGGTGTTCGAGACTGTGACGATGTTTGCCCGAAGACGGTTGATGCCAGAGAATGTATTGTTGGTTCCACCCAAGGGGTAACAAGCAATGCCGCTGGAGCTTCCCTCGGCGGCCGAAGCTTCGTTCCAGGACAATCGCGTATGCACCGACACGCCCGTGGCCAAGTTCGTGGGCACCGGCCCAAACGGCACGGGTGGCGGCTGTGGCAACTCCAGCACCGTCAAGCGCACATCGCGCGTTTGCGCCACGCCCGTGGTCAGGTTGCTGAAAATCACGCTGGCGGTGTGCGTGCCGTTGCTCAGGCTGTTGGCGCTGGCGTTGAACAGCACGCTGACGTTCGTGGCGTCGCCCGGCGCGAGATTCCCGCCCGCCGGTTCCACGGTCACCCACGGCTCGGTGCAGCCGGCGCTCCAATTCAGGTTGGCAGCGCCGGTGTTCGACACGGTGTAAACCTTGTTCGACGGATCGAACGGCCCGCCCTCATAACCCGACGCGACCAACTCGTCCGCCGGCGACACCTGCAAATCATCCCGCATCACGCCCGTGATCTCGATGTCGTCAATCCCGATCCCGTCGGTGGAAATCGGGTTGTCGTCGTACTGGTTGAACCGGATGTAGAAGAACGGGGTGTAGCTCAAGCCGCGGGTCCGGAGCGCAGCGTCCAAGTCCACCTGGTAGGCCACGTACGCGCTGGTCAAGTCGCGCAAACCCCGCACTTCGTACCAGGCGTTGCTGTTGGTGCTGATGGCGACGCCGTCGAAGTCCGCCCCGCCGTAGAAAGGAATGGGCGGCGGCCCGTGAGAGTCATCATCCCAGTCCCGCCCGTAGAACCGCATCCAGACGTTGGTCCAGCCGGCGAGGTTGATCGTCAGCGTGACCTCGTTCCGCGCGTACCCGGAAACGGTGTCCATCGTCAGGTGATAGGCCCCGGCGCGCGGGCCGTTGACGGACGTGACCTGGGAGCGGTAGTTGCCCGTGCCCGTGACCTTCCAATACGGTTCAAACCGGCCCGACTCCCAGTCTTCCACAAAGGGCATCTGGGCCACGGGGATGTCATCGTTCAGGATCGTGCCGGTGGCCGTCGCCACGCCCAGGACCGCGTTCGTAGGGTTGGTCAAGCCGACGGTGAGCGTTTCGTTGGGTTCGCCGTTGGTGTCGCCCAGAATCGTGACCGTCACGAACTGGTTGGTCTCGCCGGGCAGGAACGTGAGCAGCCCGCTGGCAGCCAGGTAATCACTTCCGGCCTGCGCGGTGCCGTTGCTGGTCGCGAAATTCACGGTGACCGGCAAGGGCGAAGCCGGCAAGAGTCGCACGGCAAAAGCCAGGGCGGCCTGGCCGCTGTTGCCTTCCCAGACGCTGGCATTGTTGATCGCGAGTATGGGGACCGAGACGGTGGTGTGATTGGTCGCGGCATTGTTGGCGTCGTAGCCGTCGGCTTCGGCGCGGGTGACGAAGGCGACGTTGGTGAGCACGCCCAACGCCGTCGGCGAGACCAGGAGCGTCACCGTCGCCGCGCTGTTGCCGTTGATCGTTCCGAGGCTGCAAACGACCGCTTGGCCAAACGTGTCGTGCGCGCCTTGGCTGAGGGTGACGGACAGCAGCGCGGCCGTCGGCGGCAACAGATTCGTCACGACCACGCCCGTGGCGGCGGCTGGCCCGGTGTTCGTGACGAGAACTGTGTAAGTCAGGTTTGCGCCGACGGCCACCGGGTCTAGTGAGTTCGCCACCACCAGGCCCAGATCGTCTCGCAGTTCCACCGAGAAGGGGCCGCTCATTCCGGCGTGGCCGAGGCCATCGTCGGCCCGCAGCACCCGGTTCGTCGCCACGTCCAGCACCGTCAGGTCGCCTGACCAAAGGCCGTTGGTGAACGGACCGGCGGCGAGCGGGTGGAGGTTGGCGCGTTCGCCCCCGCGGATCAGCAGGAGGTTCGGCGTGAACCCGCCCGAGGTGGGAGACGGATAACTCCCGCTCCAGGTCAGTGGATTGCCATAGCTGCTGGTGCAGTAGTAGAGCGTGCGGGTTGTGCTGCGCAAGGTGACGCGACAACTGCCGGCAGCGTAGGATGCCGAGTTGTAGAAGCTGAAGTCCACCATCAGGCTGTTCGTGCCGTCGTACTCAAACCGCGTGGCCAACGGGAACACCACCCACCCGGTTGCTGTCACTGACAGGTTGGTTTGATAAACCACCGTCCAATTCGTGCTTTCCCAGACGTAGCTCGTGTGGTTGGTCAACGGCGTAGGCTTGAGGCGGATGGTCCAATTGTTTAGTGTGATGCCGGGCAGGCTCGCCACGTCCAGCGCCAGCGCCTCGATGCGCCCGGCGCCGCCCACTTCGCTGGCCGGGTAGATGACCTGCGTTCGTGCTGTCGCGTAGCCCGTGTAGATCGGGACACCGGCTGTCGCCGTGTCCGTGCCCAGGATGTTCGTCGTCCCGGCGCCACCGGCTACGCTCAGATACGCTGGCCCGGTGAAATGAACCGCCGGCTCGTTGAATACGTCCAGCGCCGTGAGCGTGACGCCAAATGGCTGGCCGACGGCTTGCGGCGAAGGGATAGCGCTCCAGGTGAAATGATCCACGGCGCCGGGGAGGCCGTCGTCGTTCAGAATCAAGCCCACGCCCTCGCGCTTGAGGAGAATCGCGTTGCCCACGGACGACAAGTCCACGTAGAAGACTTCGTCGGTTTCAATCTGCATGTCGCCGTTGACGGGCACGAGGATCTCCGCGTTGGTGCTGCCCGCGGAAATGTTCACGTTGCCGCTTCGGCTCGCGTAATCGCTCCCGCTGCTGGCGTTGCCGCTGGTCGTGCCGTAAGTGCCCGTCACGCCCAGCCCGCTGGGCGCGGACAACGAGACGGTAAAAACGGCGCCCGTGGTGCCGACGTTGCCTTCAACCACGGTCACGTCTCCGATGGACAGCCTGGGCATCGGGTCGTCGTTGCGGATGGTGCCGAGCCCTTGGCTGTCGGCCAAGCTGGCGTTGACGGCGCCCGAGAGATTCACGAAGAACGTCTCGTTCGATTCATACAGCGTGTCGCCCAGAATCGTGATCGGAACGAGGAGGGTCGTTTCGCCGGGCGCAAAGGTGAGGACGCCGCTGCCGCCCAGGAAATCCAGGCCCTCAGTCGCCGTGCCGCTGGCGGTGGCGAAATTGACCGTCGTGGTCAGGGCTGGCGCCGGCGACACCGTCACGGTAAACGTCCCGCTGACCGTGCCCGTGTTGCCCTCGAACACACTTGCGTCGTTGATGGAAATGGCCGGCGTCTGCACCGCGGTGGTCGCGTCGGCCCAATTGTTGTCCGGATACGCGTCCGCTTCCGCGCGCGAAACCCACACCCAGTTGGTGAACAGGTCCACGCCAAGGGCCCGCGCCACAAAGGTGATCGTGGCCACTGCGCCATCGCTGAGCGTGCCCAGACTGCCTACGACGAGTTGGTCGATGGCGGTGACCGAACCCTGGGAAGCCGTGGCCGACACGAACTCCACCGTGGGTGGAAGCCAGTTGATGACCACCACGCCACTGGCGTCGGCGGGGCCGATGTTGGTCACGGTGATGGTGCAAGTGACAGTGCCGCCCGGACTCACGGGATCGGGGGAATCGGTGATGCTTACGGCGAGGTCGTTGCGCAACTCCACGGCGAAGGGGTTGCTCTGGCCAATGTGCCCGTTGCCGTCGTCGGCGCGCAAGACCAGGTCGGTTGTTGGGGCCAAGGCCGCGAGGCTTCCGCTCCAGGCACCCTCCGCGAACGTGCCAGAGACCAGCGGGGCGATCGGACCGTCCGCCGACGAACCCACCGTGTAGCGCAGATCGCACAGGTAAATGTGAGTGTCCGCGCTGTGAAAATCGGACGGGAACGAGTCTGCGGACGAGTAGTAGTAGCCGTTAGCAATCGTCCCGTTCGGGAAGGTTGTCGGCCGATTGGCGCGATAGTAATAGGCGCCGCCAGCGGTGAAGAACGACACGCAATACGTCTCCCCGCCACTCAGAACCACCGGACTGGCCAGCGACGTCTCGGTCCAAATTCCCTCCGGGCCACTGACATTCTGACTGGCCAGCAACACGCCATTGGTCCTCCAGAGCGAGACTTTGGTTCCCGAACACGAGCGCACGTGCGTCACGGTCAAGTTCGTGTTCGGCGTGAAACCGAAGCCCAACGTGTAGATGCCCGAACTGCTGCCTACAGGGACCACGTTGCCCAGGATCATGTTGGTGATCACCTGGCCGCGGCCCGAACTGCTGAAACTCACCGTCCCAGTGAAATTGCTCACCGTCGTTTCAAACGCGTCCTTCGCCGTGACCGTCACCGGGAATGGTGCGCCGACGAATTGGGTTCCGGGGATCGGGTCCCACACAAAATGGTCCACCCCGCGCGTGGTGAACTGCCAGACCGGGCCGGGCGTCACGCCCGTTTTGCGGGCGACGATTTGCCAGTAATAGGTTGTCAGCGGCGCA
Organism: Verrucomicrobiota bacterium; assembly: GCA_016219875.1. GTDB lineage: Bacteria > Verrucomicrobiota > Verrucomicrobiia > Limisphaerales > JACRJZ01 > JACRJZ01. The sequence continues at coordinate 35,415 of JACRJZ010000042.1, read as the reverse complement.
AGCGTCGGCAGGCTCCAAGTGGTGCTGGTGGTGCTGCCCAGCAACTCCGCCGGACCGGGCGTGGGATTCGTGCCGAAATAGATTTCGTTCGTGATGATCTCGCCCGGCATCGCGCCGGATTGCCACAACAGGTCCGCCGTCTGAATCACGTTCGTCGCCCAATGCGCCGGCGACGGATTGGACGGCTCGGGTGGCGATTCGTCGTCGGACACGGTCAGGGTCGCTGCGCCGTCGGCAAAATCGGCTGCGCTGGCGGTCACCGTCACGGTTTGCGAACTGTCGATGTCGGGATCGTCCACGATCGTCAGGCTGAACGCCCCGTTCGTTTGGCCTGCGAAGATGGTGGTGGTCGGCGGGACGGTCAGTTCCGTCGGGTCGCTCGACGCCAGCGCGACAACCAGATTGGTCGGCAGCGTGCCCGCGATGCGGACGGCGCCCGCTCCCGCGAGCACGCCGTTGCCCTCGCGCGCCGAAGCGGGCAAGACCACGACGAGATTCGTCGGCTCGTTGTCCTGCACGACGAGGTTGGCCGAGCCCTCCGTCCAATTCGGCACGTGCGCGGTGACAGTCGCCATTTGATCGCCGTCAATTAACGTGTCGTTGACCACGGTGACATTGAACACGGCCGAGGTTTGCCCGGCCAGCAGCACTGCCGACGGCGGCACTTGCAGTTCCGTCGTGTCGCTGGACATCAGGCCCACGACGATATTGGCCGTGGGCGCAGCGCTGGCGCTGACCGTGCCTTGGACCGGCCCATCTCCTTCCCTCACTTGCGCGGGCAAGCCCACGCTCAACGTGGCCGTCTCGTTGTCGGTCACCTGGATCGAAGCCGTCGCCGTGCCGTAACCCGGCGCGGACGCGGTGATCTGTGCGACCTGTGCGCCGTCCAGGTCGGGATCGTCCAGGATCGTCAGATCGAAGCTGGCGTTCGTTTGTCCGGCCAGAAGAGTCACGCTGGGCGGCGCGGCAACCTCGGAGAGATCGGACGAAGAGAGATTCACCGTGACATCGTTCGTCGGGGGCACCAGAAGGTCCACCCGCCCTTGGCCGGGCAGCACACCGTCGCCTTCCATGGCCACGGCCGGCACGCTCAGCCGTAATGGCAGCACGCACGGATCGTAGTTGCTCAAGTCGCTTTCCAGAAAATCCGGTGGCAGGCCGGTGCCAGCCGAGAGTCCAGCCAGCCCGTTCGTGGTGCCCAGCGCCAAATAGGTCAACCGCAGCCGCCCGTCGAAGAACATCTCGAATTGGAAGCTGTTGGTGTTGGCCGTCCCGTACTCGCGCACGTTGCGGAAGGTGACAGCGACGCGGTTCGAGAGTCGTTGCCAGGAAATCGTGCCGCCGTCCGACGGATGGCAATGGGTCGAGAGCGCGGCAAAGCGCGGCAGGCGGAAGTGATTGGTGAAGTTCGACGGGGCGGTCAAGTCGCCAGCGTTGAGCGTGATGTAGCCGGCGCTGCCCACGTAAAGCACGTTGGTGGCCCGGCCATACAGCAAGACGTTCGTGCCCGGCGGCAGCGAGAGGGTGTAGTAGCTGTCGCTCGCCATGGAAATGTTCGTGCTCGTGGCCGGGTCCGTCGGAAACGCGAAGGCCGGCTCGCGGCAGACCGAATAGAAACTTGTTGAGCCATCCGGCGTGAAGGTCAGGGTTTGGTAGTCCAGGTCGTTGTCCCCGGTGTTAAAGAACTCCGTGAAGTAATCCGGCTGCCCGACCCGCAACACGAACGAGCGACTCTGGACCATGCCACTGGCCGTGTTCGTGAACTGCGCCGTGCCGGTGTAATCGCCCGCAGCCAGGCTGGAGGCGGAGGGGTCCAGTGAGACGGTCACGAAGTTGGAGGCCCCCGCGGCCAGCGTGCCGCTGGTTGGTGAGAGGTTCAGCCAATTGGCCGTGCAAGCCGCCGCCCAGTCCACCAAATTGCTGCCGAGATTGACCAGCGCAAACGTGGTGGCCGTCGGTGCGAACGGGCCGCCCACCGGGCCGCGGCTCGTAAAACCTGTGGCCGGAGAAACTCTGAGATCGTCCGGCACGTCGAACGACTCCCGCACGCCTGTCGTGGTGGAACTGGAAGGCGAAGTGGCGCCGACACCGAGTCCACGTTTCGCAAACGCCGCCCAGAGCGCCGCCTGGTTCGCCCCGCCGTGGCTCAGTTGGTCGGCCTGCAGGATGGCGTCTCGTGCCTGGAGGAAGTTCGGGTTGGCCGGCGATAGGTTCATGCCGTCGGTCACGAGTTGCAGGATGAGATCGTTGCCCACAGCGAAACCGTGTTTGGCGATGAGGTTGGCCCGCGCTTCCCACAACGTCACGCACCAGACCTCGCCCGCGTTGTGGACTTCCGCCGCGTCGATGGCCGTGCAGCTCCCGAACCGCGGGCTGAACGGCGCGCCGGACGAGCAGTTGTCGGCCTGCGCCGGATCAATGTCTTTGAACGTGAGCGGGTTCTTGGTCAGGTCCGTGGTGTAGGGGTAGCGGCGGACGCCGTAGTAATAGCTTTCGAGAAAACCGCTGGTGGGCCGATAGGCCGCATAGCCGCCCTTCGCATAACAAGCCGTCGGGTCGTCCGCCGCCTCGCTCAACATCGCCAGCGCGTAGAAATCGGACCAACCCTCGCCCATGCCGCGGGATTGGGTCGCGCTCAGCCCCACGCCGCCGCCCACGCGCCGGTGGCTCAACCCGTGGGTGTATTCGTGGAGCACGATTTCGGCGTCCAGATCGCCGTCGCGCCAGGGCTGCGCCGCGTTGTAGAGATACACCTGCATCCGCGGCGAGGAGCCGTCGGAGGGCGTGGACATGTTGGCGTTATTGGAGCCGCCGCCGTCCTGGGCGTCAGCCAGCAAGCGGTCGTTGCCCAAACCGCCTCGGCCGAAATTCGTGGCCTGAAAATTTCCCGCCGCCTCCGTGAAGCCGAGCTCGTAGAGCCGGTCGTGCATCCAGTTGCAGTAGTAAAAAAGCTGGACCACGGCGGCGGCGCTGTAATTCGTCGGGTGTTGCGAAGTCAGGTCCATCGGGAAGTCAAACGTGCGGAACGGGGAACCGCTTGGGCGCGGCAGGTCGGGCGAGTTGTTGGCGTCCCGGTCGGTGTGGGCGTCCACGTTGTTCCCCAGCGTCTCGTTGACGCCGTCGTCAATCCATCCATTCGGCGAGGCGTTTGTGTTCCAGGCCGCGAGCGTGACCAGCGACCGCGCGGTCAGCGGCGGCTGGTTCGTCAGCGGCGTCGCGTGACCAGGCGAGAAGGGCGACGGGCTGTCGCTGGTGAAGACGCGGTAGCTCGCGTTGGTGAGATACTCGGTCAGGCACCGGCGTAGCCACACTTCGCCCGTGGCGGCGTCCACCAGCACGCGGAACATTTCTCCGCGCGAACCGCTCGTGAGCAGCACGTCCCAGCACAGGCGCAGTTCCTCGCGGTCCAGTGGCAGCCACACCAGCCGCGCCGTGCTTTCGCCTTTCAAACCCGCCGCTTTGAATTTCCTCGCAGAATCAGGGCGGAGCGCAGATTGAGTTTCGGAAGAGCTTCTCTCCAATCGGCGTTCCGTCCTGAATTCGCCTGTGGGTTCGTCCGCGGAGTCCACTGGCGTGAGTTGGTCTTCCGTCACCTCGTCGCCGACGATCTGCGCAGCCGAGGCCACGGCGCGTGGCGCGGAAATCGGCGGGGCGGCCTGCAACAGCTTCCGATTCGGCAGGCCCTTGTCCGCGGCCTCCGTGGGCGCAGGCACGAACTGGCTCGACAGGTTCACCAACTCGCCGTGCTTCGTCGTGTGTGCGATCAGCACGGCCTCGAAGACATCGAGGCCATCGACCTGTTGTTGCCACACGACCGTCCTCAGTCCGTTGTGGGGCGTGACGAATTCGCGCTTCACGGGTGCGGTGTCCAGCGCCTCCGAACCGTGGCCGAACAACGCGCGGTGCTCTTGGAGGAACGCTTTGGTGGCGTGGTGCGGATCGTCCGCTTTGAATGCGTCCGCGGCGGCCTTGGAGATGCCCCGGCCTTCGCCGCGTGGTCCGCTCAGGAAACCGTCGGAAGCGGCCACGCTCTTCGGGCTGCCCACCACGGGATCAAACTCGACCCGCGCTCGCGGTACGCGCGCGTGGAGATGGTCCAAGGCGGGCGATTGCTCAGGCCTTGGGGCCGTCCAGGCTGCCTGGGTTCCGCGCCGCTTGTCGAGGTCGGGCAGGGGAGGCCGGTCAGGCTTTCGAAAGGCCAGTGCATTCGAAGTGGAGACAACGCCGGCGCCCAACCAGAGCACGGCAAGGAGGTGGAAGTTCTTCATGCTTGTTACTTCCTGACTTCAAGATTCGAGTCTGTTTCTCTGATTCGGATTCCGACTTTCGTGCTTCGGATTTCGGTTCATCGTTCCTCTCGCGCCCGGTAAAACCGCTGTGGGAATTGGGTCGCGGCGGGATCGTCGAAGAAGGCGGGCGCGACATCGAGGGTCACTTCTCCGAGCGCGGTCCAGGAAGTCAGGTCGCTGGAGACTTCGATGATGAGCCGCACGCCGGGACGGCCCGTGAGCGTGAGTTGGAACGGGCCAGGGCGCGCCGGCGCCGCCACGCGCACACGACAGCCCTCCGCCAACAGGGCTGCACCGCTAATGACTTGGCTCGTCCCGTCGAACGAAGCCACGCCGGCGACACTCACGGCGCCGCCGGTCGTGGATGGTGGAGTGGCCTGGTAACTCAGCGTGCGCGGTGCAGCGTCGAGGAAGGGCCCCCACTTCACGGTCCTGTTCACGGTGTCGAACTCGCCGCCGTCGCTGATGCTGGCCACGGTCCAGCCGGGCGGGAGTTGCTCGGCTACGGCGTAAGCCTGCGCCGTCGCGGGCGACACGGACACCGTGACGACGAGCAGTTCGCCAGGGACGTAAGCGGCGGGAGCGAAGCGCTGGGTCACGGGATTGGGGATTTGAGATTTGAGATTTGAGATTTCCGATCCACAACTCACCCACCAGAGCGGGGCGTTCGTGACGGTGGGATTGACTTGGTAACATTCGCCGCCGCGCCACAAGGCGCCCGCGCGCGTGACGTAGTCGATGGGGATGACGTGCGGCGGGACGATCCAGTTCAAGCCGCGCCGCCAGGCGGAGGCGTAGGCGGTCACTTCATCGATGGTCATCTGCCAGTTGGCTGGGCGGCTGTCGCGCACTTCGGCCGGGTGGAAGGAAACCAGAGCCATGTGCTGGTCGCCACCGATGGGGCCGTTCACGCCGTCGGCCGACGCTGTGCCCGTGAAGGCGAAGACGCCTTGCGTGCCCGGCGGTGGCAGCACGTCGTAGCTCAGCGTGCGCGGTGTCGCGTCGTAGAACGGGCCGAACTTGACCTTGCCCGTGGCGGCATCGAACACGCCGCCGTGGCTGATGTTCGTCACGAACCAATTTGCCGGCGGTTGATCTTCGACGGCATAGACACTGACATTCGTGGCCGGCGTGCCAGTCAGGCGGACCCGCATTTCGCTCGCAGAGATGGCCCGATGCACAAACCCGGCCGGAGGCTGGGAGTTGGTGTTGCGGTAGATCCGGATCGAGTCGTCGTAGTGGTTGGCGAAGGTGACGTCCATTTTGCCGTCGAGATCCAGATCCGCCAGAATGACGCCCACGGCGTTCCAACCCGTCGCGAAATCCGTGCGTTGGCTGAAGTCTGCTGCGGTCAATCGGCCCGGTATGGTGCCGTTATGATAGAGCAGCAATTGGCTCGGCATTTCCGTGACGACGGCGAGATCAGGCTTGCCGTCCCCGTCGAGATCACCCAGGGCTACGTTGTGCGTGTAGCCGCCAGTGTTCAACGTGACTGCCGGGAAGAACGAGTTGGTGGTGATGACGGTGGTGCTGATGGCCGGATTCTTGCGTAGCAGTGAGACGGTGTTGCCCGTCCAAGAGCCGCTCACGATGTCCGGTCCGCCGTCACCGTCCAGGTCGCCGATGGCCACGGTGCGACCGCCGGCCGGAAAGTCCACGCGTAATCCAAACGTGAAGCCCGCGAGCGGATCGCCGGGAGTCGGTTGGTTGGGCAGCACGGAGATCGTGTTGTCGTCGAAGTTGCCCATCACGGCGTCGAGGCGGCCATCGTTGTTCAGATCACCGAGGGCGATGCTGTGTGGCCCGGCACCCGCGCCGAAGTTCATCCGGAGGGCAAAGGAATTGGAGGTCAGGATTCCCGGCGAAGCGAGATTCCGCAGGACCGAGAACGTGTTGTCCCCGTGGTTGGCCGTGACGACGTCGGGGCGGCCATCTCCGTCCACGTCACCGACGGCGAGTCCGATCGGTTGCCGTCCGGTCGCCACATCGACCCGTGGTGCGAACGAAGTGGAGGAAAGGTTCGACGGCGTGGCCACGTTCCGAAACGCCGACACCGTATCTGCATCTGCGTTGATGACGACGAGGTCGAGGCGCCCATCGCCGTCGAGGTCGGCCGCGGCGAGTTCTGTCGGATTGAGACCGGTCGCCAACTTGAACGGCGGCGCGAAGGACTGCGGTATGATGACGCCCGGCACACTGACACTTTGGTAGATCGAGAGAGTGTGTTCGAAGCGATTTGCCACCGCCAAGTCCGGTTTCCCGTCGCCATCGAAGTCCGCGGCGACGATCGCGACCGGGCCATCTCCGGTCGCGAGATCTTCCGCCATCGGAACGAACGCGGAAACGCTCATGAGGCCGCTTCCGGTAAACGTCGGATTGAATCGATCTCTCGACCAACTGGTGCGCCCATTGACCGTCACTGAGATTGGCGCATAGGTCGCGCCGGGAGGCACGATTACGCTGAGTGTATTCGCTGAGCCGCCGAGCACCGAGGCTTTCACCGCGCCGAAATAGACGGTATTCAATGCAGGCGTTGAGGCGAAGTTCGTGCCCACAATGGCGACCGGCGTTCCCGCTGGCGCGGTCCTGGGGGAGAACGCCGTGATGCGAGGAATGGCTGGCTGGGGCGTGGCGACCGTCAGTGTGGCCACGGCGCTGGTGACCGCGCCGAAGGGATTGCTTATCGCCACAGAGTAGGCACCGGCGCTGCTGGGTTGAACTTGACTGAGACTCAGGACGGCATTGGTTGCCCCCGGAATGGTGACCCCGTTGAACCGCCATTGGTAAGCGAACGGATGCGAACCGGAAGTGGAGACCTTGAAAATGACCTTGCGGCCCTGGACGACATTCTGGTTCAGGGGCTGGGTCAGGATGCGTGGCGGCATAAAGCCGGTGGCGGCTAGGCTGTGATGGCCTTTGGCAGAGATGGCCACGACATTCGACAGCCCTGCCGGCGGCGTGGACTGGCCGTATTGATTGAATCCCCAGCCCACGACGGTGCCATCCCGTTTCAAAGCCAGGCTGTAGTCGGTGCCCGCCGCAATGGCGACAACATTGCTCAAGCCGGAGGGGACATTGGTTAGATAGCCCCAACTCACGACCGTTCCGTCGCTCCTCAACGCCAGGCTGTGTGTGTTGCCCGCTGCGATGTCTGTCACGTCACCCAACGCTGCCGGCAGGGAGATTTGGCCAGCCGCATTCCAGCCCCAACCGACAACGGTACCATCGGATTTGAGCGCCAAGTTGTGGTAGCCTCCCGCGGCCATCGTGACCACGTTGCTCAATCCTGGCGGCACGCTGGTTTGCCCGTAGTTGCTGTAACCCCAGGCCACGACGCTGCCGTCCGGCTTGAGTGCCAGATTGTGGCCACCTCCAACCGCGATGGTCGCCACGTTCGAAAGTCCTGGCGGGACGATGGACTGGCCATAGTGCGGAGACGTTCCCGTGGGATTGGTGCCCGCCCCCCACGCGAAGAGAGTCCCGTCCCGTCTCAGTCCCAGACTGTGATGCCACCCTGCCCCGATGGTGGCGACATTTGTCGCAAAGGGCGGGACGATGGACTGGCCGAAACAAACGTCGGGGCTCATGAACGGATTGCAGTTGGTGCCCGCACCCCATCCAACAATTGAGCCATCTACCCGCAAGGCCAGGCTATGGTATGCGCCCGCGGCGACCGAGATCACTTGATTCAGTCCCGGTGGGACATCCGTCTCACCTCGAAGGCCCTCACCCCAGGCTACGACCGATGATTCCCCAGGCAAGGTCACCGTCAGCGTGGCGGTGACGCTCGTCACGGAACCGCCGGGATTGGAAACCACGGCCCGGTAATTACCGGCGTGGCCGGGCTGCACGTTGCTTAAAACGAGGGTTGCATTGGTGCCGGTGGTCATCGGTGCGCCGTTAAACCACCAACGGAAGCTCACCGGAGGTGCACCGGTGGCGATGATACTGAGGACGGCTGTTTGCCCCACCACGCACGTGAGACTGACGGGCTGGGTCGTGATAATTGGCGGATGCCCGGCGTCACCCAAAACGCGCACGAGCGTGCCATAGGTGGCGCCGTCGTAGCTCTCGAACTGACCGCCGAGAATGATGCGACCGTCCCGCTGGAGGGCCATCGTGTAAATGGCCCGCTCCTCGCCGCCCAGGCCGGTGCCGGGATCAAACGTGGCGTCCATGCTGCCGTCGGGATTGAGCCGGGCCACTCCATGAGGGAACAGGTCGGTGCCCACCAAATCCCCTTCGCCCCCGACGACGACTTTGCCGTCGGGTTGCAGCAGCAGGGCGTTGATTTCGGCAAACGGCGCGATGCTGGCGTGGAAGCTCAGGTCCACGCTGCCGTTGGTGTTGAGGCGCGCCAGACTTCCACGGGCAATGCCGTTGACCTGGCTGAACTCACCGCCGATGAGAATTCGGCCGTCAGGTTGCCGCGCCAGACAGAACACGGCCCCGTCGGTGCCCGTGCCCGGATTGAAGGTCGTGTCCACGGTCCCATCGCTGTTCAAGCGCGCGAGGCCGTGGCGGGGAAGGCCACCGACCAGCGTGAAAGCGCCGCCCATCAGGAGTTTTCCGTCCGGCGTCGGCAGCAGCGCCAGCGGAACGCCGTTCAACGAAGTGGCGAATGAGGTGTCGCCGATGTCGCCGGTGGAAAGCAATCGCACGACCTGGAACGTCGGGGTGTTGCCGTGCCAGCCCAGCGAGCCGCCGATGATGATGCGCCCGCTCGGCTCCACCGCGATCACCGGCGCATACGAACCGGGGCTGAAAGGCGGGTGGAAGGTCGAGTCCAGCAAGCCGTCGGCATTCAGGCGGGCGACGCCGAAGTTGGTGAGGTTCGCGCCGCAGACGACATCGCAACCGACCAGCACCTTGCCGCCGCCGGCCTGCAGCGCCAGCGTGCGGACCCAAGATGGCAGGGCCGCGCTGGCGTCGAAGGTTTCATCGACTCGAGGCGTGCCTTCGGTGACAATCCGAGCGACGTATTTCTGCGGTGTGCCGTTGATCGTGGTGAAGGTGCCGCCGATCACGAGGCGGCCCTGTTCATCCCAGGCCGAGGAGAGCACCTCTGCGGTGTCCAAGAACGTGAAGTGGAAGGTCGGGTCCAGCCCGCCGGGGCGCGTCGGCAAGGATGGCCGGACGGTCACGGTGGTCGAACACGAAGCCGGCGGCGCTTGGCCATCGGACACGGAAACGCTGACGACGTGCAGGCCGACTGCGTAGGCCCGGCCGAACAAGCTTTGGAACGAAGCCGGTGCGTTCGAGCCATCAATGCGGTTCGTCAGGACCACCACGCCGTCCACCGTCCAAGTGACCGTCAAGTCATCGCGGTCGGCGTTGGTGATCGTCACGCTCACATTGGCCGAGGCGAGGCCGTTGGAACCGGCCCGTAGTTCCATCGGCGCCGGACAAGTTACCGTTGGCGGCAGGTTGGAAGAGACGGTGATGTGGATGGGGGGCGACTCTCCGCGCGCGCCCAGATTGTCCACGGCGCGGGCGGTCAGCACATACGCGCCGGGCGGGACTTGGTGCCAAGAGCGGCTGCATAGGCCGGTGCAGCTCACCGTGCCGATGGGCTGGCCATTGGCGTAGAATTCTGCGGAGACAACCTGGCCGTCGTGATCCGTGGCGTTGACGCTGAGCGGAATGTCGGCGAACGCGCCGAACACGGCGCCGTCCGGCGGGCTGCCCCACGTCACCACCGGCCCCATGTTGGAAACCGCGTTGCACAAATCGCCGAGGCCGCTCACCAGGCGCGGCGCGGCGGCATAGCCGCCATTGAGGAAACCTAACTGGCCTGAACCGTTGCCGCCCCAGGCGTACACCTGGCAATCGTGGCCCACGGCCAGGCTGTGCCAGTAGCCCGCCCCGACGGCCCACCAGTTGGTCACGCCCGCCGGCAGCGAGACGAGCGTTGGCGTCGGCACATGCATGAGATTCGTGCTGCCGATGCCGACTTGGCCCGTGTAGTTCGCCCCCCAACCGAAGAGCCGCCCGTCGCTCGTGATCGCTAGGCTGTGGCCCTGGCCCGCCGCGATGGCCGACCAGCCGGTCACGCCTGCGGCCGGTGGAACCAAGACCGGCAACGCGGAATTCGCCGGCATGTTTGCGCCCAACTGGCCGGCCCAATTCCCGCCCCACGCATAGAGCCGGTCATCGTCGGCGATGGCCAGGGTGTGGGCCGCGCCGGCGGCCACGGTCTTCCAACGCGCCACGCCCGCGGGCCGAACCGCGCGCGTAAGTGGGAGCGCGAAGCCGTAAGCCGTGCCGTCGCCCAATTGGCCGAGTTCATTTTCGCCCCAGCCGTACAGCTCGCCGGTGTCGGCCAAGGCCAGACTGTGGTTCTGGCCCGCTGCCACCGCCAGCCAGCGCGTCACGCCGACCGGAGTGGTGACGAGGGTCGGAATCGTCTGCCGCGGGAACTTGCCGCCGCCCCACTGGTAGAGCCGGCCTTCCTTCGAGAGGGCGAGGCTGTGATAACCGCCCGCCGCCACGGCGCTCCAGCCGTCCACGTTATCGGGCCGCAGCACCGGCGTTAACTCGCTTCGGTCGAGCGTGTCGCCGACGCCGAGTTGGCCTTCGGCATTGGCTCCGCGGGCGTAGAGTTGATGGTTTGCCGCGATGGCCAGCGTGTGCTCGTAACCTGACGACACCACTTTCCATCCTGCGATCCCGATCGGTGGCGGCAAGGGCTGGGGCGAAAAGGAGTTGCCGCCCCAGCCGTACAAGATGCCGTTGGCGCTGATGACGAACGAGGCGTACGACATCGGCTGGGCAGGCAGGGTGGGCCTGGGCAGAACCAGCAGCGGAGGCAGGACGCTCACCGTGGTTGAACACGAAGCTGGCGGCGTCTGACCATCGGAAACTGAAATGCCGACCACGTGTTGGCCGAGGGGGTAGTCATGAGCGAGTCCAACGGCGGAGGTCATCCCCGACACGCGGCTCGTCGAAACCACCACGCTGTCCACCGTCCAAGTCACTGCCAACTCCAGGCGGCGGGGGTTGGTCAGAGACACGAACACATCGGCATGGGCGAGGCCGTTGGAACCGGCCCGCACTTCCATCGGCGCCGGACAAGTCACCGTCGGCGGAACGTGGGCCGACACGGTGATGTTCACAGGGGCTGAGGTCCCCGTTCGCCCGGCCTGGTCCACGGCGCGGGCGGTCAGGACGTGCGCGCCCGGCGGCGCGTTGCTCCAGATGAGAATCCATTCCCCATACGGCGTGCGCAATGGGCCGTCGGCTCGGCCGAGCCGGTTCGTGCCATCGAAGAACTCCACGCCCGTGACGCCGTTCGTATCGTGCGCCGTGGCCCCCAGGAGAATGTTCGCTCCAGCGAGAAACACCGCGCCGTTGGTCGGGGTGAGGATCGACACCGTCGGCGGAGAATTGGTTGGGCTGTCGTTGTCGCGAATCTCGGCTTCGGCCGCACGCTGCACGCCGAGTTGGTACAAGCCCCAGGGTGCTCCGGGCGGCGGGGGCAACAATTCCAGGCGTAGCGTCTCGGGACCTTCGACCAAAGAATCATCCAACGGCAGCACGACCACGCGGGTTTGGTTCGTCCGCGGAGGCAGCGTCACACGGCCGGAGAGTGGCCGGTAGTCCACGCCGTTGGACGCTGTTCCGCTGATGGCGTACCACAGCTCCAGCGGATGGCCCAGTTCGCCGGCGCGCCGAATGGTGAACAACGCGTTGTCCAAGGCGGAGATGTTGGTGGGGGTCTCCGTGGCCATCGGGTCGGTAGCTTCGATCGTGATGACTGGCGGCGGAGTTTCGTCGTCAAGGATGTAGGCCGTGGCATTGCTGGGCGAGCCGATGAAATACCAGTTGGGCGCGAAGGTCGGCGGCGACGGGACCAAGTTCAGCGCCACGCTTTCCGTGCCTTCCCCAAGGGCGTCGTCAATCGACGTGACAAGGATCGTGGCGTTGCTGGCGCCTTCGGCGAAGGACACCATGCCCGGCAGCGCGGCATAGTCCACGCCGTTGGAGGCGGGGCCGGAAACCGCGTAGAACACCGAGAGCGGCCCGGTGGTGAGAGGCGCGCCGTTCGTCTGCCGCCGCGTCACGGTGAACACGGCGGAGTTGAAGTTGGGCAGTCCCGACGGTTGTTCCGTGGCCAGATTCTCCGTGGCCGCAATGCTGACTACGGCGGGAACCAGTGCGGGCCGCACCACGATATTGACCGGCGCGGAAACGCCCACGTTGCCAGTGTTGTCGGTGGCGCGGGCGATCAGCGTGTACGCGCCCGCGGGCACGTTGGGCCACTCGAGCACGAAGGGCCCGAGCGGGTTGAGGGTCGGGAAGTTGGTGCGGACCCCCAGGCGGTTGGTGCCCGCGAAGAACTCGACGGTCTGGATCGTCAGGAAACCGTCGGGGTCTTGGGCTTGCGCGATCAACACGATGTTGGCCGGCGCTTGGAACGTGGCGCCGTTGGTGGGGCTGACCAGCGCGACGGACGGTGGCCGGTTCGTCGTCGGCAGGCCCGTCATGCCGGTCAACTCGAAGTCGAAGCTCAGGTCGCTGCTGGTGATGTTGGCCTGATGCACTTCCACCGCGACAACATTGAGGCCATTGACGAGCAGGCTGGGGCTGAGGCTGGTCACGTGCAGCGCGTTGTCGGGCGGCACGCTCGTGGCCAGCGTCGCGTAAGGGGTCGGCCCCGGCGGCATGTTCACGCGAGTTGCTTCCGCGCCGTTGAGGTACACCACCGCGCCGTCGTCGTAGGTGAGCCGAGCCATCAGCGTGTTGACGGCGGCGGCGTTCGTGAGCACGAAGAAGTGACGGAAGTAAGCGGTGGTGAGGGGCGTCAGTCCATCGGGCAAGCGGCGGATGACGGTGGCTTCGTCTCCATCGCCAAAGCCGAGTTGGGCCGGGCCGCTGGGCCAGCCGAGGTCGTCGAAGCCCGCGGCGCGCCAGGCGGTGCCCAGATCAACGCCCGCGTCGGAATACTTCCAAACGGCGCCAGTGGAAACGAGCGTGACGGGGCTGGGAGTCATGGCGAAACCAACTTGATCGAGCCAAGCGCCGAACTGCGGTTCCTGCGGCGCGTGCGCTTCATAGACCCAGCGGAGCGTGTGGACGCCGGCCGGGAGCAGGAACTTCCGCTGTTGCCACGGCATGTCGTACTGCGCCCAGATGACCGCCGCTTCCTGGCCGTTCGTCAGGAACCGAAAGAGATCAAAGTCGCCGTTGCAGTAAGTCTTCCACAGGAACGAGAGTTCCCCCGGACCTTGCACGGTCGTTTCGAGCCAAGACTGGGTTTCCATTTCGGTCAGGCGGGTTTGGGCCGCATCGACGCCGTCGTGCGTGATGTTGGTTTGCCCAACCCACGCGGCGGCACCGCCCGTGGACCAGACGAGGTGCGGTGTATCCAGGGCTTCGCCCAAAGTCGGAGTCGGGACGACCGGGACGATAGTCAGCGTGGCCTCGGCGCTGGTGTTCGAGCCGAGTGGGTTCGAGATTCGGAACGAGTAAGCGCCGGCGCGCTCGGGCTGAACCGCGGGGATCGTGAGCGTCGCGTTCGAGGCGCCGACGATGGCTTGGCCGTTGAAGAACCACTGGTAGGCCAGCGGCGGTTGGCCCACGGCCAGCGCGCGAAATGCCACGGTTTCCCCGGTGACCGCGGTGCGACGGGACGGTTGAGCGAGAACGACGGGACGCCCATCGCTTCGAAGCACTAGGCTCCACTCCTCTTCAAACTCACCGCCCGCGCCCAGCCCGGTGACGTTGTTGAGTCCCGGCGGAATCGTGACCGCGCCCATGTAGTTGTTGCCCCAGCCGATCACGCTGCCGTCAGCGCGCAAGGCGAGCGCGTGATCGTAACCCGCGGCGATGGCGACCACGTTCGAGAGGCCGGGCGGTGGTGAATCTTGGCCGTAGTAGTATCCGCCCCACGCCCGCACCGTGCCGTCGGCCTTCAGCACCACGGAGAAGTCACCGCCCGCGGCGATCGCGACCACGTTGTTCAAGCCCGCCGGCGCGTCGGTTTGGCCGTAGTCGTTCCAGCCCCAGCCCACGACGGTGCCGTCGGCTTTCAACGCGAGATTGTGGGCGCCGCCGGCAGACACAGCCACGACATCACGCAATCCGGGCGGGACGTTCAGGCGCCCGGATGGATTGTAGCCCCACGTCACCACCGTGCCGTCGCTTCGGAGCGCGATGGTGTGGCCGCTGCCGCAGTCGATGGCAACGACGCCATTCAAGCCAGGCGCCACATTGGTTTCGCCATCCAAGCCCCAGCCCCACGCGGTCACCGTGCCGTCGCTCTTGAGCGCCACGCTGAAACCGGTGCCTGCGGACACGGCTACGACGTTCGACAGTCCGGGGGGGACGGGTCCCCACGGATTGCTGCCCCACATCACCACGCTGCCGTTGGACCGCACGGCGAGGGCGTGGGCCGCACCCGCCGCGATGGCGCGCACAAAGTTGAGGCCCGGCGGAAGGACGATTGTTCCGTAGTTGGGCGTGCCCCAGGCCATCAGCGGTCCCAGGCTGAGGAAACCGTTGGCGCTCCGGGCGCCGGCCGCATTGGTCACGACCACGCTGTAGGCGCCCCAGTCGGGCGGCTGCACGTTGGAAATCGTAAGCGTGGCCGTGCGGGTCCCGCCGAGATGGGGGCCGTTCATCAAGTTGGTTCCGTCGTGTTTCCACTGGTAGCTCAGCGGCGGCGTGCCGGTGGCAGTGACCGAGATGACCACCGTACTGCCAGCGACGGCTTGGCGGTTAGTGGGCGGTCCTTGCGTGATCACCGGCGGGGACACGGGTTGTCCACGAGCCAGAGTGGGTGCAAGGGTCGATGCCGCCAGCAGCAGCGCGGCGATGAACCAAGCAGGAGTTGAGAACCTTTGAACCATTTGAGCGGTTGTCTTCATAGGCCATGTGCATTCGGAACCTTTGTGAAATCGGCCTACATTAGCACCAGAACGGGCGAAGTCATGCAACTTTTAAGACGATCAATTTTTCGCTGCGGCCACGGAAGTAATGGAATGAGCTCTCTCACCAATGGCCGTAATCCCCACGCATGCGAGGCCACTGCAAAACCCGTCGCAGCCGACGTGAGGAGGCTCACGCCATTGCGGATTGCAGATTGCGGATTGCAGATTGGAGTTAGAGCCTCCTCACCTCGGCGGCTACAGTTTTGCACGAAGCTCATGCCTTTCTGTTTTTCTTTCTCATGGCATCGGGTAGCGTCGCACCGGTTTGCAACCGGCGATTCCATCGCGGGCCTCGGAAGGGCCTGGGTCGGTGCGCCATTGGACCCGTGTGTTCGTGGCGTGCGTCTGGCTGGCCGTTTCCTGCGGCCAAGCGTCGGCGGCCACGAATGGGGTTCAGTTGGAATACATCGTGCGCGCTTGGCAGACGGAGGATGGCCTGCCGCAGAATTCCGTGCGTTGCCTTGTGCAAACCCGCGACGGCTATCTGTGGCTGGGCACGTTCGACGGTTTGGTGCGGTTCGACGGCGTGCGCTTCACCACCTTCACGCTCGCCAACGTCCCGGAACTGCGCTCCCACCACGTCAATGCTCTCTACGAGGACCGGCACGGCACGCTTTGGATCGGGACCGAGATGGGCGGCCTGAGTTACTACGAGCAGGGGCGGTTTGGCACTGTGGCCAACACCGACGGACTAAGCACCGACACGATTTGGCGCTTGGCTGAGGATGCGACCGGGACGTTGTGGGTCGGCTCCCCGGATGGGCTGTTCCACAGTGAGGGCCGTCGTTTCAGAAAACTGCCGCTGCCAAAGGGTTCCCCGCAAGGCATCGTCAATGCACAGCCAGGGAAGAACGGGCAAGTGTGGCTGTGGGGCGATGGAGGGGTGTACCTGCTGCAGAATGGCCACTTCATTCGCTACGCCGCTGGCACGAATGGAGTCACGGCGCTGGCCGTGGATCCAACCGGTGAGGTGTGGTGCTGGGTGAATCGGCTCGGTCTGCTCCAGATCGGCAAGGCCGGCGTGACGCACCATGCTGAGGTGACTGGGGATTGGGCAACATCTATTCTCTGCGCTCGTGACGGTGCCTTGTGGTTGGGGGACCGCTCGCGCGGTCTGATGCGCTGGCAAGCCGGGCAAACCCACGTCTATACCACCGCCGACGGCTTGGCCGCCAACGAGATCACGGCCGTCATGGAGGACCGCGAAGGAAACCTCTGGGCCGGCAGCAACGGCGGTGGATTGCACCGGCTCCGGAAGCGAATGGTCCACGGTTATTCGACGCGCGATGGGTTGTCCAGTGACGACGTGATGAGCGTTTGCGCAGGGTCCGAGGGCCAAGTGTGGGTTGGCACTTTTGGCGGTGGCTTGAATCTGTTGGAAGCGGGTCGCATCCGCCACTATCAATGGCCGTACAGCGGCAACGTGGTGGCGCTGTGCCAGGTTCCGAACGGCCCGCTGTGGGTCGGCACTTACGCCCACGGCTTGGTCCGCTGGCAGGGAGATCAATTGACCAAACCTGAGAACCCGTGCGGTTCCATCGTCCGCGCGCTCTACCGGGATCGTCGCGGCCGGCTCTGGGTCGGTTCCGGCATGAACGGCTTGCACTGTCTGGATGACGGCCGTTGGACGACCTACTCGACGACGGAGGGTCTGTCGCATCAGACCGTCACCTGTCTGCTGGAAGATCGGGCGGGGCAGATGTGGATTGGCACGCCGCAAGGCTTGAATCGGCTGACCGATGGCCGGTTCACACGCTTCGGTCGCACCCACGGCTTGCCGGTCGAAGCCATTCACAGCCTCTTCGAAGACTTGGCCGGCACGCTGTGGGTCGGCACTTCCGGCGGCGGATTGGCGCGCTATCGGGGCGGCCGCTTCAGCAGCATCACCACGCGCCACGGTCTGGCGAACGACGTAATCGCCCAAATCCTGGAAGATGATTTTGGTTTTCTCTGGCTTGGCTCCAACGGCGGGATCATGCGCGCCGCCCGGCTGGAGTTGAATGATTGCGCGGACGGGAAACTCGCAACGGTTCAGTGCTTCCGCTACGGCCATGCGGAGGGTCTGCTCAAAGCTGAATGCGCCGGCGGCTACCAACCCGCCTGCATGAAAGCGCGCGATGGCCAACTGCGCTTTTGCACGGTGGGCGGCTTGGTGGTCGTGGACCCGGCCCGCGTCAGCTTCAACTCCGTGGTGCCGCCCGTATTCATCGAAGAAGTGCGGATTGACAAGGAAGTAATCGGTGGTCAGTGGTCAGTGGCCACTGGCCGGCGGAAACCAGAGGTCAGCGCTCTGTCGCAACAGCCACGAACCACGAACCACGGACTACGAACTGCTGACCCATCGGCAATCGCAAATCGCAAATCGCAAATGCTCGACGTTCCTCCGCGCACTCACCGCCTGGAATTCCATTACACCGCGTTGACCTTCACGGCCCCGGAACGGGCGCGCTTTCGCTATCGGCTGGACGGTTGGGACAAGGGCTGGATCGACGCCGGCACCCGCCGCGCCGCCTACTACACCCGCGTCGCGCCTGGCTCCTACTTGTTCCGCGTGACGGCCTGCAACGACTCCGGTGTGTGGAACGAAACCGGCGCGTCGCTCGGGGTTGTGGTCGCGCCGGCGTTTCATCAAACTTGGTGGTTTCGGCTGCTTGTGGCCGTCGCGGTGGGGGGCTTGGTCTGGGGCTTGTTCCAACTGCGGGTCTCCCGCTTGAAACAACTCGCCCGGTTGCGCGGACGCATCGCCGGCGATTTGCACGACGAGATCGGCAGCAACCTCGGCGGCATCATCCTGCTGAGCGAACTGACGCAGCAAACGCCGGCGTTGCCGCCGGACGCGCAGTCCTCGCTTCAGGAGATCAACGCCACCGCTCAGCGCACCGCTAGCGCCATGCGCGACATCGTTTGGTTCCTCAACCCCGACTTCGACACGCTCGCCGACATGGTGGCGCGCATGAGGGAATTCGCCAGCACCCTGCTGAGCGGTGGGGAGTGCGAGTTCACCGCGCCGGAACTTGCGTCGGTGCCAAGCCTGCCGCTCGAATTCCGCCGCAACGTGTTTTTCGCCTTCAAGGAAATCCTGCACAACATCGTCAAGCACGCCGGGGCCACGCGGGTCAGCATTCAGTTGGAGCAAGCGGGCCGGCAACTCACGCTGCGCGTGCGGGACAACGGGCGCGGCTTCGATCCCACGGCAGCAAGTTCAGGCCACGGCCTGCGGAGCCTGCGCCAGCGCGCGGCCGACCTGGGCGGGCAACTGGCCCTCGACAGCGAGCCAGGGAAGGGAACCAGCGTCACGCTCACCGCGATGCTGCCGTGAGGAGCCTTCTGGAGTGCGCCGGCAGAGCGCAGCGCGACGGCGCTTTGGCTTTCAACGCATCCCGCTTCAGAGAAGCCAAAGCGGGGTCGCACTTCGTTTGCCCCGCACTCCAAGATCTCCGCAGCGCATCACGAGAATTCGGGAGTGGACGCTCCCAGCCGTCGCGTCACACTGCCCCCATGACCTCTGAGGTCTCCACAGCCGCCGCGTCCTGCTCGTCGGCCCAGGCCATCAACGTCTGGCTGGTCGAGGACAACGAGACGTATCGCGGCGCCATCGCACGCACGCTGGACCACGCCCCCGGCCTGCGCTGTGCCGGCGCGTTCGGTTCCTGCGAGGACGTCTTGCGCCGGCTGCGCGACGACCATCCACCCGAAGTCATCCTCCTGGACATCGGCCTGCCCGGCTTGAGCGGACTGGACGGCATCCAGCAATTCAAGGCGCTCTCGCCCGCCACTCACGTCATCATCCTGACCGTGTTTGAGGACACGGACAAAATCGTCCGCGCCATTTGCGCCGGTGCGTCGGGCTACCTGCTCAAGACCTCACCGGCGGAGAAAATCGCCCAGGCCATTCGCGAAGTCCTCGGCGGCGGCGCACCCATGACGCCGCAAATCGCGCGGTCGGTCTTGAGCCTCTTTGCGCGGCTGGCCAGCCCGCCGCCCGATCAGGGCCTCAGCCAGCGCGAGAAGGAAACGCTCGAGTTTCTGGTCCAGGGCCTGACCACCAAGGAAATCGCCGACCGGCTCGGCCTGAGCATTCACACCGTGGACACGCATCTGCGCAACATCTACCGCAAGCTCAACGTCCGTTCGCGGGCGGGCGCGGTCGCCAGGGCACTGCAGGCGAAGTTTCGCTGAGCCAGCCGAAAAGCGCGCCTTGCGCGAGGAGGCCCGCTGAGCGTAGTCTTCCACCGTGCGACACGGACCTATGACGCTCGACGACCTGCTGCAAGACATCTACGCGCTCGAAGACGAAATCCGCAGTTTCGAGCGGAAGTATGGCGTGTTGTCCGAGACCTTCTATGAATCGTATGCCGCCGGCGAGGAGCCGCCGGACAACGCCTGGGTGCGCGACTGGACCGCCTGGGCTAGTGCGTACGAATTGCTCCAGCAGCGACAGTCGCAGTATCGGACCTCCGTGAACGCGCTACGCGCCCAAGGCCACACCACCGCGACGATGATTCAGAAGGCCGCCCGGCATGAATCCATTCCAGTCCCTGCGTGACTACGAACGGTTCGTCTATACGCTCCAGTCGCGGTTCCCGGACCTGCTCAGTTCCACGCTCATCATCCAGCGCCGCGGAAGGCTTTTCGCTGAGTTGACTGGGGAACTGCTCCACCGCAACGGCTGCCGCTTGCTCGCCTATGAACGTCTGAGTTGGGACGCCGGACCGCTGCACATCGTGGGCTACAGCTACGAAGTCTGGCACGGCGCTGAGAAGCTTTACTGGTACGACTGCCAACCTCATCCTTCCGAGCCGACGCTGGCCAGCACGCATCCGCATCACAAACACCTCCCGCCCGACCTCCGCCACCACCGGGTGCCCGCGCCCGGTCTGACGTTCACCGCGCCCAACCTACCGCTTCTACTCCAGGAGCTCGCCTCGCTCCGTCTGGGCGCTGCCTGAGCATCCAGACTGCGGACATGCACCTGCGCAACATCTACCGCAAGCTCAACGTCCGTTCGCGGGCGGGCGCGGTCGCCAGGGCACTGCAGGCGAAGTTTCGCTGAGCGCTCGCGATTCGCAGCCGTGGTGGCGCCCGCTGCTTGTTACGAAACTTCGATGCGTACGCATCGAAGTTTCGTCACGGTGGAACTCCAATTCGGCGTTCGGCTTCGATCACACCAGAAGAAAGCGCGCTCCTCCCGGTGCATAGCGACATCCCGAATTCTCGTGAATAGACGCTTTTTCCTCCAACGCCCTAAGCTGCCGCCATGTCACCGGCACATTGCGTATCTTCGGGTCGCCGAGTTTCTGCTCA
This sequence comes from Verrucomicrobiota bacterium, assembly GCA_016219875.1. Taxonomy (GTDB): domain Bacteria; phylum Verrucomicrobiota; class Verrucomicrobiia; order Limisphaerales; family JACRJZ01; genus JACRJZ01. The sequence goes on along the minus strand of JACRJZ010000042.1, from coordinate 14,891 downwards.
CGACCGGGCTTGCCTAACAACTCCAGGCCGCCTCGTCGCCGGTGATTCGACACGCCGGGCGATGCGGGCCGACCTGTGGCGCCTCGTCCAAGAGATTTTTCAGAACCCTCTCGCTCCAACTGTTGGTCCCCTTCATTTCCACCAGCCATGAAAAAGCAGTTCATCGACCACGAAACGTGCCTGTGTCCCCGCGTCCAGAGCAGAGGCGGCTCACGCCTCCTGGCAGCGGCGCTTCTTCTCGGAATGGCCGTCGGCACGGCCCTGGTTGTGGCCACGGCGAGTGCGGCCACGCCACGCGCATTGGACGGGGTCATTGCCTCCCAGTGGCGCGCCGAGGACGGGTCGTTGCCGCCGGTGCATGCGGCACCCGTCTGGCAAGGGAAGCTCCAGATATCTGCGGTGCCACTGAAAGAGGGGGTGCAAACTGGCGGACGGGCCAAGTCCGGCGGCGGCGCCGGAGGGCGCGTGGTCGTGGTGGTGGCCGACGGCATCTACAGCGACGTCTCTACCAAGCTCACTCGCTACGTCCAGGACATCGAGGCCGAGGGCTTCAGCGTCATCACTTACCGGTTCGTCTCCGGCTCCGCCGCGGACCTGCGTGCCTACTTGCAGGGGCTTTACGGCGAGGCGCAATCTCTGGCTGGCGCCGTCTTCGTCGGCAACCTGCCTTACATCATCTTCGAGAAGATGAGCGGCGACGGCGGCGACGCCAGCTACAGCGATTGGCCGTGCGACTTGTTCTTCATGGACATGAACGGCACGTGGTCCGACACCCTCGAAGACCGCGAGGTTCATGCCGGGAACGGGAAGTATGACACCTGGGACTTCAGCCGCCTGGAAATCTGGGTTTGCCGCCTGAAGACAGACAACCTGGGCGCTCTGGGCAGCGAGACGGCCATCCTCAACAATTACTTCGACAAGAGTCACAGCTATCGCCAGCACAGCTTGACCTCCGACCATACGGCGCTGGCCTACCCGGACGACGACTGGGACTGGGTCGACGACACCAAGGAACTCGCGATGGCCTATGGGTCCGCCGCTTGCACGCTGGTCAACGACGATGAAACCACCACGGCAACGGACTACAAGACGGTCCGTTTGCCGACGCGGTACGACTATATCCACGTCCGCTCCCACGGCACCCCGAACGGACACGAGTTCTTTCGCAGCGGCGGGACCGTCGCGGAATGGGTCCGCACTCCCGACTACCGGACCATTGATCCGCCGGCGCTTTTCTACACTCTCTTCATTTGTTCCGCGGCCGATTACACCGCCACCAACTACCTCGCCGGCACCATCGCCTTCAACGAGATGTCCGGGCTTCTCACGGTTGGCTCGACCAAGGCCGGCGGCATGATTGGCGGTTCGTACTGGTATGGCGCGCTGGGTCGCCGCCAGTGTTTCGGCGGCGCGTTTGTCGAGTGGTACAACGCGGAGGAGAGCGTCAACGCGCCGGGCGACATGTTCGGTTGGCACGGCGGCATGGTGCTCATCGGCGATGCCACCCTGCGCCCTTCGCCCCAGACCTTCGGGTTCGAAGTCTCCGTGCCGCGCTCGGCCCAGGAAGGCGACGGCGTGTTGGCGAACGCTGGGCGAGTCAGTATCTATTACGCGCAGGCGAGCGACACGGTCGTGACTCTGACCTCCACCGACACGACGGAACTGACCGTGCCCGCCTCGGTGACGATCCCCGCGGGCCAGACCTCGGCGGTCTTCAACGTCACGATTATCAACGACGGCGTCTCCGATCCCGCGCAAGTCGCCACGGTGCGCGCGAGCGCCACCGGCTGGTCCACTGGCGAAGGCCAGACTCTTGTGACGGATCCCACTTACACCGGCCCAGGCCAGGGCCTCGTCTTCGATGGGGTGGATGACTACGTCGAGGTGCCGCACGACGGCGCGTTCAAGCCCACTAACGCCCTCACGCTCTCCGTGTGGGTCTATCGCTCGAACTGGACGGTCGATGCCAACCAAACAATTCTGGGCTGCACCCAGACCGGCGGCTACGCCTTGGCTCTGCAGAACGGCAGTCCCGACGTCGTGCGCGGCTATGTTCGCCTCAACGGCGCCTATCTCGAACCGAATTACACCACAGCCGGACTGGCCGCCGGCTGGCACCACCTGGCTCTCACCTGCGACGGCCGCTACGCCCGGCTCTACATCGACGGCCAACTCCGCAACACCAAGGATGCCGGCGCCTCTTACCCCCTCGAATACAACGCTGCCAACAGCCTCATTTTGGGGGCCGAAGCCAGCAGCGGCGCGGAGCCGGCGGGCGATTACTTTGCGGGGCGGCTGGACGAAGTCCGCATCTGGAACGTGGCGCGCAGCGAAGACGAGATTCGCGACGCCATGCACCGCGAACTCGACGGCACCGAAACGAGCTTGGCCGCGTATTACCCGCTTTGCGGCGGTGGCGTAACGCTGTTCGATCGTTCCACCAACGCCCACGACGGCACGCTCCAGAATGGGCCGGCCTGGGCCACCAGCGGCGCCCCCTGCTCGCAAGCCTTGGCGGATGCCACGAACGTCCGAGCGGCCTGGCCTGCCCGCACCAATTCCCTCGCCTCGGGCCGCCTGAGCGTCGCGGACGGCGCTGTCAGCGGCGAAGACTACGTCGTCTTTGGCCACGACAACGCGAACGAAATCCAGAACGCCACCGACAAACCGGCTGATGTGCAGTGGCGTCTGAACCGCGTCTGGCAGGTGGACCAAAGCGGCAGTCTGACCGTTGACCTCAGTTTCGATGTGTCCGGCTGGAGCGGCGACTTCGCCCTGCTGGTGGATGCGGACGGCGTCTTTGCCAACGCGACCGTGATCACCGGCGGGCGCGCGGGCGACACGTTTACCGCCACGGGAGTCGGGTTGCAGGACGGCTGGTTCTACACCGTGGCGCAAGTTGTGGCTCCCACGGTCACCACGGCGCCTATTGCCGACATTGCTCCCACAACAGCCACAGCGGGCGGCGAGGTCACGGTCGAAGGCAGTTTCCCGGTCACGGCCCGCGGCGTCTGTTGGAATACGGCCGGCACGCCGACCGTCGGCGACAGTCACACCACTGACGGCCTGGGCCTCGGCACGTTCACTTCGGCCCTAACCAGCCTGACGCCGGGCCGGACCTACCACGTCCGCGCCTACGCCACGAGCGCGTTGGGGACCGCTTATGGCGAGGAACGCGTTTTCACCACGACGATGACGCCGCCGGGCAACGCGCTCACCCTCGACGGCAGCAACGACTACGTTGAGATCGCCGATGCCGCGGCGCTGGACCTGACGGCCAACTACACGCTGGAATGCTGGTTCAAGGCGGATGGCTTCGGCGGCCTGCGCGGCCTGATCAGCAAGTACCAATCGTCCGGCGCCAACGGCTACCTCCTGCGGCTCACCGGCACCGACCTCGACTTCGACGGACGGACGACCACCGGCCTCAACCTCCAGGCCGGCCGCTGGTATTACGTGGCGGCGGTGAAGAGCGGCGGCACGCGCACCCTCTACGTCAACGGCGTCGCGCAGACACTCAGCAGTTCCACCTTCACCGTGGTCGCCAACACCAACCCACTCCGCTTGGGCAGCGACTACAGCGGGCGCTTCTTCGACGGCCAGCTTGACGAGGTGCGCGTCTGGAACGTGGCGCGCAGCCAAGACGAGATTCGCGACGCCATGCACCGCGAATTGCAGGGCACGGAAACCGGCTTGGTCGCCTACTTCAACTGCAATCAATCCGCCGGCGCCACGCTCTTCGACCAGACCACCAACGACCTCGACGGCACGCTGGTCAACGGCGCGGCCTGGGCGGCGAGCACCGTTCCTGGCACAAGCCAGATCGCCAGCCGCACCAACTTACGCGCTGCCTGGATCGCCCGCACCGCTTCGCTGGCGTCGGGCCGGATGAGCGTCACCGACAGCGACATCGCGGGCAGCGACTTCGTCGTCTTCGGCCACGACAACGCCGACGAAACCCAGAACGCCACCGACAAGCCCGCCGGCGTGCAGTGGCGGTTAAATCGCGTCTGGCAACTGGACGAGAGCAGCGCGTTAATGGCCGACGTGAGTTTCGACGTGTCCGGCTGGAGCGGCGACTTCGCGCTGCTGGCCGATGCCGACGGGACTTTCGCCAACGCGACCCTCGTGGCCGGCACGCGCTCCGGCGATACGTTCACCGCCCCCGGAGTCAATCTGCAGGACGGTTTCTTCTACACGGTGGCCAGCGTGGTGTTGCCGACGGTCTCGACGGCGCCGGTGACTGGCATCGCCGCGACCACCGCGACCAGCGGCGGCAACGTCACCAGCGAAGGCGGCGCGTCCGTCACCGCCCGCGGCTGCGTTTGGAACACGACGGGCAGCCCGACGCTGGCCGGTTTCGACGGAGCGACCACGAATGGCAGCGGCACCGGCGAGTTCAGCAGCAGCCTGACCGGCCTGACGTCAGGGCAGACTTACTACGTGCGCGCCTACGCCACCAGTCCGCTGGGCACGGGCTACGGAACGGAGGTCGAGTTCCTCACCACCATAACCGCGCCCGGCAAGGCGCTGGCCTTCGATGGCGCAAATGACTATGTGAATATCGGCCACGGCGCGGGCCTCGACCTCGGCAACACGCTGACCATCGAGGCCTGGGTCAAGCCGACCGCCCTGTCCAGCCGCCGGGCGATCTTTTCGACGCGCCTGAACAACGACGCTGGGTCCTTCCAACTGGAGGTTGGCCCGGGCAACGGAGGGGCGAATCGCGTGGCTGTTTCGGGCGTGGGCACTTGGGCAGCCGAAACGGTGGACGATGCCCTTGCGTCCAACGTCTGGACGCATGTCGCCTATACGCGTACGGGCACCGGCGCCGGCACTCACACCCTCTATGTCAACGGCACGGCGCGGACCTTGGCCACCGATGCCAATTACACGTTCGTCAACAACAGCAGCGACAAGGTCATCGGCTCCGGCACCAGCGGCGGGCAATTGTTCCTCGGCCAAGTGGACGAATTGCGCGTCTGGAGCGCGGCCCGGAGCGGCGACGAAATCCGCGACGCCATGCACAAGGAACTCAGCGGCAGCGAGCCGAACCTGGTCGCCTACCACAAATTCAACCACGTCTCCGGCACGACGGCGGCGGACGCCACTGGCCACGGCCATGACGGCACACTGGTCAACGGCCCCGTTTGGCTGGCCAGCACGATTCCCTGCACCGACACCCTCGGCGGGCGCACGAACCTGCGCGCGGTCTGGAAAGCCGCCACCACCTCCCTGGCCTCCGGCCGCTTGAGCCTCGCGGATGGCGACGTCGGAACGAGTGACTTCGCCGTCTTCGGCCACGACGCCGCCGCCGAAACGCAGAACTCTTCCGACGTGCCCAGCGGTGTGTTGTGGCGCTTGAACCGCGCGTGGCAACTCGACGAAAGCGGCGCGCTCACCGCGGATTTGCGCTTCGACGTATCCGGCTGGGCGAACGCCTTCGTGTTGCTGACGGACGCGGACGGGACGTTTGCCAACGCCACCGTGATCTACGGCGAACGCACGGGCGACACGTTCACCGCCCCCGGCGTCAGCCTGGAAGACGGCGTCTTCTACACCGTGGCCGCGGTGGATGCGCCGACCGTGACCACCGCTCCCGTAACCGCTGTCACAGTGTCGGGCGCGACCTGCGGCGGCGACGTGACCAGCCAGGGGGGCGCGGCCGTCAGCGCCCGCGGCGTCTGCTGGAACACCAACGGCAACCCGACTCTTTTGGACAGCCACACCACCGACGGGAGCGGCACGGGCAGCTTCGTGAGCACGGTCTCCGGTCTTTCTCCCGGCGTCACGTACCACGTGCGGGCCTACGCCGCCAACGCCCTCGCCCCGAACTACGGCGAGGAGCGCGTGTTTACTACGCCCAACGTGTTCACCAACATCCAGGCCACCCTCGAGGCGCAGTCCAAGTCCGCCGGCGTCTGGGGCGATCTGGACAACGACGGCGATCTTGACCTCCTGCACGACGGCATCTCCGGAACCACGTCGCGGACGATGCGTTCCCGCAACAACGGCAACGGCACTTTCAGCGAGTCGCAGTGGGTTGCCTCGTTCCATGAAGGCGCCATCGCTTTAGGCGACTTTGACAACGACGGGGCCTTGGACGTGTTGATCAATGGCTGGTACAGCGTCACCGACGCCCGAGTCACGAAGCTCTACCGCAACAACGGCAGCGGCTCCTTCAGCGACACAGGCGTGAGCTTCCCGGGCGTCCGGGCCAGTTCCGCCGCTTGGGGCGACTACAACAACGACGGCCATCCCGACCTGTTGCTCACCGGCGACACCGGCAGCGTGCTCATCACCCGCCTCTATCGCAACAACGGCGACGGCACCTTTACCGAGATCGGCGCGGGCTTGCCCGGCGTCTATTTTGGTTCGGGCACTTGGGCCGACTTTGACCGCGATGGCGATCTCGACATCTTGTTGTGCGGCTGGAGCGGCGCCAGCCCCATCAGCCGTGTCTATCGCAACGACGGCAACGGCGTGTTCACCGACCTCAACGCCGGCCTGGCGGGCGTCTGGCGTGGCGAGGCGCACTGGGGCGATTATGACAACGACGGCTACCCGGACATCCTGCTGAGCGGCAGCAGCACCAGCCGCATTTACCACAACAACCACAACGGCACCTTCACCGACATCGGCGCCGGCCTGACCGGTTTGGACTACGCCGGCGTGGCGTGGGGCGACTACGACAACGACGGCGACCTGGATGTCCTCCTCATGGGCGATTCCGGCTCCAGCCTCACCCGCCTCTATCGCAATGACGGCAACAACACCTTCACGCTGATCTCCAATACCGGCCTGGGGAACGTCGGCGCTGGCGACGTGATCTGGGGCGACTACGACCAGGACGGGAAGCTCGACTTGTTCCAGACGGGCACTTCGGGCGGCGTGCGCTCCGACCTCTACCGCAATCAGATCGTGGCCGCCAACACGCCGCCCACCGCGCCGGCCGGCTTGCAGGCCGTGGTCAACGCTAACACCGTGACGCTCTCGTGGAACGCGGCGAGCGACACCGAAACATCCGCCGCCGGCCTCACCTACGAACTGCGCATCGGCACCACCAGTGGCAGCGGTGACATCGTGTCGGCGCCGGCCACGTCGGCGGGCTGGCGACGCGTGGCGTGCTCCGGCAGCGTCGGTGCCAACATCTCTTGGACACTTACTAACCTGCCGCTGCACACGGTGTACTACTGGAGCGTGCAGGCCGTGGACACGGCCTTCGCCGGCAGCGCATGGGCGACCGAAGGCAGTTTCACCACGCCGTATCCGCCCGGCGTGACCACGGCGCCCGTGAGCGGGATCACCGCCACCACGGCCCAGTGCGGCGGCTCGGTGACCAATCAAGGCGCCTCCGCTGTCACGGCCCGCGGCTGCGTCTGGAACACCACGGGCAACCCCACCGTCGCCAGCCACGACGGGATGACGTCCGATGGCAGCGGCTTGGGCGACTTCACCAGCGGCCTCACGGGCCTGACTGAGGGCGGCCAAGTCTATTATGTCCGCGCCTATGCCAGCAACGGCGATGGCACGACTTACGGCGAAGAGCGCTCCTTCGCCACGAGCATGACTCCGCCGGGCAATGCCCTCGCCTTGGACGGCGTCAACGACTATGTGAACGTCGGCCGCGGCACGGGCTTCGACGTGGGCAACACGTTGACCATCGAAGCGTGGGTCAAACCGACCAGCCTCTCCGGCCGCTGCGCCGTGTTTTCGACGCGCTTGAACAGCTCGAGTGGTTCGTTCCAGTTGGAGGTCGGCACCGGCAATGGCGGCGTCAATCGCGTGGCCGTCACAGGTTCCAGCACCTGGGTGGCGGAGACGGGTGACAACGTGTTCGGCGCCAACCAGTGGACGCACATCGCTTACACCCGAACCGCCACAGGCGCCGGCACTCACACGCTCTACGTGAACGGCGTGGCGCAAGCCCTCGTTTCGGATGCCAACTACACCTTTGTCAACAACACCAGTGACAAGCTCATCGGCGCCGGCGACAACGGCGGACACTTGTTCCCAGGGCAAATAGATGAATTGCGCGTCTGGTCCGTCGCCCGCACCCAGAGCGAGATTCAGGACGCCATGCACCAACAACTCAACGGCGGCGAGTCCGGGTTGGTTGCCTACTACCGGTTCAATCATCTCGGCGGCTCGACGCTGTGGGATGTCACCGGCCACGGTCATGACGGCACGCTCGTCAACGGCCCCGCCTGGGCCGCCAGCACGATCCCCTGCGCCAACATCATTGCCGACCGTACGAACCTCCGCGGCGTGTGGAGCGCGCGCGTGAACAGCCTCGCTTCCAGTCGTCTTAGCGTGTCCAACAGCAGCGCTGCCGACACCAACTCCGCCGTCGTCGGCCACGATAACGGGACGGACGATTGGGGCACCTCCGACCTGCCGAACGGCATTGGGGCCCGACTGGGGCGCGTCTGGCGTGCGGAACTGACCAGCGCGCAGACCGCCGACGTGCGCTTCGATACCGCGGGACTGACGTTTGCCGACGCCAGCAATCTGCGCTTGCTGGTCGATGCCGACGGCGTCTTCGCCGAAGGCGCGACGGCGGTGGCCGGTTCCTTCGGCGGCAACACCTTCACCGTCGCCAGCCAGAGCCTCCAGCACTTGCGATATTACACGCTGGCCCTCATCAGCACCCTCGACATTGCCGTCCGTGGCAACGGCCAGCTCATCGCTGACGGCGACACCACGCCGTCGCCGGACGATTTCACCCAGTTCAGCACGAAGTTCGTCGGTTCCACGACGAGCACGCGGACGTTTGTCATCGCCAATGACGGCACCAGCGCGCTCACCGTCTCGGACATCACAGCGGGCGGCGACTTCAGCATCGAGGGCTTGTCCTTGCCCGCCTCCGTCCCGGCGAACGGCAGCGCGAATTTCACCGTGCGGTTCAGCCCCAGTGCTGCCGGCACTCGCACGGCCACGGTCACGATCAGCAACGATGACCCGGACGCCGAGGGCACTTACACCTTTGCCATCCAGGGCGAAGGCCTCGTGCTGGCCACTCCCACGGACCGGCCTTACGCCATGAACATCGCGGTGGCGCAGAACGACACCAACGACACCTCCGCGTCGGTCACCCTGAGCGCGAGCCAGACCTATCGCGACCTCCGCCTGAATTCCACCGCGTCGGATCGGGGCGACTATGCCGTGCAGATCGATGACACTTCCTCAGACGATTCCGCCAATGGCATCCTCATCGCGTCCGTGCGCGAGATCAGCCGCAACAACAGCGAAGGCGCTCCGCTCAACGGCACTCGCTACGCCACCGCCACTGCCTATGCCAATGGCGCCAACGGTTACGTGGCCGGCGTGCAGGACTCGCCCAACGGCGCCGAATACAATCAGAACCTCGCCGTCGCTTACTTCCCGTTCGCGGAAAGTTGGATTTGCGGCCACGCCACCAACAGCGCAGACGACGGCCCCATCACCGGCCTCAACACCAGCCCCGGCATCGACCTGGGTGAGGAGTTCGTGGATAACGGCAACGGCACTTACACGCTGCGGATTCCCGGCGTCAGTTCGCAAACCGACGGCGTGCTGCTCGTCAGCGGCGGCAAGGACGAGGATAATTACGCCCTCTCGAAGGCCAACACCGACGGTTCCTGGACGATTTACTGCCACGACAACGGCACCAATGCCGCGGTCTATGAGCGCGACCCGGTGGCGTTCGCCTATGTGCCGACGGGTGCTTCCGCGATTGTCGGCATGTTCGACGCCGAGGGCGACGCCGTCCTCGGCAGCGGCTTCAGCGTGACCCGCACCGCCAGCGGCACGTTCACGTTGAGCATCCGCGGCTACATGCCCGCGGACGGCGTGTTCCTCGTCTCGCCCGCCGGCGGCGACAGCTTGAACATGGACAACATCGTCACCTGCCAGGCGACCTCCACCAACTGGATCATCCAGACCCGCGACCTGACCGACGGCGTCTCGACCCCCATCCTCCAGGACGTGGCCACGAACCAGCCGGTTTGCTCCTTCGCCTTCTTCGCCTCGCCCATGACTCCGCCGGGCAAGAGCCTGGCGTTCAATGGCACGAATGCCCACGCGAACGTGGGCCACGGCGCCAGCCTCGACGTGGGCAACACGCTCACCGTCGAGGCCTGGATCAAACCGGCCAACTTGACCAATCGCTACGGCATCTTCTCCACGCGGTTCCCCACCAACATCGGAGGCGGGTTCCAACTGGAGGTCGGCACTGGCAGTGGCGGCACAAGTCGGTTGGTCGTGTCGGGACGCAACACCTATGTGGCGCAGACGGGCGACAATGTCGTGGCCTCGAACCAATGGTCCCACGTCGCTTACACTCGCACCGGCACCGGCTCGAGCACCCACACTCTCTACGTCAACGGCGTCGCGCAGGTTCTGATCTCAGATGCCGATTACACCTTCACCAACAACACCAGCGACAAAGTCATCGGCGCCGGCACCAGCGGCGGCCAGTTCTTCCCTGGCCAGATCGACGAAGTGCGCGTCTGGAACACGGCCCGCACCCAGGACCAAATTCGCGACGCCATGCACAAGACTCTGAGCGGCGACGAGACCGGCTTGGTCGCTTACTACCGGTTCGACCATGCCTCCGGCGCCACCCTGGCCGACCTGACTACCAACGCCAACAACGGCACGTTAACCAACATGACCGACGCCGACTGGGTGGCTTCAACCTTCCCCTGCGCCGACGCCATTGCTGGACGCAGCAACCTGCGCGGCGCGTGGAGCGCGCAGACTAACTCGCTGTCTTCCTCATTGCTGACCGCCTCCAACGCCGTCGTCAGCGGCACAGACTTCCGCGTGTTCGGCCACGACAACGGCACGCTGGCCCAGAACACCAGTGACAAGCCCGCCCGCTTGGTTTGGCGTCTCAACCGCGCCTGGCGGACGGAAGGCGCCGGCACCTTGACCGGCGACCTGGCCTTCGATTGCACCGGCATCGCCGGCTTGATCACCGATCCATCCAAGTTGCGGCTGCTGACCGACGCGGACGGCGTCTTCACCAACGCCAGCGTGGCCACGGGCAGTTACGCGGGCGCCACTTTCATCGTCGCCAGCCAGTCTCTCGCCAGCGGCAATTACTACACGCTCGGCCAAGAGCGCGGGAACAGCCCGCCCTCCGCCCAGACACTCACCGTGTGTCGCAAGCCCGGCGTGCCGGTGAAGATTCGCCTCTCCAACCTGGCCACCAACTGGAGCGACCCGGACAGCGACCCCGTCGAGTTCGTGTCCGCCGCTGTCGCCAGCACCAACAGCGTGCCCGTCTCCGCCGATGGCACGTTCATCCTCTACGACGCCGGCAATAGCTCAAGTCAGAACGTCACTGACCGCTTCGCTTACACGATCCGCGACCAGCCGCCCGAGGGTCTCACCGCCCTGACGGCCCTCGGCACGGTCATTATCCAAGTGGACCGCGGCACGAACATGTCCTGCAACATCGTCGCGAGCGGCCTGGCCGGTGACGGGAACTCCCAACTCACGTTCGCCGGCATCCCGGGCCAGACTTATCTGGTCCAGCGCGCCACGAGCCTGACTTCGCCGGTCGTCTGGACGTCGCTGACGAACAACGTGGACGGCTCGGTGAACTTTGTGGCCGGTCCCAACGGCCAGTGGACGCACACCGACCTCAACTCGGCCAGCTACCCGCAACGGTACTACCGCACCGCCATCCCGTGATTTGTGAAAGGAACCCGAACCATGAAACGCCTTTTCTCTTACAGTCTGGCAGCGATGATGGGCTGCGCCTCCGCCTCCGCCGCGCTGTCCTACACTTACACCAGCGGCTTCGAAAACGGCGGGGCCATCCCCGACGGCGACCTGACCGGCTGGCACGACACGCGGACCATCAGCGACATTGCCGCCGGCCAAACCCTCGCCGACCTGAACGTGACGCTCAGCCTTTCCGGCGGCCACAACGGCGACCTGTACGGCTATTTACAGCACGACTCTGGCTTCGTGGTGCTGCTGAACCGCCCAGGCAAAACCGCCGCCGATCCTTCCGGCTACGACAATCCCGGCTTGGTTGTGACGTTCGACGACGCGGCGGGGAATCAGGACATCCATCTCTACCAGACGTTCAATCCGAGCTACAACGGCAACGGCCAGTTGCTGGGCACGTGGCAGAGCGACGGGCGCAACGTGCATCCCTCGACCGTGCTGAACACCGACCCGCGCACCGCGACGCTCGGCTCCTTCAACACGCTCAACCCGAACGGCGATTGGACACTCTTTCTGGCCGACGTGTCCTTTGGGGACCAGAGCACCGTGGTCAGTTGGGGGCTGGAGATTACCGCCGTGCCGGAGGTTTCGTCGTTGATTCCGGCGCTGCTCGTTCTGGGTGGAGCCGCGTGGAGGCACCGGCGCCGCGCGCAGAAACGTGGGTGAACCCGGGGTGGCGAAGGATTTGCAGTGCGCCGGCAGCAGAACGGCAACGCGCTCCGCTTGCCGCCGCAAGCCATACTGACGCTCATTCCGACACCGGACGAGCCGGCCCAGGCGGCCTCGGGCGCACTGGTTCTCTAAGAGCGTGTTTGAAACCCCGTTTGGAGAGCCTCTTTCAGAACTGTAGCAGCCGACGTGAGGAGGCTCTGTTTCCCTTGAAGTTTGAGCCTCCTCACGTCGGCTGCTACGGGGTTCAGCAATTGCCTCTGGAGTTCCGCGTTGACGTGGTTCGTTCTGCGCGCCCCGTTAAACCGCGTCAATGCGGAACTCCAAACTTCGATTCGTCGCGGCTCAAGGGAGTCTGCAAACAGGCTCTAAGGTGATGGCGTCGGGCGCTTGGGGCGCAGCATGTCCAGCGCGGCGGAGGCGTTGGCTTTGACGAGCGGGTCGAGGTCTTCCAACACACGTTTCAAGACTTCCTCGGCTCGCGTGTCGCCCAGCAGACCGAGGGCGTAGGCCGCGCACCGCCTCGCGTAACCGCTGGAGTCTTTCTCCGCCATCGCGGCCAGCGCCTCGTAACTGGCAGCCACTTTGTTTTGTCCGAGCGCCAGCGCCGCCATGCCGCGCGTGGTCATCTCGTGGTGGTCCAACAACGCCTGCAACCGCGCTGCCGCCGGCTCAATGTTCCCGAAGCCGCCCTTCCATAGAATGTAAATGGCGGATCGCCGCACGGTGTCGGTCGAAGAATCCAACTGCGGTGCCAACGCGCTCACGACCGCCGTTTGGTCCAGGCCCCGAAGCGAGTTCAGCGCCTGGTCCACGCGGGAATCGCCCTCGACGCAACGGGAGATGGTCTGGACGGCCCTCCCGACGGTCGCCGGCACGCCGGCCGGCTGCGAAATCGTCAGCCCGGCCTTGGAGATCAAGTCCCCGAGGTGTTTCGTCGGCGTCACGATTCCCAGGACCGCGGCGAGGACCGCTCCGGCGGCGCTCGCCCACAGCCACGCTTCGCGGCGTTTGTGTTCGGGAGGGAAGAAATGCCTGGTGCAGATCAGCACCGGCACGAACACCAGCGCATCGACCAGCAAGGTCACGACGGCGGTTCCCGGATGGATCTTCGCCATCGCAAACACGCCGTGGGCACAACTGGCCATCGTCAGCACGTAGGCCCACTTGGCTCGGACGATGAGTCCGCCCAGCAACGCGCCAGAGAGGACGGCGCCGACCAAGCCGGTCGGCCCCACCTTGAACGTGGCAATCAACTTGCCCACGATCATCAAGCCCAGGCTGATGATGGCGATCCACAGGACTCCGGGAATCCGCGCGCCCACGTTTTCAGGCGGGACAGCCGTATTGCTGGGGCGCGTCGTCATCGTCGGAGGCGCGCCCGCCGCGATGGCTTCCACGTCCGTCTTTACTTGGTGGGCCTGCTGGTAGCGGCGGTGCGGCTCTTTCTCCAGCGCGTGCAGCACCACTTCATCGAGCCGCACATCGACTTCCACTTTCTGCGACGGCGGCGCGAACCGGCCCAGCGGCAACTCGCCGGTCAGCATTTCGTAGAAGACGACGCCGAGTGAATAGATGTCGGCGCGATGATCTACCAACGCCGGCTTCTCCACCTGCTCCGGCGCCATGTAGTGCGGCGTGCCCATGACCTGTTTGTCCTGCGTCAGCGAGGCCGCCAGCGCGGTGTGGCCGAGCATTTTTGCGATCCCGAAATCGGCGATCTTGACGTGGCCTTCCTGGTCGAGGAGCACGTTCTCCGGCTTGATGTCGCGGTGGACGACGCCGTGCTCGTGGGCGAACTGCAACGCCTCGCAAATCTTCGGCACGACGGTGAGCGCGTGCTCCGGCAGGATTTTGCCCGTCTGCAAAAGCTGCCGCAGGCTCAGGCCGTCCACGTATTCCATGAGGAGGAAGAACAATCCGTCCACCTGGCCGAAGTCATAAACGGTGACGATGCTCGGGTGGTTCAGGTGGGCGAGCGCCTGGGCCTCGCGCTGAAAGCGTCCGGCGAAAGCCGGGTCGCGTTCTTTCTCCGGCGCCAGCACCTTGAGCGCGACCAGGCGGTTCAAGGCGGGCTGGCGCGCTTTATAGACGACGCCCATGCCGCCCCGGCCCAGGCACTCGAGGATTTCGAGTTGGGGAAAGTACTTCGCGATCTCGCTGGGAGCGGGCGGCGGCGCGGAAGCCGGCTGGGCCAGGACGGTGCCGTTGGGACCGGCCTCGCCGGACTGCGTCGCCAAGCCGGCCTTCAACATGCACTCCGGACACAACCCGCCGAGCGCCGCGGCCGGCGCCGGCTTGCCACAATGGGGACATTGGTTCGTTTGCGTCATAATCGTTCTCTGCCCGGTTACTAAGGAAAAGCGGAGGAAAGGTTACACGGGAGGCGAAGGCAAGACCCGTAGCGGCGTCTCGGCAGAGCCAGGGCTGATTCAGGGAGGAGCGCGGGCAGCCAGCCCCCGTGTTTTTGGCTCCCAAATTAAACGGGACCCCCCGGC